>CANGWB010000012.1 GCA_947457465.1 Chitinophagaceae bacterium | reverse complement strand
CTATGAAGTGTTTTACCAGCTGATTGATAGTCGAATGAATTATCTGGTTGACGTATGTTAAGTAATTCATTTCGTCCATTCATTTGATAAAAAGCAAAATCAAGATATATTTTACTTTTTAAAATTGAAGCCCAACCTCCAATTTCATAATTATTAAAATAAGCTGGATTTAAATTCGTGTAAAACTCTACTGGATTAGTATTGGGTCTAGGCCTAAAGATTGCAGTTAATGATGGCGGAGAAAAACCTTGTGAAAAATTAGCATATAACCCGTTACCACTTCCTAAATCATAAGTAAGCCCAATTTTAGGCGTAAAGCGTTTAAAAATAATATTACCTTTTGTTTTATTTATATTATTTATATAATCTAAATCCATAATATCATATCGGCCTCCAATGGAAAAACGAAGTCTTTTTAACGGTTCAAAATCATATTGTACATATCCTGCATAATTTTTTATATCCCCGTTATAATTCGCAATTGGCAAATCAGGACGTTCTCTGTCTATTGTATATTTTTCAACAAATCTTCTAGTTGGGTCTAGTTTAGCTAAAAGATCAATTCTATAAGACCAATAGTCATTATTTGATAAATCCAAAACACCTCCTGCAATCAGTTTCGAATTTAAGAATTCAAATTTTTGACTATGCTGTGCAATTAGTCCTACGCTCGAAAAATCATTAGAATTTATTTCTCCTCTTGCAGTAGACGCCCCAGGTGTCCACCTGATTCCATAGCTAGGATTCTGACCATGCTTGTTGTAACGATGAAATAAGGTAATAAAAGACTTGGAATTACTTTTCCAATCATGTTCTATGGTTATACGTGAACGGGTAGCCTCAGATTTTCGATAAGTAAAATCAGAAGAACTAACATAATTTCTACTATAAAACATAGCACTATCTACACTGCCAGCCATTTGAGAATAATACTTTCCATAGACTAGACTTCCAATCAACCTTGTTTTATCTGTGAAGTTATACTCAAGTCTTACATTTATGGATGTTTTATCATAGTCAGAGGCAGCCATCCAAGAATTTGTCTGTTTGCTACTTAACCCTCCAACATAAAATCCAAATTTTTTAATTTTTGCACCCGACCCAAATTGAACTCTTTTAAAGCCCCAATTATCAAACTGAATACCAAGTTTAGCTGTTGGCAAAAGTGTAGGTTTCTGCATAATGAAATTGATTGCCCCTCCGACAGCTTCGGGGCCATAAATTGAAGAAACTGGGCCTTTGACTACTTCAATGCTACTGATAGCAAATTGATTAATTTCAAGTAAGGCATTGTGATTAAAAATTCCCAGAGGCCTAATAGGTACGCCATCCTCCATATACAAATAATATGCATTAGTGCCCATAGGTTGGCGAATAGACATAGCATGTTGCTCGTTATTATAGCTTGGCATAATCACCCCTGGCGTTTTGTTAATTAATTCAAAAACCATGCTTGCCTTTGTTTCATCAATTAGCTTTGGTGATAATTTGGTAATAGCAATGGGGCTTTGTGTTCTAAGACTTGATTCTCTACTTGCTGTAAGAATTACGCCTTGCAATTGTTGATTATCTTGACTAAGCTCTATACTTAAATTAGGTTTATTCGCAATAATCAATGTTCTATAGCCTATAAATGAAATTCTAAGTGAATCTTCATTTCCTTTTGTATTAATAATGAATTTTCCTTCTGCATCAGAGAGTGTTGAAGACAGGCCGGAAATTGTTTGTATAGTTACTCCAGCAACTGGTTCTTTAGTTTCATAATCTAAAATTTTACCTTTTACTTTCTGCGCCTGCAAGGCATTTATTGCGAAAAAAAAGATAAACGTTACTATTCTTAGTTTCATCTCGATTTTATTAATTTATAAATTAGTATTTGGATCTTGAGGATCCATAATTGTTGCCTGCATATATCATTCATTAAAAGAGCAGGTGAATCATGAGTCATGCTATCATCTAATAAACTTCCCTAAGCTGAAATATAAGAATTGCGCTTTGAACTTTTTTAGCACAAGTAGCAAAATTGTATCCGCTAGAGAACAACTGAATACTTTTGTCTACAGATTTAGGTGAAGTAATACCCTGCTAAACAAGACTAGTGGGAGGACGAAAAACTGAGTGGAGATAATTGGATCTAATCAATGGTGTCGTAAGTAACGGATATGTTAATTTACTTTTCAAAAAATCAATTCCAGGAAGGAATTCATAAGCAATCTGGTGGCAAAATAGGTTAATTCCCTTGAATTTGAAATCTGGGTATTTTTCTTCTTGTTGTTGGGCCCTATTTAATTGATCTTCCAAAACGCAGGATCCTTTACATGTAGGGATAGACTCAAATCTATTGATACAGAGGTTGTCAGCGATATATTCTTGATTAATTTTAAAAGAAACCAAAATCCAAAGATGACTTGTACTTTGTACAAGAAAAACAAGGATCAGTAATATCGAGAGCAGTTTTTTCAATATTGCAAAGTTATATCAAAACTGTTCGTTTAGCAAGATTTTTACATCTTTTACAAGACGTTTAGTTTCCTCCGGATTCATGCTATTATATACCCCACGAATATGGCGATTCTTGTCCACTAGTAACAATCCACCACTGTGTGTAAATCCACCTGGAGATGTACTGTCGGGGTATGCCGCTGAGAAATAGGAAAGTTCACTCAGGTTAAGAATACTTTCTTGATTACCTGTTACAAAATGCCATTTATTTGAATTAACCCCTAAATTTTTTGCATATGCTTTTAAAGCTGGAATTGTATCGTGCTCTGGATCAATGGTATGAGAAATAAATAGGACTCTGCTTTCATTTTCAAATTGTTGATAAGCGTTATACAATTCTTTTGTCATTTTCGGACAAATAGTAGGGCAAGAAAGAAAAATAAAATCCGCGATGTACAACTTGTTTTCAAAAGTTTGATTAGTAACTATGTTACTGTCCTGGTTTACAAATCTAAAGTTTGCAATAGTAGGATAAATTGTGTCATTTCCTAGAATAGTGGGCTCCCCTAGTATGGGTAGTGTTGGGGATTTCTCTTTACATCCGATCAACAATATAACCGTTAGCGCTAATAAAATGAATTTATTACTTAGTTGGTTGAGCACAAATAGTGAATTTTTGCAAAGGTAAAATTATGGCACTAACTGACGGTAAACTAAGAATGTAATTCATCTTTTAAATTTTTTATTGTAACTAGTGCTGGATTACTTTCAGTGATCACAATAAGTTGGTCTTACCCAAAGCCCCACACGGCTTCGCCGTGACGGGCTTTTTACTTGTCTGCTTAGGCAAGTAAACTTACCACGCATCCAATTAAAAAGCCCTCAACACTTCGTGTTGGGGGCTTTGTGCCCAGGACTGGATTCGAACCAGCACACCTCGCGGCGCCGCCACCTGAAGACGGTGCGTCTACCAATTTCGCCACCTAGGCATCCCGTTGAGGGAGTGCAAATATAGGGCAAAAAAAACGGAGACAAAGCCCCAAAAGTGACTTTACTCACGCAAAATATATCTAGCATTCGCGAATATTGCCCACCAACCCGACCACCATGCGCAACAGCCCCCTCTTGCTCTGCTTCCTTATTCTGACAACTAACCTTTCGGCACAATCCCCCGAACTAAGGTTTCAGCCAAGAACAATACCAGGACTACCTGCGCTACACTCGTTCGCCTGGGCCAAATGGCAAAATAAGCTGCTTGTACTCGGCGGTCGGACCGACGGCCTCCATCAAAAACAACCCTTTGCCGCCTTCCACCCACGGTACAGAAACGATTCAATATTCGTGATCGACCTGCTTACCGAAAAGGTCTGGAGCAGCTCCTTAACTGGTCTGTCTGCTGACATAAAAGACCAACTTCAGAGCACCAACATGGAATTCCACCAGCAACACGAACGACTCCTCTGCGTCGGAGGATATGGGTTCGGAGACGCTACCAGGAAATTCACCACCTACCCCGCCCTTCTTGAACTTCAGATACCCGAGATCATTGAAGCCATTCAAAACAACCAAGCTTGGGGAAAACACATCACAAGAATTTCACATAATGATCTCGCCGTCTGCGGAGGGCACCTGGGCTACCTGAACAACACCTATTACCTCGTAGGCGGACATCGATTCGATGGAAAATACAATCCACACGGACCCGATCATGGCCCCGGTTTCACCCAACAATACACCGACCAGATCCGTCGATTCAAACGCACAAAAAAGGGATCGATCAAATGGTTGAAACCAATCACCGATACGAATCTGCTACACCGAAGAGACATGAATGTATTACCTCAATACAGAGCAAACGGCACGGTCGGACTCACCATCTTCTCCGGCGTATTTCAACGTCAGGCAGAACTCCCCTATAAAACACTAGTCGATATTGATGATGATAAAATAAAAGAAGTCCCAGATTTCGAGCAACGATTCAGCCACTATCACAATGCACACCTGCCCATCTATGATCGAAATACCAGCACCACCTATAATTTGTTTTTCGGAGGGATCGCCGAATATTATCGAAATGAGAAAGGAGAGATCATTCAAAACAACATACTCCCCTTCACTCGAAACATCAGCCTGATCACAAGAAGTGAAAATATGAATAAGGAAGAGTTGTTACCCCTCGAATTACCCGAGCTACTAGGCGCCTCCGCTATGTTCATTCCCACTCAAACAGAACTGTTCGATCAAAAAGGAATCTTACTCTGGGATAAACTTCCTGCCGGTGAACACCATGTCGGATTTATCATGGGCGGGATCTTGAGTACAGGCAGAATCATCTTCTGGCCCGGGGATAAAGACAGCAGCCAAGCGAACCAAAAAATCTGGGACATCTACCTGATTAAGAAATAGTCCGCCTACAGGTGATTAACATCACCACTGCCCTTTTTATTATCTGTGAAATTTACCTTTAGCAGATGAGTCGCATCAAACAGGTCATGCACATCGGCTATTCGCCCCGAAACCGGGTGGAACTGATCCGCGGCGGAAAACCCTACTTCACCCGGCTGGAACAACTCATACAAGAGGCAAAACAGTCGATCCATCTTCAATTTTACATACTTGAACCCGACTCTACCGGCGACAGGATACTTGAACTTTTATCAGCCGCAGCCCTTCGTGGTGTATCCGTACACCTGCACCTGGATGCCTATGCCTCTGCCCATCTCGACAACAAACGAATTGAGCAATTTCGAAAATCGGGCGCTGAACTGAAATGGTTCGAACCACTGCTGCGCAGCACCCGTTTTTATGTAGGCCGACGCATGCACCATAAGATCGTGGTTGCAGATGGCGTTAAACTGCTGATCGGCGGACTGAACATCTGCGACCGCTACAACGACCTGCCGAACGAACCCGCTTGGTACGATATGGCCGTCTACCTGGAAGGGGAAACTGCCTATATTGCCTACCACCAATGCCGATCACTCTGGGGCGAACAGGAGCTACCCACCCGCATCGATTGGAGATCTGTAGATTCTTTTTGCGACAAGATCTCCAACCCCCAACAAAAAGATTGTCGCTTGCGATACAACGACTGGGTGCGTCGGAAGCGCGAGATAACGCGTAGCTACCTCGAACAATTCCAGACAGCCGAGAAAAGCATACTGATCTGTTGCAGTTATTTTCTGCCGGGCCGACTCCTTCGGAAAAAAATTGCTCAAGCCCGAAAGAAAAACGTGCGCATCCGAGTCATCCTCACCGGCGTCTCCGATGTTCCACTGGCAAAATCTGCTGAACGATTTCTATACCGATGGATGCTGGATAAAGGGATCGAGATCTACGAATACCAGTCTAACGTACTACACGCCAAAGTGGCCACGGCAGATGATAAGTGGACCACCGTCGGATCTTATAACCTGAATGAGATCTCCGCACTCGCCTCACTCGAAGCGAACCTGGATGTTCGAGATAATAATTTTGCAGTAGTCACCCGACTGATGCTCGAGGATCTGATCCGAACGGATTGCAAACGGATCGACCCGATGGCCTTTGCAGCATACACCGGATTTTTTCAGCAGATCGGTCAACGCCTCTCCTTTTTCATCGTACATGCAGTACTCCGTTTGTTCACCTTTTATTTTCGGCAAGAGTAAACTACTGGCATCCCCAACCACCGATGCGCTCCCATAAACGTTGCAAGGCCGATAAGCCCCAACCCTGAAAGCGTCCTCGTTGTATCACCAGCTCATTATTCTCCGGATGCGATAAATAGTAATAAAATACAAACGGTGCAGCGGGATCATTCCAACCCTGCTGCTGACCGAACCGGAGGTCGCTGAAGATCAAACTGTCATTTTGCTGTTCAACTGTATAATACCCTTGCGAGAAACGGATCAAGTGCTGCAACGGCTCATGTCCGAACAAGGGATAAAGCAAAGTATCTCGACGAGGAAAGAATTTAAAACTCATGGTATCACACCGATCATAGAGCGAACGGTGAGAGATGTATGCACCATCTGGCCGATTGACCACCGCATACCAAAGCCAGGTATTCAATGGAGCCGGGGTAGTAAAATAGGCTGAGTCGGACCAATTACGCCGACGAATCTCACTCCGGACATCCCGATCGATCCGCATTTTATTTGAACCGGCATACCCCAGATAGACCATACTTATGATCAATCCGGCCTGACTGATCCGAATCCGCCAAGGATGCTGCCTTCTCAACACAAGTAATAAAAACAAGGCGATACCCGGACCAACAGAAAAAAACGGATCGGCCACAAATAACCAATTGAATGCCACCCGCACATGAGAGAACGGTTCGAACCAGCCAGTACCGTAGACATTGAATCCATCAAGTAACAGATGTAAAAAAACCAATATCCCAAAAAAACCATAAGCAGATCTTCGATGCGGATAAGCACCGGGATGCAAACGGGCATGAGCCTGCACCAACAAATACATGGCAATAAAGGCGAATACGATCGAATGGGTGAATCCGCGATGCGCCAGCAGGTCTTCAGCCGGATCATTCCAAATGCCGGCAATAAAATCGATGTCGGGTAAACTATGTGCCAGTGCCCCCCAAAGCATAGCCTTTCGGCCTAATCTTTTTCCGGCCATCCACTCACCTGCGCAGGCACCGATGGCAATATGGGTCAGTGAATCCATTCGGCTTAAAGATAAGCGGACCGCAGGATTGAGCAGATGATACTGCTCAAGTCAGTAACCGTATCTTTGAAAAAGAAGTCTCACCATGGATCTTGCCAACCAACAAAATGAGGATCGGTACCGCCAGCTGCTGAGTGATCTGCGTCAGCGGCTGGATAGGATCCACCTCGGCGGCGGAGCAGCTGCACAGGAAAAACAACGTCAAAAAAACAAACTCCCTGCGCGTGAGCGCATCGAATACCTGATCGATCCAGGCAGCGAATTTCTCGAGATCGGCGCACTCGCCGGTTACGAGATGTTTGCCGAACATGGTGGTTGTCCGGCCGGCGGTACTGTCGGTGGCATCGGTATCATACAAGGCAGAACCTGTATGATCGTCGCCAATGATGCCACTGTAAAAGCCGGTGCCTGGTTCCCCATCACCGGAAAAAAGAATTTGCGCTTACAGGAGATCGCCATGGAAAATCACCTTCCCGTGATCTACCTAGTCGACAGTGCCGGTATCTATTTGCCTTTGCAGGAAGATATATTCGCAGACAAAGAACATTTCGGTCGGGTCTTTCGTAACAATGCCCGCATGAGTGCCATGGGTATTCCGCAGATCGCCGCCGTACTCGGTCCTTGTGTTGCCGGTGGCGCCTACCTGCCAATTATGAGCGACGAGACCTATATGGTCGAAGGAAACGGATCCATTTACCTAGCCGGCCCCTACCTCGTGAAAGCGGCAATCGGTGAAGTAGTGGAACATGAGAAATTGGGCGGAGCCGAAACACATACAACGATATCAGGTATTGCCGACAGAAAATTCGCCACCGAAAAAGAATGCCTGCATCACATCCGAGAAACCATCGGCCGATTGGGACACACACCAAAAGCCGGATTCGATCGAATCGACACCAAAGCACCTGCTAGTCCCATTGAAGAAGTGCATGCACTGTTTCCGACCGATGGAAAACCTTACGACATGCAAGTCATCCTGGATAGACTGGTAGATGAAGGTTCCTACTCATCGTTCAAGCCGGAATATGGGCAAACCATTCTTTGCGGATATGCTCGGATCGATGGATGGTCGGTCGGTATCGTGGCCAACCAACGCAAACTGGTCAAAACCCGACTGGGCGAACAACAAATGGGTGGTGTGATCTATAACGACAGCGCCGATAAAGCCGCCCGTTTCATCATGAACTGTAATCAGAAAAAAATACCGCTGCTCTTCTTGCAAGACGTGACCGGCTTCATGGTCGGCAGCCGTAGCGAACACAGTGGGATCATTAAAGACGGAGCCAAAATGGTGAATGCCGTTGCCAATTCCGTTGTTCCGAAATTCACCATCATCGTTGGAAATTCATTCGGCGCCGGTAATTATGCGATGTGCGGAAAGGCATACGACCCCAGATTGATACTGGCCTGGCCCACTGCCAAGATCGCGGTGATGAGTGGTGATTCCGCGGCCAAAACGCTTTTGCAGATCGAAACCGCTACACAAAAAGCGAAGGGAAAAGCATTGACCGAGACAGAAGAAAAAGAACTGGGTGACAAGATCCGAAGCAAATACGAGGCGCAAACTTCTCCCTATTACGGAGCTGCCCGATTGTGGGTGGATGCCATCATCGATCCGGTCGATACACGTAAATGGATCTCTGCTGGCATCGAAGCGGCCAACTGCAATGCTGAAATCCCTCCCTTCAAAACCGGCGTATTTCAAGTATAGATGTCGGATGCTGTGATCATATATACCGACGGCTCTGCCAGAGGCAATCCCGGTCCGGGTGGTTATGGCGCCATTCTGCTATTCGGGGATTATCGAAAAGAATTGGCGCAAGGATACAGGAAGACCACCAACAATCGGATGGAACTCATGGCAGTGATCGCGTCCCTGAAAGCATTGAAAAAATCAGGACTACGGGTGACGATCTACTCCGACAGTCAGTATGTAGTGAAGGCCATTGAAGAAAAATGGCTCGACAAATGGATCCGAACCGGATTCAAGGGTGGAAAGAAGAACCGTGATCTGTGGGAGGAATATCACGAACTCTCAAAAGAATTTCAGCTCCGATTTCATTGGGTTAAGGGCCATGCCGACAATCCACACAACAATCGATGCGATGAACTGGCCACACAGGCAGCCGATGGAGCCAAACATGAACTGCTGATCGATGAGGGCTATGAAGCCGGCATCAACGACTGCTGAGTACCGCTACTCGTGTAGCAACCCAATAGCGATAGGTCGTCAGTAACATGGGAAGTAAAACCAGCGTGGCAATCAACGAATTCCGATAGAATGGGATGGCCAGCGTATAGCACTGAACGAGACCATTCATATCCTTGGTGTAAACCGCTTCTCCGGCTTGCATCCAAACAAAGAAGTTGGAAATCAGAAAATAGAGGGTTGGTCCGGCTACAGCACCGATCAATACCCGCACACGAGAAGAGGCACCAATAATGGCAGCCAGGAAGGGCAACGTCAACAGGAGCAAATAATTCTTCCACTGTCCGGCATAGAAACCAGCATATGGAAATAGATTTTGCTCATACAACAACTGCATACAAGCATCACTGACAAATAAAGCCACCAACGGGAGCAGGAACATTTTGTCTTTCTCTCGGGCGATCATTCCGCTGAAGAGAGCCAACGCGATCACCGGTGATACCCCGGAGAGGGTAACGTTGGGCCCAAGAAAAAATTTGCTGGCAACCGTTAGGACCAGTACGGAGAAATAGAAGAGAACGTATTTGAGAGTGCTTTTCATAATGCTGTGTTGGAAAGAGACAAAAATAGTCCAATCAAGGCTTTCCTGTGGGGGATTTATCAACGACTGTGGATAGTCGTTTTGTGGAGGTTTATACCCGCTGTTCTCCCGTGGCTATGAACAATAAACCTGATTCCATGACCTCTAGCATGGCCCGGGTTCCACCATCAAGATAAGCACTGATCTGTGGGGCACCCAATACCATCTTGTCCGATTCGGTACTGATAGTTAGTTTTCCCTCCGGCATCAATAAAATACAGGGGCGATCCGAGGTAAACGGATAGCGTTGACCTGGATGGCATTCAAGCAACTCCATTCGGAAATCCGAAACGGGTACCGGAAAAGGGCGCCATCCGTCTGCATCCGATATTGGATCCAGCACCATCGGATCGATTGGCACGGAGCTTACGTGACGAAGCAATTCAGCTACATCGATGTGTTTGGGCGTGAGTCCGCCCCGCAACACATTATCCGAATTGGCCATGATCTCCACATTCTGTCCTTCCAGATAAGCATGGGGCACCCCGGCTGCTTGAAAGATCCCCTGCCCTTTTTGCAAGTGGACCAAATTGAATAAAAAGACAGAGAAGATACCGCGATCAACACCCGATCCCTTTGAAAAACTCAGGTGCGCCCGGGCGGCCCAAAAACACGGATCATTTTTTCCCAGGGTACCAGACTTGTAGTGTTGAACCATCTCCTCCAGCGGATTCAATAGAATATCGTCCACTTCGAGTTGTGGAAGCTCCATGACCCATTTGTACAATCCCGCATATCCACCTTGCTGCCAGTTAGATTGAAGCGGATGAAGAAAATCATGCCGCGTAAAGATGTCATTAAGTGAATCCGGAGAACGGAATCCGTGTAAGAGCCAGAACTCGCTCAGGGCCACCATCAACTCGGGCTTATGGTTGGGGTCTTTATAGTTTCGGGTAGGATCGGATAGCGGAATACCCGCTTCATTTTCCCGTTGGAAATCAGCCGCGGCCATTTCCTTATTCGGATGAACCTGAATGGATAACATGTCCCGTACATCCAGCAACTTCAGTAAAAAAGAAAGATTCGAAGCCTGCTCCGCCAGTGAACTGGGATGGCCTGACTGATCGATCAATATAGCCGGACCTTGCGCGTGAACCCCCATCCAATATTCGGCAAAGGGTCTGTTTTCCGCGTTGTCAATAGCCAACAACGACGGAATAAAGGAATGGCCTCCCCAATCATAATGCTTGAACTGTCCTTTTAACTGAAACAAACCCGACATAAAACGAATAAATGATGTATTTAATCTCTTGGCCGCAACCGCCTGCCGGCGGAGATTGCATAAAGATAAACAATGGCGGAGCATCAGGACTTTGGCCGGTGGGGCGAATACACAGCCGCTGAATGGCTGGAAGCAAACGGCTTTGTGATCCTGCACCAGAACTGGCGCATGGGAAAACTGGAAATCGACCTGATCGCTGTGAAGAATAAATACCTCCATGTGATCGAAGTCAAAACCCGGCACGGAAATCGGTACGGTTGGCCGGAGGAAAGTATATCTGTAAAAAAATTCCGGCACCTGCAAATGGCAGCCGGAGTCTTCATCCGCGCGCACCCACAGTATAAATGGTTGCGATACGACCTACTTTCCATCACCCGATTTCCGGATGGAAGTGTCAACTTTTTCTTTCGGGAAGATATTTACTTCAGCCGTTGAGCGATAAAGACTCCTTCAGCCGACGAACCAGTTCGAATGTAGCGGGACAGTGTTCTACGTTTTGATGATGCACATGACCGTACACGTCGAATTTCTTTCGCAAGTGAGGGAACCCCGCACAATCGGCCGGACGAACAGAGTAGATCCTGCATTTATTATCAGAGAGGTTCAAGAATTTGCAAGGCGTAGCACGGTTCATCCAATCGCGATCGCCGCCACGCTCCCGCTCCAGGTATTTTTTTTGAAACGCACTGACCGTGATCCCGAGATACTTTGATATCCGCTTTTGATCGGCATCCGTGTAAGTGGGGGTCATGGTCTTGCAACAATTGGCGCAGGACAGACAATCGACTGTTTTCCAAACGCCTGGCTCCAATGAACGGATGCGTGCATCCAGTCCGCGTGGTTGATTTTTAGATATGCGGGTTAGAAAACGTCTGAGAGATGTGCGATGTTTCTTGAACAAAGGACGATAACCGCGGATCTGCTGCGAAGGTGATTGAGACATGTTGCGAAGATATTGGCTTTCGCATATCAAAGCCATTTCTTAGATTTGGATACAACTCCATCTATATGCGGTATGTACTCATTCTTGTGATCGTGCTTCTGGGCATGACTTTCACCCAATGCGGTGGTTCAGCCAAAACCTCCCCTCTTCTTTGCGACACTACTTGTCTGAAGGATAGTATTCGTTTTGCGGGCGATCATTCCACCCGTCCAACAGTCATCATTGCTCCGAACCAGTGTCAGGCCGATACGCTGCTTTGGTCCTATGAAGGAATGGGCGTGAACAGGAAGATCGGACTACGCACTATTATCGGACATGCCGTACCCATTCAAGCAAGTCACGCTCGTTGCCTCTTCGATGACAACAAAAAAGCCTGGCTGCTTTTCAATGATTGTGCTACAGGAAGAGGCTATCAGGTGAAACTTTCATATGATAAACGAGAGAGCATTTCTGTCCGGAGCAGCGGTATCAACTCGATCGATCCCAAATTCAACATCGACCCGGAACTCATGGCATACACGGATCGAGGCAATATCTATGTGGAACACATGAAGAAAGGAACCAATGCTATGATGACCTTTCGGGAACAGGTTCCTATCGATTACGATCGTATTCATGACCACATTGACTCCGTACGCATAACATCAACCAAGATCTGGGTTCGCATCAAGATCCAGGAACAATGGAAAGAACTTGAGAAGGAAATCGACCTGGAGACCATCGACAAATAAGGTGAATGTGGGAGCCGTATAAAAAAGGGTTTAAAGCCTATCTACAACTTGAAAAATCGCTGGCAGACCATACCGTAGAGGCCTACGGAAGAGATCTGGAACACCTGACGCAATTTCTGCAGGGTCGCAACGATTCCGGCGGCCCCGACACCTTGCAGTTGCAAGACCTGCAAGAATTCTCCCGATACGTGGCTGAACTGGGCATGAGCGCCGCATCCCAATCCAGAATGCTGTCCGGCATTCGAACCTTCTATAAATATTGCCTGATGGAAGGCATCGTACGGGAAGACCCGACGCTACTGCTGGAAACACCCAAACAAAAAAGAGCCCTGCCCGATGTACTGAGTTTTGAAGAGATCGAACGCCTTATCCAAGCCATCGACCTCAGCAAACCAGAGGGAACCCGAAACAAGGCCATGCTGGAGACCCTTTACAGCTGCGGACTTCGGGTGAGTGAACTGATCGGTTTACGACTGTCTCAACTTTACCTCGACCTGGGATTTGTACGGGTCATCGGTAAGGGAGATAAAGAACGACTCATCCCCATCGGAAGCAGTGCGATCAAGTACCTGGAGATCTACCGAGACTCCGTTCGGTGTCATGTTCCCATCCAAAAAGGAAATGAAGATTTTGTATTCCTGAACAACAGAGGAAAACAATTATCCAGAGTGATGGTCTTTTATATCATCAAAGCATTGGCCGAAGCGGCGCGCATTCAAAAAACCGTTTCTCCCCATACGTTTCGTCACTCCTTCGCCACGCACCTGATCGAAGGCGGGGCAGACCTGCGGGCCGTTCAAGAAATGCTCGGACATGCCAGCATCACAACCACAGAGATCTACACCCACCTCGACCGGGAATTCTTGCGTCAAACCTTGGCGAAATTTCACCCCGCCTTTACCGGGTGAGTTAGTCTTCCCGCTCTTTTCTTCTGTCCATAAGATCAGACTCCTCCTTACGTATATTCTTGATCGGCTTTACTGGTTCGATCCTTCTGACAATGGGCTTTCCCATAATGGCACGCAACTTGACGGTTCTGACGTACCTGGGCTCCCTACCCTCCACCTGAGCAACCGTATCCTGTCGCTGTGCATCGGCCTTGGACGTCATCAGAAAAGGAAGCAATATGGCAGCAATGGAACGGATCCAGGTCCACCAAGGACGACCTGCCTGTAAAGTCGTATCTACTTGTGTATCCCGAAAACGGCCACAAACCCGATCGGTATTATTCGTTGAAAAAAAAGCAAGCAGCTGCTCATCTGAGAAATTAGAAAAATCGATCACCGTCTGTGTGCAAGCACCACAAAAACGACCGTTGCTTTCAGGTAACATTTCAGACCAAGATTGCATACAGGGTTCCTGGACCCGGATCTGCAGGGGATTTTTGTTTTGCATGGTGACTTGTTTTAATCGAGATGTAAGAACCAATACCATTACACATCCCGCAAATGATTATTTTTAAGGGTGGCCTTTCTTAAGAACATAAATACCTCCAATCTCCCCGATGCCGATCTGGTGATCCTGTATAAGGAGAGCAATGACCTATCGATACTCGGGGAACTATACCAGCGCCACATGGACCTGATCTATGGGGTCTGCCTCAAGTATCTGAAAGAGCCCGAATTGGCCAAAGACAGCGTCATGGCCATCTTTGAGGAACTGATACAGAAGCTAAAAAAACACGAGGTAGCCCATTTCAAGGCCTGGCTTCACCAACTGGCCAGGAACCATTGCCTCATGTACCTGAGAAGCCCTCGAAATAAAAATTCACTTGCCCTTCCCGAGGAACTTATGCAATCCGCCGAAACAGAGCATCTGAATGCCGTAATGGAAAAGGAACAAAATCTAAACGACATGTCACGCTGTCTGGAAACCCTTGGCGCCGAACAACGAACGGTCATCGAAGCCTTTTACCTTCAAGAGCGATCCTACCAAGAGATTTCCCAGACCTCAGGCATCGATTGGAATAAAGTTCGAAGCCTCATACAAAACGGGAGAAGGAACCTTCGTATTTGTATGGAAAAATTAAATGGAAATAGTAATGATTAATAATTGAAAACCAGTTATTTAAATAATTGAAGTATAACGAAATAAAATTCCCACACTCAATATTAAAGAAAACCACTAACCTTAAATTTTAATTAAGGTGCCCATCGCAATCAACACAAATTGAACACATGAGTTCAGAAAATAGAATCCGATACGACGGCCACTCCCTGGAGAAATATAGAAAGGGAGAGCTAAGTCCGGCCGAGGCCCATGCCTTGGAAAAAGCCTCGCTGGAGGATCCCCTTCTTGCCGAGGCTTTGGAAGGATTCTATTCATCTACAAGGAGTTCTGAGCCCGAGTTAAACTATTTGAATCAGTGGGTGGAAGGTCGTGTTGCAGAGAATCAAGCAGCGATCCGCTTCATGCCCAAGCGCAGAACTTTTGCACCTATGCTACGGGTAGCAGCTGTATTTCTGGTATTGGTCGGAGCTGCCTGGATGAGTTATATCTTTTGGCTTTCTCCGGCAACTGCTGTTTTGGCAGATGTACCGGTAGGTAAAACTGATTCTCTCCCGCCCTTATCAGTTCCGGAGAGCGGATCAGCCCCTCAGGCTAACCCGGTTGTGACCCTTACACCAGCTCCCCAAAAAAAACCGACTACGCCCACTATAAGCCAGGTTCGGCCGGAAAGCATGGATGCCGCTAAGCCTCTGGGTGTGCAGGATGAGGCAATCAAGGATCTCTCCCTGTCTGCTCCACCTGCTGCTGAGGTGGTAAGAGAGAAGCCCAAGCCCGCCGAAAAGGAACAGGTTGAGGTGATTGTGGCGCAGGCAGAGAATACCGATTCTCGCGTCAACGCAGAGACAAAGGCCCTGAGGTCAACAGCGAAAAAAGTCGCGGTAGATAAAATCAGTACGATCAGCACCTCGATGCCTTCTGTTGGGTGGGAGGCCTATGAGGAGTACTTGAGCCGTAATCGGGTGGCGGCTCCTACGGCCAGCAATTCTATCACCAGCCATGTGGTTGTACTGTCTTTTGACATTTCAGAGGAGGGTCGGCCAAAGGACATAAAAGTTGAACGCTCTGCCGGAATCTTCTATGATGAGAAGGCGGTCGAATTGCTCAAAAAAGGTCCGGTATGGGTTCCAGGCAATGATAAAAAACGAAGCGAGCTACAGGTGCGATTCTAGGGTTACCTTTGACCTTCTAAATCAATTTTATCATGAAACGCGTGCTCCTGTTCGGACTCTTATTGTCCACTACTCTTCTCACAGAGGCTCAACTTAAAACCCCCGCACCCAGTCCAGCTCAAACGCTGCGCCAGGACTTTGGCCTGGGCAATATTGAAATCTCCTATTCACGCCCTGGCGTACGTGGAAGAAAGATTTTCGGCGACGTAGTTCCTTATGGTCAGGTATGGCGGACGGGCGCAAATAATGCAACTACGATTGCATTCACTGACGAGGTGATTATCGGTGGTAAAAAACTGGCTCCCGGTAAATATGGTCTGCTTACGATCCCCGGTTCGAAAGAATGGGTTGTCATCATCAGCAAGCAAACCAACGTGACCAGTCCGGCTGATTACAAAGCCGATCAGGACTTGGTTCGGGTGAATGCCGCCGCCACCAAAAGCAAAACCGCCACTGAAACCTTCACCATCGCTGTTCAAGACATCAAGAACACCAGTTGCCATCTGGTCATCAGCTGGGCGAAGCGTCAAATTACAATACCCATCCAAACAGAGATCGAGGGGAAGATCATGGCGAACATTGATGCAGCCATGAAAACGGAAAAGCCCCCTTACTACAATGCAGCCATGTATTACATGGATAATGGAAAAGACCTCAATCAGGCGCTCAGTTGGTTCGATAAAGCAGTCGAGGCAAACCCTACCGCCTTCTGGATCCATTACCAGCGCGCCAACTGTTTGGCTAAACTCGGTAAGAAAGCAGAAGCCATCGCGGGAGCGGAGAAATCAAAGCAACTGGCCACGGAAGCTAAAAACGGCGATTATGTAAAACTCAATGAGAAGCTGATTGCTGAATTGAATAAATAACAAGAACTGCCAAGATCATTGAACCCCGTCAACCGACGGGGTTTTTTCTTGCCCACGCTTTCGGTCGAATAAAAAGGCTAGCAACACGACGGCGATCACGCCTACCGGATTCAACCAGAGAAAACCCAATTTGAATGATTCAGGCCAGAAGTATCCATAGAAAAACACACCGAGTACAATAAACTCCCCAACGATCATCGCCCAGAATACAGCTGAGGCTGAACGGATACCGGGCATGTACATAGCAATAACAAATACGCCCAGGATCACTCCATAGAACAAAGAGCCCAGGATGTTGACCGCTTCGATCAAACTATTACCTAGGTTATAAGTGAACATGGCCACTACGATGCAAAATATGCCCCATCCTAAGGTATAAAAACGAGAAAGCCGATAGGCTTTCTCCCCAACTGCCGGCTTCGAAGCGAATCGTTGATGCACATCCACCATCGTACAAGCTGCCAATGAATTGATGGCAGCCGCAATACTGCCCCAGGAAGCGAGAAAAATCATGGCGATCAACAGCCCCACCAAGCCGGCCGGCAAATGATCGGTCACAAATCTGATGAAAATATAGTTCGTATCACTCCCATCACCACCTGGCACTTTTTCATTCAGCCAACGCTTCACTTTTTTTCGAACGCCATCGGCACCGGCCTGCAAATCTTGCAATTGAGGGATATAGACGCTGGCGGTATCTGATGATTGTCCACCAGCCGCAACATACTGCTCCGCCACCATGCGCTTTCGGATCAACAGGGAATCATACTGAAGCAGTGCTAGTTGAAAGGAATCTCGATAAGCCGATCGTTCGATCCGGTCTTGTTGCACTTGGTTAAAGATCAACGGTGCGCGCTCGAAGGCGTAAAAGCTGAATAGCAATGCACCCACCAATAAGATCAAAAACTGCATGGGAATTTTGACGAGTCCATTCATGAGTAATCCCAAGCGACTTTCTCTAATGGATTTACCGGTCAGAAATCTTCCGACCTGACTCTGATCGGTCCCGAAATATGACAAGGCCAGAAAAAATCCACCGATCACACCGCTCCAGATATTGTAATTATCCGACCAATCGAATGCATCCCCTTTCATACCATCAGTGATCACGTTCAGTTTTCCCAGTTTCCCGCTGATGTCCAATGCATCCATGAATCCAACTTGTTCAGGCATCAATCGAACCAAAAGAAAACCCGCCAAGAACATCGACAGTAAGATGATCGCAAATTGTAATTGCTGTGTATACGCCACGGCCTTCGCGCCGCCGCTCAATGTATAGATGATCAATAATCCCCCCATGAAGAGGTTGGTCCAGTAAATATTCCATCCCAACAAAGAGGAAAGAATCAAGGAAGGAGCGAAAATGCTGATACCAGTGGATAGCCCACGCTGTAGAAAAAACAGAAATGACGTAAGGGATCGAGTCTTGCCATCGAATCGGTGTTCCAGATATTCATAGGCGGTGATCACATTCCATTTACGAAAGCGAGGTACGAACACCGCACTGATCACGATCATCGCGATCGGTATACCGAAGTAATACTGTACAAAACGCATTCCGTCAGTATAACCCTGGCCCGGGGCCGATAAAAAGGTGATCGCAGAGGCTTGGGTGCCCATGATACCCAGCAATACCAATCCCCAGGATAAATTTTGATTCGATCGAAAATATCCATCCAAGTCTCTTGAGGTCTGACCTTTACGTACCCCATACCAAACCACACCGATCAAGGTCAAACAAAGCACGATCCAGTCAAGCGGCTGCATAAGCTGAATTAAGAAAAAAATTGAGTGAATCGTTGGAACAACAGGATCAATGCGATCAGTACCCCGATCAATGCCAGATACCAACCGCGGTATGGATGTTCTGAAGGAGTCTCTTGCATATCCGACAAATAATTATTTACGGCTAGTTTTCAACCAACCGGTGAAAACGATCAGACCAGCCAACACCAACCCCAATAGTATCCCCAATCGAACCCGTTTAATGAGCAGGCCAAGTATCAACCCCAATACAATAGACAACCACATGGCCACTTCGCTCCGCGATTTTTTAGAGGGATTATTCATCACTAGGTTTTGTGGTGAGTGCGATCAAGTTCGCGAGTAACCGATATGCGCCGGGAACACCGGCGGGTAATTGACGAAACAATGCCAGTCCGGTGTATGTGAAAAACCCTTTGCCGTAGGAAGCGATCAGTAAGGAACCATCATCCGACTTTTCACCAGGATCCGACATTGACAGAAGCTTGATAAACCTTCCGCTGGTGTCCGCACCATGATAGATGGAACGTTCTTGCACCCATCCGATAAAATCCTGCTCATCTAATTTATTTGGCCTGTTGAATACAGGATGTTGCGGATCAAGGAAACGAACGGAGGCTGTTTCATCCGTCACCCGCGTACGTGTGATCTGAAAGGGATAGGGACCGATCTTGGCGCGTACCGGACCGATCTGGTTGCTGGTATTGTATTGTACAATCAAGTGACCACCATCAGAAACATATTTCATCAACGGCTCGTACGAATCATTAAGCCATGCATGTGTATTGTAGGCTCGTACGCCCGTGATGATGGCGTCGAAGGTGGCAAAATCGATTTTTTCCAAATCCTTTTGACCCAATGCGATCACCTCATATCCCATTCGCTCCAATGCCTCGGCTACCTTGTCGCCTGCTCCCTCAATATAACCGATACGTTTTCCCGATTTCTTCAGATCGATGGATACGACCTTCTGAGTTGTTTGTCGGAAATAATGGATCTCAGGAACATGATCATATCCGATGCGCGTGAGACGACCCGACTGTGTAACAGCGCGGTCTTTGATAGTGCCCAACTGAAAAGAATAATTACCCGGCGCCACCGTCGTTTCCTTTGTGCGGGTCCAAACCTTGCCTTTATCAATTGCCTGAACGGATCCCAGATCCAAGTTGCCATTTTTACTCGATGCGATCACATTAGCTGTTGTTAGCGATTGATTCGCCAGCAAACGGAAGCCAAGGTAGGCTTTGGCAGATCGACCTGAAATAAATGTCAGATCGGTAGCGGCATCAATTTCTGCTTGAGGACGGATGATCAGGGGTTTGAATACTTCTCCCCGAACCGGATCCGTGAACTTGTGAATGAGCGGAACCCGCAATGAAATATTTTCTGCCCCAATTTTCAAGGAAAGTTGAAACGCATAGGCAGTAGAATTCTCAGGCGCGCCAATTTGTTCTTGATGCCGAATGGAGAATCGTCCTGCTTGCATAGGATCGATCAACCAATAAGGCTGTGTGATCGGCACATCTGATCTTACATAAATACTTCCGGGCAAGCTGAAGGTCCGATTCTGGAGGAGTGCAACATCCAGTACTGAATCTCTTCCCCCATATGAAACCGATCGGATCCGACAATTATCCGTTGCGCGAGCGATCACATTCAACGCAAAGCGGAGCGTATCCCCATGCGCAACAGATGACTGTGTAGTTATCGCCTCCGCATAGATGCCGGCACAACGAAAAATCAACTGATGCAGTCGATCTAACTGATATTGTTTCCAAATACCGTTAGGCAATCCAACGATCTTCTTCTCAAGTCCCATCAATGCTTCGATGGATCGCTCCGGATGCTGGGGGTCGAAGCTTTTGATCAATCCCTCGATCTGATCATTAATACCGTTTGTTCCTGGCAAACGTGACCAGTCTGTTTGAATATCTTCAAATAAATCATTCTTGGGAGCCAGTCCACGGGTTGTTTTGAAATACTCGAACGATTCACCGCGTGTGGAAGGAACGCCAAACCCCTGGCTTTTATGCTGCGAACGGCTTTCAGCAGCGATCTCTCCATAACTTTTTCCCAATAACGCATCGTAGCCTCCTACGTCAAGCTTGAACTGATCGGCAGCCGTTGTATTAGTGCTTCCAAAATTGAAAGTATTCCAGAGTATGCGTTTGGGTTTCCAAACAGAAACAAATTTGAGTTGCTCCGGAAATCGCGTTGGATCACCGGCCGCAACGAAGGCTTCGTTGGCTAATATCGCTGAAGCCGTGTGATGGCCATGCCCTCCTTCCCCGGTTGTAGGGAAACGAGTGATGATCACATCCGGCTGAAAACGACGGATTACCCAAACGACATCCGCGAGTATGCTGTCCTTTTCCCAAATACGAAAAGTCTCTTCCGGATTTTTTGAATACCCAAAATCGTAGGCACGGGTAAAGAATTGCTCTCCCCCATCGATCCTTCTGGCAGCCAGCAACTCCTGCGTTCGGATCATTCCGAGCTCTATGCCTTGTTCATCACCGATCAGATTTTGTCCCCCATCCCCACGAGTAAGGGATAAATATGCAGTCCTGTATTTTTTTTCATTAGCCAGCCAGGTGATGAGTCGGGTGTTTTCATCATCCGGATGGGCCGCGATGTAAAGAACGGATCCCAATACGTTCAGCTTTTGCATTTCATGTAAAAGCTTGGATGCCGGAACACTCACCGGTACTTGTGCGGCCGTAATATTTTGAAAGAAAACGAAGAGATAAAAAAGAATAAGCGATTTTCTCATTGGATCAGGTTATTGTCCTACTAAAAACACCGCATTGCTAAGCAGTAATTTTCCATTCTCCCAAAAACTTCGGAACAGTGGATTATCGACGAGGCATATCACCTGCCCCCTACCTATCGCCTGAACTCCGAACAAAGTGCCAGCAGAAAGATTCGAGCGAAATGCTTTTCCCGCATACCCAGATACAGGTGAGTCGGTTCGCAGTACGCCTACATTCCATCCATCTTCCTTCAATGGTTCGAGCACATTACCATCCATCTTCAGGGTGAAATAATTTTTCCCATATCCAAATGCCAGGGGATGTGTGTTATCTAACTGAACAGGCCAGATGGAACCCGGCGTGATGCCGGATACAGCCTCCCGTTCGCGACCCTCATAGTTGGAAACATTCACGGAGTCGCCACCAATACTCTTTTCCTCCGCTTTACGCAATTTGATGCCCCAGTCACTTAATTGTGATACGGCAGATTCCAACGCGATCAATCGTCCACCATTTTGGATCCATTTCTTGCAGGGCTCTGCTTGATCTTTATTTGAAAGAAAAGAATAGTTGCCGTCCGGCAGAATGAGCACATCTACCTCTGACCAATTCAGTCGAGACAGATCTGATTGATTCACCAGGCTGATCGGATAGTTCAGTTGCTGATCGAAATGATGCCAGATCTCTCCTCCAGCATTTGAGTTGGTACCTTCTCCCGTGGCCAGTACCACCTTTGGCATTCGAAGGTTTCTTACTTTCTCACTTCCAAAATCGGAACCGGCATCCACTAAACCTGTTGAGATCGGATAAAGCTCCGCATCGGATGCTGCATACGCCAACTTCACAGTTTCATGTAATCTGTCTCCTAGTTTTTGGTTGGAGGCCGGAAGGATCAACACGGTACCGGCTGCGAATGTGCGTCCGTTGACCGTGAAGGGTTGCTCGGCATAGCGAAGGAATATACCGACACGACCGATCCTCGTCACCAACCGGACCGCCGATAATCCATTCCATGGGATCGCATACCCATAGGTGGATCGAACAAAATCAGGCTTCTTCGGAGCCGTATACGTCTGTATGTTTAGTTTTTCCTTGCAAGCAAATGCTTCCAGGCCGTATGCATAGGGAAGTGACCAGGCCGTGATATCATAGGTGACCGAATCAGCCAGACGCGTACGCGGTTCAAAGAGTGCGGTGACCATGGCTGAGCGTGGTTGTAGGGCAGAGACCACCAAGTCGCCGGGCTGCAAGGTGAATGTTTCTTCTTTGCCGCTCGAATAACGGAAACCTTTGCCGGAGCCGGCAGCAGCCTGTTCATAGCGAATGCCGTTTTTATCCAGCAATTCAGTGAGTGCACGCATACGGGAAGTTCCATCGGATTGCGAACGGATAACATAGGAACGATATGTGCCCTGTCCGTTCGAAACAGCCTGATTGAAGTATTTACGGAATTCACTGATCAGTCTGCTCGACTGATTAGCCGCCGTCTCCAGTGTACTGATCGAGGTCGTGAAATGATGTAAGGCACGATCAGCCAGTGTAAGTGTATCACCATCCTTATTGATGACCCCCAGTCCGGCACCGATACCTCCTTGCTCATACGTCATTCCGATCGATCCGTTATAGGTCGGATAGGTATCGCCATAAGAAGGATACAGAAGATCGAAAACTTGTCGGGTGAAATAAAGCCAACCATTGGAATCAAAATAACGCGCGTGGTTTTGTCCGATAGATTGTTGGAAAGCCCGTTGCCAGGGCGTGATGACTTCATGAAACGGTTCTGCCGCCGGTGCGAAATAGTAGGGCTCGTTATAACCTTGCTCATGAAAATCAACATGCACTTGTGGCATCCATTGCAAATAGAGTTTCATGCGCTGTTGGCTTTCGGTCTGCATCTGCCAAGCCCAGTCGCGGTTGAGATCGAAATAATAATGATTGGTACGACCGCCCGGCCAGGGTTCGCGATGTTCTCTCGACAACCCCTTGGGATCATAATTAGATCCCACTACACTATTATACCAATTCACATAGCGGTCACGTCCGTCGGGATTCAGACAAGGATCGATCACCACAATGGTTCGTTCCAGCCAACGTTTGATCGCCGTATCTCGTTGGAGTGCCAAGGTATACATCGTAAGTAGCGAGGCCTCCGAGGAAGAGGCTTCATTTCCATGTACGTTGTAGCTGAGCCATACGATGGCAGGTGCATCTGCTTCGATGGCGGCGGCGCGGTCTTGAACCACATTGGCCAACCGAAGATTGTTCTGACGAATTGATTCGAGTCGGGCGAGGTTAGCGGAACTACTGACCACTGCCACCATCAGCGGGCGACCCTCATTCGTGGTGCCATACGGGATGAGCTTAACTCGATCGGAAGCCTGTGAGGCGATTTTTTCAAAATAGCCAACCAAGCGGTGATGCGGCGTGAATTTTTGTCCGACCGAATACCCTAAATACGCAGCCGGATTGGTCAGCTCCTGCGCCTGCAGGAAGCTAGCTAGAGTTAGGGAAAAAACAAGAATTAATTTGGTACGAATGGCTTGGACGGTGGATGACATGCGATCGATTTAGACGGGCAATTTACTGAATGCCCATCCAATGGAGACTGCCTCGCTACATTTTCTTAGTTTCGATACCAATTAAATCCTTTATGATGCGACTCATTGCCGGAATGTTGTTGTTTTCCACCCTTTGCTTGTCAGTTCAAGCGCAAGTGTTCAACGGGACCAATCAACCCTTCAAGTACACGGTCACTAAAAAAATGGTGACTAACAAAGGAGCGGTTGTATCTGCCCACCCACTGGCCTCCGAAGCAGGTCTGCTGATCCTCAAAAAGGGAGGCAATGCGATCGATGCAGCCATCGCCACACAGTTGGCCCTGGCCGTTGTTTATCCCAATGCCGGAAACATCGGTGGAGGCGGATTCCTGGTAGCCCAGTTAGTATCCGGGGAATGCGTATCCCTCGACTATCGCGAAATGGCTCCTTCGCTCGCGCATCGTGATATGTACATCGACTCAAAAGGAGTGGCCAGCACAGAAAAGAGTCAGAACGGTCATCTAGCGTCTGGTGTACCCGGAACAGTCGCCGGACTATTTGCCTCGCATCGCTATGCCAAACTTCCTTTCGCTAAACTGATCGAACCGGCCATCGAACTGGCTGAGAAAGGATTTGTGATCACAGAGAGTGAAGCGCGCTCCCTGAATTATCTGCAAAACGACCTGAAAAAATACAATACAGTTCTGCCGGCTTTTTATCGCACCACACCCTGGAAAGCCGGCGACACCCTCATCCAATCTGATCTAGCCGCAACTCTTAAAAGAATTCAGCGCTCCGGTAAAGCAGGATTTTACGGAGGAGAAACGGCGAAATTGATCGAGGCAGAAATGAAAAGAGGCAACGGACTCATCACGCAGAAAGATCTAGCTGCCTATGAAGCCAAGTGGCGTACCCCACACGAATTCGATTATAAAGGTTACCGTGTGGTGAGCATGCCTATGCCCAGCAGCGGCGGATTGCTACTACATCAAATGATGAAAATGGTAGAATCCCGAAACTTGGGTGCGATGGGATTCCAAACAGCAGCTTCGGTTCAGCTGATGACGGAAGTGATGCGCAGGGCATATGCCGATCGAAGCAAATTCATGGGCGATGCGGATTTCTATCCGGTACCCGCAACAAAACTGACCGATCCGGAATATCTGAAGATGCGCATGAGCAGTTATCGGACAGACGCGCCCACTCCTAGTAGCCAGTTGGAGCCCGGCAACGTGAACTATCACGAAAGTGAGGAGACCACGCACCTTAGTGTGATGGATTCCGAAGGGAATGCCGTAGCTGTCACAACAACATTGAACGGATCTTATGGCAGCAAGACTGTTGTTGGAGGTGCCGGATTTTTTCTGAACAATGAAATGGACGATTTCAGCATCAAACCCGGCGTACCGAATATGTTCGGTGCCATCGGAGGCGAAGCGAATGCTATACACCCCGGCAAGCGAATGCTAAGCTCCATGACTCCTACTCTCGTTCTGAAAAACAATAAGGCCTATATCGTAGTTGGAACACCAGGTGGCACCACCATTCCCACACAAGTGTTTCAAGCGTTAATGAATATTCTTGAGTTCGGTATGAATGCGGATGATGCGATCAATAAACCCAAATTCCATCACCAATGGCTACCGGATGAACTAGTTACTGAAAAAGGATTCAATGCGGCTACCCTGGAGGCTTTGCGGGCTATGGGGTATCCGATTGGAAAAGAACGTGGAGGTATCGGGCGAACCGAGATCATCTTGGTTCGTCCTGACGGAAAAAAAGAAGCCGTGGCTGACAGAAGAGGTGATGATGGAGTAGCGGGTTACTAGTTTGATTTCTGTCAGTTTGGGGAATTGATTCAGTTTGGATAGTTTTAATGCATTGAGAAAGTTACTACTGCTCATACTACCCTTCGCCGGTCAATTTCATTTGAATGCCCAGAATTTAGTGGGTCTCACCGGAGGCATTCAGTTTCCTGGTGCCCGATATGAGATCCTGCATCAACCACAAACCCTGCAGCGTTTCCTGAGTTTTCAGGCAGGTGTTCAAATGAAGGTTCCGTTTGATGTGAACTTGTATTTTGTTCCGGCATTGCGCTACCACCATCGTGGATATGATGTGAAACTAAGCCTATCGAATAGTTTACCTGATGTGGATGCGATCGATAACAGTTTGCGAATGCACACGATCGAAACTGCTTTTCTGCTTCAGTTCGATCTGGGGAAAAAGTCGATGCATCCATTCATCCGTGTAGGGCCCTCTTTGGAAAGTCATCTGAGCGGAACCGAACGTTTTTTAAAATCCAATGGTGAAGAGGTGAAGCGCCCGGTCAATTTTGCCCGGGGCAATTATGGGAAATATACAGCCAACCTCCTAGCGGAGATCGGTCTCGAGACAGGATCAGGTTGGTTTCTGTACGGATTTTACACCTACGGAGGCACCAATATGAGTAACAGGGATTATGGTCCGTCGATCAAATTACGATCCTTCGGTATCAACATTGGAAAATTCCTGAACAGCAAAAAGATCGTTCTCGATACTCGAAACATCGAGTAAAAGATCAGACCAATTTAAATCCTTCCAGAAACTTGGTGTTGAAATCACCGCTGCGGAAACGTTCGTCCTGCATCAACTGTAAGTGAAAAGGGATGGTAGTCTTCACTCCTTCGATCACGTACTCACTCAAGGCGCGATACATGGTTTGAATGGCTTCCTGACGCGTTTGAGCAACCGTTATGAGTTTGCCGATCATGGAATCGTAATACGGAGGGATCACATAACCTGCGTATGCATGGCTATCAACACGTACGCCATGACCGCCCGGTTGATGTAAGACGGTGATGCGTCCGGGGGAGGGACGAAAATCATTGTATGGATCTTCCGCATTGATCCGGCACTCGATCGAGTGCATCTGTGGAATATAATCCCGTCCGGAGATCTTATATCCGGCGGCAATGAGGATCTGTTCTTTGATCAAGTCGTAGTTGATCACTTCTTCTGTCACGCAATGTTCCACCTGAATACGCGTGTTCATTTCCATGAAGTAGAAGTTCCGGTGCTTGTCGACCAGAAACTCGATCGTACCCACACTCTCGTAATTGATCGCAGCAGCCGCTTGTTTTGCTGCCTCTCCCATTTTCATGCGCAATTCATCGGTCATGAAGGGTGAGGGTGACTCCTCCACCAATTTTTGGTGACGACGCTGAATGGAACAATCGCGCTCACTCAGATGACATACCGTGCCATATTGATCACCAGCCACCTGAATTTCGATGTGACGGGGCTCCTCCACGAATTTCTCCATGTAGATGCCATCATTCTTGAAAGCCGCCAAGGCTTCTGCTTTGGCTGTATCATAAGCCTTTTCCAGTTCGCTCTCTTCCCAAACGATGCGCATGCCTTTTCCACCACCGCCGGCTGTTGCCTTGAGGATGATAGGATACCCCATTTCACGGGCCAGGCCTTTTGCTTCATCCACACTTTGCAGCAATCCTTCGCCACCGGGCACCACCGGAACACCGGCCTTGATCATGGTTTCTTTGGCCGTGATCTTATCTCCCATGGAGTTGATCATCTCGGGCGTGGGACCGATGAATTTGATACCGTGTTTGGCACAGATATCGGCGAACTTGGCATTCTCTGCCAAGAAACCGTAGCCGGGGTGAATGGCATCTGCATTAGTGATCTCGGCAGCTGCCATGATGTGTGGGATATTCAGATACGAATCGGCACCATGGGGTTTTCCGATACATACTGCCTCATCGGCAAACTTAACATGTAGACTGTCACGGTCGGCTGTAGAATAAACAGCAACTGTTTTGATGCCCATTTCACGGGCCGTGCGGATCACCCGCAGCGCGATCTCACCGCGGTTAGCGATCAATATCTTCTTGAACATAGAATGTCTTGAGGTGATAAATGGGGTCCGATCAGGCTGGATCTACGAGGAATAACGGCTGGTCGAACTCAACCGGCGAGGCGTCATCCACCAAGACCTTTACGATGCGGCCTTTCACTTCGCATTCGATCTCGTTAAAGAGTTTCATCGCTTCGATGATGCACACCACTTTTCCGGGGGCTACATCCGTTCCGATCTCCACAAAATTGGGTTTATCGGGAGCCGATTTGCGATAGAACGTACCGATCATCGGACTCTTGATGGTGATCAGGTTTCCTGCATCGGCCGGTTTCGGAGCGGCAGCAGGGGCCGCGGCGGGTGCGGAAGCGGATACGGGAGCGGCGGCAGCCATCGGAACAGGTGCAGCAACAACCGGTGGGGCTGAAACGACCTGCGTAATGTTATCTTCTTTTTGCTTGACGGTTACCTTGAAATCTTTCTGCTCGATGGTCACCTCACCGATATTGGATTTATTGACCATTTTTATCAACTCCTGGATCTGCTTGAAGTCCATGCTTTTCACTTTTTGGGTTTAATTTAGACAGCCGTTCGGCGGCGGGGCTAAGGTAGGCAAGAATCGTAAAAATCAACGATTTTGGATGATTTTACCCGATTTCGATAGAAAAAGGCAAAAAAAAGGCCTGAAATCAGTGAAATCAGGCCAAAAAGTGAATTGAGTGATTTTATTCTTTTACACGCTCCACATACTCTCCGGTCTTGGTATTGATCCGGATTAATTCCCCTTCATTTACGAACAGGGGCACACTGACGGAGGCCCCGGTCTCAACAGTTGCAGGCTTCAGGGTTCGGGTGGCGGTATCTCCTTTTAGACCGGGCTCGGTGTAGGTGACCTGAAGAACGATCTTATCGGGCAGCTCCACACTCATTGGCTGTTCCGTTTCAGTATTGAAAAGCACGCTGACTTCTGCTCCGTCTTTGAGAAATTGGGGTGCATCAATCAGGCCTTCCTGAAGAGCAACCTGCTCAAAGGTCTCGGCATCCATGAAATTGAAACCGGTATCGTCTTTATAGAGAAAAGTATAAGTCTTACGTTCTACCCGAACCGGAAAAATGTTATCCCCCGAGTTCCAGGTTTTTTCGATGGTGCGGTTATTGTCGACGCCCTTAAGCTTCGCCCACACTTTGGCGGCGGCACGGGCGGTTTTATTTTCCCCGAACTCGACCACCGAATAAAGGCTGCCATCCAATTTGATGATCAGCCCGCGGCTGATGTCTGAAGTAGTTGCCATAACGCTTGATTGAGGCGCAAAGATAGCCGGTCCGCCTTGTATGACAAAGCCTCCCATAACCTACCTTTGCGGCGACATTTACCTCTCCAAATCCAAATACATATCACCATGAAAGTAACTGTGATCGGAGCCGGTGCCGTAGGCGCCACTTGTGCCGACAACATCGCTCGCAAAGAACTGTGCAATGAACTTGTCCTGCTCGACATCAAAGAAGGTGTAGCAGAAGGAAAAGCACAGGACATGATGCAAACCGCTACCCTGCTCGGGTTCGATACCAAGATCGTTGGATCGACAAACGACTATTCAAAAACTGCCGGCAGCGATGTAGTGGTGATCACCTCCGGTTTGCCTCGCAAACCCGGGATGACCCGTGAAGAATTGATCGGCGTGAATGCCGGCATCGTGAAAAGCGTTTGTGAGAACGTACTGAAATACTCTCCCGATGCCATCATCATCGTGATCAGCAACCCGATGGACACCATGACCTACCTGGCATTGCAATCGACCGAACTTCCCAAGCACCGCATCATCGGAATGGGTGGAACACTCGACAGTGCACGTTTTAAATATCAACTCAGTCAGCATCTCGGATGCTCTCCAGCCGATCTGAATGCAGTAGTGGTGGGTGGCCATGGCGATACCACGATGATTCCCCTCATCCGTCTCGCCACCTGGAACAGTACACCTGTTACCAATTTCTTAAGTACTGAGCAACAGGAAAAGATCGTGAAAGACACTATGGTTGGCGGTGCTACGCTGACTGCACTGATCGGCACGTCAGCTTGGTATGCCCCAGGAGCTGCCGGAGCGGCGTTGGTGGAATCCATTGTTCGTGATGAAAAGAAACTGTTCACTTGTTGCGTTTCACTGGATGGTGAATACGGACAAAAAGATATCTGTCTGGGTGTACCGGTAGTTATCGGGCGTAACGGTTGGGAGAAAATCCTGGATTTCCAACTGAACGACTCTGAGCAAGCTGCTTTTCAAAAAAGCGCCGATGCCGTTCGCAGTATGAACGACGTACTCAAGACACTCTGATCACTGAACTAAAAAAATCCCGGCTAGCCGGGATTTTTTATTCGGAAGCAGGGCCGATTGAGTCGCCCTTCAAAATCAAATGGTGTTGTCGCCCGGGTAATGTCTTTGATTTCAACATTTGAAAAAGCGGAGGCATCCATCTCGAACTTTGTGTAGTTATTGCTAAAATAAAGGAGTCCGCCCGGCGTCAGTATTCGCAAGCATTCCTTGATCAGGGAAACATGATCCCGTTGCACATCCAATTCCTCCTCCATGCGTTTACTATTGCTGAATGTGGGTGGATCTAGAACGATCAGATCGTAGCGGGCATTCGGGATTTCAGACAGATAGGATTTTACATCTGCTTGGATGAATGAATAGCTATCCCCTTCAAATCCATTTAAGATCATATTGCGCCTCGACCAATCCAAATACGTATTCGATAGATCGATCGTACAAACTTCTTTGGCGCCACCTGCCGCTGCATAAACCGAGAACGACCCGGTGTAAGCAAATAAATTCAGCACTCGTTTTTCGGAGGATTCAGAACGCGCTCGTTGTCGGGTGGTCCGATGATCCAGAAACAGACCTGTATCCAGGTAATCGGTGAGGTTCACCCAAAATTTCAGACCATTTTCATGCACTTCGAAGAATTCCTGCTCCTCCCCCGTTTTTTGATATTGTCCCTGCCGACCTGTTTTACGTTGTCGGAGTTTGCCATAGATCCGTTCTACAGGAATGTTCAGGATCTCACTGATCACTTGGTAAACAGCATCCAGCCATTGCTCGTGGAGCTCATCGGTCATCCCGTGGTACCTTTTGTATTCGGAGAGATATAACCGATCGCCGTACAACTCGATCCGAATGGGAAATTCGGGTAGGTCGTGATCGTACAATCGGTAGCACTCGATACCTTGCCGACGAGCCTGCCGGCCTACGTGTCGGTACACTTTTACCAACCGATTTCGGAACATCTCTAGCCGGGCTTCAAACATGCTTGCTTTTTAACGAAATTAGCGCATCCATGTACGCCGTAGTCGATATTGAAACAACCGGTTCTCATGCCGGGGAAGGGGCCATCACTGAGATCTGTATCCTGATTACGGATGGGGAGCGTTTGATCGAACGATGGGAGTCTTTGGTGAATCCGGAAATGCCGATCCCACCCTTCGTACAACGTTTAACCGGTATCACCGACCGTATGGTTTCCAAAGCCCCCGCATTCCGTGAGTTGGCCGAAACTGTCTACGAAAAATTGAACGGCAAAATTTTTGTAGCACACAACGTACAATTCGATCATTCCTTCATCGATACCGGCTTGCAGCGTAACGGTTATTGGCTGCAGGGAAAACGACTTTGTACGGTTCGGTTGAGTCAAAAAATTTTTCCCGGACAGGTCTCTTACAGCCTTGGGAAACTATGCCGTTCGTTGGATATCCCCCTTAGTGAAAGGCACCGAGCAGCGGGCGATGCATTGGCCACGCTGGAACTTTTTCATCGTCTGCTAAAAAACGATAAGCAGGGACTGATCGCCAAGTCTCTTCCCAAAAGCCGATCGGAAACCAAATGGCCCCCGAATGTTCCATTGGCTGACATCGATCGATTACCATATACGCCGGGCGTTTACTATTTCCTGAACCAAGAAGGCAAAGCTGTATATATCGGGAAGGCAAAGAATATCCGTTTCCGGGTGAACAGTCACTTCACCGGACGTACGCTTAGCCGTCAGCGCCTTCGTTTCATGGAGCATGTACATCGCATTCAATACCGCGAATGTGCCACCGATCTGATGGCACAGGTATTGGAATCCATCGAAATCAAACACCAGTGGCCGAAATTCAACGCCGCGCAAAAAAATCGGGAAGAGGTCTATGGGATTTTTCAGTTTGAAGATCAACAAGGTTATTTACGCCTGGCCATCAACAAGGTCCGTTCCGGAGAACAACCCATCCGGACTTTTCACTACTTGACGGACGGACAATCGTTGATCCGTAAGTTGATACAGCAACACAAGCTCTGTCCAAAACTTTGTTTTTTACAACGATCTTCCATTCCTTGTCTGGAAAAATCGGCTGGTAATTGTCTGGGGGCCTGCGAATCGGTAGAAGCTCCAGAGGGGTACAATGCGCGTGTGGAAGAAGCGATCCGAACGCTGCGACAGTCGCCAAGTTTTATTTTGGTTGACCGGGGCATAAAAGAAGGCGAACGATCCTGCATTCTGGTGGTGGAGGGCGCTTTTTATGGGATGGGGTATCTGAAGAATAACCACCCCATGGACCGTAAATACCTGGAAAAAAATATCCCCCGAATGCGGGAAAACAGTTTTGTCCGAAATCTGATCCTGGGTCACGCCAGCCGGTTTCCAGAAAAAGTCATCGAGATCCGATAAATATCAGATCGAATCCTGCCCGCTAAAAAGTTTGGCTGTTTGTTAGGGATGCGTTCCACTAAATTTGTTTTCTAAATCAAATTCATGAAACCTATTTCTATCTTGGGTATGGCTTTACTGCTTCCCGGTTTATCTGTTGCCCAAAAACCGGGTACCCCTTCCACTCCAAAGCCTGTGGCTAAAACAACGGCACCTGCTCAACCGACCCCTCCTGTTCTTAAAACATTGCTGGATTCGGCGAGCTATGCAGTAGGCATCAGCGTTGCTAATTTTTATAAACAACAAGGCATCAATAAGATCAATGCGAACCTTGTCTCCAAGGCTATCTCTGATCAATTGCAGGGCGGAAAGATCTTGATGGACGAATCAACTGCCAATGCGGTGATGAATAAATTCATGAGTCAGATGCAAGCGGAGAAATCGAAACCGAACATCGAGGCTGGTGAAAAATTCTGTGCGGAGAATAAGCTGCGGCCGGGCGTTAAAACAACTGCGAGCGGATTGCAATATGAAGTACTACGAGAAGGATCTGGCGAAAAACCCGGTCCTACTGATAGCGTGACTTGCCACTATCGTGGTACTTTTTTGGACGGGAAACCATTTGACAACTCCTACGACCGTGGGGAGCCCATTACGTTCCCGTTGAATGGAGTGATCCCCGGCTGGACGGAAGGATTGCAATTGATGAGTGTGGGTTCTAAGTACAAATTCATTATCCCATACAAACTGGGTTATGGTGAATTCGATATGATGTCGATCCCCGGTGGTTCTACCCTGGTCTTTGAAGTGGAATTGCTGGGCGTGAAGCGTGCCCAAGCTGCCCCCGAAGCACCGAAGCAATAAACGGCACCACCCACATAGAATTTTGCTGGTAGCACATACCCTGATGTGAGATACAATACATAGATGTCTTGATCTGTTGCAGAATTAAGATAATAGGCTACAATTGTAATTCCATTAGTATTTAATCGGGTAAAACTATTGATGTACGACTCAAAAAAACTTATAACGCCCGCTTTATGGACGAGTGTAGATTTCATTCAAAACAATTTGCTGCACAAACCCCAGCAAACTGAGGCACCTAGAACAAGGGCGATATAGAATTTTTTCATAAACAAGGGTTTTGTCCCGAATGGTTGGATTCTAGGGTCGTGGAGGAAAACTCTTCGCTTTCTCTACGGATTATCAACAAACGTGGTTCTCGCCGGGGGCTTTCGTATGACCACGATTAAAACATGGGTATTTATAGGCATTTATACGTATTTTAATATTTGCATATACCTATAGCATGACAATTTTCAATAAGTTATGTTGCTAAATCAGCCCTGTAATGACTTAACCCAGCCGGAGGCGATCTCCAGTTGCCCTTCGATGGTAAGTTCTGAATTGTCCAAAATCCGGGCATCCGGACATTGGATCAGCGGACTGACCGCTCTAGTCGAATCTATATGATCCCGCTGAGATAGATTAGTTTTCACCTCCTCCACTGTAATCTCAGGGTATTTAGGCAGTAATTCAGCCAATCTACGCTGAGTCCTTACCTCTGGGCTGGCCGTCATGAAGATCTTCAACTCAGCATGCGGGAATACCACCGAGCCGATATCCCGGCCATCCATGACCACCCCTCCTGCTTTGCCCAATGCTTGCTGTCTGGCTACTGCTAACTCCCGAACGGACGGAATAGCTGCCACGGCACTAACATGAGCCGCCACTTTCATGTCCCGTATTTCTGCTTCCACATTCTCTCCGTTGAGGATCATATCGCTAGCCCCCCGGGCTGGGTTGTATGAAAAATCCAAGCGGATCTCCTTTAGCCGTTCCCTCACTTGGGTCAGATCGGACAGGTCAACCCCCTTCCTCAAAAGATATAAGGTGATAGCTCGATACATGGCCCCGGAATCCACATAGAGATAGCCGAGCCTTGACGCTAGTTGCCGGGCCAGGGTGCTTTTTCCACAACTGGACCAGCCATCGATGGCAATGGTGAGAGGTTTGGACACACCCAAAAATAACAAGATGGCCGCTGCTTCCGAAAAGAAGTAGCGGCCATGCATTCCCAAAAAGAAAAATCAGATTAGGCTGGTTTGGCCTCTTCAGTCCGACTCTTGAAGGTGAATGTAAGCTTGGACTGTTCAGTATCTACTCCCGCCAACAACACATCGCCTGCTTTTACATTCATATTCAGGATCTCCTCAGCCAACGGATCCTCCAGGTATTTTTGGATGGCCCGGTGAAGGGGACGAGCACCGAATTGCTGGTCATACCCCTTATCAGCCAAGAAAGTTTTAGCTTCTTCGGTCAACTCCATACTGAAACCTAGATTGGCTAACCGCTTGGTAACACCCTTCATCAGTATATCGATGATGCGGAAGATGTCATCTTTTGTCAGACTATTGAATATGATCACATCATCGATGCGATTCAAAAACTCAGGCGAGAATGTCTTCTTCAAGGCTTTCTCAATCACCGCCTTGTTCGCCTCATCCTCACTTTCCAAACGAGCAGTTGTGGTAAAGCCCACACCCGAACCGAAATCTTTCAGTTGACGCACTCCGATATTCGAAGTCATGATGATCATAGTATTCTTGAAATCAACCTTGCGACCCAATCCATCCGTCAACTGACCATCATCTAACACCTGCAACAAAATGTTGTAGATATCCGGATGCGCTTTCTCTATCTCATCCAGGAGTATCACGCTGTAGGGCTTACGTCGTACACGCTCGGTCAATTGCCCACCCTCTTCATATCCTACATAACCGGGAGGCGCTCCGATCAGTCGGCTCACGGTGAACTTTTCCATATACTCACTCATATCGATCCGAATGAGGGCCTCCTCTGAATCGAACATATGACGAGCAAGTGAGCGAGCCAACTCAGTCTTACCAACGCCGGTCGGACCCAGGAAAATAAAGGTACCAATGGGCTTCTTGGGATCTTTCAATCCGACACGGTTACGCTGAATGGCCTTGACCACCTTTAAGATCGCTTCGTCCTGACCGATCACCATGCCTTTCATGTCATCTGCCATCTTACGCAACTTCTCGGTTTCAGCTTCTACCATACGCTTCACCGGAATGCCGGTCATCATGCTGATCACCTCGGCAATATCCTCCTCCCCGATCGGAAATTTCTTATGCTTGCTATCCTCCTCCCAGGAAGCTTTCGCCCGCTCCAATTCCTCTTGTAGTTTTTTCTCCGTATCCCGCAGGGCAGCCGCCTCTTCGAATTTCTGACTCTTAACTACCCGATTCTTTTCCACCTTCACATCTTCGATCTTCTGTTCGAGCTCAACGATATTCTGTGGCACATTGATGTTTTTCAAGTGCACGCGAGCACCCACCTCATCCAACACATCAATGGCCTTGTCTGGTAGTAAACGGTCTGTTACATAGCGATCACTCAGTTTCACACAGGCATCGATCGCTTCCTTATCGTACTCGACATTGTGAAATTCTTCGTACTTGGACTTGATGTTATTCAATATCTGAATAGTATCATCTACACTCGGTGGATCGACTATCACTTTCTGGAAACGACGATCCAATGCGCCATCTTTTTCGATGTGCATTCTGTATTCATCCAAGGTGGATGCACCGATGCATTGGAGCTCGCCACGAGCCAATGCCGGTTTGAAAATATTACTGGCATCCAGTGAGCCACTGGCACCACCGGCCCCTACGATCGTATGCAATTCATCGATGAACAAGATCACATCCCGATTTTTCTCGAGTTCATTCATGATGGCCTTCATACGCTCTTCGAATTGTCCGCGGTATTTGGTACCGGCCACCAACGCCGCCAGATCCAATGAAATGACTCGCTTATCAAATAGTACGCGAGATACTTTTCGCTGTACGATGCGAAGGGCCAATCCCTCTACAATGGCCGTTTTACCCACACCGGGCTCTCCGATGAGGATGGGATTATTCTTTTTACGTCGGCTTAGGATCTGGGAGACGCGCTCGATCTCTGCTTCCCTACCAACAATTGGATCGAGTGCCCCAAGCTCAGCCATTTTGGTGATATCCCTGCCGAAATTATCCAAGACTGGCGTTTTGCTTTTTGCAGCAGTACCGGATTTAGCGGAGCCTTTTGATTGACTGAATTTCTTTTCTTCTTCAAACTCCTCATCGCCTTCATCCGAAAACTCGGCACGCGGTTCATTTGACTTTACGATGCCCAATTCCTGACGAAACAGATCATAGTCCACATCAAATTGATTTAAGATCTGTGTGGCGACATTTTCTTTATTCTTCAATATAGATAACATCAGGTGCTCCGTTTCCACCGTGGCGCTTTTCAATGCTTTGGCTTCCAGCACGGTTACGCGGATCACTTTTTCGGCCTGCTTGGTCAGGGGCAAACTATTGATGTTAGCGATGTTCTTTCCGGTCTTGTCCTTTACCGCCAACTCAATTTCCTTTCGGAGCTCGTAGATATCGACATTAAAACTCTTTAGGATTCGAATGGCTGTATTCTCACCCTCGCGGATCAGTCCGAGTAATAAATGCTCCGTTCCGATGAAGTCGTTGCCCAGCCGGAGGGCTTCTTCACGGCTGAAAGAGATGATCTCTTTGACCTGGGGGGAAAAGCTATTGTCCATAGGTATTGAGTGGTTCGTACAATATTAATGAATTATGATCGGCAGGATGCAGACAAAGTTATACACCGACCTGCAAGGCGACATAAGGCCGACTGACCGCGGTTTGTTAAATTTGCTGAAACACATCCTACTCCTCATGCCCTTCAAATTCGAAACCAAGGAGAAGTTTAATGTCATAACGGTGGATGAGCCGGAATTGACTGCAAGTCTGTCAGCCGAACTCACTGTTCTTGCTAATCAAACGTTAACCCAGGACACTGGTGCCGGTTCGGTCCGTAATCTGATCCTTGATATGAGCCCTGTTGCTCGGATCGAATTACCCGCAGCCGAATCCCTGGCCGAATTACAGGCATCCTTTTACGAATCCGGCGCCTCTTTTGTGATCTGCTGTTTGCAACCAGCTGTTGAAAAAACCCTTGAGCTGGCCGACTTGCTTGATCTGATGAACATCACACCCACAGAAAGTGAAGCCTGGGATATTGTGCAAATGGAAGAGATTGAACGGGAATTACTAAGCGGTGAAGAGGAACAAGACTGACCATGCTCGCACTGACCATCTTGGGAAATAATTCAGCGGTACCGGCATTTGATCGACATCCGACCAGTCAGGTCATCACGCACAACGGAAACAACTACCTGATCGATTGCGGTGAGGGAACGCAGATACAACTGCTGCGCTATAAAGTCAAAAGAAGTAAGATCAGCCATATTTTCATCTCACACTTGCATGGCGACCATTACTTCGGCCTGATCGGACTATTGAATTCACTGAGCCTGCTCGGACACACACAACCCATTACCCTGTTTGCCCCTTCCCCCCTCAAAGAGATCATCGATATTCAACTGAAGGTTTCCGATACAACCCTGAATTTCGAGCTGCATTTTCGTCCGATCGAGTCAGCTGCCACACTCGTAGAAACCGCATCGATCCGGATCAATTGTTTTCCGACTGATCACCGCATCCCCTGTTTCGGATTCAGCTTTGAGGAAAAGAGGATTCCCCGCAAACTATTACCCGAAAAAGCAAAAGCAGCCGGTATCCCCGCAGCCTATTATGAACGATTAGTAATGGGCGAGGACTATCAAACAAAATCAGGCGAGATCATATCGGTGGATTCGGTTACAGAGCCTACGCCACCCGGACCGAAATACGCCTACTGCGCCGATACACGGTACAATGAATCGATCCTTGAGCACATCAAAGGATTTGATCTGATCTATCACGAATCGACCTACCTGCATGCATTGGCAGAACGGGCACAGGAGAGGTTTCACAGCACCAGTATTCAAGCCGCAACCTTAGCCGAAAAAGCAGGCGTCAAAAAATTACTGTTGGGACATTTCAGCAGCAAGTATGCCTCGCTAGAGGAGTTTCAAAAAGAAGCAAGAACGGTTTTTCCGAATACCGAGCTGGCATTGGAAGGACTCTGCTATCCGATCCGTTAATTACTGAGCAACTTTCATCAAGCCACGTATCTTCTGTAGGTGTCCGTCGCTGACCGGCCAAACCGGCATACGAAATCGGTTCTGACAGAGACCCATTTCAGACAGATAAGCTTTTACCCCACTGGGACTACCCTCAGCGAACATAGATGCGATGATCTCCAGATATTTTTCATGCAAGGGCCTGGCCTCCTCGAATTTCCTATCCAGACAAAGTCTGACCATCTGAGAAAATTCAGCCGGATAGGCATTAGCTACTACCGATATCACACCAACAGCCCCATCCGCGATCAGCGGCAACGTGATCGGATCATCTCCACTGATCACTAGAAAATCATCCGGCTTCTCCCGAAGGATCTGTTGAATGAGTTCCATACTCCCACTGGCCTCCTTGGTGGCAAAGACGTTCTTGCAATCCTTAGCGATCCGTAGCTGCGTTTCGGCTGTCATAGATTGTCCGGTTCGGCCTGGAACATTATAAATGATGATGGGCCTTGGACTCACCTCATCTATCGCCTTGTAATGCTGGTATATGCCCTCTTGATTGGGCTTATTGTAGTACGGACTCACAGAAAGAATGGCCTCGTAGCCATCCAGCTTGAATGATGTCATCTCCGACATCAATTTGCGGGTGTCATTCCCTCCGATACCCGCAACCAATGGCACTCGCCCTTTAACACGATCCTTTACAAACGAGAAAACTTCCTGCTTTTCGGATCCATGTATGGTAGCACTTTCACCGGTAGTGCCCAACACAACCAAGTACTCCACACCACCGTTGATCCAGTGTTCGATCAGCTTTTCAAAACTGTTCCAATCGATGGAACCCGAGGCATCGAATGGTGTGACAATGGCGATACCGGTTCCGTAAAAAAGGGGATATTGACTCATTTTTGAAATTCCTCCCAGAAGCCCATCTTACCGAATTTTTCAACCCGCTGCTCGATGCGTTTTTGAGGATCGATCGCCGCGAGCTCTTTCAATGACTGGAGGATCGTGGTCTTCACGAGTGTGGCCGCTTCTGCATAATCCCAATGGGCGCCGCCGGCAGGCTCGGGTATGATACCATCGATGATGCCGAATTCCAGCATTCTATCTGCGGTCAATTTCAATTGATCGGCAGCCACCTCTTTTTTATCCCAGCTACGCCAGAGGATCGACGAACAGCTTTCCGGACTGATCACCGTGTACCAGGTATTTTCCATCATGTATACCCGATCACCGGCACCGATGCCGAGGGCCCCGCCGCTGGCTCCCTCCCCGATGATCACACAGATCACAGGTACTTTGAGCCGCATCATCTCATAGATATTTCGGGCAATGGCCTCTCCTTGTCCACGTTCTTCCGCTTCCAATCCCGGAAATGCGCCGGGTGTATCGATCAGTGTAACGACAGGCTTATTGAATTTTTCGGCCAGCTTCATCAACCGAAGGGCTTTTCTGTAACCTTCGGGATTGGCCATCCCGAAATTGCGCAGTTGACGAAGTCGGGTATTGCTTCCTTTTTGTTGTCCGATGAACATGACCGTTTGGCCATCCAGGTCAGCGAATCCTCCGACCATGGCTTTATCGTCCTTGACATTCCGATCGCCGAATAACTCCACGAAATCGGTCGTCATTTTCTCAATGTACTTGAGGGTATAGGGACGGTCTGGGTGCCGGCTAAGTTGAACTTTTTGCCAAGGCGTGAGTGTTTTTGTCAGGTCTTGACGCTTGGCATTCACTTGATCACGGAGACCGTTGATCACGTCGGAATAATCAACCTGACTTTTCTGGGCTTTCTCCTCCAGGTCCATGATCTCCTCGATCAGGGACTTGATGGGCTGTTCAAAGTCGATGTACTGGCGGTTCTTATCAGTGGGCATACCTAGAGTTAGGTGACAAAAATAGGGGTTTGACCGCTCGAAACTCGCTGCTGTGGACAAGACCAAAATCCCCCAATCGATCCTCAAATTTTGAAAAATCATTTGGGGCAAAAACCGCTCCCTCCTATCTTTGCACTCCCGGAAAATTCCGGGCAACGGATCGGTAGTTCAGTTGGTTAGAATGCCGCCCTGTCACGGCGGAGGTCGCGGGTTCGAGTCCCGTCCGGTCCGCAAAAAGCCCCTCAAATGAGGGGTTTTTTGTTTCAGTAAGTCTTTTCTTTAAATCTACTTCTTCATCACCCATTGTTGTTGGATCTGCTTGCCATTTTCCCAAAGGGTAAACTGATACAGCCCCGGCGCTTTCCCGTCGATGTTGACTGCGTGACTTCCGGCACGCAAGGCCCGGAGATTTTCCACCAGTACCCCCACTGTGTTGAAGACGCGGCAGTCGTAGGTGCCGGTCCAATCGGATGGGATCTGCAGGTTGATTGGTCCGTCGGTGGGATTGGGTACGATACGGGCAGCAGTAGTTGTTTGATATTTTAGTTGCAATACGCGGCTGAAGGAATAAACGCCATTCTGATCTACCTGGCGCAGTCGGTAGTAGGAAACTCCGTTTAGCGGTTGTGCATCCACATATTCGTAGTTGCTCACAGATTGACTGTTGCCCGCGGCGGTGACGTGTCCGATTTGAGTGAACTCAATTCCGTTGGCGCTTCGTTCGATTTCAAAGTGGCTGCTGTTCTGCTCGGAAGCGGTGGACCAGTTGAGTCGCACTCGACCTGGGGTCTGTTCGCCAATGAATCGTAACCACAAAACGGGTAGAGATAAGGCAGAGTGTGAGATAGCAAAGGGAGAAAAGCTTCCTTTATACCTGGTAAATGTCAGTGTTTTAGGATTGGTGCCGGATAAGGTCTGGCTACCTGTTCCGGTGGCAAAATTCCAGACCACCCCATTGTGATGGCTGAGCAGAAAGTTGCTAATACTACCTACTTGGTCCGCCAATGTCCATTGAAAAATAAAATCCACTCCGTTCTCTCTATTAGCGGTAGGCATATTGGTTTTTCCGATATGCCAGGTACGGTTCACACGCGGGGTGCCGACAGTGGTGCCGGAATTGCCATTTTGGTAAACTGCATCCTGCACCCGGACTGTGAAATCATCAGCCGTACCGGTATTATTGGTGATGGTGACGGGGTTGTAGGAGCTGTTGCCGACAGGGAAGGTGAAAAAGGCCCCGTAGCCCAGATTCTTATTGAGAGTGCCGCTGCTGTTGGTTTGCACGTAGTTGCTGGAACTGCTTCCGCTCGTGTTGCCCGACAGGGTGAGGTTGTTTGTGCCGAGAACCAGTTTGTTGCTGAGCGTGAGGGTTCCGCCCACTGAGGTATTACCGCCGAGGGTTTTGGCATTGCTTCCTGAAATCTTGAGATTGTAATAGTTGGCACCAATGACCGGCTGAGAAACACTGCCATTATAGTCGACAGTGGATTCATCATCGCAGCTCAGGGAGAATGTGGAATTAGAGCCTACATTAAGGGTGGTTAGTTTGGTGAGCCGGATGGGGCCGGTGAATTGAAATACGCCAGTGTTTAGTGTACAGTTTAAAACACTAGTGCCCAAAATCACGATGGAATTGGAGCCTGAGATGGTCCAGTTGGCATTGATTGCCGCAGTGCTGCGGTTCCGGATATTAAAATATTGATCGGTACTGGTGAAATCAGTCGGGGTTGAACCGGTTCCATCCGGATTGGATCCCCAGGAGGAAAGGTTATTGAGATCGCCGGTGCTCTTGGAATAGAATACGGCGGGGCCGCAGGGGCTTGTGGATGCTCCGTCGTCGTTAATCGACCAGTTTTTGACGTTGGTCAGCAGACCTATGATGTCATTCAAATTTGAGCCGTGCACAAGACCAGCCGCTCCCAAGTCTATTTCAATAGCAGCACTGGTCAGCGCCCACCCGGTGAGGGTTTGGGAATATTTTATACAAGTCATGCCGCAATTGTCGAGCATTCCAGTCATGTCTTGAATATTGGACGTATTCCAAGTACCAATATTCTGATCGAAACTGGAAGCCTCTGAAAACATATAGCTCATATATGCGACATCTGCGGTATTCCAGCTACCTATGTCTTGATTGAAGGAGGTGGCATGATCGAACATGCTGACCATATTTGTGACATTGGCTGTATTCCAGCTGCCGATATTCTGATTGAAGCTTGTAGCATTATTGAACATACTAGACATGTCTGTAACATTGACTGTATTCCAGCTGCCGATATTTTGATTGAAGCTTGTAGCATTGTAGAACATATGCGACATGTCAGATACATCGGTTGTATTCCAGCTGCCGATATCCTGATTGAAGCTTGTAGCATTACTGAACATATTCGTCATGTAAGTGACATTGGCTGTATTCCAGCTGCCGATATCCTGATTGAAGCTTGTAGCACCGATGAACATCCCATTCATCATCTCAACATTGGCTGTATTCCAGCTGCCGATATTCTGATTGAAGCTTGTAGCATTATTGAACATATTCGACATGTTGGTGACATTGGCTGTATTCCAGCTGCCGATATTCTGATTGAAGCTTGTAGCATTATTGAACATACTCGACATGTCTGTAACATTGACTGTATTCCAGTTGCTGATGTTTTGATTGAAAGAACTGGCCCCATTGAACATAAACGACATGTCTGTGACATTCGCGGTGTTCCAACTAGCGGCATTGGAAATAGTGGCAAGACTAGAACATCCCGAGAACATAAGAGTCATATCTGTTACCGATGTAAGATTGGGTGCATCAGCTGCTGTGATGCTTTGTAAAAAAATACAGTTCCTGAACATTGAATTCATGTTGGTCCAATTGGTAGTTCCCCACTGGGTAACCTTAGAAAGCCGCTGAAAGTTAAGTGTGAGATCCATTGAAAAGCCCTCCAAGTTTGTGGATTGAATTCTAAGCTCTATGGTTGAGTTGGCGGGTAGCCCTTGAATTTGACGTAGTGCACCTGTTCCGGAAGCAAAGCTGCCTGACCCACTGTTGGAACCGGGCTGAAGTTCCTGCCAGGAATAATTAATGCTTCCGTTTGGGTTGGTTGTTTTGAAACTTATTTCATCGGAGTTTCCTGATCCATCTTGGGACAGGTCCCAGTGCGTCACAAAATCATTCGCCTGCCCGTAGGAAAAATCGGAAATGCATAGCATCACAATCAAAAAAAAGAAAGGAACACGCATGAAAAGCAGATTTAAAATTCTTTACAAAGGTTCGACTTAAAACCTACAATCGAGCAAAAAAAGGATTGGTTCGGATTATGTGGCTATTAGAATATGCCATTGCAGTATGAAAGGTAATAAAAAGTTTGAATTCGCTATTGTTTTTCAAGCTAAGGGCTTTTGTGACCTATGCCGCAGCCTAACCCAGCTTTTCATCGAGGGATGTGTTGTTTTCATCAAGAAAAACACAGGTTTCCCAAAGCTCTGAGAACATATCCGAGAACCTGCGAGACAACTCCTCACTTTCGATGATGACCGTGTTCTCGTGGTTGTACTGGGCAGCACTTTTGGTCCAATTGTAAAATCCGGTGATCACCCGTTGCTCGTCCACGATCATGAACTTATGATGCATGTGGTATGGACTCATATCGATCTTGACTGACAAGCCCTTATCCCAGAGATATTGAATATCAGACCCAATGTCATTCATCTTCTCGTTGTCGGATATGATCCGCACATCAACCCCTCGGTCAAATGCCTTGACTAACTCGTCAGCGATCCGATTATCGCTGATAGTGAACACACAAACATCCAGAAATTTTCACCAGACTGAATGAGTTCGATGATGTCATTCAAACAATCTTCCCCGGGACTGAAACTGGTCTTTATCTGCATAAATTGAGTGTGTAATTTATATAGCCGCGAAACGACAATCCATCCGTTCCCGAAACCTCTCGATCGGTCGTAGAAACATTTCTGTGTTTCCTTTTTTGATGTCAAAGGAATCGTCAAGCCACACCAACAGAAAATTGATATTATAGAATGTAAAAGTTAATCCAAAGCAGATCAACAGATCAGCCAAAAAATATTATTCGAAAATTTGAGTAAAAAACACACAGATCGAAATTTAAATATCGATACCATAAATCACTGTTTACTTGAACACAATACACTGATAATATTACGTAATCAATTGATTTACATTATTTTAAATAAATGTTGCTTTGGGAGTGCCTTCATTTCCACATTTATTGAGTTAGGATGGACTCTGTGGCCACTCCGTTGTTCCACTGTTGATAATTAACCTGTTATGACCGAATGGCCCTGGGTAACTTTACGTCCATGTTAAGAATCGGCATATTAGGTGTTGGCCACCTTGGTAAATTTCATCTGAACAACTGGAAAGAAATCCCCGACATAGAGCTGGTGGGGTTTTATGATCCGAACGATGAGCAGGCGATTGCTGTTGCCGAAAATTATGGCTTAAAAAGGTTTTCGGACCCTGAATCGCTCATCTTGAACTGCGATGCGGTAGACATCGTTGCCCCCACCGACCACCATTTTTCAATCTGTGAATTAGCCATCCGCTCAGGAAAACATGTCTTTGTAGAAAAACCGATCTGTGAAACGCCCGAACAGGCAAGAACGCTGGTGAAGCTGGCGCAGGAGTCAGGGATCAAATTTCAAGTGGGACATGTAGAACGTTTCAATCCGGCGTTCATGGCAGTAAAAGATCTTAGCTTACAACCCCTATTCATTGAGGTGCATCGGTTGGCTCAATTCAATCCACGGGGGACGGAAGTTAGCGTCATACTGGATCTCATGATACACGACATCGACATCATCTTGAGTCTGGTGAAAAGCGATGTACGAACAATCTCTGCCAGTGGCGTCGCCGTACTTACCGATACACCCGACATCGCCAATGCCCGCATCGAATTCGACAATGGTTGTGTCGCCAACCTGACCAGCAGCCGCATCTCCATGAAGAAGATGCGTAAAATGCGGCTCTTTCAAAAAGATGCTTACATCGGCATCGATTTCCTGGACAAAAAAGCAGAGGTCATACAAATGGATCTGGGAGAAGACCCCAACGCATTCACCTTCGATATTCCAACCCCATCGGGACATAAAACCATCGCCATTCGAAACCCTCAGGTACAGGATCACAATGCCATCAAAGAAGAACTATTGGCATTTAAATACGCGATCGAGCACAATACCCGTACGATCGTAAATGAAACCGACGGACTCCTCGCCCTGGATGTCGCCCATCGAATATTAGAGCGCATCGCCAAAAATGGTATGCACGAATGAGACCCAGTGGAAAGTCCTTCCCCATTTGGCTTTATATCCTCACCGATATCCTAGGCGTTTTCATTAGCTATCTCATTCTCCCCAAGCTTCATGGATTGGAGCTTGACCCGTTACTGATCGGCCTTACCTGTCTTTTCTGGTCATTCCTCTTTGCACTCTCAGGCAGTTATCAGGAGTTGTATCATAAATCAAGATTGTTAGAGTTGGCCAGAACGCTACTCACAGTCCTCATCGGTGTTTTCATTTTATATGCAATCTCATCGCTGACAAGAGCAAAGGCAATTACAGATAGCGCATCCTACACAGCGTCGCTACAGCAAATCGGGATCCTGACGGTTCTGATTTCAGCGGGCAGACTGCTACTGCTGAATCATTTCAAAAAACAATTATTGAGCGGTCGGGTACATTTCAACACCCTACTCATTGGAAAGGTCGATATCTGTCAAGAGATCGTCGATGATCAGCAATTGAACTTACGAGATGGTGGATACCGATGTATCGGATTTATCAATGAAAACAATACTCGCCTTTTGGATGAGTTGACCAATTTTCCGTCTCTGGGCAACCTGGAGGAACTAGAATCGATCGTACAACAAAAACAGATCCGGCTGGTCATTCTTGCACCAAGCAATAAATCGGCTGAATGGATCGAACCGACTGTCGATCGACTGATGAACCTCGAAGTGGAAATACGAATGGTACCGGATATGCTTGACATCCTCTCCGGATCCGTCAAGACAAATAATGTTCTGGGCACTCCGCTGGTAGAGATCTATACAGCCAGAATGCCGTCCTGGCAACGCAATATCAAGCGATTGATGGATATAATCTTTTCGCTGCTCGGAGGTATTTTATTGACCCCTATAATCTGCTGGATCATGATCAGGATCCGAAAAAGCAGCCCAGGACCTGTTTTCTATCTTCAGGAGCGGATCGGACGAAAAGGAAAACCATTCAGCTTATATAAGTTCCGTTCAATGATCGAGACGGCAGAAGATACTGGCCCAGCTCTTTCTTCGGAATACGATCCGCGTATCACGCGTTTCGGCAAAACCCTGCGAAAATGGCGTTTGGATGAGATCCCGCAACTTTGGAATATTCTCAAGGGAGATATGAGTTTTGTAGGACCTCGGCCTGAACGGAAACATTATATCGACCAGATTGTTCGCATTCACCCATACTACAGATTCTTGCTTCAAGTGAAACCCGGTCTTACCAGCTGGGGCATGGTACAGTTCGGATACGCAGAGAATGTGAAAGAAATGATCGAACGAAGCCGATTCGACTTGTTGTACTTAGAAAATATATCCCTGCTGCTGGACCTCAAGATCCTCCTACATACGATCCGGATCATTTGGAAAGGAAAAGGCAAGTAAATTCGGGGCATCACACATGACAAGCTACATGCGATATGCACTAATCATATTGTCAATACTGCTTCAGGGGCCGATCCATGGACAAAAACCATACTTTCAACAGCAGGTCGATCATCGAATTAGGGTAACACTAGATGACAGCCTGCATCTTCTAAAAGCATGGACTGAGATCGATTACACGAATCATTCCCCTGACACCTTAACGTATATCTGGTTTCACCTTTGGCCGAATGCCTATAAGTCAGAGCGAACAGCCCTCGGACAACAACAGATCGAGAATGGTGACACCCGCTTCTACTTTTCTAAATCGGAAGAAAAAGGATATATCAATGGGCTTGCTTTTCAGATAGATGGTAAAACTGCACCAGTCACCGATCATCCCCAACATCTCGATATCATAAAACTGATATTACCTGCACCTCTCCCGCCCCAACAAAAAATAAAAATTCAAACACCCTTCAACGTCCAATTACCGGCAACCTTTTCCCGCAGTGGTCACGGAAAATTGAATATCTACCAAGTGACACAATGGTATCCGAAACCGGCAGTATATGACCGCGAAGGTTGGCATCCCATGCCTTATCTCGATCAGGGTGAATTCTACAGCGAATTCGGTAATTATGAACTCGAAATAACCTTGCCGGAGGAATACGTGGTAGTCTCCACGGGTATTTTACTTGATTCCGCTGAACGTGTATGGCTTATATCCAGAGGACTTCAAGGCAATCACGGCATCACCAGTCGGAAGATCGATAAAAAAGAATTGCGTCCCCTCAAAACATTGCATTACCGGGCAGACTCCGTCCACGACATCGCTTGGTTCGCTAGTCCGAACTACAAGGTTCAATTTGATACCACCCGATTGACGGACGGATCGATCAAAGAGATCTGGCATTATCATACGAACTCCTTCAAGGATGCATGGCAACACTCCATTCGTCACTCAAAGGATGCGCTTCACTATTATTCGGAGCGGATCGGCCCCTATCCATATCCGGTGATCTCGGTGGTGGAATCGGCGGACGGTCCGGGTGGTGGCATGGAATACCCGATGCTATCCGTCATCGATCCGATTTCGGATACAACCGACCTCCGATCGGTCATCATACACGAGATCGGCCATAACTGGTTTTATGGCGCACTTGCCTCGAAAGAAAGAAATTATCCCTGGCTCGATGAAGGATTGAACAGTTTTTATGAGAGCAGTTTATTGAACACCTTATCAGACCCGACTGGAGAATTGTTATTGCAATCCCTTTACCAGGAAAGAAAAGATCAACCGATACAAACGGCTGCTGATGAGTTCTCGCTATTGAATTATGCGGCCATCGCTTACCTGAAGGCTGCTAAGTGGATGGAGGGCATGGAAAAAATGATGGGGAAAAGCAGTTTTGATACGGCCATGCAGGATTACTACCGCACCTGGAAATTCAAACATCCATCTCCTGCAGACCTTAAGGCACATCTTCAACAACACAGCAAAGCGGACCTAGAATATTGGTTTCAATTACTCGATAAAAAAGGTCCCCTTCGGCCGGAACCCAAACGAGGTTGGAAATGGCAAAGCATATTTAATTGGTCTGCTGCAGCGAATCTTTCCGTAAAAAATCAGCTCACCGTAATGCCACTCATCGGCTACAACCGGGCGGATGGATTACAGGCAGGTATCGGAATCACTAACATCAAACTACCCTTGAACGATCTTCAATGGTTCGTTGCTCCGTTGTATGCAATTGGTTCTAAGCAATTGAATGGGATCGGTTTTTTCAATCACAGATGGAGACCGAATGGCATCTGGAATCGGATCGATCTGGGAATCGGCTTTTCTAAATTTTCTTTCAACCGTTTCACCGCTCCGAACGGACAATCCATCACCCAAAGTTTCTCTAAACTTTCGCCGGGCATAAGACTCACCTGGAAAGCCCCCCCCCGTTCAACGCAACACCGTCACCTGCAATTCAGCTGGTTTCATTTTACAGAGACAGGTTATCGGTTTCAACGGGACACGACCATTACCGGAACCGATACGACCATTCGTAATTACTACCGCACACGCGGAGAAAATCGCTCCCTGGCACAAGTCAGTTATGTGACGGAGAACAATCGGAAGCTCTATCCGTACCGAGTGGAGATCAAACTAGAAGGGAACAAAAACTTTGTTCGACCTACTGTAACGGCTGAACAATTCTTCAATTACCCAGCCAAAGGCGGATTACAGGCAAGATTTTTTGCGGGTTCATTTTTCTATCTAGGGAACCCCTTCTTACAAGATAAGTTTCGACAATCGAGATATTATTTACAGATGCAGGGTCCAACAGGTATGGAAGACTACACCTATCATGACTACTTCGTAGGTCGATCAGCATTTGAAGGATTCGCTTCCCAACAGATCATGAACCGGGATGGTGCATTTAAGATGCGGACCGACCGATTAGCGAGTCCGGTAGGAAGAAGCGACCGCTGGCTGATGGCGCTGAACCTGAGCAGCTCTGTGCCGGACAATCTGAATCCACTTCGCGTGCTGCCGATTCGGATCCCTCTACATGTATTTGTTGATATTGGAGCGTCGGCTTCTGCCGATGAAACACAATGGCTTTATGTTGCCGGGTTGGAACTCCCCTTTTTACAACGGAATTTCCGGATTTTCATTCCACTCCTATACAGCAAGCCCTACCGCGATTATGTGCAATCGATACTAGAGCCCAAAAAGCGCTTTTGGCAAAAAATATCATTCCAGATCAATCTCACGAATTGGAATCCTCGACGCCTACAACCGGAACTTGATCTATGGTAAAGGAGCTCCACATACGACATATTCCCAACCATGAAATCGACCGCGTGCGCTGGGATCGATGTATTTCTGCCGCCTGCAATCATAGTCCCTATGCGCTATCCTACTATCTGGATGCATTAACCCCCGGTTGGGAAGCCTTAATATTGGGAGACTATGAGTTCGTGATGCCATTACCCGTACGAAAGAAATATGGTATCCGGTATTTATTTCAACCTTTTTTGATTCCTTACTTGGGGGTCTTCGGCCCGTCACTTTCCGAAGCGTGTATCGATCGCTTTCTGTACTCAATACCTAAAAACATCCGATGGATCGACATCACGCTGAATCCCTACTGTACCGCTCACCATATTGCTCTCCCGTTTAAGCCCCGAACTAATTATTTTTTATCGCTAGAAAAAGACTACAACACGATTCGATCTAACTACAGACAAAACCTCCTGCGAAATATTTCTCGAGCTGAAAAAGCCGGCTGTGTCATCGATCGAAATATCACACCCGAAGAGATCTTCGAATTGGCGGAAACCTATTTAGGTCCACGAGGTCATTTCAAAGCAGCACAGAAAACGAATTTTCTCGAGTTGATGAACAGATGGCTGATTGAAAAAAAGGCCTGCACCATCGGAGTTCGCCTGAACGGAAAATTGATGGCCTCTGCTATTTTTCTGCTGTATCAGGAACGGGCGTATTACCTGTTGGTAGGAAATCACCCCGATGGGAAAACGCTGGGTGCTTCACACGCTTTGATCGATGGATTCATAAAAGATCACGCTGGTAAAAAATGGATCCTGGATTTTGAGGGATCGGACATCCCTTCCCT
>CANGWB010000011.1 GCA_947457465.1 Chitinophagaceae bacterium | reverse complement strand
ATTCTCAAAGGCGTTCAATAAGACCGGATTGAAAATGAAACGTTGGGGCACGAAAATAACAGTCACCTTCAAGGATCCCCTGAACTATGATCCTGAATCATCTCAAGAGGAATTGATGGAATTGGTGATGGATGCGATCGAACAATCGCCCCGCTTTCATCCGAAAAATAAGCACTGATCAATCTTTCACAAACAATGCGCGCAATTCAGCCGCATCATCCGGGTGAAGTTTACCCCCTAAGATCAAACGTAACTGCCGGCGACGAAGGGCGCCATCAAATAGTTTCTTCTCCTCAGCAGTCTCTGGCAATACGCTTGCTACCGGACGTGGCTTTCGGTTGGGATCCAGAGCAACGAACGTATAATAAGCCTCGTTGCTTTTGTATTTGTATTGTTGAGTCAGATCTTCCCCCCAAACTTTTAAATGGATCTCCATAGAAGTGTTGAAGGCGCGGGTGATGCGTGCTTCCATGTGCACGACATTTCCCAGTTTGATCGGATTTTCAAAAGAAATATTATCGACCGATGCTGTTACTACGGGTGCATTGCAGTGTTTTTGAGCCGATAAAGCCGCTGCGATGTCCATCCAGTACATCAGTCGACCACCCATTAGATTGCCAAATAGATTGGTGTCATTTGGCAACACCAGCTCTGTCATAATGGTTAGACTGTCCGAAGGAGATTTTGACTGCATGCGATTTGTTTTCGCAAAGATAACCGTTAGGAAACGGGAATGGAGATGCCTTTCTTGGCAAATCCGTTCTTGGCTTTCCGTTCGGCTTGTTTCCAAAAGCGGAAGAAAGAAGTGTGGCGCACCGATAAACCTGGAAACATCCAGTCGCGTTCCTGCTTGATGCCTGGATAATGGCGGAAAGCTGGATGTTCTTTAGAAATGATCTGAGAAAAACGACGCAATTCGGGGATCGAATTAACCTCACCCACATATACTTGTATGCCGTCTATATTATTGGCCAGCGAAAGAATGAAATCCATGACCTGATCACTCACAGGGTGCCGCCTGAAATGAGAGGGCTCTAACAATAAAAGTCGATTCGCATCTATTGATTTATCCCAATTAGGATCCAGGTTGTAACTGTTATACAGGTACAATGGCTTGGAGGGATCGAGTTGTGGAATTGGTGTGTTCGGCAATCGGATGACCTCTTGGAATGAGGTCAATTCACGCAAGGTATCCGGCACGGGCATCTTGGGTATAGCCTCGTAGGATTGATCCAGGAATGAGCCTCGTTGATCGGTTTGAAAGTAGCGGTCGATGTTTTGCTGATTGCAATAATATTTACGTCCATTGAACGTACCAGCCACCCATTGCCAACTGCAGGTGTTACTGGCTAGGTCACCATCCAGCAAATGGTAATACATCCAGGCAGCGGGCATCGGCCAATGTGATTTTGCCAGATTACAAGCTAAACTAGCTACATACATCCGTAGGTGGTTGTGCATGTAACCATTGCGTTTCAATTCCCGAATACCTTCATCGATAGCTGTGATCCCGGTGGATCCATTTAAAAGAGATGTCGGCATCATTCGATTGCTTACACCCGATCGCATCTGCAGGATGTCCTCAAAAAGATCATCCTCTAAACTTTGCCAAAGACGTTGATAGAATTCTCTCCAGGCGAGTTCTTGAACGAATTTTTGAGCAGTTGTCCACTCGATTCCTTTGCTGATCAACGATTCCAGTACTTGTTTGGTACTGATCACCCCCCTGGAGAGGTAAGGGGATAGGTGGCTGACCGAACCATTCTTGAAATTTCGCGTGCGGGCATACGACTCGGGGTCTATGTCCTCGATTCGCTGGAGAATGGATGGAATGTCGGTAGGGAAGGCTTGATTCACACCATTACAACAAGCTACCGGCCGGATGGTTGAGTAGTAGTTGACTTGTGTTTAGGCTGACGTCGGCAACGCTCACTGCAATAGATGACTGATTCCCAATCCCTAGCCCATTTTTTACGCCATTGAAATGGGCGATCACAGACCGGACAGATCTTACTAGGCAACTGATTTTTTGGAATGGCTTTCACGAGGCATCAAGTTTTTGGAGAAAACTTTCTGCCGTGCGCAAATGATTTTCTCTTTTTGCCGGATCCATCTTGTCCCAACTCCGAATTAGCATGCCCAATCTTGGGTTCTGGGTGAAAAAGGACCGTTGCTTGTCCATGAATCGCCAGAACAAACCATCCCAGATCGCTTGCCATTCACCTTTTTCCCATTTGCCCATTTTCATCAGATAATTACTGCCACTGATGTAGGGTTTTGTGGTCATCAATCCGCCATCCGCGAATTGAGTCATTCCATATACATTCGGAACCATCACCCAGTCATAGGCATCGATATAAAGTGTCATGAACCACTTGTATACTTCATCCGGATCGAATTCGCAAAGAAGCATGAAGTTGCCCAAGATCATCAGTCGTTCGATGTGATGGGAGTATCCGGTGCGAAGCAGTTTTTTGATGACGGTATCAACGGGTATGATGCCTGTTTCTCCCACCCAGAAGGATTCAGGAATTTTTCGCTTGAATTTCCAATAATTGGTGATGCGTTGTTTACGACCGGCTTGTAGATAAACAAGACGTATGAATTCTCTCCAGCCTGTTACCTGTCGGAGGAACCCCTCTACTGAGGCCAACGGGATCTCGTGTTTTTCAGCGTAGGCGAGTGTTCGTTTGATCACTTCTTCGGGAGACAAAAGCCCAACGTTCAGCATGGGTGTCAAACCGCTGTGAAAGAGCAAGTGTTCATCCGGCTGCATTGCATCTTCATAATCACCGAAAGCGGCAAACCGATTTTTCAGAAAATCTTCCAACCATTGCAGGGCGCCGGATCGGTCTGTCGGAAATAGAAATTCGGTGCAATTGCCGTAGTGGAGCGGGAACTTGTCGGCCACATATTTTTTGCCCTCATTCAGATATTTATCTGCGTTCGGGATAATAGGTTTTGGAATGGCTAATCCTTTGGGCAGCGGTTTTCGGTTGTCGGCATCGAAGGACCATTGTCCACCTGTGGGCTTCCCGTCTTTTTCAAGCAACCAGCCCTTTTTTTTCCGCTGACGGATATAGAAATCAGTTTGAAAATAGGTCGGCTGTCGTCTGCCCGCCACCTCTTCGTCGGAGCGGCAAATAAAATTCGGGGAAGGGTACATTTCAAATTCAAGCCCATTGATTTTAATGGATCTCTTCATGCGGCGCAACAACCAATCATCCGTAGGGTCACAAAAAATGAACTGCTTAAAGCCCTCCTGTGCAAGATGGCTGATCAGATTCCGTACATCTGAAAATCCCGCTCCGGATGCTACATAATGCACCTTATATCCGATGGATTCCAGCGAATCTGCATAGGATCTCATACTGGCCCGATGGAAAACAAGTTTGGCCTGATGGAAGGGATATTGTGTGAAATACAGGTCCTCCTCTATCAAATAGACCGGCACGTCCCACTGAATGGCCGGATGCTCCTGATAGAGCTGGTGAGGAAATAGGAGAGTGACTTTAGACACGGTTCTAGAACAATTGCTTCTTGGGATTGTTTTATCAAAAAACATCATGGAGTCTGTTAAGGGTAAAAAAGTACTGTTGGTGGGCGCAACCGGAGGAATTGGTAGGAAAACGGCCGCGTTGTTGCGTCAAAGTGGGGCGGAGCTTTTTCTCTCAGGACGCGATGCGGGCAAATTGAATGAATTAGCTCTTGAGTTGAGCATACCGAATTCACAAACGGCGGTTACGGATCTGACCGATCCGTCCAGTGTGGAGGCTCTGCTCCGGTCATATCAATCTGTATTCACCACCATCGATGTGTTGGTCAATGCTTCCGGTATCGGGATCATCAAGCCGCTGGAACAGCTCAGTGAGGAGGATTTCAACAGAACGCTGGAAGTGAATCTGACCGCTCCTTTTCGTTTGATGAAATCCTTTTTGCCATTGATGAAGCAAGCGGGTAAGGGGTTAGTTATTCATATACCCGGTGTATTGGGAAAAGTACCCATGGCCGGGGCGGCGGCATACAGTGCCAGCAAATACGGACTGGTTGGCATGATGCAGAGCTTACGGGAGGAGTGCAAACGGACGCAAATACGCTTTACCATGATCTATTTGGGCGGGGTCGATTCACCTTTTTGGGATGGTATCGATCTGCGCGTTCAGCGCGATAAGATGATCGTGAGCGAGGAGGCAGCCAAAGCCATTTGGTTCCTTTGCCAGCAGCCGGCCTCTGGCGTAGTGAGTGAAATGGTTTTGCAGCCGTTTAATCACCAGGCAATCTGACCGGTTCGTCGGGCATTGATTATTTTCGCACCAACGAGCTGCCAGAATATGTCTACCCCCACCAAGCCGATAACTTTCGATAACACTGAAATTGCTTTTGCGCATCGATCTGATCAGGATCTAAGTCATTCATTATTGCTTTTCAGATTGATGTCCTGGCCCGTCTTGGTCAAGATCGGGACCCGCCTCACGCCTTGGATGGTGGAAAAAGGATTCCCGATCGCTCCGCTTTTGCGTAACACGATCTTTCGTCAATTCGTCGGTGGTGAAACCTTGGCAGAGACCCGAAAGGTTTCGGATAATCTTCATGCATTCGGAGTGGATGTTATTTTGGATTACGGCGTAGAAGGAAAAGAGGGAGAGGCGAATTTCGATCAGGCCCGGGATGAATTCATACGCGTCATCCAATACGCCGCCACCTGCCCGAATATCCCTTTTATCAGTATCAAAGTAACGGGGATGGCTCGGTTTGCGCTCTTGGAGAAGATCCAGGAAGGCATGAAGTCAAATCGAACCGATTTTCACGGAGGTTATTTGGCGTCATTGAATCTTTTATCCCAGGATGAACAGCTGGAGTGGGAGCGGGTATGTGCTCGCTTGAGTGCTATTGCTTCAGCGGGGGCAAAAGAGGGTGTGGGTGTTCTAATTGATGCCGAGGAATCCTGGATCCAAGATCCGATCGATGCGATTGCTTTGCTTTTGATGCAGCAGTACAACCGCGAGCGGGTAACGGTATTCAACACCTATCAATTATATAGGCACGATCGCCTTTCTTTTTTGTTCGATAATTACAAGTTTTGTCAACGGGGCAATTTTCTCCTCGGTGCCAAACTGGTGCGGGGAGCATATATGGAGAAAGAACGAGCTCGTGCCCAAAAAATGGGATACGAGTCGCCTATACAACCCGATAAAAGGGCTTCAGATAGGGATTATGATGCCGCTTTGGCTTTTTGTGTTGAGCATATAGATCAGATTTTCGTGATGGTCGCCTCACACAATGAGCAAAGTAGTTTGTATGCGGTAAATCTATTGAGGGAATTGAAGCAGGCTATCGATCACCCACATGTCCACTGGAGTCAGTTGTATGGAATGAGTGATAACATCACGTTCAATCTGGCAAAAGCCGGTTGCTCAGTCAGTAAATACCTTCCTTTTGGTCCGCTGACAGATGTGATTCCCTATCTGATGCGCCGGGCCCAGGAGAATACCTCCGTACGTGGCCAGACCGGTCGGGAACTTCGCCTGCTTTTACAGGAAAGAGCCCGACGCAGACGCTGAATCTCTCCAGTTTCCTAACATTGGTTAACTTGCCTGCATGCAAGCCTACCATGATCTGTTGCGGCATATACTTGCCTATGGCGTCGATAAATCCGATCGAACCGGTACAGGTACACGAAGCGTATTTGGCTATCAGATGCGTTTCGATCTGCAGGCCGGTTTTCCGCTGGTGACCACCAAAAAATTACACCTGAAAAGCATTGTGCATGAACTGCTCTGGTTTCTGAAAGGGGACACCAATATTGCTTATCTAAAAGAGCATGGGGTTTCCATTTGGGATGAGTGGGCGAATGAATCCGGGGATCTGGGACCTGTTTACGGGAAACAATGGCGCAGCTGGGAGGGTAAGGACGGGAAAGTCGTCGACCAAATCAAGGACCTGATCGATCAATTGAATAAAACGCCCGACAGCAGACGTCTAATCGTAAATGCCTGGAATGTAGCCGACCTCTCCGAGATGGCGTTGATGCCCTGTCACACCTTGTTTCAATTCTATGTGGCCAATGGAAAACTGAGTTGTCAACTCTATCAGCGCAGTGCTGATGTGTTTTTAGGCGTGCCGTTCAACATTGCTTCCTATGCACTGTTGACGCTGATGATCGCACAGGTTTGCGGCTTGCAGCCCGGCGATTTTGTACACACCTTCGGGGATGCTCATATTTACAGCAATCATTTTGAACAGGTTCATACACAGCTATCGAGAGAGCCCTTTCCATTGCCGACGATGCGATTGAACCCCGCTGTGAATGACATATTCTCCTTTAGGTTTGAACATTTTACATTGGAAAATTATCAGTGTCACCCAGGCATCAAAGCGCCGGTGGCTGTATAAATCACTGAGATGAAAATATCCCTGGTTGTAGCAGCCGCAAGAAATGGAATCATCGGATTCAAGGGGAAAATGCCCTGGCATCTGCCTGCTGATTTGAAGCATTTCAAAAATGTTACCTGGGGCTTACCCATTATCATGGGTAGAAAGACATTCGAGTCATTAGGCCGACCGCTGCCCGGCAGACAAAATATTGTGATCACCCGTCATGCATCGTTAGAAGCCCTCGGGGTGATTGTTGTGAACGATCCGGAACAGGCACTGGCTGAAGCAAGCAAGTTTGGTGTAAATGAAGTTTGCGTGATCGGAGGTGGAGAGATCTATCAGTTATTCTTTGCACGGGCACATCGAATATACTTTACCCGGATAGAGGCCGATTTTGAAGGCGATACATCTTTCCCACAGATCGATGCTTCTGCGTGGACACTGACAACTCAACTACATCATCCGGCGGATGATAAAAATGTCATTGATCTGGTTTTTCAGCAATGGGACAGACACATCAAAGGCTCCTGACATGCCATCCCTTCAACCGGTCTATCAATATCTTCGGCATCGGCTTTATGCGGCAAACTCAAAGGGGCACGGGGTACATTCCCCTTTTTTATTCGATTTTATTCAGCAGGTGCTGAACGATACCACTGATTATGTTGAGTATGCAGATCCAGAGCAATATCGTGCGAAGTTGCTATCCGATAAGTCTGAATATACCGCGGTAGACTTTGGCGCATCTGCACGAAGTGGTCAACTGCTTCGGGTTAACCGAACGGCCCGGATCTCCCTACAGCCCCCTCACTTGGCACAGTTACTTTTTCGTATGATCCGGTATTACCGACCCGGACCAGTCTTGGAATTGGGGACGTCGCTGGGTGTAACAACACATTATTTGGCAGTGGCCGATCCTGATCAACCCGTTTTGACATTGGAAGGTGACCCGTTCATTGCGGATCGAGCCAGGACTCATTTCCAACAATTGGGCTTGGCGAATGTTACCGTTTGGACAACTGCTTTCGACGAACGTTTGCCGGAGGCCTTGGATGCGCTTGGACAGGTTGGATTCGCTTTGGTGGATGGCAACCATCGGAAAGAACCCACATTGGCTTACGTGGAGCGTCTGATTCCCTTTTTGGGGGATCAAAGCATACTTGTTTTGGATGATATTCATTGGAGTCGGCCGATGCAGGAGGCCTGGGAGCAGGTCAAGTCTCGACCGGAGGTACGTTGCACGATCGATCTGTTCCGGATGGGTATAGTTCTTTTTCGAAATGATTTTCATGAGCCGGTCCACATCCGGCTGCGCTACTAATTACGTAACTTTCGAACATAAACCTGATCGCATGTTCACCTTAGGTGTATTGAAAGAATCTGCAGCGGAGACCCGCGTATCCCTACTTCCGGAAGCCGTTGTCGCACTCTCAAAAAAGGGTGTGAAGGTTCTTGTTGAATCTGGTGCAGGGTTGTTGGCTTTTGCAAGTGATGAAGATTATCGGCAAGCCGGAGCGCAACTTCTATCCAGGTCCCAATTGGTAGAATCAGCTGATCTGCTTCTTTCGATCCAGGCTCCCACAGATATCGATAGCAGTAAACTTTCGGGAAAAGCATTGATCGGCGTATATCAGCCTCTCTATGTTCGCGACCAGGTAGAATACTGGGCAAAACAAGGATTGACTTGTTTTTCACTTGACATGCTGCCCAGAACAACCCGGGCGCAGTCGATGGATGTGCTCAGTTCTCAGGCCAATATTGCAGGCTATAAAGCGGTCTTGTTGTCGGCCCAGTCATATAGCCGATATTTTCCCATGTTCATGACGGCTGCCGGTAGCATCGCTCCGGCTAAAATGTTGATTTTGGGAGCCGGAGTAGCCGGTTTACAAGCTATCGCAACCGGTCGCAGACTGGGTGCCGTGGTGGAGGTATTTGATACGCGTCCGGCAGTAAAAGAGGAAGTCATGAGTCTCGGTGGCAAGTTTATTGAAGTAGAAGGAGCAGCCGATCCCAGCCAGGCCGGAGGTTATGCAGTGGAGCAATCGGATGAATTCAAACAACGTCAGCGTGCTCGCATCGCCGAATCTGCCATCAAATCCGATATCATCATTACCACGGCACAAATACCCGGTAAAAAAGCTCCCTTGTTGATCACCGAGGAGATGATCGCTGGTATGCGCGCCGGATCGATCATTGTAGATCTTGCAGCTGCTACAGGGGGTAACACGCCCTATACGGAGAACGATCGTACTGTCGAAAAGAACGGTGTTCGGATCATCGGTAATTCAAATCTGGCGGCATCCATGCCAACGGATGCCTCGAAGCTGTATGGTAAAAACATCTTGAATTTCTTACAGTTGATCATCGGCAGCGATGGTGCTTTAAACTTTAATTGGAACGATGAACTGGTCAGTGGTGCCTGTATCACCCATCAAGGGAATGTGATCCATCCACGGTTGATCGCTTAAATATACACACATGCAAACTTTACTTAACTGGATCGAATTGAATCAATCGATTCTTTACATCGTGATCCTGATGATTTTTGTCGGAATTGAAGTGATCGGTCGTGTTCCGGCTGTGTTGCACACGCCGCTCATGAGTGGTGCCAACGCTATTCATGGTGTGGTGATCATTGGTGCGATCATTGTGATGGGGCAAGCACCTGCCGATAATTACCTGGCACTTGTATTAGGCTTTTTAGCCGTGGTACTCGGAACAGTGAATGTGGTTGGTGGATTTGTGGTCACCGACAGAATGTTGGAAATGTTTAAAAAGAAAAAATAAGGATCCGATGTATTCATCTCTTTTAGCCTTCGGTTATTTGCTCGCATCGGTGACCTTCATCGTCGGGCTGAAAATGCTGTCTCATCCGGCTACAGCCCGCAGAGGCAATCTGGTGGCTGCCGTAGGTATGACCATCGCCGTATTGGGTACCATCTTCCTGTATGAAAAGGAGGGAGAGCCGCTGGGTAATTACGGCTGGATTTTCGCCGGTATTCTGGTGGGAACAATCATAGGAACTGTATCTGCCAAGCGAGTCAAGATGACAGCTATGCCGGAGATGGTCAGCCTCTTCAATGGGATGGGTGGTGCCTGTGCCGCATTGATCAGCCTGGTTGAATTCGATCATTTAATGCACATGGACCCTATGGTGCTCTTTGCCCTGGCGATGGGTGGCGGAGAAGCCGTGGCGGGGTTGCAGGGATTTTTGTTGATTATCTTGTTAGGATTGATCATTGGATCTATTTCATTCGCAGGAAGCGTGATCGCCTGGGGGAAGCTGAACGGATCCATTAAGGATTTCTCCTTCCGGGGACAACATATATTCAATTTAGGTCTGCTTACGATCATCATTGGTTTGGCGGCCTATCTGGTGATTGCATTACCTGCCAACCCACACTGGTATTTCTATTCCATTTTTGCGCTTTCGGTGGTATACGGACTCTTTTTTGTATTCCCCATCGGGGGTGCAGACATGCCCGTGGTTATCTCGCTGCTTAATTCCTTTACCGGTGTGGCAGCGGCCTGTGGCGGCTTTCTGTACGATAACAAAGTGATGTTGACAGGCGGAATCCTCGTGGGTGCAGCCGGAACCTTACTTACGATATTGATGTGTAAAGCGATGAACCGTTCACTTGCCAATGTGCTGATCGGGTCTTTCGGTGGTAATACTAAAGCTTCGGGTTCTTCTGCAACAGGTGGTACGTACAAAGAGATCAGTTTGTCTGACACGGCCGTATTGATGAGCTATGCGAACAAAGTATACATTGTTCCCGGATACGGATTGGCCGTGGCACAGGCTCAACATACCTGTCATGAATTGGAGAAATTACTGGAGAGCAAAGGTGTTGAAGTGAATTATGCGATCCATCCGGTGGCCGGCAGGATGCCCGGTCATATGAATGTACTGCTGGCAGAGGCTGATGTGCCGTATGAAAAATTGAAAGAAATGGAACAGGCCAATGATGAATTCAGCACGACGGATGTGGTCTTGATATTGGGAGCAAATGATGTGGTTAATCCTGCTGCCAAGTCCGATCCGGCTTCGCCGATTTACGGTATGCCGATCCTTGATGTAGAGTTGGCCAAACATGTCATTGTCAATAAGCGCAGCATGAAGCCTGGTTATGCTGGCATTGAAAATGAGCTGTTCTTCCGACCCAAGACATCGATGTTGTTCGGAGATGCTAAAAAAATATTGCAAGAGTTGGTTGCGGAGATCAAATCCCTCTGATATACGTGTCATTTCCTGGTTCATTCATGGAGCACTTGGAGGGCCTACCCGGGTTCTCAATCGCTGCGTTCGAAGAGGCGCATCGATCCATACCGCCTACTTCCATCCGACTGAATCCCTACAAACCGGTTTCGCTCTCGTACGATCGAAGTCCCGTTCCATGGAGCCGGGATGGTTTTTATTTATCTAAACGACCATCATTTACGTTCGACCCCCTTTTCCACGCGGGTACTTACTATGTACAAGAGGCGAGTAGCCAATTGTTGGAAGCCTTTGTTTTACCAATGATGCAAACGGGGGAGCCGTTGCGTGTGCTCGACCTTTGTGCCGCCCCCGGGGGAAAGTCAACCCATTTACTTTCTCTGATCCGGGAGAATGATCTGTTGGTTTCCAATGAAGTGATCCGAAATCGCACGGGTATCCTCTCTGATAACCTTGATAAATGGGGGAATGCCAATGTGGTGGTGACCCAGGCCGATCCGGCTGTATTGGGAAAATTGACTGGATTCTTTGATCTGATCGTCGTGGATGTCCCATGCAGTGGTAGCGGGTTATTCAGAAAAGATGCAGAGGCGATGGATCATTGGAGTTTATCTGCAGTCGAGCATTGTGCTGCCCGACAACGACGGATCCTCAAAGACATTTGGCCTTCTTTGAAAGAAGGTGGTCGATTGCTGTATAGTACCTGTTCCTTTTCGGAAGCAGAAGATGAAGAGATCGTTTCCTGGATCCAGCAAGAATGGGACATCGTTCTCAATAAGATCGAATTGCCTGCTGAATGGGGTGTTGTTGAAACAAATTACGGCTATCGTTGTTGGCCTCATCTGATCAAGGGGGAGGGTTTCTTTATCGCGTCGGTTCAAAAAATGTCATCGGAAAATATCTTATCCACTCGTACAAAATTTTCGATCAAGTCGCAACCGAATGCCAGTACAGCTTTCTTAGGGGATTGGTGGGGGAGTGATCAGCATGAACTCATTGACTGGAAGGACATGTGTTGGGCGCTTCCTTCAGACCGAATGGCAGACATTCAGCTGATTGGTTCTGTGTGTCAGCCGTATCGATTGGGTACCTGTTTGGGAGCCTGGTCTCGAAAAGATTGGATTCCTGACCATGCACTGGCATTGAGTCGATATGCACAGCGTACGCTTCCTCAATTGGAGTTGGATAAAGAAGAGTCCGTTCGTTATTTGCAACGGGGGGCTATTGATCGTGCGGGTCTGGAGCGAGGATGGCTGTTGGCGACCTTTCAGGGAAAGCCGATGGGATGGCTCAAAAATATTGGCAACCGAATGAACAATTATTATCCTTCTCATTTAAGGATATTGAAACAGTCGGTCAGCCCGGATCAATAAAAAACCCGCAACTTTGAAGAATGAATACCCGGCCAGCCATTCTTGTTTTTATTGTTTTGATGATACTGCTATCCGGTACTCTGTTGGCGCAGCAATTCCCATTACGACTTCTCAAATCGACCAAGGGTTTTTATTTGGAGCATAAAGTATCCCATAAGCAAGGACTTTATTCCATCGGTCGACTCTATTCCGTTCATCCGAATTACCTGGCTTCTTACAATAATTTGGATAATAAAAAGGGCCTGCAGATCGATCAGCTCATTCGTATACCCCTAAATGATTCGAATTTCAATCTTAAAAATGCAGAAGGGGTTCCAGTTTATTTGACTGCTGTAACCGATGATGTCATTTCCGATCTGGCAAAGTTTGTCGGTGTTGAGGTTCGATTGCTGCAATGTTGGAATCAGTATTCGGATACACTGATCAAAAAAGGCAGTCGCTGGATCATCGGATTTTTGATCACCTCTGAAATGACGGGTCAGCAACTCAAATTATCCTGCAAACCCAAAGAGGTTGCCGTTCCAATCGAACAACAAGCAACTCCGCCTCCTCAACCTATACAACCACCTCAGCCTGTCCAACCTTCGCCATCATCAATTTCTTTTTTTGAAACTGCTTTTTTAGAGCAAGTTCAAAAAACGCCGACATCCCAGGACCTAAAAGTGTTTTCATCCGTCTTTAAAACAAACAGCGGGTGGTCCGACGGAAAGCATTACGTATTGATCGATAATCTTGTGCCAGGCACCATAGTTAAGTTGATCAACCCGATTAATCGACAAGCTGTTTATGCAAAAGTTTTGGGAGAAATGCCTCGCATCAAACAAAATGAAGGATTGGATATTCGTATCAGTGATGCTACTGCTGAAAAATTAGGTTTAACCGGCACCGAACGTTTTTCCCTGCAATTGATCTACTGATCAGGAAGTTTATACCCTCGTAGCCAGGAGGAAACATCCATTCTCTTTTTTCCTGCCAATTGTATTTCATTTAGATGAATCCAACCATCTTGGGTCGCGAAAGAGAATGTATTTTTTCCATCCGAGTGCCAGGTGCCAGCAGGTTGGCCATGCTCGCAGCATTCGGGTGTGGCTTTGAAGACCTTGAGCGTGGTCTGATTCCAATTGGTGAATGCGCCTGGGTAAGGACTCAGTCCGCGTATCAGGTTGTTTACACTTGCAGTGGATTGATTCCAATCGATCCGACATGTTTCGGTATGGATCTTGGGAGCAGTCGGTAGATCCTTAACTGATTCATCTTGTGGTTGAGGGCGCTCGGTCAATGATGCTGAAGCAATCCCTTTGATCGTTTCAACGATGAGGTCAGCACCCATCAGCATCAGTTGATCATGTAACTCGCCCGCATTCATCGTTTCTGAAATGGGGAGTTCTCTTTGTAGCAAAATGCCGCCGGTGTCTATCTCGTGTTTCAAACGGAATGTTGTTGCCCCTGTTTCTTTTTCGCCTTGGATGATGGCCCAATTGATAGGGGCAGCCCCTCTGTATTTCGGTAACAGGCTGGCATGTAGATTGATCGATCCCATTGGGGGCATATTCCATACAGATTCAGGCAGCATGCGAAAAGCAACTACTACTTGCACATCTGCCTTCCAGGCACGAAGTTGTTCTTGGAATTCAGGGTCTTTCAGTTTCTCCGGCTGGAGGATGGGGATGCCAAACTCAATCGCAGCTTTTTTTACTTCAGAGGGTTGAAGTTGCAATCCTCTGCCAGCCGGACGATCGGGCGCCGTGATCACGCCAACCACATTCGCCCCGGCATCGATCAGCGCTCTCAGCGAGGCCACGGCAAATGACGGCGTGCCCATGAACACGATCCGTAGCTGTTGAAAGGGGATAGGCATCTTATTCAAAGTCTTTATACAGCAGATATTTTTTTCGAGTGGCTTTGTACGCCAGGAGCTGGGGTTGCCAGGACGCTCGAATCTGCTGCTCCGTCATCCCTTTTTTGATCTGCTGCCAGAGATCGTTGTTTCCGGCGAGTTTGGTGAAAAATGATTCTTCCATTTTCCCACTCTTTGGATAAATGAAAAAGCTGTCTTTTTTTGGGAACATTTTGTAAGCATCGATCAGCCACTTGAGTTGAACCCGGTTGTTCACACGGGCAATCACTTGATCCGGTGTGCCGCTGAGATTCCACCCGTAGCACTTCTTGCCGTAGTGTTTGGAATTCTTCGCGCCCTCGTTGGGGTTGGGTGTGAAAGGGTAAAGGGTCTTGGGAAGATCCGGATGGCCGAATACCTGAAAAGGTTTATCTGTGCCACGTCCCTCGCTTAATACAGTGCCTTCAAATAAGCACGTAAAAGGATAGAGATAGATGGATTGAATGTTCGGAAGGTTGGGTGAGGGCTTAACAGGTAAAGTATACTTGGACCGGTGATCATAGCCATCGCAGGTGATCACCAGGAGTTGAAAACCTTGATCGTTTAATTGTAACTCCTTCATTTCCCGGTCGCTTATGAATGGAGAACTGTTCCCTGATTGTGCCGCATCATTACGCTCGTCGGCTATTGTAGCCATCGATAACTGCAGGCTTTGTGGCGCTGGTCCTTTAGCAGCAATTTTTCCGTTGTTGATCCATTTTTCGCCAAGCATCATGCCGGCATATTCTCCGATCGTAAGTCCGTAAACAATGGGCACGGGTTGTCTGCCAACAAAAGAGCGATAGCGGGTATCCAGTACCGGGCCATCCACGTAATGACCATTCGGGTTGGGTCGGTCCAGCAAGATTAGTGGCTTTTGAAATTCAATGGCTGAAACGATGAATTCTTCCAATGAGGATATAAACGTATAGAATCGAACACCTACATCCTGAATGTCGAATAGCATAACATCCACTTCTGCTAGGTCTTTTTCGTCTGGCCCGCGTTTGGCGCCATACAAAGAAATTACCGGGATGCCTGTCTTTTCATCGATCGCATTTCCAACTTTTTCTCCAGCATCTGCCTTTCCACGGAAACCATGTTCGGGGCCAAAGATCACAGTCACTTTTACGCCGATGGCCATCAGCGTATCAACTAAATGAGTGGAGCCAACCATCGAAGTCTGGTTCGCGAATACACCCACCCGTTTTCCTTCCAACAAGGGTAAGTATCTATTCAATCGTTCTGCACCGGGAACGATCTGTGCGGAAACGGTGGCTACGGTTAGTGCCAGTATTACTGCTGCACAAGCAGCAACGAGTTGACGGGGTGTATTCATACTTCAAAATTGCATAAAAATGGCTGTATGGCCCAAGACGGCTTCCGTTAATTCCACTACCTTGTGCAAAATTGAATTATGTCTATTGCAAAAACAGGTGATACCGTTCGTGTTCACTACCATGGCCGGTTGACTTCCGGTGAAACGTTTGACAGCTCCGCGGAGCGTGATCCGCTGGAATTTGAACTCGGCACGGGTCAGGTGATCGCTGGTTTCGATAATGGAGTGACCGGCATGACCATCGGAGAGAAGAAAACCATCGAGATCCCTTTCCTCGAGGCCTACGGACCAAGAAATGAATCCATGATTATTGAAATGCCCAAAGAGCGCTTCCCATCTGATATGCAGATCGAGATCGGCATGCCTTTGATGATGTCGGACGGACAAGGACAAAATCTACAAGTGGCTGTTACTGATATACAGGAGTTAACCGTTACGTTGGATGCCAATCATCCGCTCGCGGGTAAAGACCTGATCTTCGATCTGGAACTTGTTGAGATCGTCGGTGGGTCTCGTATCATCTTATCCGAATGACATTCCACCATGTTCGAACAGTATAATTTCAGTGCGGCTGACCGTTTCTGCCGCTACGTGCAGTTTGATACCCAAAGCGATCCCCAAGCGACTACTTTCCCTTCTACAGAAAAGCAAAAGGACCTGAGTCGGTTATTGGTGGAAGAATTATTATTGATGGGTATATCGGATGCGCATCTGGATGAGTATGGCTATGTATACGCCACCATTCCTGCCACAACCGATAGACCGGCCCCGGTCATCTGTTTCTGTGCGCATGTCGATACCGCGCCCGATTGCAGCGGCAAGAACGTGAAGCCCATTCTGCACAGCAATTACAATGGTGAGGATATCATTTTGCCGGACGATCGCTCACAGGTGCTTCGAATGGCAGACCATTATTATCTGAAAAACTGTCTGGGCAAGGATATCATCACTGCTTCGGGAACAACCTTACTCGGTTCCGATGATAAGGCTGGCGTAGCCGAGATCATGGATTTGGCTCAATTTTTGATGAGCCATCCGCAGGTTGAGCATGGCCCTATCAAAATACTTTTTACGCCCGATGAGGAAGTGGGCAGGGGCGTTAACCATGTCGATTTGAAAAAACTCGGTGCAGACTTCGGATATACACTCGATGGAGGTGATCCGGGCATGCTGGAAGATGAAAATTTCAGTGCAGATGGGGTGACGGTCACCATACATGGGGTCAGTGCTCATCCGGGTGCTGCCAATGGGAAAATGATCAATGCACTCAAGCTGGCGGGAGAGGTGTTGGATTCATTGCCTCGTGATATGTCGCCCGAAACAACCAGCGGTAAACAAGGATTCATTCATCCTGTGCATGTGGAAGGGATTGCAGAAAAATGCACCATCGATTTTATCATACGCGATTTCATCACCGAAAAGTTAGCTGAAAAGGAGGCCCTTCTGAAGTCTATCGTGGATTCAGTCGTTGCTGCATATCCAGCTGCCCGCTATGAGTTTCACGTGCATGAACAATATCGGAACATGAAAGAAGTGCTGGTCAAACATCCACAGATCGTTGATTATGCGTTGGAAGCGATCCGTAGGAGCGGCCTGACTCCGATCCCGGGCTCCATTCGGGGAGGAACGGATGGAAGCCGATTGTCATTCATGGGACTTCCTTGCCCTAATTTGTTCGCGGGACAACAAGCCATTCACTCGAAGCAGGAATACATCTGTGTACAGGATATGAATAAAGCGGTTGAGACCTTGGTGCACTTAGTTCAAATTGCCGCGGAGAATCGTTAATTTCAAAAAAATATGTCTATGATCAGTTATCTCTTATCCAATTGGTGGATCTGGATCTTGTTAGTGCTTTTTTTTAGCTCTCTCTATACGGTCAATCAAGGTTATATCGCTGTCATTGTCATGTTCGGGAAATACCGGCGCGTCGCTCGTCCCGGATTAAACATGAAACTCCCGATCCTTGAATCGGTATTCAAGAAGGTTTCGATTCAAAACCGATCGGTTGAACTGGAATTTCAGGCGGTTACGGCCGATCAGGCGAATGTTTACTTCAAGAGTATGTTACTGTATTCTGTGCAGAACTCAGAAGAAGAAACCATCAAGAAAGTCGCATTCAAATTCATCACCGATAAAGATCTCATGCAGGCCTTGGTGCGGACAATCGAGGGTAATATCCGTTCTTTTGTGGCCACTAAGAAACAGGCGGAAGTACTGGGGCTTCGTCGGGAGATCGTTCAATATGTAAAAGTGGAGGTAGATCATTCATTGGAAGAGTGGGGATATCATCTGCAGGATCTTCAGATCAATGATATCACATTCGATAAAGTGATCCTTGACTCTATGAGTAAGGTGGTTGCCTCTAATAACCTGAAAGCTGCTGCTGAAAATGAAGGACAAGCCCTGTTGATCACCAAAACAAAAGGGGCTGAGGCGGATGGTAATGCGATCAAGATCGCTGCAGAAGCAGAGCGTGAGGCAGCCCGCTTACGAGGTCAGGGTGTGGCCTTATTCCGTAAGGAAGTGGCCGCCGGTATGACCGAAGCGGCGGAGCAGATGAAACAGGCGAATCTGGATACGAATGTGATCCTGTTCAGTATGTGGACCGAAGCGGTAAAGAATTTTGCTGAATACGGAAAGGGTAACGTCATTTTCCTGGATGGCAGCCCGGATGGAATGGAAAATACCATGAAACAGATTATGGCGCTGATGGTGAAACGAGCTGGAGACAACCAAGCATAACGCCCACGCTGTTAAGATTCATTTAAATCCGTTGCTGAAGTAAACGCTCTGCAACGGATTTTTCGTTATTAAGGTCTGTTGAAAACGGAACTTCAAAAAAGATTCCGCTCGGCTTATTTTTATGACCAAATGTTTTGAATATGATCTACCTCTTGCAACTTACCGACTCACTTAGCAAGACCGTCTCTCAGATCCCAGGGGATCGAAATGGTGACGGATACATCGGTTTTGGGGAGCTCTTGCTTACGGGCGGGTGGATCATGATCCCACTGGGCATCATGCTGCTGATGGGTATTTACTTCTATTTTGAGCGAAGCTTGGCCATCCGGCAAGCTTCCCGGTTAGACGCCAACTTCATGAACATCATTCGGGACCAGATCATGACCGGCAACTTGACTGCTGCCCGTAATCTTGCCAAGAACACGGATAATCCCGTGGCCCGTGTTATTGATAAAGGCTTGCAGCGGATCGGAAAACCCATCGACAGCATAGAGAAAAGCATGAACAACATAGCCGCACTGGAGATGTATAGTTTGGAAAAAAATCTTGGGGTGTTGGCAGTGGTTTCCAAAGCTGCTCCCATTTTTGGATTCGTGGGCACACTGGTTGGTATGATGCAGTTGTTCTCCGGAATCACCTCTTCTGCTGAATTCACGCCCGCCTCGATCGCAGGGGGGATCTATACCAAGTTGATCACATCGATCGCAGGATTGCTAATCGGTTTGGCAGCTTACCTGGCCTATAATTATCTGAATACGCAGATCGATAAGGCCGCCAATCGCATCGAATCGGCTATTTCTGATTTTTTGGATATTCTTCAAGAACCCACTCGCTAACAGACCATGCCCCGCCTACGAAAAAAACATAAGCAGGAGTCTGAAGTCTTCACGGATACGCTGGTGGACATCTTATTCATCGTATTGATGTTCTTCCTGATCGTATCGACCATTGCCAATCCGAACGTGGTGAGTGTGAACAACCCTGCCGGGAATAAAGACACTAAGGCCAAACAGCACATCATGGTATCCATTGACCGGAACCAGCAATTTTACCTGGGTACCACAGCCATTAATGGAAGCAGATTTGACTCGGCGTTGGTCGACGAGATTCGCAAATACCGTTCATTGGTTGATACGCCTACCGTTGTGATCAATGCGGATACAGCAGCCCAATACGGGGAAGTGTTCAAGGTCATGCGGCTGGCAAAAAAAGAGAAGGCTAGGGTAGTAGCCCGTGTGGATTGATCAGTCTTTCCTCATGGCTAGGATCATTCGTTGCTTTCCCTGCATATCCGTCCGGATGACAACTGAATAACCAAGCGATTCAAATAAGTTGGCTGTTTCCATACCTCTGGATTCATGTATCTCCACATAAATACGGCCACCCGGATTTAATTTATCCCGCCCAAATAGGCCGATCGATCGATAAAATTGAAGCGGGTCATTAGACGGAACAAACAATGCCAATGCAGGCTCGTGATCGATCACATTTGAAGGAATAAGTGGTCGTTCCTCCTCTGAAATGTAGGGTGGATTGCTGACAAGAATATCTACAGAGGGAAGATCAATCCATAGGGACTCATTCGTAAAGTCCATTTTTTTAAAAACAACTGATTCGCCTAGCCGATTGGAATTTTTTTGGGCAACCTCCAGTGCCGCTGCACTGATGTCAAGGGCAATCACTTCGGCTAGTGGATAGGCTTTCTTCAGTGAGATACTGAGTATCCCGCTTCCTGTACCTACCTCCAGGATTTTATTGATACTCGTATGTTCGTTTTGATCTTTTTTGATCCAGTCGAATAATTCTTCTGTTTCCGGCCTAGGTATCAAAACGGATGGATCGACATAAAATAATCTATTATCAAACCAAGCTTCCTTCAACACATATTGAAGGGGTTTGCCGTGTTTCAGCTCGATGCGGATCGATTCAGCTAATGCAGCAGTAGCATCAGACCACTCTTCCTCCGCGCTGATTGGAGCAGCACTCTTTCGTTGCAAATGATCGATCACCACCCTTCCGGTCGCGGAGATCTCAGAGGGGTCATAAATGTCCTTCAGATCAGATGAAAGCAACAGCAGGAAATTGCTCGTATTCACAGTGGATCAGGCATTGAATCGGGGATTCACTTGCAGTTCCTTGCTGCCTGGGGTGTGAATGTAAAATCCTTCCCCGGATTTAGCGCCCAATTTCCCTTCGGAAACAAGTTCTATCAAGAGTTTGGCCGGGGTGTATTTTTTATCGTTGAATCCGGATTCTAAAACACGCAGGATGGAAAGACAAACATCCAAACCGATCAGGTCGGCGAGTTGCAATGGGCCCATTGGGTGGGCCATACCGAGTTTCATGATGGTGTCGATCGAGCTTACACCAGCAACACCTTCTTCCAAGCTGAGAATGGCTTCATTGATCATCGGCATCAGGATGCGATTTGAAATGAATCCGGGGAAATCATTCACGACACAGGGTACTTTGCCGAGTTCAGTACTAAGCGTTACGATGGTTTGGGTGACGGATGGATCGGTTTTAGGCCCTTGTATCACTTCCACCAATTTCATCACCGGTACCGGGTTCATGAAGTGCATCCCGATCACCTTCGAGGGCCGGCTTGTAGACTGAGCCAACAGATCAATGGAGATGGAAGAGGTATTGGTGGCCAAGATCGCGTTCGGATCGGCAGCGGCATCCATTTGGCTGAAAATCTTTTTCTTGAGCTCAACATTCTCGGTGGCGGCTTCCACGATGAGTCCGGCGCCGACCACTCCAGCATCGAGGGACGTTTTGGTACTGATCCGGTTCAGCGTTTCATCTTTTAATTCTTTTCGGATGATCTCTTTCTTTACAAGTCGATCCAAGTTTGCTCCGATGGTCTGTAAAGCTTTTGTCAAGGCATCAGCCGAAACATCGATCAGGGTTACTTGAAAACCATGTTGGGCAAAAACGTGTGCGATTCCATTGCCCATGGTGCCGGCGCCGATCACGGCGACTTTCGAATTCAGGTCCATTCGAATATGATTTTGGTAAAGTTACCCGAAAAGAGATTAGCGCTTGCGCTTGAAATCGCCCCGTTTCCAGGCTTGTATGAATTCACCCCAGGCAGCCGGATTGAAAATGTTCATCGGGGGCATCTGCCCTTGATAAACGGCTCGGGTGGCGATCTTGTTCAGCTGCATTCGAGTGGCCTCTCCGCCGTCACCCGGGGTGGATTGCATCCAGGCCCGGCGTTTGGCTTCACTCATATTTTTTCGAGCGATCTCGTAATCGTCATCCGGTATGGGATTGTTTATAAAATCCCTGAAAAATTGTTCGGGGGTAGGACGTGGTTTGATGATGGTTGCCGGCAGATAAACGGTATCTGCCACCATCAACTGTACAATGCTGTGTTGATTGCCGATCAGGTTCAATGGCACTTTTATGGTCTTACTCTGGTAGGAGACGTGTGTAAACTCCACCTCATCGCCCTTGAGCACGACGATCGAGAATACACCCTGGTTATTGGTGAGCGTTCCTCGGTTTTGTCCTTTTACTTGTATGCTGACGGCCGGTATGCCGACTAAGCTATCCGCCGTCATCACGATCCCATAGAGCTGTACGATCGAGTCGCGGGTGGTTTCAAATTGTGCATGGCTACGCACATTGCCCAGACATCCCCAGAGGATCAATACCAGTAGAATTTTTCGCACGGCCCAAAATTAGTTGCTGCTTGCTGATTTTATCAAACAAATTGACCCGTACAGCGGTTAATTTTGCGGCGGAATCGCCTTTTAACATTTTATCCATGACCCGAGAACAAGTTTTAGACGCACTGCGTAATGTACAAGAGCCCGATCTGGGAAAAGACCTGGTTACCCTGAACATGATCCAGGACATTCAGATCGATGATCATAAAGTTTCTTTCACGCTGGTACTGACAACCCCGGCTTGTCCCATGAAGGAACAAATGCGCCAGGCCAGTGTCAATGCGATACGCTTGCTGGTTAATCCGAACGCAGAAGTGAATGTCCATTTTACGGCCAATACAACGACGAAGCGACAGGATCCCGGAAGTTTGTTGCCCGGTGTCAAGAACATCATTGCGGTGGTCAGTGGTAAAGGGGGAGTAGGTAAATCTACCGTTGCGGCAAATTTGGCCATCGCATTGGCTAAGGGTGGAGCCTCGGTCGGACTCATGGATGCGGACATCTATGGCCCAAGCGTACCCATCATGTTCGGTGTACGTGGCGAACGTCCGCTGATGAAAGACGTGAATGGGAAAGGGGTGATCGTACCTATAGAGCGATTTGGCATTCGGCTGATGAGTATCGGACTACTAGTGGATGAAAAGAATGCAGTGGTCTGGCGCGGACCGATGGCCAGTAGTGCCATCCGTCAATTCGTTTCCGATGTGGAGTGGGGAGATCTCGATTATCTGGTGATCGATATGCCGCCCGGTACTGGTGATATTCACCTGACACTTATGCAAACCGTTCCAGTTACTGGAGCTGTGATCGTCAGTACACCACAGGATGTTGCCCTAGCGGATGCCAAAAAGGGAATTGCCATGTTCGGTCAGGCGCAACTGAATGTTCCCATCATCGGGCTCGTAGAAAACATGAGTTATTTCACGCCGGTTGAACTACCCGACAACAGATATTACATATTTGGAAAACAAGGCGGACGTCGACTGGCAAGTGAATACGACCTTCCGTTCCTGGGTGAGATCCCGATTGTTCAATCCATTCGTGAAGGTGGTGATCAGGGCGTGCCGGTGATGATGGGAGACGATTCGATCACGCAACAGGCATTCACCCAATTTTCCGCGCAAGTGGTGAGAAGTATCGCTATGCGTAATGCCAACTTACGATCCGAAGAGATCGCACAACAACTTTAAGCTGTTTTTCCGAACAGCCAATCCTGTGCATTGCCGGATCGGATTCGGGCGATCGTTTCTTGGCTGTAAATCGTTGGGTTCAATAGATGCCCGGGAAATTCCTCACCCAATGGGAAAGGGTAATCGCTTCCCACGCAGATCGAATGCTCTCCAATGGAGTTAATTAGAAAGGACAGTGCTTTGGGGTCATGCACCAGGCTGTCTACCCAGAATTTACCGAGGTAATTTTCAGGCGCTATGTTATTGTGTTTTGCTACCAGGTCGGGCCGAACATCAAAGCCGTGTTGAATCCGTCCCAGCGTATAGGGGAACGATCCGCCACCATGTGCAAAAGCGATTCGAAGCCTAGGAAAGGATTCGAATATTCCCCCAAAGATCAGCGAGCAAATAGCTCGGGTTGTTTCTGCCGGCATCCCCACCAGCCAAGGGAGCCAATAGTCCTGCATCTGCTCTTCTCCCATCATCTCCCAGGGGTGAATGAAAAGGGCACACTGTAGTTTTTCTGCCGCTTCAAAAAATGGACGGAAACGAGGGTCGGATAAGTTCAAGCCATTTACGTTGGTACCGATCTCCACCCCGGCTAATCCAAGCTCCCTAACACATCGATGCAATTCATCGATCGCGCTATCGGGGTCTTGCAGCGGTACTGTTCCTAAGCCAATAAAACGATCCGGATGTTGTTGGGTGGTTTCGGCGATATGGTCATTCAAAAAGCGGGAGGTTTCCAAGGCATCTGCTGCTTTGGCCCAATAGTTAAATAATACGGGAATGGTCGACAAGACTTGTTTGTCGATTCCGGTTCGCTCCATATCCCGAAATCTGTCCTCTGCTCGGAAGCAATTGGCATCGACCTGGCGGAAAAGTTTATCACCTTTCATCATGCAGGCCTGGCAATTGCGGTGCTCCAGGTGTATGAAGTCGCCGTAACCGAAGCGTTTAACCCAATTGGGCATATGCTCCGGCATGATATGGGTGTGGATGTCGATCGTCAAAACTCAGGCTTTACGTACGGGCGGCTGCATCACCGATCCGCACTTTTCACAGGTTCTTTTTTCCTCGGATGAATAAAAAGCATCCATCACAGGAGGGAGTTGCTTTACAATATCATTGACAACAAGCTTGGATTCATGCAAGAGGTGTCCGCATGTTTCACAGAACCATTGAAAACCATCCGCCTCGTCTTTTCGGATCTTTTCGATCACTAAACCCACCGTGTTCGGTCCGCGTTGGGGCGAATGGGGTGTGCGGGGCGGAAGCAAAAACATATCACCTTCCTTGAGATGTATATCTTTTGGCACGCCGTCATCTATGATCTTAACGGTGATCTCTCCCTCGATCTGGTAATAGAGTTCTTCTGTTTCGTTGTAATGATAATCTTTACGGGCATTGGGTCCGCCAACCACCATCACAATGAAGTCCTCCGCGTCTTTATAGACACATTGGTTTCCAACAGGAGGCTTTAACAGATCACGATTTTCGTCGATCCATTTTTTAAGATTGAAAGGGGCGTTTACGGGCATTGCAGTCGTTTTTTTGAATGGCTTAGAGGTCGAAAAAATACAACAAATTGGCGTAGGTTTGACACCATGAATCTTTCGCTTGCCGGCAAAAGTGCACTTGTGTGCGGAAGTACACAAGGGATCGGATTGGCCATCGCCCGAGAATTGTCCGCTTTGGGGGCCACCTGTGTATTACTGGGCCGATCAAAAGAATCCCTGACGGATGCAATTAACAGCCTTGATCGTACAGCCGGACAAGCACATCGCATTTGCGTCGCCGATCAAACGCAACCTGAACAACTGCGTGCTGCTGTTGAAGAGCAACTACAGAGTGGACCGATTCACATACTCATCAATAACAGTGGTGGGCCGGCCTCCGGACCTCTTCTTCAGGCCTCTTCCGAAACTTTTTTGCAAACCTTTCAGCAACACCTGTTGGCGAATCATCAGCTGGCCCAGTTGCTGATTCCCGGCATGCGGACTACAGGTTATGGTCGGATCATCAATATCATTTCCACCTCCGTGCGCATTCCGTTGAAGAACCTCGGAGTATCGAACACCATACGTGGGGCCGTTGCTTCTTGGGCCAAAACACTTGCCAATGAGGTGGGGCCCGATCAGATCACGGTGAATAATATTCTTCCCGGATTTACCCGCACACAACGGTTGCAATTGTTGATGGAAGAAAAAGCCAAAAAAGAAAATAAGTCGGTTGATTCGGTAGAAGCAGAATGGAAAAACGAGGTGCCTCTTCGCCGGATCGCAGAACCCGATGAAGTGGCCGCACTGGCAGCCTTTCTTGCGTCCCCCGCGGCTTCCTATATTCATGGGGTAAGTATTCCGGTCGACGGCGGTCGCACGGGCAGTATCTGATACATGTCTACTCTACAATCACCATATCGGATCAGTCATTGGATCGGCGGTCTACCTGTTGAAGACAAGAATGCAGTCGTCATTCCAAACATAAATCCCGCGACAACAGTAGTGGTCGGAGAAATACCGGTAGCCTCCGCGGCTGTTGTAGATGAAGCTGTACAGGCTGCTAAAAATGCTTTTGTAAGTTGGTCTGCGTTGCCTGCTGAGACAAGGGCTTATTGGCTCAATCGCTTAGCTGATGCGATCGATGCCGAAATGGAGTCGCTGGCCCTCGCAGAAACAACAGACAGCGGCAAGCCACTTTGGTTGAGCAAGAAAGTGGATATTCCTCGCGCATCCTCCAATTTTAGATTCTTCGCGGCAGCGGCTACTCAATTTGCATCCGAATCGCATAGTGGTCCCAATACCATTGACTATACACTTCGTCAACCACTGGGTGTAGTGGGGTGTATATCGCCTTGGAATCTGCCATTATATTTATTCACCTGGAAGATCGCCCCGGCGCTTGCTGCCGGCAACACGGTGGTGGCAAAACCCAGCGAGGTAACACCGACCACCGCGTATTTGTTGGGTGAGTTGATGAAACGCATAGGATTTCCTCCCGGCGTGCTGAATATCATACAGGGGGATGGTCCAACTACAGGTGAATCCATCGTCACCCATCCAGAGATCAAGGCTATTTCTTTTACGGGCAGCACGCGGGCAGGTCAACGCATCGCCTCCTTGCTAGCCCCCGGGCTAAAAAAATATTCACTTGAGCTGGGAGGAAAGAATGCAGCCGTGATTTTTGCAGATGCTGAGTTCGATGCCATGATTACTGAAACCGTTCGTTCTTCTTTTACGAATCAGGGTGAGATATGTCTTTGTACTTCTCGTTTATTGATCGAGGATTCGATCTATGACCGGTTTCGCGATGCTTTCCTAGAGAAAGTGAAACAACTTACGATAGGAGACCCGCTGGATGAAAAATCCAAACAAGGCGCGCTGGTCAGTCAAACCCATTTTGAAAAAGTCAGCCAATGCGTTGAACTGGCTGTTGAGGAGGGCGGAAGGATGTTGATCGGTGGTGAACGATTTACGGCCACAGGCAATTGCTCTGGTGGATTTTTTTATAAGCCTACGGTCATTGAAGGACTTGGTCCGGATACTCGAACCAATCAGGAAGAGATTTTCGGTCCGGTTGTCACCCTACAAAGGTTTAAAGATGAAAAGGAGGCGATCGAACTGGCCAATGCTTCCGGTTATGGACTGGCGGCTACTGTGTGGACCAGCGAATTGAAAAAAGCACATCGCGTGGCTACGGCCTTACAAACGGGTATCGTTTGGGTAAACAGCTGGCTGTACCGGGATCTCCGTACGCCATTCGGGGGCGTGAAAAATAGTGGCATCGGTCGGGAAGGTGGCTGGGAAGCAATGCGATTTTTCACTGAACCGAAAAACATCTCCATTCGTTTTTGATTTATGTCAGATCCTATCATACATACCAGTCAGGCAGCAAAACCTTTGGGCGCATATCCGCATGCGCGTCGAGTTGGAAATCTGTTATTCTTGTCCGGCATCGGTCCGCGTAGCGCATCCGATAACAGTATTCCCGGACTTATTCTCAACGATGACGGCACGATCCGTCAGTATGATATCGAGGCAGAGTGCAGGGCCACATTTGCTAACGTGAAAGCGGTGTTGGAGGCTAGTGGTTCGTCTTGGGATAACATTGTTGATGTGACAGTTTTTCTGACCAATATGAAAACTGATTTTCCGATCTATAATCGGGTGTATGCTGAATATTTTTCTTCCGTGCAGGCTTGTCGTACTACGGTGGAAGTAAAGAGTTTACCCACGCCGATCGCAGTAGAATTAAAGGTCATCGCCATAATACCCTGATATGAATCTGACTGCTTTACAAGAACAGGCAATTCAGTTGGATGAATTTGATCCGCTGGCTGATTTCAGGGAACAATTCCACATACCGGTTATCAATGGTAAAGAAGTGCGGTACTATACCGGCAATTCGTTGGGACTGATGCCTAAGACTACACCTGATTACTTAATGGAGGTGACGAATGACTGGGCTCGGTTGGGTGTGGAAGGTCATTTTTATGCCAAACATCCCTGGTTGTCTTATCACGAAATATTTCCGCCGCTTTTAGCTCCCTTGCTGGGTTCTTTGGAGTCGGAGACCGTTGTGATGAACCAGCTAACCGTCAACCTGCATCTTATGATGGTGAGTTTTTATCGACCCACCGCCAAACGATTCAAGATCCTTTGCGAAGGAAGAGCGTTTTCTTCGGATCAGTATGCAATGGAGTCGCAGGTGCGTTTTCATGGATTCGATCCGGAAAAAGCGATCGTCGAGGTATTTCCCCGGGAAGGAGAGTCGGTGATCCGAAAAGAGGATCTGTTAGAGTCGATTCGTCAGCAGGGCGATACGTTGGCTTTGGTGCTGCTGGGGGGTGTGAATTTTTATACCGGACAGCTGTTTGATATGCAGGAGATCACACGGGTAGGACATGAAGTGGGAGCTCTCGTGGGTTTTGATCTTGCGCATGCTGCGGGTAATGTGCCTTTAGAATTACATGATTGGGAAGTTGACTTTGCCACTTGGTGCTCCTATAAGTATCTGAATAGTGGTCCGGGTGGGGTCAGTGGGGTCTTCATTCACAAAAAACATCACCTATCCGACTTGCCTCGTTTCAATGGCTGGTGGGGTTACCGGAAAGAAGATCGTTTTCAGATGGGAAAGGGATTTATCCCGATCGAAACCGCAGAGGCCTGGCAGTTAAGCAATGCACCGGTACTCAGTATGGCTGCACATCATGCCTCACTTGACGTATTTCAGCGTGCCGGTATGGAACGTTTGCATGCTAAACGAGAGCAAATGACGTATTTGATGATCGATGGGCTAACTGAACTGAAACGTTTGCACCCTGGGAAATTCGAAGTGTTTACTCCTGATTCGACGCAGGAGCGGGGCTGTCAGACGTCCATTTATTTCTCGTCTGGGGGCCGAAGTGTTTTCAATGAACTGGAACAGGCCGGATTCATTACGGATTGGAGAGAACCGGGAGTTGTTCGCGTGGCACCGGTGCCTTTATATAATCGATTTAAGGAGGTTGCGGATCTGGTTACCCAGCTCGACAGCATTTTATCATCCTAATTTATTTCTATGTCAAAGCGTGTGGTTATCGTTGGAGCCGGACTGGTAGGGTCGTTGTTATCCGTTTATATGCGTCGCAGAGGGTATCAGGTAGACGTGTACGAGCGTCGAGGCGATATGCGGTTACAGCAATACACCGCTGGCCGGTCGATCAACCTGGCGCTTAGTGACAGAGGTATCAGGGCCTTGGAGGAATTGGGATTGATGGAGCGGATCCGGCCGATCGCCATTCCGATGCATGGTCGACAGATCCACCAGGCAGATGGCAAGGAGGTGTATCAACCGTATGGCATGAGTGGTCAGTTCATCAACTCGGTTTCCCGGGGTGAGTTGAATAAAACGCTGATGGACCTCGGAGAGGAAGAGGGGGCTCATTTTCATTTTCAGCATCGTTGTGTGTCTATTGATTGGTCTGCCAACCGAATTCATTTTGAAATGGAGGGTGATAAAATGATTTCAACCGATGCCGACCTGATTTTTGCGGCCGATGGCGCTTTTTCTGCCACACGCCTGCAATATCAGTTGCATCACGATCGATTTCAGTATCAGCAGTCCTACATCGATTTTGGATACAAGGAACTGACCATTCCGGCCGGAGCGGATGGTGGTTTTCAAATGGAGCCTAATGCGCTTCACATCTGGCCCAGGAAAAATTATATGCTGATCGCCTTGCCTAACCCGGACGGGACCTTCACCTGCACGCTGTTCTTTCCCTTCGAGGGCGATCCTTCTTTTGAAAGTCTTCAAACGGATGAACAGATCCGGACATTCTTTGATACCCATTTTACCGATGCAGCCGGCCTGATGCCGGATATTGTTACGCAATACAAAACCAATCCGACCTCTTCCTTGGTGACCGTCAAGTGTTATCCCTGGGTTAAAAAGGACAGTTTTGCCCTGATCGGTGATTCGGCACATGCCATCGTTCCATTTTTTGGGCAGGGCATGAACTGTGGTTTTGAAGATTGCTTTGTGCTGAATAGTTTGATGGATAAGCATGGGGAAGACTGGACTGCTCTATTGCAGGAATACCAGCAGCTTCGCAAACCCGATGGGGATGCCATCGCAGAGTTGGCGCTGAATAATTTTTTGGAAATGCGCGATCGGGTGGCCGATCCTAAATTCCTATTACAAAAAAAGATCGAATCAAAGATCCATGCACGTTATCCGGATCAATGGGTTCCTGCTTATTCGCAAGTCACGTTCAGTCCGCATATCAGATACTCCGAGGCGCTGGTGAATTCCATGCGACAGGAAGCCATTATGCAGCAGCTGATGGCAAGGCCTGATATCGAAACGTCCTGGGATAGTCCTGAAATTGAAAACTGGATCCTGGAAAAGCTACACAAACGGTAATTTCGCTCCATGAATCGCACGCAACTGATCGATCAGATCCGATCCAAGCGATCTTTTCTTTGCATCGGACTTGATTCGGATCGAACCAAAATCCCTGAACATTTATTGATGGAGGCTGATCCCGTACTGGCCTTTAACCAAGCGATCATCGATGCGACGCGAGATCTTTGCGTTTCGTATAAATTGAACACGGCCTTTTATGAAGCGGAGGGAGCTTCCGGGTGGGTTACCATGCAAAAAACACTCGAGTACATCGGGTCAGACCATCTTGTGATCGCCGATGCAAAACGAGGTGATATTGGAAATACATCTGATCAATATGCCCGGGCTTTTTTCGAAAAAATGTCTTTTCATGCGATCACCATTGCGCCTTACATGGGTTCTGACAGCGTCAAACCCTTCTTGAAATGGCAGGATAAATGGGCGATCGTGTTGGGGTTAACCTCTAATGAGGGGGCCGCCGATTTTGAATTGCAACCTTCCGGTGATGAGCGTCTGTATGAGCGAGTACTCCGCACCTCGTCAACCTGGGGAACACCTGAGAATATGATGTTTGTTGTAGGTGCCACCCGAGCCGACTCGTTTGTGGATGTTCGAAAAATCGTTCCCGATCATTTTTTGCTCGTGCCTGGTGTGGGCGCGCAAGGAGGGAGTCTTTCGGACGTTTATCGATACGGCAAGAACAGTGACATTGGATTGCTGGTCAATGTCAGCCGGGCAGTGATCTATGCTTCTGCCGGGGCTGATTTTGTTGAACAAGCAAGGGGAGTAGCCATGACCTATCAGCAGGAAATGAATGCTTTGATGGGGTCATTCTGACTGCCCGATATCTTGTACTTTTGTGGCTCAAACCGATTGCATGGCAGCCCGCACCGACCTTTTTGTAAGTCCCGATTATTTTGCAGTAGATGAGCTCTTCACCCAGGAGCAAAAACTGATACGCGAAACCGTTCGCGCCTACGTTAAAAAGGAAATCTCACCCATCATCGAAGAGTATGCTCAGCGGGCGGAATTCCCGGAACAGATCGTTTCTCAATTGGGTGAGTTGGGATGTTTTGGTCCAACCGTCCCCGTTGAGTACGGCGGTGGTGGATTGGATTACATCTCTTACGGACTGATGATGCAGGAACTGGAACGAGGAGACAGTGGTGTTCGCTCCACAGCCTCTGTGCAAGGGTCACTTGTGATGTTCCCCATTCACGCTTATGGTAGTGAAGAACAACGGAAGAAATTCCTGCCCAAGCTGGCCAGCGGAGAATGGTTGGGATGTTTTGGACTGACCGAGCCGGATCATGGTTCCGATCCGAGCAGCATGCTTACCAATATCCGGGATGCCGGTGATCATGTCATCTTGAATGGCGCAAAAATGTGGATCAGCAATGCTCCTTTTGCTAAGGTGGCGGTGGTTTGGGCAAAAGATGAAGCAGGTGATATCAGAGGGGTGATCGTGGAGCGCGGAATGGAAGGGTTTACTACACCCACAACACACGGCAAATGGAGCCTGCGTGCATCAGCTACCGGTGAATTGGTTTTTGATAATGTGAAAGTTCCAAAGGAGAATATACTGCCGAATGTAAAAGGATTGAAAGGTCCGTTGAGTTGCCTGACCAAAGCTCGTTATGGAATTGCCTGGGGCGTTGTGGGTGCCGCGATGGATTGTTACAATACGGCGCTGCGTTATTCTCAAGAGCGTATGCAGTTCGGCAAGCCGATCGGAGCGTTTCAGCTGCAACAGAAAAAATTAGCGGAGATGATCACCGAGATCACCAAGGCACAATTGCTTAATTGGCGTCTCGGTGTACTCATGAATGAAGGAAAGGTCACGCCGCAACAAGTGAGTATGGCTAAGCGGAACTCCTGTGAAATGGCTACCCAAATCTGCCGCGATGCCCGACAAATGCTGGGCGGTATGGGAATCACAGGCGAATATCCAGTGATGCGTCATATGATGAATTTAGAAAGTGTGATCACCTATGAGGGAACGCATGACATTCATCTGTTGATCACCGGTATGGATATCACCGGTTTCAACGCTTTCAAATAAGCGATGACCGATCTACCCTCAAAGATTTTTCTGATCGGTTTCATGGGGGTGGGAAAGTCCCACTGGGGAAAAAGGTTGTCCCTGGCACTTAAGTACAAATTCATCGATCTGGATGTGGAGATCATCCAAAAGGCGGGTGTCAACAGCATCAATCAACTTTTTGAAGAGCAGGGCGAAGATCGTTTTCGTATGCTGGAGGCTGCCGGTCTGCAGTCCGTTTGCAACTCGTCTGAACCATCGGTGATCGCTTGTGGTGGCGGGGCACCTTGTTATTTTGATAATCTGCAGCTGATGAAAGCTGCTGGTCTGGTGATCTGTTTAGCCGCAACTTCGGCAGAACTTGTACCCCGGTTAATTGCTGAAAAAGACAGCCGTCCGTTGATTCGGCAGCTGGATGAAGCATCGCTCCATTCCTATGTGGAACAAAAGATGACTGACCGGCTGCCCTATTATCAGCAAGCACACCGGATCGTTTTAGAATCGACGTTAACTGAATCCGATCTTGTTCAAAAACTGTTGTATGAATAAACGTATCGTCGCCTTCGCTTGTTTTTCCATAATGGCCAGTATCGGCTTGGGTGCATTCGGGGCACATGGCCTCCGTCAAGCTTCTACGGATGAAAATCTGTTGCGTGGATTTCAAACAGGGGTCGATTATCATCTTTATCACTCACTTGCTTTTCTATTGTTGGGACTTTGGGGGACTTCTCTCATTGATCGTTCGCTCGGAAAAACAGCTTTTCGTTTGCTGGTGATCGGACTGATCATTTTCTCCGGATCGCTATACCTGCTAACGGCCTTCAAGTTGATGGGTTGGACATATGCTTGGATAGGTCCGATTACGCCCATCGGAGGCACCTTATTGATCATGGGTTGGGCCTGGTTAGGCTATTCCATCCTCAAGGGTGAAAGGTCAAACTGATTATCTTTGTTTTAATGGCAAAATCCCCGAAAGTCAAGACAAAAAAAGTATCTAAAGCAGTTGAACCTGCATCCGGATTTGAGCAGGAGAAAGAGGAGTCGATCGATCTAAAAGCGATAGTACGTGATGAGCGCACCTGGAAGATCGTTGGGGTGGTCATGGTGTTCTTTTCCCTTTTCTTGCTTGTTTCGTTTTCTTCTTATCTTTTTAATTGGCAGAATGACGCTTCTGTTGTCAGTTCTGGATCTTCTGCCTTGTTTAGTGAACAGCAGGTGCAGAATGCTGCCGGTGTCTTGGGAGCATTGACCGCTGCTTTCTTTTTCGAGCAATGTTTTGGATTTGCCTCGTTTCTCGTTTGTACTTTCTTTTTCGTGGTGGGAGTTAACCTGTTGTTCCGACGTCGGGTGTTCTCGATCTGGAGGAACGTCAAATACGTGACCATCGGAATGCTCGTGGCTTCGGTTACCCTTTCCTTTCTATTCCCGGAAAGTAAACCATTCGGGGGCGGGGCTGTGGGATTGATGATCAACCAAAGCCTGAATCAGGCGCTTGGCAAAATTGGAACTGGGGCGCTTTTATTTGTTTCCTTGATCGCCTATCTGATCTGGCAATTCAACCCTCAGCTTAAATGGCCAGTTAAGGAAGAAAAAGAACAGGTAGACGAACTCACAGAAACGGATGATCTGTTGGCAGACAGCGAAGAAAGGGAAAAGGAGGAGTCTGCTGTAGTTGTACCGCTGACTACGGCCGGGATGACCATCAACGAAATGTATCAGCAACAGGAAGGACCTGTAGTGGTTCAATTCCCCGTTGAAGAGGAACCCGTGACGAACATGACGCTCATTGAAAAAGAATTCGAGGAGGAGGTTCCCGAAGCGACTGTTGAGATTTCCGAGGAACCGAAACCCATCGAATTGAATCCGCACGTGTCCGTTACTCTTCCAACCGGAATGTCAAGTGGGATGCAAGATATTTTAACGACAGGTCAGGATAGCGAGGAAGATATGGACCCAATCGACAATGATGAGAATGAACTGGCGCTTGAGATCAAAACTGTTCCTGATCCGGTCGAAGAAGAAATCATACAAGTCGCTAAGGAAGAATTAAAACCCTACGAACCCACTTTGGATCTTAGGGATTACAAGTATCCTTCGCTTGGCTTGTTGGAGCAACATGGCAGTGAGAAGATCATTCAGGATAATAATGAGCTGGAGAATAATAAGAACCAGATCATTTCCACGCTTCGCAACTATTCGATCGAAATTCAGAAGATCAGTGCTACCGTTGGCCCGACCGTTACGCTGTACGAAATCGTACCTGCCGCAGGGGTGCGTATCTCCAAGATCAAGAACCTGGAAGATGATATCGCCCTGAGCTTGGCGGCTTTGGGCATCCGGATCATTGCACCCATACCCGGAAAGGGTACTATCGGTATCGAGGTGCCTAATGTGAAAAAGACCGTGGTTAGCATGAAGACCTTACTCAGCAGTGAGCGTTTTCAGAACAGCAGCCATAGTTTGCCGATCGCGATCGGTAAGCGGATCGACAATGAAAATTTCATCGTGGATCTTGCTGCCATGCCACACTTGTTGATGGCGGGTGCTACCGGTCAGGGTAAATCAGTCGGACTGAATGCCATACTGGTTTCTCTGCTTTATAAAAAGCACCCATCTCAACTGAAGTTTGTTCTCATCGATCCCAAAAAGGTCGAATTGAGCATTTACAGACATATCGAGCGCCACTTCCTTGCTAAACTTCCAGGGGAGGAGGATGCCATCATAACTGACACAAAAAAGGTTATCTATACGTTGAATGCGCTCTGCATCGAGATGGATAACCGATACGACCTGCTCAAAGAGGCTGGTGCCCGTAACATCAAGGAGTACAACGAAAAATTCACCAAGCGCAAACTGAATCCGGAAAAAGGACATCAGTATCTTCCTTTCATCGTATTGGTGGTGGATGAGTTTGCTGACTTGATCATGACGGCCGGCAAGGAAGTTGAAATGCCTATTGCTCGCTTGGCTCAGTTGGCCCGTGCCATTGGTATTCACTTGATCATTGCCACGCAGCGCCCTTCTGTGAATATCATCACGGGTACGATCAAAGCGAATTTTCCAGCTCGTATCGCATTCAAAGTTTCCAGCAAGATCGACTCACGTACGATCCTGGATACTGGTGGGGCGGAGCAATTGATCGGTAAAGGGGATATGTTGATCTCCTACAATGGAGAACTCACCCGTCTGCAATGTGCTTTTGTAGATACGCCGGAAGTGGAACAGGTAGTTGAATTCATCGGTGATCAGCGAGGTTATCCGCAAGCCTTTTTATTACCCGAATACGTTGATGAGAAAGAGGCAGAAGGGAGGGATTTCGATTCTTCTCAAAAAGACCCTTTGTTCGAGGATGCAGCCCGTATGATCGTACAGAATCAAATGGGATCGACATCCTTGTTGCAGCGACGCATGAAGCTGGGTTATAACCGGGCGGGACGTTTAATGGACCAGCTGGAGGCGGCAGGTATTGTTGGTCCAAGTTTAGGCAGCAAGGCCCGGGATGTGCTCATCAAGACGGAGATGGATCTTCAGCAGCACCTGGATGCCATGGGATAACGTTAGAGGCTTGTTAATTACCTTTCTTGGGCTAAGCTTTCAGTCGTCTTTTCCCGTCTTAAAGCTGTACGGCATATCTTTGCGCCATGAAAAATCACCTCCTGCTCTCGTTGGTCCTGATCCTTTCTTTATCCGCCTTCTCTCAAGGAAAATCAACCACCAATGATCCGGCGGCCATCAAGGTACTGGATGGGGTAAGTGCTAAATTCAAAACCTACAAGACAGTTCAGGCAGCATTTGCCTACAAGGTTGAAAATGCGACCGGAAAGGTGATGTCCACTAAAACCGGTACGATCCTCATGAAAGGTACCAGCTACAAGATCATATTCAACGGACTGGAAGTTTTCTGTAATGGCACAACTGTTTGGAGCTACGACAAAGCAGCGAAAGAAGTAACCGTCAATAACCTGGATGTGTCCGGAAGCGGGATCACACCACAAAAACTTTTCTCCAACTTTTACGACAAAGATTTTTATTCATTGCTGAAAGGGGAGAGTAAAGTTGCGGGTAAAACAGTTCAGGAGATCCAAATGACTCCGGTCGATAAATCAAAGACCTTTCATTCAGTTGTATTGCTGATCGATAAGGCCGCGCAATCCATTTATAGTACAAAGGTCATGGAGAAAAACGGCAACCATTATTCTTATACGGTCAGTGCCATGAAGACAAACATTCCTGCTACAGATGCGATGTTCGTTTTCGATCCCAAGAAATATCCGGGTGTGGCGGTAGAAGATCTGCGTTAAGATCTACCACCTTATTCATCTCCATTTCAAACTTAAGGCTGAATGGCTCTTCTGACAGCCACTGCTTTTTTCAGTAGGTCGTGCATTTTTACGAGAGGAAGCATATTGGCCCCGTCGCTTTTGGCTTTGGCAGGATCGGGATGGGTTTCAATAAAAAGGCCATCCGCTCCGGCAGCAATGGCAGCTAAGGCAATCGTCTCGATCATTTCAGGTTGACCGCCGGTAACACCGCTGGATTGATTGGGTTGTTGTAGGGCATGGGTTACGTCCATGATAACCGGTACGCCTATTTTTTTCATCCAGGGAATATTCCGAATGTCCACTACCAGATCCTGATATCCGAATGTAGTACCGCGTTCGGTCAGCATCACTTTTTCATTCCCTGTTTCTTTTACTTTTTGAACGGCGAATTCCATGGCGGGGCCGCTTAGGAATTGTCCCTTCTTGATATTGATGATCTTTCCTGTCTGTCCGGCAGCCACTAACAGATCCGTTTGCCGGCACAAAAAAGCAGGTATCTGCAATATGTCAGCAAATTCTGCAGCCATGGAAGCTTCTTCCGGTGTGTGTATATCGGTGACCACCGACAGGTTTAATTCTGTTCGAACAGATTGAAGGATCTCACCGGCTGCCATGTCGCCCAGTCCGGTGAACGAACGGCTGCTGCTTCTGTTGGCTTTCCGGTAAGACGATTTGAATACGAGGGGTATACCCAATGCTTCACAACTGCTTTTCAATGTTTGTGCCACCTCATGCACACATTCGCGGCTCTCCACCACGCAGGGGCCTGCCAACAGGAAAAAAGAGGAGGGATCGTATGTATTACCGGTGAAGAGTGGTTTCAAAAAGGGATTCATGGCCCAAAAATAGCCCGAAATTCCCCCTCATGTCACATCTTTGCAACGAATAAACGTTTGCATGCCTACAGAAAGAATATTGGTCATCGGCGCCTCCGGTCAAATAGGCGTGGAGCTGACGCTGGCCTTGCGCGCCAAGTATGGGAATGATGCTGTGTATGCATCCGACCTCCGCGAGATGAATCCCCTGCTGGAGGGTACTGGTCCTTATGTGCAACTGGATGTGATGGACAAAAGTCAGTTGACAAAGTTGGTCCTCGAACATGGTATCACACAGATCTACTTGTTGGCCGCCATGCTCTCCGCAACCGGTGAGAAAAATCCCATCGCTGCTTGGAACCTGAACATGCAGGGACTCCTGAATGTGTTGGAGATAGCTCGTGATCATTCCCTGAACAAAGTATTCTGGCCTTCTTCCATTGCCATTTTCGGACCTACTTCACCCAAAGTCAAATGTCCACAACAAACCATCATTGAACCGGTCACGGTTTACGGCATCAGCAAACATGCCGGTGAGTTCTGGTGTCAGTACTATCATCAAATATTCGGGGTGGATGTCCGAAGCATTCGGTACCCAGGGCTGATCTCCTACAAAACCCCGCCGGGTGGGGGTACCACCGACTATGCCGTAGACATTTACCATCAGGCATTGAAGACCGGAAACTATACCTGCTTTTTATCGGCAGATACTTTTTTACCCATGATGTACATGCCCGATGCCATACGGGCCACCATAGAACTCATGGAGGCACCTGCAGAATTGATCAAGATTCGCACTTCCTACAACCTTTCCGCCATGAGTTTTTCGCCAACACAAATAGCTGAATCGATAAGGCTGCATATACCAGACTTTAGGATCGACTACCAGCCGGACTTCCGACAAGCAATTGCGGACAGTTGGCCGCAAAGCATCGATGATGCTTCGGCAAGAGCTGATTGGGGATGGAAGGAGGAATTCGATCTGAAGTCAATGACTGCAGACATGCTCGAGCACCTTAGGGATTGAGCCAGCTAACGATCTCCTCTAAGTATCGTTGATCGATCTGATCGAATGAAGCCAGATCAACGCTGTCTACATCTAACACACCCCAGATCTTGTTATTTTTTATTAGAGGGATCACGATCTCGGATCTGGAAAGCGAGCTGCAGGCGATGTGGCCGGGGAATTGCTCAACATCCGGCACGATCAGTGTTTTGCCTTTTTCCCAAGCACTACCGCAAACCCCTTTCCCAAAGCGGATACGGGTGCAGGCAACGGGCCCCTGAAACGGTCCGAGTACAAGCTCCTCGGTTTGATCATCCTTTTTCTTGATCAGGTAGAAACCCACCCAGAGCCAGCCGAATTGTTCCTTAAGCGCTGCACATACATTCGCCTGATTGGCGATCGGATCCGATTCTCCGCTCAATAAGCCTTGTATCTGAGGCAACAGCGATCTGTATTGATCCTCTTTACTGCCTGTTGCTATATGAAGGTCTTCTGCCATGATTCAAAAATTAGTATACGTGTGCCAATTTGAGTTGGTTCTTTTTTTTATGACTCGCATTACGGATCCAGTCAACTCCACGATGGGTAATCCACGCACTGGCAGTGCCCAATGCAGCCCCTGCCAATACATCACTGGGATAATGTACGCCCAGGTAGCACCTGGAATAGGCGACCAAGGATGCGTACAAATAGGCCGGTGCGATCACATACCACTTAGGATGGTCCAGACTGACAGATGTGGCCAGCGCAAAAGCGGAAGAGGTATGTCCGGATGGAAACGAATGGATGCGTGCATCCTCTAGTGCGATCAGGGTTGGGTCGGCTACGGCCGGACGAGGTCTGTTTACAGCCGCTTTGATCATAAAAGTGACTCCGCCATTCACCAACTGTGCTGCCAACCATTTCAGCCCCTCTTCAGTTCGTGTGCTGTTTTTATCGATAAGTCCGATAGCGATCCATCCCATAGGCAGGGCCAAGGTGATCGGAGCATTCATATCAGATACGGTGCCGTAAAAATTGTTTTTTCCGGTAGTCCGACCATCTGCCAGACGATGCAGCCATTTTTTTTCCCATCCGGCCTGCGCGGCAACCTGAATGGAAGTCAATATCAATAAAAAAATGACCCGAAATCGGTACGTCAATATTGAAAATATCGGGTGTTTCAAATTCACAAGCTGTTTAGTGCTTCTTCGATCACCTGGATCTTCGATTCAGCATCCGCTTTCTTTTTTCGTTCCGCTTCGATAACCTCTGGTTTAGCGTTTTGCACAAAGCGGTCATTGCTCAGTTTTTTCTCTACGGTTATGAGAAAACCTCGCAGGTATTCCAGATCCTTCAGCAGTTGCACTTTTTGCGTTTCGGTGTGTGCGGAATTTTGAGAAACCAAATAGAATCGATCTTGGTCCACAACCAGATTGATCGACTTAGCCACAGGTGCTTGACAAAATTCTACAGAAGATGCGTTCACCTGTTTTTGCAAAAGGGGGAGCGCTGCCTGGTAGGCTTTCGGTTGCGCGGATTGAATGAAAAGCTGAACGGGATCTTTGGGCTTGAGTTGGTTTCGCGTACGTGCATCACGAATGGCAGTGATGGCTGCTTTCATGCGGGCGCCTGAGTTCAATAGATCTTGATCGGCAGACTTCACATGCGGGAATTGGCTATTGGTCAGATCGCTGCTGCGATCTTTGAGTTGGTGATAGATCTCCTCCGTGATAAAGGGCATGAAGGGGTGAAGCAGTTGAAGCAATTCATCAAAAAAGCCAACCGTGTCTTCGTAAACGGCCTGATGCATCGGTTGCTCAAAGCCTGGTTTTACCCACTCGAGATACCAGCTACAGAAATCATCCCAGATAAGAGAGTAAATGGTTTTGAGGGCCTCACTGAGTCGAAATTCCTTGAACTGTATTTCCAGTTCCGCTCGCACTTCGAGTAAGCGGTTGCGGAACCAGTCGCGAGCAAATGTAGATTCATCGCCTTCGCCTGCTTTGACGCGAGCTTCCCACATTTTCACCAGACGCATGGCATTCCAGATCTTATTGTTGAAATGCGCGCCTTGCTCGTTGGTCGATTCATCCCAAAGCAGATCGTTTCCGGCGGGAGAGGAGATGAGTATGCCAAATCGTACGGCATCTGCACCGTATTGATCGATCAGCGCCAACAGATCCGGAGAATTCCCCAGACTCTTACTCATTTTACGGCCTTGCTTATCCCGAACAATCCCCGTAAAGTAAACTTGTTGGAAAGGGATCGTCTTTTGATACTCAAACCCGGCCATGATCATTCGAGCCACCCAGAAGAAGATGATCTCCGGTGCCGTGACCAGCGTTTGTGTTGGGTAGTAATAGTTGATCTCCGCGTTCCCTGGATTGCTATAACCTTTAAATACTTCAATTGGCCAGAGCCAGCTGGAGAACCAGGTGTCGAGACAATCTTCATCCTGTTTTAGCTCGGCCGATTTACCAAATTGTTGCTGATATTTTTGATGTGCTTGCGTTTCGTCCTGAGCTACAATGAAATTTCCATCGGTATCATACCAGGCTGGGATGCGATGGCCCCACCACAATTGTCGGGAAATGCACCAGTCCTTGATGTTTTCCATCCAATGGCGGTACAGGTTTCTGAATTTAGGCGGATAGAATTGGATCTGCTCCTCCATCACAGCACGTAGGGCCGGGTCAGAGATCTTCTTCATATCTACCCACCATTGCAACGACAGTCGTGGTTCTACCACCGCATCGGTGCGTTCACTGTATCCGACTTCACTGGTATAATCCTCTGTTTTTACAATATGTCCTTTTTCTTCCAGCTCGCTAGCGATCACTTTTCGAGCCTCAAAGCGTTCCATGCCGATATGGATCTGTGCCGCTTCGCTCAGTGTGCCATCGTCATTGAATACATCAACGACTTCTAATGCATGTTTTTGTCCGAGTTGGTAATCGTTCGGATCATGTGCGGGTGTCACTTTGAGACAGCCGGTACCGAATTCCATTTCCACATATTCATCCGCGATGATGGGGATCCGTCTGCCGATTAGCGGAACGAAAGCATGCTTGCCGTGCAGGTGTTTGTAGCGTTCGTCGTTAGGGTTCACACAGATCGCTGAATCACCCATGATGGTTTCCGGACGAACGGTGGCGACCGTGATGTACTCATCACCCGGAAGATCGAGTTTATACCGGATGTGATAGAGCTTTTGATTCGTCTGTTTGCGAATCACCTCTTCGTCACTGAGTGCGGTTTTTGCTCTCGGATCCCAGTGAATCATTCGTTTGCCTCGGTAGATACATCCTTTTTCATAGAGGTCGTTGAATACGCCGATCACGGAACGGTAGTAATCCGGATCCATGGTAAAATGAGTCCGCGACCAATCCAAACTGCAGCCCAGTTTTTTTAATTGCTGCAAAATGATACCGCCATATTTTTCTTTCCATTCCCACGCATATTGCAGAAATTCCTCACGGGAGAGGGATGATTTTTGAATGCCTCTTTCACGAAGCATTTGCACCACTTTGGCTTCTGTGGCAATGGAAGCATGGTCGGTACCTGGTACCCAGCAGGCATTGTATCCTTGGAGGCGGGCACGTCGGATCAGTACATCCTGAATGGTGTTGTTCAGGCAATGTCCCATGTGCAATACCCCGGTCACATTGGGTGGGGGCATGACAATGGTATAAGGCTCCCGTTCGTCGGGAGTACTTTCAAAATATTTGCGATCAAGCCAATGGGGATACCAATGGGTTTCAGCTGCTTGATGGTCGAAGTGTTTGCCGGGCTCCATAAGGCTGCAAATTTACCTTATTTTCGTTCAAACGGCTGAATGGAAAGAGTACTGTCCTCCTGGTATAGTCCTTCCTTGCACAAGGAGATGCCCATAGCCATGTATGGGCATTATGGTTTCGCATTATTGTTGGTGCCGACAGCCGCTGCTGATTACCTCGAGTATGAACGTTTTCAATTGATCGATGCGCTTCAGCCTCATATCGATTCCGGTCAACTGAAGGTTTTTTCGATCGACAGCATCAATCGGGAGAGTTGGATGAACGATCACATGGATCCGCGGCATAAGTCAATCCGCCATCAGCAATGGAACGATTATGTTTTTCACGAAGTGGTCCCTTTTATTCGCACGCATACCAGTTCCGATACGCCCATCTTTGTCTGCGGTGCTTCATTTGGGGCTTTGCACAGCATGAATTTGTTTTTGAAGCGTCCCGATCTGATACAGGGGGTGATCGCTATGAGTGGGGTCTACGATCTGACCGAGTATACGAAAGGCTATTTTGATGATGATGTGTACTTCAACAGTCCCATTCATTACATGGCCAATCTGACCGATCATTCGATCCTGGAGCAGATCCGAAAAAGCCGGCACATCCATATTTTGAGTGGGCGAGGGGCCTATGAGGATCCGGGTGCATCGGGACGATTCGCTCGTTTGCTGTATGACAAGGGGATTCAGTATGAACTGGACCTCTGGGGGCAGGAGTGGCCCCACGACTGGAATACCTGGCGAAATATGTTGCCCCAGTATTTGTCGACCCGTTTTTAGAGCGGCGTTGTTTTAAGAAACTTCAATAGTGGCCTGAATGCCGCGATCGAGAATGGCTTCGCAAGCTGGTTTCAGGTCTTCGTATGGCCCTTTTTTTACGGCATGTTTACCTCCAAAATGGATCAGATAGGCACATTGCTCGGCCTGTTCCGGCGTATGGCCGCATATCTTTATCAGCGTTTGAATGACCCAATCGAACGTGTTTACTTCATCGTTCCAAACGATGAGTTGGCAGGGCGGTTGCTCCATCACCTCGGTCACCACCTCGAATTGTTCCTGTATGCTGGGGTCGTACCAGGGTTTCATAGGTACAAAATTACCTTTCCAACCTGAAAATTTGCAAAAGAAAGATCCCGCCCCTATATTTGCACTCCCCAAACGGGAGCTTAGCTCAGCTGGTTCAGAGCATCTGCCTTACAAGCAGAGGGTCGGCGGTTCGAACCCGTCAGCTCCCACAAATCAATCAGCAAAACCCAGGCAACTGCCTGGGTTTTCTCTTTTGGGGTAGCGCAAAGAAAAACATGTAGCGCTTCAAACTGGGGTAGCATTGAAAATCATGCTTTCCATCTTTTGTTGAAATTCAACGAAAGACATGAATCTAAGAATCAAAAGCTCGTTGCGATTTACCTTTAGGTATGTTTCGGCAACTTGGTTTCTACGGGCTATTCTGTTTGCTATTTGTTTTCACATCTCTCCACTCACAGCCGTATTTATCCAGCCTCAAGTCTGCGAATGACTTTAAGCGACTGGAGGGTGCGCCGTTGGTCGATAAGTATGGCGGCGTCACTTCCGTGAAGCTGGTCTATGATACACGTGATGGTAAGATCTATTACACCAATGGTCAGCAATTTGTATTGCATTACAATTTTTGTCAGGAAGTGCTTCGCTACGATTCCGACCTCTACACATTCAATCAGATCAATTATTCCGGAGACAAGCAACGTTCTTTTCTGCTGGCCAATTTGAATTATTTCGAGTCCTTGGGTTGGTATGTACTTGAAATATCAGCCGTCGACCTGATGAGTCTGAAGCAGATTAAGTTGCTGTACGAGGCGGTAAGTCGCAGCTGTTTTGCTGGACAAAAGGTTCGATTTCTCTTAGGTAGTCTTCGTTTGCAGCAAGAGAAAAAGCTCATCGCTCTGTATGTGCCGGTTATTGAGCCTTTCGAGGTCTATGGGAATTTATCCTATCAGGCGATCAGTAAGCAAAAAGCATATGGCCGGTTGCGATTTGTGGATGAATCCGATCTAAGTAAGACCCAATTCTCTGATCAGGAGATTCTAGTGATCAAGGAGGCGCCTTTACTCTTACCTCCGGTCGCTGGCATAATGGTGGAAGCCTTTCAAACACCTTTGAGTCATTTGAGCATTTTGGGACAAAATCGGCGTATTCCGGTTTGTGCAAATAAACAGGCATTTGCCGATGTGAATCTGAAAAAATTGAATGGGAAATGGGTTTCATATGAAGTGACGCAGTCGGGTTTCAAGATTAAGGAGAGTACACAGCCCGGTCAGAAAAAGGCCTCATTAGCCAATATTCAACTTAAGTCTGATCTCCGGGTTGATTCGTTGATCAACATAGAGCGTTTGGGAAAGAATGTCAGCTATTATGCCGGAAACAAGGCGGCCAATTTCGCCACCTTATTCCAATTGAGCAAACGGGCCGCATTTAAAATCCCTGAATCGGCTTTTGTTATCCCTTTTTATTTTTCGGACCAGCACTTCAAGAGATGCGGTGTATATGAACGGATCGATAGTCTGGTTCAATTCTCTGCTGGATCTTTACCTGATAGCATACTTCGGAAGAAACTGGCAAAGATTCGGAAACTCATCCTAGCCACTCCATTGGATTCGATGTTATTGAAAAAGGTGGAGTCTCGGATCCTTGCCTTGGGTCCTTATCGACGGATGCGCTTTCGTTCTTCTACCAACGCCGAGGATGCCAATGGATTTTCCGGTGCGGGTGTATATACATCAGAAACCGGAGAGCATGGAAATCCCAAGCGTCCGATCGAACGGGCCATAAAGGAAGTATGGGCCAGCCTCTGGTCCTACGACGCTTTTTTGGAGCGCCGCTACTTTGGGATCGATCAACGAGCGGTATTCATGGGGGTTCTGGTGCACAGGTCTTTTCCTGATGAAATAGCGAATGGAGTGGTGATCAGTAAAAATCTGTACCGGGAAAATTATTACGGGTTCGTAGTAAATGCACAGTTGGGCGACGAGCCGGTCGTACGACCCAAACCTGGTCAGGTTACCGATCAGTTTATTTGCTATCCGCCCATCGATGGAGAGGTCAATCCCTCCATGAATAAAGTCGATATTATTGCATTCTCCAACCTCAATCAAAACCGTCTCATTCTCTCCGAAAAAGAGATTCAACTCCTGGCCAAAGAGACGGAACGGATCAAGTCGTATTTCTATCGACGGAACCCCCGATCGAAAACATACGCCGATTATGCTATTGACCTGGAATTCAAGCTCGTTGGAGACAAGAGACAGCTGTATATCAAGCAAGTCAGACCGTATAACGACTGATGTCTATGCTCAGTTCGGATGCACCTCCGGTAATCGGTACTGCTGGCCATCCAGCACAAAAAGCTCATCGATCTCCAGGATCCAGAAAGGGAAGAGTGGGGATTGGGCCAGGACTTTTCGAGCAGCATCCCGGTCCTCTGCATTCAAGGTGATCCAGGCCCGCTGTGTTTCCATGCTCACAGCATAATGTTCCACTACTCCTTTTTTGATCAAGAAATTGATATAGGTGCGATGTGGCGGAACTCGCTGCATGAATTCCTCACTCATCTCAAATTTTATCGTGGCCTGAAACGATTTCATGGTTCGGGACAAATATAAACGTCCCCTAAAATTCAGAGCTTAATTGTGGAAAACGAACTCGCTATAAAATATCCCCATCTTTTTGGCTGTCAAAAACACGTATTTTTGCCCTCCTCTGGAACGTTAGCTCAGTTGGTTTAGAGCATCACGTCGACAACGTGAGGGTCACTGGTTCGAGTCCAGTACGTTCCACTTGAAAACGGCACGAAAGTGCCGTTTTTGTTTAAGGTTTAAAGATTCCAATCTACGAGCTGATTCACCCATCCAGCCTGGTAAGGAGTGGTTACGCGAATGTAGTTGTCTGTATAGCCCTCCATCATTTCCCCTTTTTCTGCCTTCTCGAATAGAACAGGTCGGATCGTACCCTCAAACCCCCTTGAGAAATGCTGCATCTTCTGATAAGAGAGTTGTCGTAAAATTTTATTCCGTTCTTGACGAACCGGCACCGGTACCACAGGCTTTATCGTAAGTGCATGTGTATGTGCCCGCTCACTGTAGGTGAACACATGCAAATAGGAGATATCCAGCTCCGTCAGAAATTCGATCGTATCCCGAAAATCAGCCTCCGTTTCACCGGGTGAACCCACGATCACATCCACGCCGATGCAGGCATGTGGCATGCGTTCTTTAATGCGAGTGACTCTCTCAGCGTACAGGTCACGTCGGTACCGCCTACGCATCAATCCCAGCACCCGATCGCTGCCACTTTGCAGGGGGACGTGGAAATGCGGCATAAAATGCTTGCTTTCTGCAACCCAGTCAATGATATCATTGGTCAGCAGATTCGGTTCGATGGAAGAGATCCGAAAACGCTCTACCCCCGGGGTGTCATCCAGCGCCTGAACCAATTCGTAAAATGTTTCTTTTCGAATAGACTTGCCTTCCGGATCAACCTCAGAAATACCGAAATCCCCCAGATTTACTCCGGTAAGCACGATCTCTTTCACACCCGCACGACCAAGTTCAGTGGCATTGGCCACCACGTTTCGAATGGTATCACTTCTGCTTTTCCCACGTGCCATCGGAATGGTACAGAATGAGCAACTGTAATCACATCCGTCCTGAACCTTCAAAAAAGTACGAGTCCGGTCGTTCATCGACCAAGAAGCATGGAAACGATCAACCTCCTCGATGTCACAACTCGATATCCGGGCTGAGTCGCCCTTGCTTAACTCCCGCAGATGGGTAGCGAGATTGAATTTTTCAGCAGCCCCCAGGACCAGATCTACGCCAGGTATCTCCGCAATGTCTTTTGGTTTTAATTGAGCATAGCACCCCGTGATCACCACCAGACTTTCCGGGGCCCTCCGTTGGATCCGACGAACCAGCTGACGGCATTCCTTGTCGGCATTTTCGGTGACAGAACAAGTATTGATCACATATACATCGGCCTGCTCGTCGAATTCCTTCTTGGCGAATCCCTCCGATTCCAGCATGCGGGATAAGGTGGACGTCTCCGAAAAATTCAGCTTGCATCCCAGCGTATGGAAAGCGACCGACTTGGTAGGGGTTTCAAGCATCCCGCAAAAATACTGAGGACAGCACAGCGAATAACATTTGTTTACACGAAACCAAAACTTCGGCCTTTATACCTCAATTTTGCCGGGTGAAATCTGCACGAACTATTTTTCGGTTTTTCTTTTCCCTTTATGCCTTTGTTATTTTCTTAGGCCTATTGTTTTTATTATTCCCGCTGTTTATGATCGCAGCACTCGGGGGTAAGGTCAAGGGCGGCAACGCCATCATGGCCCTTTGCCGTTTCTGGGGCGATTGCTGGCTTTTTTTTACAGGCGTGCGGCACCGGGTCGATCCATCGAACCGTCCCGACCCCAACCGATCCTACATTTTTGTCGGCAATCACATCTCCTACATCGACGCCGCGTTGATCATCACCAGTGTACGCCAGCCCTTTCGAGCCTTGGGTGCAGCTGAATACGGTCGCTACCCGATATTCGGGTATGTCTATCAATTGGTCGTGATCTGTGTGCACCGAAAAGACCCGGAAAGTCGAGCTAGAAGTGTAGAGGCCCTACGTCAGTTTCTGGGTAAGGGCATTTCTGTACTGATCTACCCAGAGGGCACGTTCAACATGGGAACAACACCCCTTTCCGAATTCTATAATGGAGCGTTCCGCTTGGCGATCGAAACACAGACGCCCATCAAACCGCTGCTGTTTTTGGATGCATACGACCGCATGCACTATGATTCTATTTTTTCTGTCAATCCGGGGAAAAGTCGGGCTTTTTATTTGGAGGAAATCTCGGTGGAGGGGTTAACCCTTGATGACCTGGAGTCCTTGAAAAATCAGGTTTATGCGCAGATGGAAAAAGAATTGTTGGCCCGACAGGTTCCATGGGTTCGACCTTAGTTCCATAGGTAGCGGACGATGATTAGATTTGCTGTCCATGTCGCCCGCAGCCAGACAAGACCTGTTTTCTTCAACGAACAATCATGATCGCTTGTACGCAGAGGTGATCCTGCCGATTGCAGTTCCGCAAAACTATACCTGGTCGGTTCCGATTGACTTGCGAGATCAGGTTGCCATCGGTAAGCGGGTAGAAGTGAACCTGGGCACCCGACGACGCTATGCAGGAATCGTGAAGCGACTACACCAGGAGACTCCTACCGGGTTTCAGCCAAAGTCCATCTTGCAAGTGTTGGACTCGGAACCGATCGTCACTGCACAACAATTGAACTTTTGGTCATGGGTGGCGCAGTATTATCTGTGCACAGAAGGAGAGGTGATGGCTGCAGCAGTACCTACCCATTTCAAATTATCGAGCGAAACCTGGCTTCGGTATCTGGAAGAGCATGATGCTGACCTCTCTACACTGGATGATGCATCGTATCTACTGGCGGAAGCGCTGGAGATCAAAAAACAGCTTCGCTTGTCTGAGGTTCAACAGATCATCCAGCAACGTAATGTATACGGTGCCATCGAACGGTTGACGGATCTGGGTGTTGCTGAGCTGGTCGATTCCCTCCAGGAGAAATACACGAGTAAACAGGAAACCTTCATCGATCTGGATCCACGTTATCATTCGGAGGAGGCATTGTCCGCCTTGCTGAATGAAAAGTGGAGAGCCCCCAAGCAACTGGAAGGATTACTTGCCTTTTTAGATTTACGAACCGGAGATGAGCCGATTACAAGATCCTTATATCTCAAAAGAACCGGTTTCACCGCATCCATATTGAATGCACTGATCGAAAAAGGGATACTGACATCGGTGAGAAAGAAAATCGATCGGATCGCACGAATGGACTCATTCTGTAAAGTTGATTTTTCATTGAGTGCACAGCAACAGCAGGCTCTCGAGGCGATTCGTTATCAATGGCATGACAAGGAGGTTTGTTTGATCCGTGGCGTGACCGGTAGTGGGAAGACCCATCTGTATATTCAATTGATCGCAGACGCGATCCAAAAAAATCAACAGGTTCTTTACTTGCTGCCGGAGATTGCGCTAACGAGTCAGATCATTCGACGTTTACAGAAACATTTCGGGGGCGCCGTCGGCGTCTATCATTCCCGCTTTTCCGGAAACGAACGGGTGGAGATCTGGAAAGAAGTGTTAGCCGGTAAGATCCGAGTGCTATTAGGCGCCCGCTCTGCGTTGTTTTTGCCGTTTCAATCACTCGGACTGATCATCTGCGATGAAGAGCATGATGCCTCTTATAAGCAACAGGATCCCGCACCCCGTTATCATGCCCGCGATGCAGCGATCTATTTGGCCAAGCAGCATGGAGCCAACGTATTGCTGGGCAGTGCGACACCTTCCCTGGAGTCTTTTTACTTGGCAAACACGGGTAAATATGGTTATGTTGAACTGACTGAACGATTTGGTACCGGCGAATTACCCACGTTGCGATTCATCGACACGCGGGCTGTGTTGAAAGAGGATAAAACACGCATTTCGCTTACGCCCTTGTTGATCAAGAAAATCAAAGAGGTACTGTCGCGTAAAAGACAGATCATACTTTTTCAAAACAGAAGAGGCTATTCTCCTTATCAGATTTGTACGGTTTGTGGATGGATCCCCCGCTGTGAACATTGTGATGTATCGTTGACTTATCACAAAAAAAATCATCAGCTTCGATGTCACTATTGCGGAACTCAATACCCGCCAGTTCCCCGCTGTCATTCTTGTGGAAATCCTCGGTTCGGTCAACGCAGTTTCGGTACAGAACGCATCGAGGAGCAGATCCGGGAACAATTTCCGGGATCCCGTGTGGCCCGCATGGATGTCGATACGGTCAGGGGTAAAGAAGCGCACGATAAACTCATCCGTCAATTCGAAGATGGATCGATCGATATCTTGATCGGGACCCAGATGGTGGTGAAGGGCTTGGATTTTGAGCGGGTGGATCTGGTCGGCATACTCGATGCGGATGGCTTATTGCACTTTGCTGATTTCAGAGCCAATGAACGCGCCTTTCAGTTAATGGAACAGGTGAGCGGCAGAGCCGGTCGAAAAGAGGCAGGTGGAATTGTTATCGTACAAACATCCGATCCAACCCACCCGGTTTTGCAATGGGTGGAGCGGCACGATTACATCGGCTTCTATACATCTGAATTAAAGAAGCGGGCCGATTTTGGCTATCCGCCTCATTTTAGAATGATCCGAATCCTTTTCCGACATAAACACGCTTCAACTACCGAGCAAGCCGCACAAGCCTGGATGCAGGCCATGGGGCCTAGCTGGCGACCCTATCTCATGGGGCCTGCAGAACCGCTGATCGCACGGGTGCGGGATCAGTATCGAATGGAAGTTTGGTTGCGTTTACCAAGAGCCTCCACCGGCTGGAATAAAGCTAAGCTACAGATCCAACAGGCGGTCGATCAAATCCGGCAGATAAAAGCCATCGCCCGGGTGGATGTTATACTGGATGTCGATCCTGTCAGCTAAAAAAACCCGGAAGATCATTCCGGGTTTGTGAGTCATTTAGGATTTGTTTCGGCCGGTGGCGTACCGGGTGTTGGAGGTGTTGTTTTTTTGTATTTAGCCTCGATGTTGTTCAGTGCCATCAGCATCACTTCGTTGATGATTCCGTCACGGTCGAATTCAACCATAACACCAGTGAATTCCTGATTGTAACTGTTATATCGTTTCTGTTGTTCCAGATCGGCACGCAATGCTTTTCCGATCCGATCCGCTAATGCTGTCTTATTCGCTTTGAATGCGGCCTCCAGCATCAACAAGCCGGTTTGATTGTGTTGGTTTTCGCGACTCGTCATGGCATACGGCATATTTATATCTTTCATGCCCTGATCGATCATGTCGAGAAGTTTGCCAGCCTCTTCCATTTTGCCGGCATCAGCCAAATTACCGGCTGTTTCTGCATAGGTAGATCGGATGTGCAGCAAATGGCGACGGTTTTCTTCATCAAAGTATACCCCCGGTGTTTCCGCTCCTGCCAAGCGATAGCGTTTAGTCAGCGCTTCGTATGTGAAGGGGAGATTCATATTGCCGATGCCACTTCCCCACAGACGTCCGGCACGCATGCTGTTCTCCAATTCCCAGGCGCTGTAGTTGAATCGGTTATCGACCGGAGTCAATTGATAAACCAATCCGTTTTTACGGAAATAAGGACCCCATCCGAATTTGCCATAAGGAGAAGTGAAGCAGATCGGACGTTTCCATTTGGTTGTAGCAACTGTACTCAGGATGGTGAGGTCGCTTCGGCTGAGGGCTACGCGTTCGCCGGGTAAGGTGAATTTGACTTCGCTAAGGATGCTGTCTTCTGGATTTACCCATCCGGACTTACGTACTAACTCTTTATCTACCGGAATGGATAGATTACGGGTTGGCATAACGGGTTGGGGTACGCCTCGGCTGTTATCCATTTTTCCGGGATCGTCTGTAGCTACATAAAGTCGCAGGATGTCTTCCAGGAAATAATACTGGGAATTAGAAATTTCCGGACGTGGTGCATAGTCGACCATATACAGATTCAGTCCAGCGAGTTGATCGGGTCGGTAGATCACATCAATCGAATCCGAATCATTTGCCTTGTAACGAAGCTGATTGATGTAATAATCGCTCTGTAGAAGGCTGGTGTTGATCACACGTATATCAGGTCGAATACCTTCGACCTCTTGGGCATACCAAAGTGAATAGGTGTCATTGTCACCAAAGGTGAAAAGAATGGTGTTGGGTGGACAGCTTTCGAGATAGTCTCTTCCCAAGTCTGGTGCGGTTGTTTTTTTGCTACGGTCATGGTCATCCCATTCCTGTTGTGCCATTAGGGTTGGCACGCAGAGTCCCAATACGGTTGCAAAAGCGGCTGCGGGCACCAGCTTTGTTCCGTTGGCGGATACGAGTCTACTCAGGAAAACACCGGCCGTGGTAGCGGCTACGAAAATGGCAGCGCCGATAGCACCCATCAACAAGGCGGTTTTACCCGGGCCCGGGAAACAACTCATGAAAATCACGAGGAAACTCAAGGTTGCCCCGTTAACCAGTACTGGTTTGAGTGATTGCTGAATTTGTTGGCTGCGTGCTATCTGTACCAGCGCTACGATCGACAGACCGATCCAGATCGCGAAGGCATAGAAAGATCCTACATATGCATAGTCACGTTCACGCGGCTGGTTGCCAGGCTGGTTCAGATACAGAACGATGGCTACGCCGGTGAAGAAGAACAACAAGAAGCTAACGATCCAATCCTTTTTGTTGTTGAGATACTGGTAAATGCAACCCAATATGCCCAACACGAAGGGGAGGAGATAGAGTTTGTTGTTGGCTTGATTCTTTTGCAGGCTTTGTGGTAATTGTGTTTGATCGCCCAAACGCTTATCGTCTGCGAATTTGATACCGGTGATCCAGTTACCATCGCGGTAGTTACCCAGTCCTTGTACGTCGTTTTGCTTACCACTGAAATTCCAGAGGAAATAACGCATGTACATGAAACTCATTTGGTAGCTGAAAAACCAGTTGAGGTTATCACCGAAAGAGGGGGCTTCAAATTTTTGTGTACGTTGATCTTGGCCGAGTCCAAGCCAGCTGGCATAGAAATCGGCATGTCCTTGATCGTTGTTGCTATCCCACATACGAGGGAATAACATTTTAGCTTCCGACTTATAGTTGTATTCAACACCGCCGTCGTATTGGATGTATTTATCTCCTTGACGCGTGTAGCGCATCGGATTTTTAGTGTATGGATCGTTTTCATCGATATCCTCTTGTGTAACGGCGAAATGCGGGCCATAGATCAAGGGAGCGCTGCCGTATTGTTCACGACCGAGGTATTCTACGAGGCTGATCGGGTTATCGACATTGTTCATGTCGATCGGCGGATTAGCATTCGATCGGATCAGGGTCGTGAAATACATGAAATAACCCAGCATCATGAACGCGAAGCACCAGAGTCCCAATTTGAGTGAGGCCAATGCACTTGAACGGATTCTCATGCCGATAAATACGGCAAGGGCGATGACAACGATTAGGGACAGAAAATTCCATCCTTCTCCCGGCGCGATGATAAATGGGAGGAGTGTGAGGAAGAGAAAAGCGATGAACCAACCGATCATTTTATTGCGGGTGAAGGAACTTGCTTGAAAGCCCAGCGCCCAAACGATGAGAGCGGCCAATAAGAGGAAGTAAACAGCAAAGCCACTGAAGAAAGGCATGCTCAGGTCGTTGACAAAGAAAACATCGAATAATCCGGCTGCCTTCATGGAATACTGGATCACGCCTACTTGCACCAGTCCGGTGATCGCACAACCGATCAGGAATGCATAAATCGCACCTTTCATAGTGAAAGGGAAGCGACGATAGTAATATACCATCACGATAGCGGGGATGGTAAGCAGGTTCAGCAGGTGAACACCGATGGAAAGTCCCATCATGAAGAAAAGTAACACGATCCAACGATCGCTCTGCATACGTGCTTGCGCGTCGTTGCCAGCGCGTTCATCCGCCTGTTCCCATTTCAGGATGGCCCAAAACACGAGAGCTGTAAAGAAAGAGGACAGCGCATATACTTCACCTTCTACGGCACTGTACCAGAAAGAATCGCTGAACGTGTAGGCGAGTGCACCAACGGCACCGGCTCCGAGAACAGTCCACCAATGACCGGCCTCGATCTCATATTGTTGATTGCGCACCAATCTCCCTGCGAAGTGCGTGATGGTCCAAAAAAGGAAAAGGATGGTACCGGCACTAGCCAATGCACTCATGAAGTTGACGGCGCTGGCAATGGTTTCCGGACGATCGCCGAAGAGGATGATAAAGAAACGACCCAGCAAGGTGAATAGCGGGGCGCCCGGCGGGTGGGGGAGTTCAAGTTTCGCAGCACAGGATACAAACTCACCACAGTCCCACAGACTGCCTCTGGCCTCACGGGTCAGGTAGTATGTTATCAGGGCGATGGAAAATACGATCCAGCCGGTGAGGTTATTCGCTTTTTTGAATGTCATACACTGTATGGGTTAGAATTATATATCGGCCTAGGCCGTAGACAGGTTCACAAAAATAACGGGCTTGGGTGAGAACTTCTCTGTTAAAAAAAGGCAATCCGGCGGGGAATTTACCCAAAAACGATCCGCACGGTTTGGTAGGCCAATTGGCTTTGTTGGCTATTTTCAACATAGCCTTTTAGTCCGAATAATCCGGCAGCATTACCCTTGTTGATGGCGATCTCCAGGTAGCCTGCACTGTTGAAAAGCGCCAGTTTGCTTGCTTGTGCCACATCTGCATAGCTATTACTGATCCGGTCGATGGTTTCATCTCTTCTGAAATGGATTCGAAACGACCGGCCGTTGCGTTGCTCTTCAAAAAGTTCTTTTCGGATGTTGACCACGATATTCTCAAAGCTATCGATGAAAATGATCTGCCCTTCAATGTAATCAGCGTGTATACTCGGTCGAAGGGGATGTTTCTCCAGGTAGTTCACGTCGGGTTGGCCGATCGACAGAATGGGGTTTCCATCAACCAGCTGCTGCACGGCTTTTCCCATCATGGCGGCGATTTCGATCGTATTGGGAGTTATTCCTTCGGCTATGGGTAAGCCTATAACAATCTCCGGCCGTTCGCCCAGCATCATCGTCAGTAACCCGTTATCGGAACATAGATAATATTGCTGCTGGTGATAGGCGAGGAGCAATTGTTTTAATCGTTGCTCATAGAGATTGACCAGCAGCAGGTGAAAACTGAATTCAGGGAAATGTTGGGTAGCGGTACCGCAAACGTAGGCGGCCTGTGTGTAGTTGAAGGGAGGTATCTGATGGGTAATGTCTATGAGCTGAAAATCGGGATTGATCTTCAGCAGCGTCGCCTTGATGGCACCCACCAGGTAGTCGGGCTGGCCAATATCTGAGCTAAGTGTGATCAGTGGCGCGCGCATCTGGGTTTATTTGATCAGTTCACCGTTTTTGAAGAAAAATCGGTGTGTGAGACGATCTGTCCAGGCTGGAAAGAATTTATTCATGAACACGGCCCGTTTACCGGTGAAGGTAAGTACCAGGGTGCGTTTTTTCTGCCCCATCGACTGAATGATATGCTGAGCACAGGTATCGGCCGACATCATTTTGGATTCGTCCATTGGCGTTTCCCCCTGTTGCTGACCTTCTTTATTCAAAGCAACCTGACGAATATTGGAAGCTGTAAAACCCGGGCAGACCCACATTACATGCACGTTGTCGAGCAACTCTGTTCGCAAGGCCTCCATCCATCCCTGCAAAGCGAATTTGCTGGCAGAATATCCGCTTCTTCCGGGAAGTCCTCTATACCCTGCAATGGAGGAAATACCCACTACCGTCCCTTTTGTTTTTAAAAGTGATGGGAGGGCGTATTTAGTGCAATACACGCTGCCATAGAAGTTGATGTCCATCACTTGTCGGATCACATCCAGGTCAACATCTTCAAACATGGCCCGCATGGAAATACCTGCGTTGTTTATCAGTGCATCGATTCGGCCGAATGAGGAGATGGTTCGTTCGATGAACAGACGGCAATCATTTTCTTTACTGACATCAGCCGTTAGCGTCAGGAGTGATGCATCCGGGTGTTGTATTTGAAATTGATACAGTTTATCAGCATTTCGCCCGCAGGTGGCAACCCGGGCACCCAGTTGCAGGAATTGTTCTACCAGGGCTTTTCCGATGCCATCTGTTCCGCCGGTGACGACGATCACTTTATCTTTCCAATCGGTCGGAGGCATAGAGCGCAAGAGGTTGCTGAACGAAGGCAGAAACATTGATGATTTTTTACAAACCTACCTCAAATTATGCAGGGGATTCATTCGATTTCTTTTAGAAGTCTGACAAAAACTTTTGGGACATACGACAGGGGACATTATTTTTGCACTCCCTAACGAAAACGGTCGATCTCGTAGCTCAGTTGGTAGAGCAATACACTTTTAATGTATGGGCCCTGGGTTCGAGTCCCAGCGGGATCACAACCAAAAGCCCCTCAATCGAGGGGCTTTCTTATTGGTGGACTTTCTTAATCTTATCGGGACAGTTCAGTCGCCATTTTCCCAAGAATATCAGTCTGCAGCATCTGATCGGCCAGTCGGATCATGTTGCAAAAGGCAAGTGATCCAGAAATGCCATGACCCACGATCACGGGTTTACGAACGCCCAGCACGGGCGTACCTCCATAATTTTCGAAATGGAATCGATTGAGAAACGGATGTTGTATGTCTTGGTGCTGCGCCATGTCGTACAGTGACTCGGCCATTTTAAGTATGATGTTTCCGGTGAATCCCTCACAAACCATAACATCTGCTTTATCGCTCATCAGGTCACGGCCTTCAATATTTCCGATGAAATGAATGGACTTGTTATCGCGTAGCAACGGATAAGTAGCTTGCGCAAGCAAATTGCCCTTTCCTTCCTCTTCACCCACGTTCAAAAGGCCGACTTTTGGATGCTCGATCCCTAATATGTGTCGGGCATAGACAGAGCCCATTACAGCAAATTGGTTGAGGTGCTCAGGTTTGCAATCGGCATTCAGTCCTACATCTAAAATAAGTCCCGTGCCACCGCTCAACTTTGGCATGATAGTACCCATAGTGGGGCGGATCACACCTTCCAACGGTTGGATGCTGAAAAGGGATCCGACCAGCATCGCACCGGTATTACCGGCACTCAGGAAGGCATCAATATCGCCTGCCGCTAACGAACGAAAGCCGATGGCAATAGAGGAATTGGGTTTCTCCTTGAGCGCACGTGTTGGATGCTCGTGCATGCCGATCACCTCGGTGGTGGCATGAAGTTGTATTCGTTCGGAGGGGATGTTCTGTTGCTCTAGTAAGGGTTCAACAACATCGCTGTTGCCAAACAGATGCAACAGGGAAGGATCTTCGGTCTGGTCGAGGTAAAGACGGATCCCGGCGATCACTTCGGCAGGGGCTTTATCGCCCCCCATCAGGTCAATTCCAATACGCAAGGGCATAAATGCAAAAATCCCGTTGCAGCCGAAAGCCGTTCGCGGGATTCAAGTGGTTTGTTGGAATCAGAGTGCGCGCAGCGGAGCTTTCTCAGCCACCAGCTTGCCTTTGTAATAAAGTTTACCCTCATTTACGTGTGCACGGTGGCGACGGTGTGTTTCACCGGTTGTGCCGTCTGTGCTCAGGGTAACCTCGCTGGCTTTATAATGCGTGCGGCGCTTGGCACTGCGTTGCTGACTGTGGCGTCGTTTAGGATTAGGCATACAATGGGTATTTCAAATTTTTATAATCAGTCGTCCAGACCTTTTTCTTTAAAACGTTCCAAACCTTTCCAGATGGGATTTTCAGCAGGCGCGGGTGGGGGTGTTTCCTCGCGGTTCAACCACTCACGAGCCTGCGGATTGCAATAAGGACCATCCATCTCCTCTAATCCGCAAGATTTTTGAATCGGCAGACTCAAGTTGATGAATTCGTAGATCCAGGCACTGACATCGATGTGACTTTCCGTGCGGCTGATGTAATACACATCCGGATCCTCTTCCTGTTGATTCATGACCTCAGGCTCCTCAACCATTTTCACGGTTATGGGAAATTCATCCCATAATTCGAGTGGTAGGTTGCTGTTGCACCGATCGCAGGTGACTTCGAGCTGGCCCCCGATCTCAAAGTTGAGTCGGAGAAAACCATTCTGCTTGTCGAGCGAAAGCTTGACCTTGGACCGGCATTTTCGAAAATCCGGTGTTTGGAATGCTTCAAAGAACGAGTCGTCTATCTCAAATTCAAATACATGAACTCCGGGTTTCAGACCCACAAATGCGATCTGGAAATCTCTCCTTCGGCTCATGACTCTTCAAATGAGTGTGCAAAGGTAGTGAATAGTTTCAAAAGAATCGCTAGTCTTTTCGGTTATTTTTGGCAACAAACCATTCTGTATCTTGTTGATAATGAATACTTTTTGTTGATGAAGACCTGGCTGTCCCGTTTCTATGCTCACCTGATGAAGCAATGGAGCTGGTGGGTGTTGATCCCGCTGGCGCTTTTTATCCGGGTACTCGTGTATTTCCCGGATCAGGTGGAGGTCTATTACAGCTCTCGTTTCTTCCCGGCTTTTTCAGCTGTTCAGCGATTCCTCTTTGGTTGGTTGCCCATCAGTGTCGGAGATCTCCTGTATGCTTTTTTGCTTTTGGCCTTGTTCTATCAAGTCGCTCAGTTGATATACGGATTGATTCGTAAAAGAGCTACTCGAAAAGTTCTCGCTGAGTTGTCGCAACGGATCATATTCCTGCTTTTGTTAGCCTATGTCGGATTTAATATTTGTTGGGGATTGAATTACAGCCGTCCCTCACTTGCTGCAAAAATGGGATTGACCATCCAAACCCCACAAGCGGCTGACCTAGATACGCTGGCGGTAGATTTACTCGCTCGTTTGGAGGAGTATGCTCCGCTTTCAACACCCGCTCAACGCGACTCATTCAATCGTAAAAAGCGTTTGTTTCAGACGGCGGCAGATGGGTACAGTAACTACAAGGGAGGCAAAATCCATATTTCTTACACTCGCTCATCCATCAAGCCCTCGCTTTACAGCTATCCGGGTAATTACCTGGGCTTTCAAGGATATTACAACCCCTTTAGTGGGGAGGCGCAAGTCAATACTACGATTCCTCGTTTTTTAGAGCCCTTTGTGACGGCGCATGAGATCGCTCACCAGCTTGGATACGCAAGGGAACAGGAGGCCAATTTTATTGCAGTTCTGGTATGTGATCAGTCAGCCGAGCCTGCTTTTCGTTATTCCATGTATCTCGATCTGTTCCTATACACGTTGGGTGAGATCGCTATCCAAGATACCGCTCGGGCCAAGCGATACAAACAGCAGGCCCCCCAACAGGTACAGGATGATATCGCCGCTTATGGAAAATTCATCCGACAGCACCGAAATCCGATCGAGCGTGGCATTATGTGGCTTTATGGTGAGTTTTTGCGTGCCAATAATCAGCCCAATGGCAAATTCACTTACAACGAGGTTGTTTCCTGGGTGATCGCGTATCGACGTACATTCGGGAGAACTTCGTTGATATGACGACCCCTCAAAAGATCGGAGCATTCCTGTTATCGTTGATCATTCCCTTGGCCGTGGGTGGCATCAGCGGATTATTTACGGTATCGGCCATTCCCGGTTGGTATCAGACCATTCAAAAGCCTTCGTGGAATCCGCCGAACTGGGTTTTCGGTCCGGTGTGGACAACCCTCTATGTACTGATGGGCATCGCGATGTATTTGATCTGGACGCAACCCCGCACTGAACAGCGTCAGCGAGCGTTGTACCCCAATGCGGCGCAACTGATCCTAAACTTTTTCTGGTCGCTGATCTTTTTCAATCTTCATGCCATCGGGTGGGCGTTGATCGAAATCATTATTCTTTGGGTCGTGATCGTGCAGACCATGTTCGCGTATGACCGGGTCTATAAGCCCGCCGCCTGGTTACTGCTGCCCTACATCGTATGGGTAACCTTCGCCACGATCCTGAACGGTACGATCTGGTGGTTGAACTGATCAGAATTTATTCTTCCACATCATGGATTCAACGGGTCGGTCGGGCTGGTTGCTGTATTTAGCATTATTCTTATTCTGATAGGCAGTGAGAATCTCGCCTTCTACCGGAAAATAGATGAGTTGGCCGATCGGCATGCCTTTGTAAATCCGAACGGGTTGCTTTACGGATATTTCCAGCGTCCAGTTGCCACAAAATCCTACATCTCCTTTACCCGCGGTAGCATGTATGTCGATGCCCAGACGTCCGGTAGATGATTTTCCTTCCAAAAAAGGAACATGCGCGTGTGTCTCGGTGTATTCTTCTGTGACACCTAAATAGAACACCTCCGGTTGGAGAACATACCCTTCGTCGGGTATCTCAAAATACTCAATGGTATTGTGTTTTTTCGCATCCAGCTCAGCATCCACATAGGTGGCCAAGGTTTTACCGAGGTGAACATCATATGAATTCGAACCCAGGCATTGGGGGCGATAAGGGCGGATCAGGATCGTGCCTTTTTCAATTTCTTGGAGGATGCGGGAATCTGATAATATCATGGGGGAGTTTCCGTTAATTCGTGGTGTCGAATATCCGACCGGAAAAAGGATTTGGACAGAAACATGCCCGTTTTTTTTCAACATCAGGAATCAAATACCCCGCTGATCCTTTGGGAGGCTGTGGAAGACGAGTCTTTTTTTAGGGAAGCCTTGCCCCCCAGTGTTCTGGATTCCATGCCCACACATGAAGAGAAGAGAAAGCAATACCTGTCGGGCCGATTTTTACTTCAACAGTTGGATCCACACTTTCCGTATGATCAGCTCCGAATAGCGACCGGGGGCAGACCTTATCTGGCTGATTCAAGCGCTCAATTTTCTATTTCTCATGCCGGAACCTATATCGCGGCGATGCTCCATCCATACAATAAAGTGGGAGTTGATGTCGAACAAATAACTGAACGAGCGCATCGTGTTCGGAAAAAATTTCTCACCTCTGAAGAGGAAGAGGTTTTAAAAACATTTTCGCGGCCCCTCAATGAGGGTGGTGGTAATCATGCGTATACCCTTGCCTGGTCTGCCAAGGAAACAGCCTTCAAGGCACTCCATCAATCGGGGGTGGATTTTATTCGGGACCTGCCCATCCAACAGATCGATGTCGTAGCGGGCGGCTGGTCAATAAAAATAGGAGGGAAGGGCATGGGTATGAATGTGGCGGCAAAGTTTATAGGAAATATCTGTCTATGCTGGGCGGTTAAGGAGTAGAATGTAGAAGGTAAAAAGTTTAAATCGTCTCATCCCTCAACTCTCATCCCTCAACTAAATCTTCCCCGTCTCCCAATAAATTCAGATCAACATCGCTGCCGGATATGCCTTCGATGGATCCACGGATATGGGCGGCATTTAGCAGGACTTTTTCCAATTGTTTTTCGCGTTGTTTCCAGAGTTTTTCCATGGCGTCTCGTTCTTTTTGTATCGAGAGTCGCATGGATAAAAATCCCTCCCGGATGGCCTGCCACTGCTCGGCGAATTCGCGACTGTTCAGGTAGTCGTACAACAAATGCATTTTGTCGCCTTTATTCTCCTGGCTTTTGGTTGCATTGTAAATACGGATCACTGCCTCACGTAGCAATTGTACTACGGCCTTTACATCCTGGAAGGTGCAGATCCAGACACCTTCTTTTTGACCGAAGCTGTTCATGTCTTTGGGAAGCGCTTGGGTGACGATCACGGCTACCTCTGCGCCCTGGCTGCGCATATCACTTTTTATCTTTTCGATCCATTCCAAGGAAAAGTCTTTGGTGCGCTTGCTTTCGAATATGATCTTGCCGCAGTCCTGCCCAAATGGATTCCGAACAGTCTGTATACAATCGGCCCCGCGAATGCCTTTGCCCACTTCATCGATCTGATCGAAGGGGAATGCAGTTCTAAGCATTTCCTCGAGTAGTAATTCTTGTGCCTCACCTTGTGATTGCATGCTTCCCTGTTCGGCTTTCCGTTTCATCTCTTCAGCCAGCTTCCGTTGTGTTTCCAACTGTTCTTTCATCTCCTTTAGTTTCAGTTGGAATTCTGTTTCCAGCGTAGAGATCCGTTGATCTTCCTGCTTTCGGATTTCGGCGGACAATGATTCACGCTCGGCCAGTAATCTTTGTTGTAAGGTGATCTCGAGTTCTTCTTCTTTAGCTTTTAGTTCTTGTTCCTTTTGCAGATATTTCAGTTGCTGTTCACGAGCGGCTTTTAGTTTTTCTTCATTCTGTATGTTGGCCGCCGTGAGGGATTGTAACTGCAGCTCGTAATCATTTTGGAGTTGCAGCCGTAATTGGTTCTCCACTTGATCGCGAGCCTGTGCTTTTGCTCTCTCTAACTGTGACTGGAATCTGGCCGTCT
>CANGWB010000010.1 GCA_947457465.1 Chitinophagaceae bacterium | reverse complement strand
TACCGATACCGGACAAGTAATCACCGGTGGTGTTACATCATTGACCGTGATCGTCTGTGTACCCTCGGTGAAATTGCCTACGGCATCCGTAGCGCGATATGTTCTTGTGATTGTATAACGGTTGGCGCAAGCTAGGACGCTAACCACATCGCTTACATGGGTAACAACTACACCCGGACAATTGTCTGTTGCTAAAACAGATGGAATATTTATAGCTGGTACAGCTGCAGCGCAACTGACCGTTACCGATGCCGGACAAGTAATCACCGGCGGCTCCGCGTCCGTGATGGTGATAGTAAAGCTACAGCTAGACGAACCACAGGCATTGGTCGAGGTGACTGTAACCGTTGTGATCCCTATATTAAAGAACGAACCACTGCCATCCCCATTGCCGGAAGCAATGGTAGCGCCTGTAAGTGCATAGGTGAGAACAGGAGTCGGAGTGCCACTGGCGGTAATAGTATAATTAACGATCCTGCCGCAGGAACCCAGAGAGTTAGTCAGCACCAAATCGCTTGGACACACTACCGCTGGAGGTGTGCTCAATACCGAAATAGTGGCGCTGGCAGTGGTAGAGCAACCACTATTACCATATCCAAGTGTAACAGAATAGCTCGTAGTATTAAATGGAGAAACGTTTATGCTTGCCGTGGTTGCTCCGGTATTCCACGAATAGCTATTCGCAACACTAGCGGTTAACGTGGAAGATCCTCCGCAACTAATTGATGACGGGGAGGCAAGAATCGTAGATGTTTCTCTTGGAAGCTCCACCGACAAACTATATCCTGTACATCCCGTCTGTGGATTCATTTCATGAACTACAATTTGAATGGTTCCACCTGCAGGGATGGTTACTTCGTAATAACCAACATTTGGGAACGAAGATCCAGGATCTCCCAAATAATTGGCGCAAAGGGAAGTTGGGTTAAAGCTTTCTGAGTATGCTGCAGTAAAAGTATTAACTCCGCATAACGACTTAAGTCCAATTGTTGCGCAAACTGGGGCCGATTGAGGGTTAGTTACTGAATAGACATCATAATAACGAGATCCAGTGGGGGTGAAAGTACCCGGACATGCTTTGGGCGTCGCGCATGTGGAGGTGACTGCAAAGCGATTAAGTCTTCCGATCTGTTGCAAATCGCCAGCAGCCAATGATCCGTTGAACAAAAGGTCGGCTACTGTCACATTATTCGTGTCGCTAGTCGCTATGCAACCCGTACTACCATTGGTTGCTACAAAGCGATAAATACCGGAAGTACTTACCCCATATGTAGAACCGGTTCCCACTGTTGAAAAACTGCCACTTAAACCTGTAAGGCTCCTTTCCCAGCTATAGGTGACCCCTGCAATACCTGGTGCTGAGAATTGGGTTGTTGTTCCCTGGCAAACCTGAGCGTTTTCGCCAACGATTGTTGCATCAGGTGCCGGATTGACAAGCACTGTAGTTGTTGTGCTTGGGCCCGTACATCCATTTAATGTGGGCGTAATCGTAAAGGTTACTGTTACCGGAGCACCGCTCGAGTTGATCAGTGTGCCGCTGATATCACCCGTGCCACTGGCTGCTATACCCGTCACAGAAACGGTATTGTCTCGTGTCCAAGAATAGGTCGTGCCTGATATCGTTCCTGAAAGAGCTATTGTTGAGATCGCTTCTCGGGAGCATTTTGTTTGGGAGGCAGGCGTTGCTACTGCAGTCGGTGTGGGCTTGACCATCACAGTTGCTGTAGTGGTAGCGCCCACACAACCATTTGCTGCTGGCGTAATGGTAAATGTTACATTTATGGGAGCACTGGTCGTATTGATCAGTGTACCACTGATGTCACCCGTGCCACTGGCTGCTATACCCGTCACAGAAACGGTGTTGTCTCGTGTCCAGGAATAGGTCGTACCCGACACCGCACCGGAAAGAACAATCGGCGATATCGCTTCCCCGGAGCAATTGGGCTGAGAAGATGGCGTTGCTACCGCTGTGGGTGTAGGTCTAACAACCAGCGAGGTGGATTGAAATGGCCGACAGGTAGCATCGGCCGGTGCCGGTGATAGTATGGCATAAATAAAATAGGTTCCAGCGATAGCAATGCTGGCATTTGTGGTAGCAGTTGCCCCCCCTCCAGTCAATGATCCGTTTGCTACAGTAGCCAAGGACGTACCTCCGGTATAGGGATCTGCCAGTGAGGTAGCTGAATATTTAAATTGTATGCCATAGGTAGCCCCCATATCCAACAAGCCGGATGCAGTATAGGCAACGGCCCCATCTGTACAGGTGGGAGATGTTGGGTTGAGACTGATATTACCGATGGTCGGACATACCGGACAATCACCCGGGCCAACCAGAGTGAAACTTGCCGTACCCTGACAGCCGTTGGCAGCTGTGACTACAACGGTGTAAGCGCCAACCCGAAGAGTAGATTGATTTTGTTGCCCCTGAATGACGCCGGCACCGATCCAGGAATACGTAAATGGCCCGACTGCACCCGAGATGGTTAAGGCTGCACCGCCATTATTTGAATTACAGTTATTCGGCTGAGTCAGAATGTGGGAAATAGTTGGTATTGAGTTCACGGTTCCGGCAAGTGATACATTCTGTGCAGTAGCACCCGCAGAGGCTAATTGAATCATCCCGCTTATAGAACCAACAGGAGCGTTTGCCGCTGACCGAATATAAATGGTCGAGGAGACTACATTACCACCGGATTCTGTAAGCGTGACAGAGGATCCATATCCCGTTCCAATCGAAGTCGAAACTTCAAAATTCGCGGGTGCGGTTATTACAATATCGGCGGTGAGTAAAGATCCGCTGACCGTGAATTGCTGCAAGTTGGGGCTAGTAGAAGGACTACCCGAACAGGCCGTGATGGTACCAGTAACATCGCTTACAACAATTCGGGGACCTGCAGGCACTGTAAATCCACATACTACAGGCAAGGCAAAACCGACCGGAATGGGAGGCGTAACCGTATTATCGGTTGTCCAGTTTGCCAGATTATTAATGGCAGCGATCAAGATACCGGCAGTTCCATTATTAGTTGTGCAATTGTATTTGGCATTGATTCCTGAGCTGATGGCTGTAGTATTGGCACTTGCACCTAAAGCTGCAGGCAAAATGGATGAATTTGAAGAAAAAAAGCAAGCGGCTAGACTGGCATCCCAACTTGCATTCATGCTAATGCCGGCAAGCAGCGTTGGTGAAGCATGAGTTCCTTGGTAGGCGAACAATTGATCTCCACCGATCGCCAAACTGAGGTATGCATTCGGATTATTGTTACAGGACTGAATGCCTGTTACGGTACCAGATGATGCAGTAAGTCCGTATTTGCACTTAATTCGAATTTGAGTGCCGCTATTAATACTTCCATTAGCCGTCCAACGAATGATTCCGTCATTTATGGAACCAGTATTTGCTCCGCAGGGGTTGGCTGTTTGAAATGCATTGGTGCTAAGCCAGCCAAAATCAGTGAAACTGATCACGGTACCGTTGGCAACATCTTTTAGTAAGACAAATGAAAACTCGTCATCCTGCGTAGCACCAGTCGTTCCATCATCGGCTGTTATATAACCCACAAACGCGATATCACCCGGCGCCAATGTGGTTTGGGCCGTTACCGTCCTGGGGACGGTTATGAATAGCAAAAGCGGCAATAAAGTCTTTAACCAATTAGAGCCAATAGATGATGATCGCATATGCACATTTTAGTTAGTTATGGTCGTAGAGCGAATTCGCTGTCGGCAGAAGAATATACTCCTACTCGAAAGAATCACCCTGTTTGATCCCAAAATCAAGTAATCTGAAGGCATTACTAAATCCATACTCCGTATAGATAGTACGTAATTGGAGGGTTTGATGGTCTTTGGTTACGACTTCAGCAATACCTGAATGTACTGAAACTATCGTCCCCGCAGGCACATTTTCTGCGCTCAACTGCTCATCGATTACTGCTTCTACAACACGTAGTTTCCATCCCTTGATACTGGTAATTGCTCCCTTATTCCATGGATTACAGGCATTTATAGTAGCTACAATCTCCGCCGCACCCATCCTTCCCCAATGAATCGTAACGTCATCGGCTGTTGGTCGATCATACCAGGCTGCAAGGCTTTCATCTTGCTCTCGGCTTGGCAACTTGGATCCAAAGCTGATCATTTCCAATAATTTACCCATCATGACGGCCCCTAGCTCCCCTACGAGGAAATGGAGCTGTCCATAGGTGATCGAATTATTCAACTTCAACTTATCCTGCATCACGATGGGGCCACCATCCATTTTATCAGACACCCGATGAATGCTGAGTCCGGCCAGGGCCTCCCGATTCCGCAGTTGGGAAAAAATGGGATTAGCTCCTCTGTATTGGGGCAGCATCCCATAATGGAAATTCAGAAATCCCCAGGCAGGTAAATCAATCAATGGCTGGTCCAATTTCCAGGGAAAGGTCATTAACATTCCGAGATTTGCATGACTTTGTACAAAGAGGTCGTTTACTTTTTCTTGCCAATTAACCTTATGTAAACCAATGACCGGAATATCCTTGAATACGATCTTCAACTCGTCTATCCAATCTTTGTTCTGTTTGGGAACAGCAATACCTGCGAGCCTTCCGTAAAAAGCTAGTGACCGTAAAGCGGGGAGTGCGATACGATCATTACAAAGTACTAAAACCGCGGGGTCACTCATTGGGTCAATAACATAAATACGTGTTGGTCCAACCAGAGGAACCTCCCGTTTCGCTAATATCCATCAGCTGCTGCCATTCACCCATGCAGGTTTCCGCAGATAAGGATCCGGTCAATCGCAATTGATTTCCTTTTCCGCCTTGAATGGCATAGGCCGGACTGATCAGGTGATGTGAGTGGGCATCCAGCATCAATTTCCCTCTGGGCGTATCCAGTATGTTCTGATTCAATGCATCGAGAACAGTCGCCCCCTTTTTCTTAAGCTGTGCGATCAACAAACCGGCCTCCCAACCCAGCAGCGAAAAAATATTGGCGACTCTACCTGAATCTTCCAAAATGCTTGACATGAAGGCCCGATTGGCGTCGGTATCGATCGTTGAATGCCAGGGTACAAATCCCTGAAGTTCCAAGGCAAGAGGCTTATGCAATTTTGATAGCGTCTGCTCTTCCAACATTTGAGGAGAGACGAATAGTTTCAACGCCTCAAACCCGGCCTGATCCAATGTTTCCAAAAACCGATTAGACTCATCGCCTGAAAAAATACCCAGTACACTCTTTATGGGAGATTCACCCAGATAGTTAATGAGTGGTTCGACCGTAAAATCAACGGTGCGCAACTGACTGACATAATTAAAAAGAATTTCGCCGCCCTTGGCCAGATAGGGAGTAACCATGGCATGTCCGTGATGATACCCCCCATCATAATAAGAGACGGCATAAGCACATTGTAAATATCCAGTATTTATTGCCTGTAAACTAGTGAGACGGGAAAGCAATCCATCCTGCAACGTCAAAAAAATCACCGAATCCGGCGGAATCCAATTGCTGGCATAATTGGCCCCAGCATTGACTACGATAAACGGCTTTTGAATCGAATCGATCAGAGGCAAGGTTGTATCCAATGTAATCTGATCCGTAAAGGCAACTACAACATCCACTTGATCCAACACCAGCAATTTTTCTGTCTTTTGATATATTTCTTTTTTATCAGCCCCCAAGCCGATTGATTCAGGAAAAAGTTTAATCTGCCCTTCAAGACCCTGCCGTTTTAGAAAGGAATGAAAGCCCGCAATGAAATCACTGCCAAGCAAGGGGAAGATACCTGACCGGGGGAGCAGTAAACCAACTTTGTTCATGATGACATTAGTCGCGGGAGGGAAAAATTCCCTCTGCACAGATGATCAAATTGATGCCCAGATAAGGAGACTGAAGGGATATTGGAGCGCCTGATCCAACGACTCCGAGCGAGAGATTGTGCGACAAAGCACCAGTATTGCTGTCGGCGGTCGTAGAATAGGCGGACGTAACATTTACAATGGACGGATAATTACCAGAAGGCGCTCCGGTAGTAGCCACTCGCTCGGCATTCGCCCCCTGAGTAATAGTTCCTGAAATAAGATGATTGTGAGGGGGGAGATGTGAAACAATAAGCGTGTTTGTTTCAGCACCAAAAGCTTGTCCAAGATCAACAATGCCCAATCCGGCTCCCTGCCCAACCCCTATAGGTCTACGTCCTCGAAAATCAGGTAAGGCAAATGTTGTTTGTCCATCTCCGCCATAAGTAGTTCCAAGCAAAGCGAATAAAGCTGTATTAGCAGAAATAGACAATACTTGCCCTGAACAACTATACCACCCTCGAGGGCTGAAATTTCCAGCAAACATTCTGATCTCGGCCAGGTAACCTTCCATAGTTTTTTTTAAGCGGGTGAGAAGACTAATTTCTACTAGGGAAAATACCTTGCAAACAAATTATAAAGTTCATTCCCAAGCATGGGGGCATGATACTGAACGGGGAAGCGGCTCCTGTAATTCCTGTAGTAAGCGATCCGTTAAGCGGAGCCATTTGAGCGTCTTGTGTTGTCGAATAGGCATTGGTTGAACCCTGAGCGAGGTAGTTCCCGGTTGGAGAGATGCTATTCCCGGTTCCATTTTTAGCGCCCATAGTCAATGAGCCGGTAACCGGGTGACTATGTGGCGGAAGATTTGAAACTAAAAGTGTCCTGGTCTCAGCACCGGAGAATTGCCCTAATTGAATAAGACTCAATCCTGGCCCCTGCCCCACACCGATTGGCATACGGCCTCGAAAATCCGGCAAGGCAAATGTTGTTTGCCCATTCCCTCCATAAGTAGTTCCAATCAAGGCGAACAACGCCGTATTCTGTGCGATCGACATGATCTGCCCATTACAAAAGGCCCACAATCGGGGGGCAAAAGTCCCAGCAAACATTCGAACCTCTGCAATTGTACCTTCCATGATTCACAAGATTTAGAAAGTGATTATTTAAAAATAGGGATATTTCTATATGGGAGAGACTTTTTGAGAAAAAAAGGGGACTTTTTCTGATAAACTAAAAAATACTACATTCAGAGATTGAAATTGGCCTGTTTTAAATACCAAAAAACAATTTAATGAGTTCCAGAAGATCCTTCGTGAAACAAAGCACATTGGCAGCAGCGGCAGTGGTTGCGATTAACCCGATTCGTTCGTTCGCGGGGATATCTACATCCGTATATGATGGCAACATCAGCCCAGCACGCTCCCTGACGATCATTCACACCGGAGATCTTGGCGGTCAGTTTGCCCCGATCGCAGATGGATCTCCCTACGAGGGCTTAGGGGGATTCAAGTCCATAAAAGAAGCGGTTCAAACAATACGTAAAGAACGAAAACAGGTCATTTTACTGGATGCTGGCCAGATGAACGAATCGTTGTTCAAACATGCTGCCGAACTCAAATACGATGGCATAGTTCAATCTGCTTCCGATAAAAGCATTCATCAGGCAGTTCAAGACTACCAACTCCCTGTAATCAGCCATCACCCCGCCGGCATAACCGCTGGTGCCGCCCCCTACAGGATCATTCAAAAAGGACCTATTCGTGTTGGAATCATTAGCTCTTACATTGAAGTTGGAACGGCCAATCCCCTACTTCATGCAGACAAAACAGCCACCCAGCTTAAGCATGAAAAAGGATGCCAATTGGTTATTTGTCTCTCCAATCTGGGTCTTAATCGCGCTAAGCGTCTGAATGAATACACACTAGCTAATCACTCGTCGGATATCGATGTGGTCATCGGAAGTGGCTCAGGTGTTGTTATGCATGCACCAACAATCATTTTCAACCGGCACAAACAAGAAGTCATAACAAATCATGCCGGATTCGGCGGATTGGTTTTAGGAAAAATCGACATTCAGTTTAACGAAGAAGGCAATAAAATCGGAGTTGATTTCCAAAATTTGGTGATGGGGAATTCAGGACATCGATGGGATGGGCTGCCTTCTAGCGAGCGGTCGTTGATGGCATAATTCAATTTTCACAATTCAGATTGAGAAAATTGAATAATCAATCCCGCATCCAGTTGATCATCGCAGGATATACGGGTCGGTGTGGATTCACTGGATCTATTTTTTCCAACGCCATTCCCGTCCATTGCAGCATGGGCACACCAACATAATGACCCTGTTTGAACTGCTCCGCGATGTGACTACCCCCCGTTTGATACCCCTGATCGTGAAAAACAAAACCCGCATCGATATTTAATTCGACGCATACTGCATAACTCCAAGCAATCACCATCATCTCCTCTGCTTCGCGCATGGGACGCTCGCCGATACCGATCTCATTCAATGTAGCGCGCTCTGCAGCGGGCACTACTGCAATATGTCCAGCTTCATGAACAATATCTCCAGGATATTTTAACTGATCGATATCGATATTCAGTATTCCACCATCGACTTGAATGCCGGGCAAAAAACAAAACCCATCCAGCGACCTGAACTCAATCGGAATACCGATCTGTTTCAAAAAATCAGTTACTTTCTTTAAAACAACAGGTGATTCTTCCGCATGCATCTGGATAGATTAATACCAATTGTAAAATAATTAAAAAAAGTATGCGGCGATGCAGATCCACAAACAACCTTAAACGAATTAATTGGCCAATCAGGGCAAGAGTCTTAGACGGAATCAGCATAAATTTAGCGATGCAAATCAAAGAGCTAAAAATCAGGTAAGGCCTTGGGCAGATTGATAAAGAAACTCATGATTTGACCTTTGAATACCTAAGCAATCAACTACTGGCAATTGGTAAAGAACTGAACAGCGGAAAGCCGACAATATCTAACCTGGAAGAACTCCTTGAAAAATCACTTCAAAAGCTTGAAAATCTGAGTAAAATTTGGGGGGATAGCACCTTAGATGAGAAGAGAAGGCTTCATAAAATTATGTTTCCTGATGGTATCTTCTTCGATCCAAAAAATCACCAATATCTAACTCGAAAAATGAATAGTTGCGTAGAGCTAGTTTCAAGTATTTCAAGTTGTTGTGAGGATAAAAAAACAAGGACTCTTCAACAACGTGTCGAAGAGTCCTGTCCTGTACCGGGGATGGGACAATTAGCTAACTGCCTTATCGATAATTTGCTGGATTTCACATCTTGGTAATTAAAGTATTTCAACTCCAAAGCGCCAGCCAGTGTTGGATTTTTGCTAAATAAGCTTAAATGTTTGCGCTCTCCATTTGGAGCAGTAAGCTGCCATTGATGAAGAAATCACATTACAAAGCATCCAAAATGCTTTTACATTCTACAATTAAGGCAGGTCATATTGCTTTTTCCCATTGCTTTACTTTGCGAAAGCCAATCATATACAACGTCTTAAATTAGATTTAAACCACCAGGGCGACTGTATCAACATTCATCAAAACGGTGGACTTATTACTCAAAGAGGTCTTGATACAAATTCATATCTTACCGCAGAACCCAAGCTATCACTTATCAAACTTTCCAATGAGGTATCAACTGCAGCCAGTGCTAATCAAGTCATTTGTATTCATCTTTCTGCTTTTCAATTTTTCCAATCAAATATTTTCTCAATCCTGTGGCGCGAATAATTTAACCGTTTATGGTCAGCAGTGTTACCGTAGCGATAGTACTGGATTTTACTCCTTTAATATAACCGGTGGCAACGCCCCCTACACCTACACCGTTCAAAATGGAAGTGGCACAACGGTGACTACCGAGTCCGTCTACGGTGGTCTAAAAGGAGGCAACATGACCCGCATTGACCAAGCTTCTGAAAACACCGGCGGAGGCTCTAGATCCACCGGCTGCTATTGTAACGGTATCCAACTCTTCTACCAAACCTTTACCGCCGGCGCATCCGGAACCCTAGAGGCCGTGGAACTTTACCTAACCAACTACTCTGCCAGTTCAGTGACCCTGATCCGGGGAACAGATTTCAATCTCAACTTTACGATCGCGCAAAGCGCCGTTACCCCTTCCGGAAGCGGATGGGTCCGATTTAACTTCAGTGGCGTACAACTAACCGCAGGACAGACCTACATTTTAGCAATCAACAACCCAAACGCCTCCTACATACAATGGTTTCATTCAAGCGGAGACGTATACAATCGTGGTAGTGCCGGAAGCTTTTACTACGGATCGAATCCATACCCTTTCGACCTCGCCTTCCGAACATATATGAAAACAGCCCCCTTGCCCGGCGGAACATATACCATCACCCTGTCCGACGCCAACGGCTGTGTCGTGCCGCAGGCACTTAACATGACAATCCCAGGCGTTGCATTCACTTTACCATCATACAGCTGTACCAACAACTCTATTAGTTTTATTAACAATTCAATCCCAACCAACGACGGATATTCATACGCTTGGGACTTTGGGGATGGCAGCACAGCTACCGGCGTGAATGCCAGCCACAGCTACCAGACCAGTGGCACCAAACAGGTCACCTTGACTGCTACAAAGGCACCTTCCTGCTCGACCACCCTTATTAAAACAATAGTAATAAATGCTCCCCCTGAAGTAACTGCGGTTTCCAACAGGACTATATGTAACGGCGGAATCATTTCCAGTATAACATTCACGGGAAGTATTATCGGAACGAGTTTCAATTGGACAAATGATACACCAGGTATCGGACTGGCCGGCTCCGGAAGCGGAGACATCGCTTCCTTCAATGCAGTCAATACCACCACAGCTCCCGTAACAGCTACCATCACTGTTACACCCAGCTATACCAGTGGCGGAGTAACCTGTACCGGCACGGCAAGAACATTTACCATCACCGTCAACCCGACTGCCACCGTTAGCTCGATCACTAATCAGGTCGTATGCAACGGTGGTGCTACTACGGCAGTAACCATGGCCAGCACCACTACCGGCGGAACCATCGCTTACAACTGGACAAATGATACACCAGGTATCGGACTGGCCGGCTCCGGAAGCGGAGACATCGCTTCCTTCAATGCAGTCAATACCACCACAGCTCCCGTAACAGCTACCATCACTGTTACACCCAGCTATACCAGTGGTGGAGTAACCTGTACCGGCACGGCAAGAACATTTACCATCACCGTCAAACCAACGCCAATAGTTGTATCTCAGCCTGCGATGCAGACCATTTGTTCGGGTGGAACACTGTCCGGTATCTTTGTCAGCAGCAATCAGCCTGGGACGTCATTCAGCTGGACGCGTGATAACCTGATCAACGTAACCGGGCTGCCCGCCAGTGGTTCGGGTCCGATTACCGGTGCGCTTACCAATACGTCAAGCACGCAGCAGACCGTGATCTTCACCATGACTCCCACTGCAGCAGGTTGTACGGGTTCTGCCGTTTCGGCTTCCGTGACTGTGCAGGCACCGTTGACGATCAGCTGTCCTGCTCCGATCACAGTCAATGCCGCGGCGGTAACCTGTTCCGCTGTGGTGAGTTATACCCCGGCAATCTCCGGAACACCGGCCTGGAACTTATCCTACAGCCTGTCCGGTGCCACCACCGGTACGGGTAGTGGGTCTGGTAGTGGTACCAGGTTCAATGTCGGAACGACTACTATCACCTTAACGGCCACAAATAGCTGTTCAACGGTCAATTGTTCCTTTACTGTAGTCGTCAATGACGTGCAGGTGCCGGTGTTTACTACACAGCCGCAGGCACAGCGAGTCTGTGTGGGTGGCACGGTTACACTGACGGCTACGGCGACCAACGGAGTAAACTATCAATGGCAGAACTGGAATGGGTCTGCCTGGAACAACATCCTAGGTGCCAATACCACAACATATACATTGACCAATCTGCCGATCACAGCAAACACCAATAGTTATCGACAGATGGCCACTGGTCCTTGTGGCGCCGTAGTAGCATCTTCACCTGCCGTGATCATTGTCAATCCAAATCCGACCGTATTCATCAGTGCGAGTATTGCCCCTTCCTTGTTGCCCGGTCAATCCCTGAGCTTGACAAATACCGTCAACCCTGCGGGCGGACAATATCAGTGGCAGTACAATGGGGCTAACCTCGCAGGTGCCACTTATTCAGTGCTGGACGGCATCAGTGTTCATCGCACAGGCAGCTATCGTGTCTCCTACACCGATCCCAACGGATGCCGTAGTTTATCAGACATCATTACAGTGACTGCGCTGCAAAATCCAAAAGTTTGGGTCTATCCCAATCCCACTAATGGACTTCTGAATATCCAAATGTTCAACAAGCCACAGGAGAAGTTTAAGGTAATGGTATACGACATGAACGGGCGCATGCTACATAAGCAGGAAAACTTGCTCAGTAGATCTTATGAGATCATACGGGTCGATCTGGCTAGAGCGTCAATACCCGCGACAAAAATGCTTATCAAAGTCGTCAACGAGAAGGGACTGATCATTCATTCACAGCTGCTGATAAAGCTGTAATGACTCGCCCATATATATCAAAGGCCCTGAACTTACATTCAGGGCCTTTGATATTATTTTCCAAAATAATAGTACCGGAGAGCAGACTTGAACTGCCGACCTTCGGGTTATGAATCCGATGCTCTAACCAGCTGAGCTACCCCGGCGTTTTAGGGGGGCAAATTTATGGATTTTACCCCAAACCAACCTCATAATGCTGCTCGGGAATCTCGACATCTAGAAATCCTTTCTTGACCAGTCGTTCCTTGAAATCCTGTTGCACATCGTATTCGCCATGCACCAGAAACAACCGCTTCACCTGCTTGGGGTCCTGGCAAGATAACCACTGGCTCATATCGTCATAATCGCCATGGGCACTCATACTTCGGATCACCCCTACGGATGCGTGCACCTCATGCTGAACACCATAGATTCCAACCTCTGTTTGACCGGCAAGCAGCCGACCACCCAGTGAATTGGGCTCGCAATAACCTGTGAAAAGAATACCGTTCCGGCTATGCTCCAGATTGTTACTGATATGATGCTTTACTCTGCCGGCATCGGCCATCCCGCTCGCAGATATGATCACCATCGGACCATCCGTGAAATTCAATTGCTTCGACTCCTCAACGGTCTTGATGTATTTCAGTCCGCTGAAGGCGAACGGATCTTTATCCGTCTCCAATACCCGCTTCACCGTCTTATTGAAATAGTTCGGATATTTTTTTACGATCTCGGTGGCGTGCATACTAAGCGGACTATCCACATAATACGGAATGGGTGGAAGTCTGTTCTCCAGCTCCAATTGATTCAATGTATACAAGATCTCTTGTGTACGCCCTACACTGAAAGCCGGAATGATCAGCTTTCCTTTTTTCTTTAAACATATTTTTTCGATCCACTCCAGAAACATATCCGGTGTAGATCGATGCAAGTCGTGCAGGCTGTTTCCGTATGTCGATTCCATCACGATATAGTCGGCCTGCGGAAATGCAGCCGGCGAACGCAAGATCGCATCCCGGTAGCGACCCAGATCGCCACTGAAGGTTAGTACCCGATCCTTACCATTTTCCTTGATACGCAACGTCACACAAGCGCTACCAATGATGTGCCCGGCATCGGTGAACTGTAGGTCTACTCCTTCCATGAGGGTCGTCCATGTACCATAGTCCACATCCACAAAAGAATTTGCTGCCGCCTGGGCATTCTCGACTGTATAAAGAGGTTTGAGAAAGGGTTCCTGCCGAAGCTTACGTCGTTTGTTCACATAACGGATATCATCTTCCTGGATCTGAGCCGAATCTTCAAGCAAGATCGTTACCAGCTCTTTGGTACCATGCGTGCAAAAGATCTTTCCGGTAAATCCTTCGTTAACGAGTTTGGGGATCAGTCCGCTGTGGTCGATGTGTGCATGCGAAAGCACCATCACATCGATCTCCTCCGGACGAAAGCCGAAATGCCGGTTCAGCCGATCGGTATCCTTGCCCATCCCTTGAAACATCCCACAATCAAGCAGAATTTTTTTGCCATTAGAAAGGGTAACTATGTGTTTGGATCCGGTCACCGTACGGGCGGCTCCGTGAAAAGCGATCTTCATGTTTTTGATTGGTTTGATTTGGCCTTGAGTGACCAGGTGATATAAAAATCAGCAACCACTTCGCCTGTGGAATTTCTTCCCGTGGCTCGGGCACAGACGGTTCGGGGGAATCCATCTTCGAGCGTTCCATTGACCGCCTCATAAAATAATTCCCCATCCGCACAGGTAAAGAAAATCCGTTCGGTGGCTTTCTTGAAAAAATCAGCTTCTAGCCGGGTGACTAGCATACTGACTGCCGGGGTAGACCGGTAAAGATGTGCCATGGCCAGTAATCCGGTGCTCATTTCGGCTGCCATGGAAAGCGAGGCGAAATAAGTGGAGCGAAAGGGATTCTGCGTGATCCATCGATGCGGTACAGAGCAGACACAAGCCTCCGGTATCAGAGAATCTACCCGTACCCCGGAAAAAAATGAGGCCGGAAGCTTCCAAAGTTGAAAGAGCCCAAACTTCCAGGGACTGCGCACCTGATCTAAAAAAAGTCGCAACGGCTCAGGACGCTTGTTAAATTTATTCATATCTGTTGGTGGGTGAACCGGACCAGCCTAAGTTTGTTGTCTAAAAATAAACCTTTCAAACCAACCGATATGCGTCTCTTCGCCTCCCTCCTGCTGATGGTCGTCACGATCTCCGCACAAGCACAAAAAGTAAGCGGCAAACTCCTTTTCCAGCCTGGGCAAGTTCTCAACGTGAGTGCGAAGAGCACCATGAGTAACCTGGTCAATGCCATGGGACAAGAGATCGAGCTGAAATCCGAATCAACTATTGATCAGTTTTATCGAGTAACCAACACGACTGATGAGAGCCATACGCTCAGCCATGAAGTAAAGCGCATCCGTATGAATTCAGAGGGAATGGGAAACAGCATCACGTTCGACTCCGATTCTGAAAAAGATATGAAAGGGCAGTTCGGCGGACCTGTAAAGGAGCTGCTGGCCAAAAAAATGAACTTGGTAATCGATGCATCCGGCACCACGATGATGGCCATGTCTGACGGTGGCAATACAAAGAAAAGCGATGGCGGCGGCGACATGCTGGCGCAATTCATCGGCGGACTCTCTGAAATGATCGAAGCGCCCAAACAAGGTGAAGCTAGCTTCTTCAAGGTATTGCCCTCAAATGAAGTAGGCAAGGGTGATGGATGGACGCAGACCATCGACCGAAACGGCAGTAAAATCGAGGAAGCTTACTCGGTAGCTGAGATCACTGAAAATGCCATCATCCTAAACTTTCTTTCGAATACAAGCAGTTCTCGTGTACAGGAAAACATGGGTATGGAAGTCACGGTCAACATGAAGAATAAGACGGAAGGCAAAATCACCGTTGATCGCAAGACCGGCATTGTAAAGGAGAAAACGCTGAACACCACTGCTACCGGCACGGTATCAACCGGCATGGGTGAATTCCCCATCAATGCCACTTCTACAACTATCATTACGGTAAATTAATCCTCCAGGGGAATCTGCGCCAGTAACAGGTCATCCAGCGTTTGTCGTCGACGTATCAAATGCATAGATCCGTCACGGAACATTACTTCCGCCGGCAACAAGCGCGCGTTGTAGGAAGAGGCCATTTCAAATCCGTATGCTCCGGCATTTCGGATGCATAGGATGTCGCCTTCACGGACTTCAGCCATCATCCTATCCTCCGCAAAGGTGTCGGTCTCACAGATATTGCCGACTACCGTATACGGCTTCATCACTCCATTTGAATTGGAGAGATTATCGATCTGGTGATAAGCGCCATAGAACATGGGGCGTATCAGTTGATTGAGTCCGCTATCGACACCGGCAAATTCAATATCACCGGAACGTTTCAACACATTGACCGAGCAGAGCAAGCTTCCTGCTTCGGCCACAAAATATTTTCCGGGCTCAAACCAGATCTCCAGATCGATACCCGTACGATTTTCGAATGCATACAAGTGCTTGCTGACGGCTGCCGCCAATGCATTCACGTCTGTCCCTTTTTCACCTTCCTGGTAGGGAACTTTAAATCCACCCCCCAGATCGATCACTTGCAGATGCGGAAAATTGGGAGCCAATTCGAACAGCAGATCCAATCCTTTAAGAAACACTTCTACTTCTTTGATCTCACTGCCGGTATGTATATGAAGTACCCGAACGTGCAGGTCTTTTTCACAGATCAGACGATACACTTCAGGAAGGTCCGCCATTGCGATGCCGAATTTACTTCTGTCATGCCCCGTGGAGATCTGCAGATTTCCCCCTGCCATGATGTCTGGACGGATCCGGATGCCGACCGGATAGCTGCCCCGGTTGGCCTCAGCAAACTTGGTCAGGTTGGAGAGGCTATCAATATTGATATGAACTCCCAATGATCGAGCCTCCGCGATCTCCTCGAAGGAAACACTGTTAGAGGTGTAAAGGATCTGCTCCGGGCGAAATCCGGCTTTCATCGCGAGTTTCACTTCGTTGATAGAACTGCAGTCCACATCAGCACCGATCTGACGAATGTGATTCAGGATATGGAGGTTAGTCAACGACTTAGCTGCATAAAAAAAACGTGCGGGCAATCCGGAAAAAGAATGGGTGAGTTGCTCAAACTGATGAGTGATGCGTTCAGCATGATACACATAGAGCGGGGTCCCATACCGATGCGCCGCTTCTATTAACTGCTCGGTGTTGAGTTGGGGTGTCATTAGCTTTCTTCGCCAGCACCCAGATCGGTTTCTTCGATGATCGGATCCGCGGATTCGGGTTCAGCTTCAACTTCGGATTGCTGTAATGCTTCGCTCACATGCGTAGGCATCACGAACTGATCGGCTAATACCTCTTTGATCTTCGGCAGATCTTCGGGTGAGTTGATACCGAAATAATCCATGAAACTCTTCGAAGTAGTGTACAATAGAGGATGTCCGGGAAGTTTTTCGTTTCGGCCACTGATCACAATGAGTTCTTTCTCGAGTAACTTCTGAACGGCATAATCGGAACTGACCCCTCGGATAGATTCAATCTCACCCTTCGTGACGGGCTGTTTGTAGGCGATGATAGCCAGCGTCTCCAATGCCGCGATGGAGAGTCTTTTGAGAAATTTATCGCCATTGAGCTGGGCGATGGTTTTATGATATTCTTTTTTGCTCAGGAACTGCCAGCCGCCACCGCTTTGACGCACTTCAAATGGATAGAACTCTGCGGCATATTTTTCAGCGACTCCTTCTACGGCCGCTTCGACCTGATCCATGGGGATCTTGTCCTCCATGAAACCGAAGGCCTGGTTGATGAGGTCAGTCAGTTCCAGGGTACTGAGGGGACGATCAGATGCAAAGATCAGTGCCTCGACGTGGGGTATGAGTTGAGTGATTTCCATGGATCATTAATTCATCAGCCCTGCAAAGCAGCCGCACCGCTGACGATCTCCGTAAGCTCGGTGGTAATGGCCGCCTGTCGGGCTCGGTTGTAAGAGATCTTCAATCCGCGAAGCATTTCATTTGCGTTCTCACTGGCTTTATCCATTGCCGTCATGCGGGCACCATGCTCAGAAGCGTTAGCATCCAGTACCGCTTTGTACAATTGGGTATTCAGGATCTTGGGCATCAACTCTGAAATGAGCTGGTCGCGGTTGGGATCGAATATAAAATCGGTTTGTGTTTTATTCTCTGTGCCGGATGCCTTCGGAATGGGCAAAAAGCGTTCCACTTCAAAACGTTGGGTGGCGGCATTCTTGAACTGACTGTAAATGATCTCGACTACATCGTACTCCTTACTCTCATATGCCTTCATGGCCGCTTGGGCAGCTTGTTGTACCGCCTCAAACGTCAGGTTGAGGAATATATCCTTGAAACGGGCATCAGTTTTGTAACCGGACTTGCTCAGGCTCTCGTATCCCTTCTTGCCGATATTCCAAATGTGTACATTTCCTTTTTTGGCAGCTTCCGCATATTTCTCAGCCACCAGCGATTTCGCGCGTTTCACCACATTGGCATTGTAGGCGCCGGCCAATCCGCGATCACTGGTGATGACGATCAACAGTACTTTTTCGACCGGACGTTCAACGGCCAGACTCAGGGCCTCAGCGGCATCTGCGCTGCTGGCAATGTTGCTGAGCATCTCCTGTAATTTGCTGGCGTATGGACGCATCTGAACGATCGCGTCCTGGGCCCGACGAAGCTTGGCCGCGCTCACCATTTTCATAGCCTTGGTGATCTGTTGGGTACTTTGAACAGATTTGATCCGAGTCCGTACTTCTTTGAGTTGTCCTGGCATGAGAAAAGGGTTTTATTCCTCGGGCGCGAAGGTAGGCATCCGGGGCCGATTTTCCATCCCGTTCTGTCCACAACACCAGGGGTTACACCCCTCCTACCACTGCCATTGAAGCCTTATCTTTGACACCCCGCGACAATTCGTCAGCCTCCGGGCTTAAAAAGATGATTTGACCGGTTTTTGAAGACCTGTATATACACCCAATTCAGCATCATGTTAGGTTTACTTTCCAAGATATTCGGTGGCAGCAAATCCGAAAAAGACGTTCAAAAAATCCGACCCTTTGTCGGAAAAATCAACGAACAGTTTCAGCAATATCAAAACCTCTCGAACGACGAGCTGCGTGGCAAAACGCAGGTGTTCAGGTCCCGTATCGCTGAGTTCCTGGCTCCCATCGATGCAAGGATCACAGCCAAACAACAGGAAGCCGAGGCCTTGCCAGCTTCCGACCTGAATGGCCGGGACGCTATTTACCAAGAAGCCGACAAGCTCAAAAAAGAACGCAACCAGGAACTGGAAAAAGTACTGGAACAGCTATTGCCTGAGGCATTCGCGGTGATCAAGGAAACAGCTCGTCGTTTCAGCCAAAACAGTGAAATCATATCCACCGCAACGGCATTGGACCGCGACCTGAGCATCAAAAAAAATTACATACAAATTCGCGGCGATCAGTCCGTCTTTCAAAACAGCTGGTCGGCTGCCGGCGGTACCGTCACCTGGAATATGGTGCATTACGATGTACAGCTGATCGGTGGTACGGTCTTGCACCAAGGTAAGATCGCTGAGATGGCCACCGGTGAGGGTAAGACCCTGGTCTCCACCCTACCCGCTTATTTGAATGCACTTCCCGGTGCAGGCGTGCATGTGGTAACGGTGAATGACTATCTGGCTCGTCGTGACCAGGAGTGGAACGGACCGATCTTTGAATGGCTGGGACTGACCGTAGACTGTATCGATAAACATCAGCCCAATTCGGAAGACCGTCGAAAAGCTTATCTGGCAGATATCACCTACGGCACCAATAACGAATTCGGATTCGATTACCTGCGTGATAATATGGTGCATTCGCCCGAGGAAATGGTACAGCGTAAACACCATTTCGCCATGGTGGACGAGGTCGACTCCGTCTTGATAGATGATGCGCGTACACCCCTGATCATTTCCGGTCCGGTACCGAAAGGCGAAGACCAACAATATCACATTCACCGGCCCCGAATTCAGCAACTGGTGCAGGAGCAAGAGCGACTGGTACGCAATTGCCTGAATGAAGCAAAAAAACTATTTAGCGAAGGAAAGGAAGATCCCAAAGAAGGCGGACTTTATCTGTTTCGCGCCTATCGCGGACTGCCCAAATACGGCCCCGTGATCAAGTTCCTCAGCGAACCCGGGGTGCGTGTCAAAATGCAAAAAGCAGAAAATTATTACCTGCAGGATCAACAACGGAATATGCACGTGGTCGATTCCGAACTACTATTCCACATCGATGAAAAAAACAACTCCGTCGAGCTGACCGACAAAGGATTGGCGATGATCACCCGAACCGGAGAAGATCCTGAATTCTTCGTCATCCCGGATATTGGTGTTAAGCTGGCCGAGGTTGAGAAACAGGAAGGTTCTGTTGATGAGAAATTTCAATTGAAAGAAGCCGTTTTAGCCGACTATGCACAAAAGGCTGACCGCATCCACACCGTTCAACAGCTCTTGAAAGCATATACCCTGTTTGCCAAAGACGTCGAATACGTTGTGATGGATGGCGCCATCAAGATCGTCGATGAACAGACCGGTCGTATCCTCGAAGGCCGTCGATATTCAGACGGATTGCATCAGGCCATTGAAGCCAAGGAAAATGTGAAGATCGAGGCTGCTACACAAACCTATGCCACGATCACACTGCAGAATTATTTCCGGATGTATCACAAACTCTGCGGGATGACCGGTACGGCAGAAACAGAAGCTGCGGAGTTGTGGAGTATTTACAAGTTGGATGTAGTCAGTATCCCGACACATTTGAAAATGGTCCGCGACGATCGTCAAGATCTGGTATTCAAAACCAAACGCGAGAAATACAAAGCTGTCATCGAAGAGATCGAATCCCTTCGGAATGCCGGCAGACCCGTACTGGTGGGCACCACCTCTGTCGAAGTAAGTGAATTACTGTCACGGATGTTGCAACAAAAAAAAGTTCCGCATAACGTACTCAACGCAAAACAACACGCCCGCGAGGCGCAAGTAGTGGCCGAGGCCGGCATGCCAGGAGCAGTTACCATTGCCACGAACATGGCCGGTCGTGGTACGGACATCAAACTCGGAGCCGGCGTGAAGGATGCAGGCGGACTGGCCATTATCGGTACAGAACGCCATGAGAGCCGTCGTGTCGATCGTCAGCTTCGCGGACGAGCCGGTCGTCAGGGCGATCCAGGTTCTTCTCAATTCTATGTTTCCTTGGAAGACGACCTAATGCGCTTATTCGGCAGTGAACGGATCGCTTCCATGATGGATAAACTGGGTTATAAAGAAGGGGAAGTGATCCAACATAGTTGGATCAGCAGCTCGATCCAACGGGCGCAACGCAAAGTGGAGGAAAATAACTTCGGTATCCGTAAGCGTTTGCTGGAATATGACGATGTCATGAACATGCAACGTAATGCAGTATACAAAAGACGTAATCACGCGTTGTTCGGGGAGCGACTGGCGCTGGATGTTGATACCGCTTTTGTGAGTTTGGCAGAAGGACTGATCCATTCATTCAGAGAGCAGGAAGATCATGAAGGATTCAAGCTGGCTGTGATCATGAGTTTTGGAGTAGACACGTCGATCACCCGCGAACAATTGAGCAGAACGGATATCAATACGCTGACAGAGACCCTCTATGCAGAAGTGATGGAGCGTTATGAACGACATAAAAAGGAAATGCAAGTTCAATCCGTTCCTGTTTTTAAAAACATCAAACTTCAGCAAGGCAGTCACATTGAAAATGTAGTAGTGCCCTTTACCGATGGCAAACGTGGCCTGAGCGTGCTTGCCAATATGAATAAAACACTGGAAACAAGTGGTGCTGAGCTGACCAATGCGCTGGAGCGGACCATCACCCTGGCGGTGATCGATGAGTCCTGGAAAGAGCACCTGCGCTCTATGGACGATCTGAAGCAAAGTGTACAGACCGCTTATCTAGAACAGAAAGACCCGTTGGTTATTTATAAGATGGAGGCGTATAATCTGTTCCGGTCGATGAATGAAGACGTTAACAAATCTATCGTTTCATTCTTGACACACAGCAGTATTCCGCTTCAAGATGATCGAACCGTTGTGAAAGAGGGTCGTCAACAGAAGACTGATATGAGTCGGATGCAGGTGAATAAAGAAGAAGTAGATTCTTTGGGCGATGATTACGCTGCTAATGAACGCGACAAGCCCGCACCCGCCGTATCCGGTCCACGCATCGGCAGAAACGATGCTTGTCCCTGTGGCAGTGGCAAGAAATTCAAGCAGTGTCACGGCAAAGAATAAAGAGTCCTAAAGGAAGAACAGCAGATCGATGTATAAGAGTACCAAACACCGGATCCACCGCCTGCTTCATCCAGAAGTGATCGGAAACGAACGTTGGGATAAGATCATCAACATCTTTATCATCATCCTGATCATCCTGAATGTTTTTGCGGTGATGCTGGAAACGGTACCTGCCTTCCATGACGATCCAACAGAACAGTCTTTCTTTCACTACTTCGACCTGTTTTCTGTACTGATATTTACCACCGAGTACCTACTCAGACTTTGGAGCAGCAACCACGACCCGAAATATCGACACCCGATCTGGGGACGCTTGAAGTATATGCTGACTCCTGCAGCCTTGATCGACCTACTTGCCTTCCTCCCCTTTTACCTGGTTTCCGTTTTTTCTTTTGACCTGCGCATCATTCGTCTGCTTCGCTTGCTACGCTTTTTGAGACTGTTTCAGCTAACGGCCTACATGAAGTCGACTCAATTAATCCTCAATGTTTTCAAGAGACGATCAAATGAATTACTACTAAGTCTGGTATTGATGATCTTTCTGATCATCATCGCCTCCAGCGCGGTTTATTTCGCCGAGCATATGCATCCGGTAAATAAAGATGTTTTCACCAGTATCCCTGTTTCGATCTGGTGGGCGATCGTTACATTGACTACCACCGGATATGGCGATATGATACCAGTTACAGTGGCGGGAAAGATCGCCTCGGGTTTTATCATGCTAACCGGCGTAGCCATCTTTGCTTTACCAGCAGGTATCATCACCGCCGGTTTTTTGGATGAATTCCGAAGAAATCGAAATGAACCCAAATGCCCGCATTGCGGAAAGCCAATTTAATGATTGGCTCAGCCATGTGACGAACGGATCTGTACTAAAAACCTTTCTTCCCCTTATTCAGTTCATATTTCTCCTCGAAACGCTGATTGAGTAATTTATGTTTATCCGTCAGATCGATCTTTCTTCCCTGGATCAATGCGAAGGTCACATTGCTGCTTCTCATGTCGAGAATATCACCATCACTCACCACGATGTTCGCATCCTTACCCACTTCAATGCTTCCGGTACGATCGGCTACGCCGATGATCTTCGCTGTATTCAGCGTGATAGCTGCCAATGCCTCTTCTTTGCTGAGACCATAGGCTGCAGCCGTGCCAGCATTGAAAGCGAGATTACGACCACGCGTCTGTGAATCATCATCCGAGATTGAAAATAAAACACCAGCTTTTTGCAAAGCAGCAGCTGTTTTGTAGGGTTGATCTACATCATCATCCTCCGCAGTGGGTAAGCTGTGCGGCTGTTGCAGAATAACGGATACATTATATTTCTTCAGCAGATCTGCCACTTGATAGCTTTCACTCCCTCCCACGATCACGAGATCCACACCGAATTCCTGAACGAAATCAAGAGCTGCCAACAATTGCTTAACAGTATTGCCATGAACAAAAAGTTTCTGCTTTTTATTCAGCAACCCTTTAACCGCTTCGAACTTCAGGTTTGTCTGCTCATGTGTGGGTTGTGCATGATAAGCCTTCGCTTCACGCAAAAATTGTTTGAAGGATTCGATCTTATCCAAACCTTCTTTTACCGGATCGCTGCCCGAAGCTTGTGGCCCGCCGAAACCTCCCATACCGCCCCGTCCACCGGAGGGCCTTGCCATCAAGGAAGGAAAATAAACATGGATAGCACCATCTGCCTGGTAAGCGGCATCTTCCCAGTTCCAGGCATCGAGTTGAACAAGAGAAGAAGAACCAGCAACAAAATTGCCCTGAGGCACAACGTTTGCCATCAGAATACCGTTCGAACGAAGTGTGTTGATGACTTTTGAATCAGAGTTGTATGCTACTAATGCCCGAACATTTGGGTTAAGATCACCGATCTCGCGTACATCCTGTGTGGCGCGTACCGCACTGATCTCTACCAGACCCAACGCACTCGTGGGGAGGATCAATCCCGGATATACATGTTTACCCGCCGCATCGACAACCTGAATATTCGCACTACGGGGTACAGGAATGTTATCTCCCACCGCAAGGATCTTTCCACCTTCCACACGGATCGTACCTTTTTCGATGACTTGTCCGTTACCAGTATGTATAGTAGCGTTGATGATATAAATCGGATCTGTTTGACCTTTAGCCGGCAAAACGGTTTCCTGGGCGGAAAGGAGCAGGCTGGAAAGACAAAGAATAGAAAGAAATATCTTTTTCATATTGATGAATTGATAGATAATTATTTTGTTTCGTCGGCATCGATGACCAATAAACCATGGCTGTGACCATGATCACTGCAAGTATGCATGAACTGATAAGACGGCTGAGCAGGGATTGTAGGCGCACCGCTACGCTTCTCCCCATTCATCTTCCGCACGAGCCGCAAACGCTCCGCATCGATCTCTTTTTGCATTTGCTCATCTTTTGCACGATCGAAATAGATCGTACCATCCACAATGGTGTAGATCGATTTTGCATAGATGCTTAATGGATGATCGCTCCACAGAACAATGTCTCCGTCTTTACCGGGTTTCAGGCTGCCAACTTTTTCGTCAACATGCAACATCTTCGCCGGATTCAGGGTTACCATCTTCAGTGCCTCTTCTTCCGTCACCCCGCCATACTTAACGATCTTGGCTGCTTCCTGATTCAACCGACGAGCCATTTCCGCATCATCACTGTTGATGGCTACGGTCAGTCCCACTTTCTGCATGATGGCCGCATTGTATGGGATCGCATCCTCTACTTCCATCTTGTAAGCCCACCAGTCAGAGAAAGTTGAAACGAACGCACCGTGCTTCAGCATCTTATCTGCCACCTTGTATCCTTCCAGGATGTGCGTGAATGTATTGACGGTATATCCCATCTGTTCAGCCACTTTCATGGCACTGTTGATCTCACTTTGCACATAGGAGTGGCAGGTGATGAAGCGTTTTTTCTCCAGTATCTCAACAAGCGCATCAAGCTCCAAGTCACGACGGGGAGCCGTTCCGGTAAAACCTTTTTTGCCTTTGTTCAAATCGTATTCTTTCCAGGCACGCTGATAATCTTTTGCACGAGTGAATGCATCCACCAACACTTGCTCAACACCCATTCGTGTATCCGGATAGCGATTATTCCCAAGAGGAGACGACGAACGCTTTACGTTTTCTCCCAATGCAAACTTGATCTGACCGGGCCAAGCACGGAACTTAAGGTCTTCGTCATTCCCACCCCAGCGGAGTTTCAACAATTGCGTTTGACCTCCGATTACATTGGCGGAGCCATGTAAAATATGTGAAGTGGTTACGCCACCGCTCAATTGACGATAGATGTTGACATCATCCGGATTCAGGTTATCACCGATGCGCACCTCTGAAGAAACGGACTGTCCGCCTTCATTGATCGAGGCTGCTGCAATGTGAGAGTGTTCGTCGATGATGCCGGGGGTGACATGCTTGCCGGTTCCATCGATCACACGGGCTGATGGATCGGAAAGATTTTTTCCTACTGCTGCGATCTTACCATTCTTGATCAACACATCCGATTCTTTGAGAATTCCATCCTTCTCATTGGTCCATACCGTTGCGTTCTTGATGAGCAAGGTTTCAGACTTCGGGCGCTGATCCTCTTTCCAACCAAATGGCAATAAAGGATAAGTCAGGGATCCGACAACTGGCAGCTCTTTACGTTTGCTGCTATCCGTTTTGTATTCGCCGGCTTTCACCAATGAAGCCGTCCAGCTGAGGGGATTACCAAGCGAATCGGTACCGATCCCGTTCCAACTGCTACCGTTGACTAATCCGCTCAAACGAGTAGCCGTTACAGGCAGTTGCTCAGTCATGGCTCCCATGCCTCTGCCACCGAATCCGCCAGTTGGGCGACGGGTAGAATCAGCTCCGGGTGCGCCGCCTCCGCGAGTACGTTTAGCGATGGGTGCATAACTGAATTTGATCTGTTTACCATCCACGGAAAGTTTGGACTGAAGTGTGTCTTTTGCATAGAGTGTGGTAGCTCCACCGGCTTTCACTTCGAGCGTGAATTGCTCTGTGCCACCCGGACCATTGACAGCCAATGTATACGTTCCGTTGATGGAACCCGCATCTTCCTTGATCGTGTATTTGATGCCTTGGATCCAGTTGTGAAGAAGCTGAGTCTTATCCTGGAATAAGGGACCGGTAGTGATCAAAAAGTTAGCCAGTTTACCGGCTTCCAATGTGCCAACCATATCTGCCACGCCCAGTGTTTTAGCCGGGGTAAGCGTTAATGCCTCCAGTGCAGCGGTTTCGCTCAATCCATATTCCATCGCCTTTTTCAAGGCAGTGGCAAATTGAGAAACAGACTTCAAGTCGGAGGTGGTCAAGCAAAATGGGATGCCTTCCTTTTCAAAAGCAGCAACCATTGTGGGTGCCAGCTCCCAGTGTTTCATATCCCCCAGTGAAACAAATCGCGCATCATTGGGATCTTCCACATCTTGTGCGAGTGGGAAATTTAGAGGCAGAATGAAGGTGGCATTGGTTGATTTCATTTCTCGGATGCGCTGATATTCGTTCTGTCCAGCTTTGATGATGTATTGAGTACCGAACTCATCACCGATCCGATCGGCACGAAGATCGTTCCACTTGTCGCCCGCCTCAAATACCTGTGGCAGCGAACGATTCTCATTGAACGCTTTCAGGCTCAGGTTCACACCTTCTGAAGCGGGTTTGTTTTTGTACCACTCGGCATCGAGATAGGTCTGACGAAGCAAGGAGATAGAGCCCATCAAGGAGCTGGGATAGCTTTGTGTGGAGGATCCTTTGCTGAATGAGTAGTGTGCCGAAGCTTTTTCTTTCAGCACCACGAGATTCTCTTTTTCATTGGCAAGTGTCACCAGTGCGCCGGTACCACGGGCGATACCATCGCGCACGTGCGTCAACACGGTACCGAAACCGGCCTCACGCATGGATTTCGCTTGTGCATCATTAATAGAGAAAGAGGCGTAGGCGTTGACCTCCGGACGTATGGCCTGATTCCATCCGAACGGACCTTTTGTTGCCGTTTCCAGCTGTGGTTGTTGGGCGAAGTTGAAACCTCCACCGCGACCGGTGTTCTGTTGCGCGGGCATGCCATATTCAGCATACAGATCAACAAAAGACGGATACATGAATTTATTTGTACAATCGATCTCCACCGCTCCGATCGGAACTGGGAGTCCTGAACCAACTGATATGATCTTCCCATCGCGAACGATAAGGGTAGCATTTGTGATGGTTGATTTTGCATGCTGCACCAAGGTGGCATGCGTGAAGGCGTAATAACCCTGTCGGGGGTCTGCCACGCCGTTTTCGGGGAAAGTGGGTTGCGCAAATGTTTGCAGGAATGACAAACCTGAAAACGAAAAGGCAAGCAGTTTGAGGAACGTTCGCATAGTCTTTAATTGATTGAGCGATTAGAGGGAAACAAATCAACGGAAAATCCGCGAGATAGTTCGACGAATAATCAGAAGAATTCCTGCATCTGCCTACGAGTTATGAACGTGGAATCCACACAATAGTTCTATTTTTGAAAAGCTGTATGGCAGGTAACTCAACCACTGTAATACCACCGGATTTCAGACGGACCGCCCCGGTCGACCAGACCGGCATCGAGGAGCGGGCTGCCCGTTTCACCAAACGAAGTATCAAGCAGTCTTCGAAGCGACAGGCCTTGAACATGGTCCTGAATATGATCGATCTGACCACCCTTGAGGGGAAAGACACCGATCAGAAAGTCCGACAACTCTGCTATAAAGCCATGCACCCGCATGATGAATTGCCCAACATCCCTACTGTAGCTGCAATTTGTGTCTACCCCAATTTTGTTCGGGTAGCAAAAAAAGCATTAGATGGTTCCGGGATCAAGGTGGCCTCGGTGGCAACTGCCTTTCCAAGCGGACAATCCACCCGCGCCATCAAATTAGCCGATACCCGATTTGCTGTCAGCGAAGGAGCCGATGAAGTGGATATGGTGATCAGCCGAGGCAAATTTCATGCCGGCGAATACAATTTCGTCTTCGATGAGATTGCCGCCATCAAGGAAGCTTGCGGTCAGGCTCGTCTAAAAGTAATCTTAGAAACCGGTGAATTAGGGTCACTCGACAAAGTCCGCCGGGCCAGCGAGATCGCCATGTACGCTGGCGCGGATTTCATCAAGACCTCGACCGGAAAAATTCAGCCGGCCGCCACCATGCCCGTTACCCTGGTGATGCTCGAAGCGATACGAGACTTTTACTACAAAACCGGAATACAAGTAGGCATGAAACCGGCGGGTGGAATATCCAAATCAAAATTGGCGCTTCATTACCTGGTCATGTTACGTGAGACACTCGGTCAAGACTGGATGAGCAATGAATGGTTCCGCTTCGGCGCCAGCAGCCTTGCGAATGATGTGTTGATGCAGATACGAAAAGAGACCACCGGACAATACCAATCGGCCGCCTATTTTTCAGTCGACTGATCAAACCTAACCCATGGCGAAGACAGCATCCAAACAAATCAATAAAGCCAAGATCAAGCCGCTACGGTTTGATACCGATTGGCAATACGACCCGGCACCTGAATCCGCTGCCGCCGCACAGATCGAACCCGAGTATGGTTTGTTCATCAATGGAAAATGGCAAAAACCAGATAGTGGCCAATATTTCGACACCATCAATCCGGCCAATGAAAAAACGCTCAGCCGCATCGCTGTGGCCAATGAAAAGGATGTAGATCGTGCCGTTCGGGCGGCCCGGAATGCTCATGAGAAAGTTTGGAAAAAAATGGCTCCTGCGGAAAGAGGCAAGTATATCTTTCGCATCGCCCGTATCATCCAAGAGAAAGCACGTGAGCTGGCCATCATTGAGACGCTGGATGGCGGCAAGCCGATTCGTGAGAGTCGCGATTTTGATGTGCCCACGGCCGCACAACATTTTTTCTATTATGCCGGTTGGGCGGATAAACTCAACTATGCCTTTCCACAGAAAAAACTGAATCCTTTGGGAGTAGCCGGACAGATCATCCCGTGGAATTTTCCACTCTTGATGGCTGCCTGGAAGATCGCACCCGCCTTGGCAACCGGAAACACCGTGGTGTTGAAACCCGCAGAAACTACTTCACTCACTGCCTTGAAATTGGCGTCGATACTCCAGGAAGCTGACCTGCCTCCAGGTGTTGTAAACATCATCACAGGAGCCGGAGCAACCGGCGCAGCGTTAGTCGAGCATCCGGATGTGAACAAGATCGCATTCACCGGATCTACTTCCGTTGGAAAGATCATACAACGATCGATCGCCGGAACAAATAAACGTTCTACATTGGAGCTGGGCGGCAAAGCAGCAAACATCGTTTTTGAAGATGCTCCCCTGGACCAAGCAGTAGAGGGGGTAGTGAATGGAATATTTTTCAATCAGGGCCATGTATGCTGTGCCGGTTCGAGATTATATCTGCAAGAATCGATCGCGAAAGAATTCATCCGCAAGTTGAAGGATCGGATCTCGACATTGATCGTGGGGGATCCGATGGATAAAAACACAGACATCGGTGCAATCAACTCGAAGGAGCAGCTGAACACGATCCTTCGATATATCCAGATCGGGAAAAAAGAGGGCGCTGCGATTCACCAGCCTGCTTGTTCATTACCGAAAAAAGGATTTTGGTGTCCGCCTACATTATTCACCGATGTGGCGCAGAGCAATCGAATTACCCAAGAAGAAATTTTCGGTCCGGTCTTAGCTATTCTGACATTCCGAACCGATGATGAGGTTATCGAAAAAGCGAACAACACGCCCTACGGACTGAGTGCGGGTGTATGGACCGACAAAGGATCGCGGATTTTCAACATGACCCGACGGTTACGTGCCGGTGTGGTTTGGGCCAATACCTTCAATAAATTCGACGCTGCGGCTCCCTTCGGCGGATACAAAGAGAGTGGATTTGGAAGAGAAGGCGGCTTACATGGATTGTCACCCTATTTGGAGATAAACAGCTAAACGGAAAGTCATGCCCATCAATAAAAATCAAACCCGACTCTCCGTACTAAAAACTTACAAGCTCTACATCGGAGGTCAATTTCCCCGGACAGAATCCGGACGATATTATACTGTTAACGATGCCGATGGAAATGCACTGGCGAACGCCTGCTTGTCCTCTCGTAAAGACCTGCGCGATGCCGTAACCGCTGCCCGTTCTGCCTTCGGTGGATGGAGCGGAAAGACGGCATACAACCGGGGGCAGATCCTATATCGAATGGCCGAAGTTGTTGAGGCAAGACGAATAGAAATGATCCGCGAACTAACTGACAGCGGATCATCAACTGCACAGGCAAAAAAAGAAGTAGATGCCTGCATTGACACCTTGGTACATTTTGCCGGCTGGTGCGATAAGTATCAACAATTGTTCAGTGCCGTGAATCCGGTTGCCAGCTCCCATTTCAATTTTTCTGTTCCGGAACCGATGGGCGTTGTGGGGATCATGGCAAACAATAAACAACCCTTGTTGGGATTGATCCAACCCATGGCTGCTGCCATCGCAGGCGGAAACACTTGTGTAATCGTGGCACATACAGATCGTCCATTGGCAGCCATCAGTTTTACGGAAGCCCTGGCCACCTCAGATCTTCCCGGGGGCGTCGTGAATATATTAACCGGGAAAACAAGTGAGCTGCTCCCCTGGATGGCGGGTCACCTGGACGTGAATGCTATTTTAATGAGCAGCAAGGATAACAGCGCATGGAAAGACACTCAGCTTGCTGCCACCGCTAATTTAAAGCGGATCGTTTCCCTATCTGAAAACGACGCCCTTTCTCCCTACCGGATTCTTGACCTACAAGAAATCAAAACCACCTGGCATCCGATCGAAAACATCGCTCCGGCTGGCAGTGCCTATTAACCATGAAAAAAACAGGATACGCCATACTATTGACTTGTATTTGCTTGATCACTTCCCTGTTGGCAACGGGACAAGACTCCATTCCCCTTACAAGACCGGATTCAGGGTCGATCCGAATCGTGAAGGATGCACGGATCGATCAATTGATTGCCAAGCAGATCGAGGTGAATGAATACACCACTCGGTCCGGCCGTCGGGTAACAGCCGGATTTCGATTACTGGTCTCGAATACAAAAGACCGTCAGGAAGCCATACAAGCTAAAACACTGATTTATCAAAATTACCCAGACCTGAAACCCTATCTCTGGCATCAAGCCCCCTATTACAAACTAAAGGTGGGTAATTTCAAAACCAAAGAAGACGCTTTATACTTCTCTCAACAGCTCAAACCTTTTTTCCCAAAGGGCGTGTTTGTTATGAATGATGAAATCGATACCTACTTCATCAATAACGTTCCTCAACCCAACAATCGTTAACATGCTCGAACGCATACAGGCACTGGCTAAACAGATCGCACCGCAGGTGATCGAATGGCGCCGTCACCTGCACGCACATCCTGAATTGAGTTATCAGGAGTTTCAAACGTCGGCTTTTGTACAAGAGAAATTGAAACAATTGGACATCCCCTTTCAGGTGATGTCCACCACGGGGGTCGTTGGACTGATCGAGGGGAAGAATCCAGATTCCCGAATCGTGGCCCTGCGCGCCGATATGGATGCCCTGCCGATCACTGAAGAAACGGCTCTTCCCTATAAATCAATGAACGAAGGCGTGATGCATGCTTGTGGGCATGATGTGCATACAGCTTGTTTATTAGGTGCGGCGCAAATACTCCAAACATCAAGGGCCGATTGGAGTGGGACTGTCAAATTGATCTTTCAACCCGGCGAAGAAAAAAATCCGGGGGGTGCTTCATTACTCATTCGGGATGGCGTGCTGGAAAATCCGAAACCCGAAGCGATCGTTGCATTACATGTGAATACATTACTGGAAGCAGGAAAAGCCAGTTTTCGGTCGGGCAAGGTGATGGCAAGCGCCGACGAACTTTATTTCACGATCAAAGGCAAGGGAGGGCATGCCGCATCTCCTCATTTAACGGTCGATCCGATCCTGATCAGCGCACACCTCATCACGGCGCTTCAACAATTGATCAGCAGGCACAATCAACCATTCAATCCAACTGTACTTTCTATCACTTCTATACAAGGGGGTACAGCAACTAATGTCATCCCCGAGCAGGTGAAGTTGATGGGAACATTCAGGGCAATGGATGAGAACTGGAGAAAGGAGGCGCATGAGAAGATCCGCCGTTTGTCGGTCGACCTGGTCAGATCTATGGGCGGAGAATTGGATCTACACATAGATGTCGGGTACCCTTGTGTGCACAACGATGAAAAAGTAAATGAGGCTTGTCGTCAACTGTCGGTCGATTACATTGGCAACGATCAAGTTTCTGAAACCGAACTCCGAATGGGGGCTGAGGATTTTGGCTACTATGCCCAGCAGATCCCAGCTTGTTTTTTTCGGCTGGGTACACGCAATGAAAGTAAAGGGATCATTCATGGGGTACATACACCACGTTTCGATGTGGATGAATCGGCTTTGGAGATCGGGGTTGGACTCATGGCCTGGCTGGGTGCAAGCCTCAACAGCTCCAAATAGTCCTTTCCCTTCCGGTTTTGTACCTTGCACCCTCTAATTCATTGCTATGCAAAACGACCTGAGGAAACAGCAAGCGCTCGAATATCATGCTAAAGGGCGCCCCGGCAAGATCGAAGTCGTCCCAACCAAAGAAGCCAAAACACAGCGCGACCTCTCACTCGCCTACTCACCCGGCGTGGCCAGTCCCTGTCTGGAGATCGCGGACAACCGGGAAAATGTATACAAATACACCGCCAAAGGAAATCTGGTAGCCGTGATCAGCAATGGCACCGCTGTTCTGGGTTTAGGAGACATCGGTCCCGAGGCCAGCAAACCGGTGATGGAAGGAAAAGGCGTACTCTTCAAAATTTTTGCCGATATCGATGTGTTCGACATTGAGATCAACGAAAAAGATCCGGTCAAATTTGTGGAGATCGTAAAATCATTGGAGCCCACATTTGGGGGCATCAACCTGGAAGATATCAAAGCACCGGAATGCTTCTACATCGAACAGGAGTTGAAGAAACAACTCAATATCCCGGTGATGCACGATGACCAGCATGGCACGGCCATCATCAGTGCTGCTGCCTTGTTGAATGCGTTGGAGGTGCAGAAAAAGAAGATCGAAAAAGTTCGTTTTGTAGTGATCGGGGCAGGAGCCGCCGCGATGGCCTGTATCAAACTATATGAAGCACTAGGCGCCCGAAATGAAAACTTTTTACTCTTTGATAAGAAAGGTGTGTTGCACAAGGGGCGGACGGACATGGAAGAGTTCAAATTGAAATACGCCAATGCGAAGGGGGAAATGACGCTGGCACAGGCCATGAAAGACGCAGATGTATTCATCGGACTCAGCGCAGGTAATCTGGTAAGTGCCGATATGGTCAAATCGATGGCAAAAAATCCGATCGTATTTGCCATGGCGAACCCCGATCCGGAGATCAGTTGGGAGGAAGCCACCGGCGCCCGTAAGGACCTGATCATGGCAACGGGCAGAAGTGATTATCCCAACCAGGTCAACAATGTGTTGGGCTTCCCCTACATTTTCAGAGGCGCTCTTGATGTTCGGGCGCGTCACATCAACGAAGCCATGAAGTTGGCTGCCGTCAAAGCCCTTGCGGAATTGGCCCGCACCCCGGTGCCGGATATCGTGAACATGGCTTACAATGAAAGCAATATTACATTCGGCCCGAACTATATCATTCCCAAACCCCTCGATCCGAGACTTCTAGCAACGGTTGCCCCCGCGGTAGCAAAGGCTGCCATGGAAAGCGGAGAAGCACAGAGTCCGATCACCAACTGGCCGGGATACGTAACTGAATTGAATAAGCGACTGGGGCTGGACAACCAGGTAATGCGAATCTTAGGCAACAAAGCCCGTCGTGATCCAAAACGTATCGTTTTCGCCGAAGCAGATAATGTAAAAGTGTTGAAAGCGGCCCAGATCGTATTTGATGACGGCATTGGCTATCCGATCCTCTTGGGTGATGAAAATCGAATACGCACCATTGCTGCCGCGAACGGCATAGATATCGAAGGTTTGCCCATTTTCGATCCGAGAAGTGATGTCTCCGAGGAGAAAAGAAATCATTACGGAGACCTGTTCTTCGCCAAACGAGGTCGCAAAGGATTCAATTCCTATGAATCCAGAAAGATCATGAAGGACCGGAACTATTATGGCTGTATGATGGTTGAGTGTGGCGATGCGGATGCCATGATCTCCGGACTATCCAAGAATTATCCGGATACGATCCGCCCGGCCATCCAAACCATCGGCACCGAGGAGGGAACCAGTAAGATCGCCGGCATGTATCTGATGTTGACGAAAAAAGGTCCACTCTTCCTCGCCGACACAACCGTGAACTTCAATCCCACCGCCGAGGAACTCGCCGAAATCACTCTGCTGGCAGCCCGTGAAGTACGGAATTTCAACATTGTTCCCCGGATCGCCATGCTGAGCTACTCCAATTTCGGCAGCAGCGATTCACCTGAAGCTCGACTGGTAGCTAAAGCCCGAGAGATCGTGAAGCAGAAGATGCCGAATCTCATTGTAGACGGAGAAATGCAAGCGAGCGTAGCCTTCAACCAGGAATTGATCAAAGAAAATTATCCGTTTAGTGAGTTGGCTGACCAGGAAGTGAATACCCTGATCTTTCCAAACCTGTCGGCTGGTAACATCGCTTATAACCTGATGAAAGAATTAGAGACAGCGGATGCGGTTGGACCGATCCTGCTGGGACTGAAACGCCCCGTCCATATTCTTCAGCTGGGATCCTCCGTCAGAAGCATTGTGAACATGGCCATGATCGCTGTGGTGGATGCTCAATTAAAATCAAAAACCGCAACGGCTGAGATCGTAAAGCAATCTCGCTGGTGGAAACGATTCCGTAAACCATCGGCTGAGGCTAAATAAATGAAGCTCTTCAAGGACATAGGCCAATTCATGATCATGCTGAAAGGCATGTTCGCCAAACCGGAAAATGGCCGGATGTATTGGCGTGAATTCATGCACCAGTGTGCGGAGATCGGTATCGGTTCGCTGGGTATCGTGGCCATTATCTCCGTGTTCATCGGAGCTGTTTCGACGATACAAACGGCGTATCAGTTGGTCAGTCCGCTGATACCACTCACCACGATCGCACAGATCGTACGTGATACGGTGATTTTAGAATTCGCTCCAACATTGGTCTGTATTGTGCTGGCGGGTGTTGCGGGGAGTCGGATCGCCAGTGAACTAGGTAATATGCGCGTGAGCGAGCAGATCGATGCCCTGGAGATCATGGGCATCAATTCCAAAGCCTATCTCATCCTACCCAAGATCGTTGCGGCGCTTATCATGATCCCCTTGCTGGTCATCATTGCAATGGTACTCGGCATCTGGGGCGGAAGGCTAGCCGGAACGATGGCGGGAATCATCCCGGCGAATATTTATGATAAAGGGTTGGTGGAGCTGTTTGTTCCTTACAACGTATACTTCGCATTGACCAAATCCTATGTATTCGCTTTTATCATTTCAGGCATACCCGCTTATTTTGGTTATTACGTACGAGGGGGCGCATTGGAGATTGGCCGCGCAAGTACCAAAGCGGTTGTGGTAAGTTGTGTTTTGATCCTGTTTGCCGACTACGTGCTTTCGGCTTTGCTTTTATAACAAAATGATCGAGGTAAAAAACATACAAAAGTCCTTTAACGGAAAAGCCATCATCGAGGATGTGAATGCAGTGATGAAGGCTGGCCAGTGCAATCTGATCATCGGTGCCAGCGGCAGCGGCAAAACGGTGTTGATGAAGTGCATGGTCGGACTTTTTCAGCCTGAAGCTGGTGATATCCTGTATGATGGAACCTCCTTTACGGAAATGAATGATGAACAGCGCACGGAAATTCGCAAAGAGATCGGCATGCTATTTCAAGGATCAGCACTGTTCGACAGCCTCAATGTGGAAGAGAATATTCTCTTTCCATTGAATATGTTCTCCTCCGACTCGATCGCCCGAAAAAAAGAGCGTGTGAATGAAGTGTTGGAGCGAGTCAACCTGCCTGGCGTCAATAAGAAATACCCGGCCGAACTCAGTGGCGGGATGAAAAAACGAGTCGCGCTGGCCCGTGCGATTGTATTGAATCCGAAATACCTTTTTTGTGATGAACCCAATTCGGGCTTAGACCCGCAAACCTCCCTGGTGATCGACAAACTGATTCGAGACATTACCGTTGAATACAATATGACCACCGTGATCAACACACACGACATGAACAGCGTGATGGAGATCGGTCATTATATCCTGTATATGTATCAGGGCCACAAGGAATGGGAAGGAAGTAATAAGGATATCATTTTCAGCAAGAACCAGCGCCTGAACGATTTCATTTTTGCCTCCGACTTCCTGAAAGACGCCAAAGACATGCGCATGCTGGAGCAACGGGGCAAGATCGATCCAGACCGAAACATGGACGATCTACTGAAATAGCCCTTCCTCCTCTTGTCAGGGGCCGAATTCTCCCTAATTTTGCGGTCAATTCCAAATTACACTATGAGTATCCTCGTCAATAAATCATCTAAGATCCTGGTACAGGGATTCACCGGTACGGAAGGCAGTTTTCACGCCGGACAAATGATGGAGTACGGAACCCAGGTAGTCGGAGGCGTAACGCCCGGCAAAGGCGGCACCACGCATCTTGACCGTCCGGTTTTCAATACCGTAGCCGATGGTGTTAAAGCCACCGGTGCGAATGTGAGCATTATTTTCGTCCCCCCGGCCTTTGCCGCAGATGCCATCATGGAAGCTGCCGAAGCAGGTATAGAGCTGGTTGTTTGTATCACAGAAGGCATTCCGGTACAGGACATGGTGAAAGCCAAAAATTATTTACAGGGAAAGAACACCCGACTGATCGGTCCGAATTGCCCGGGTGTCATCACTGCCGGTGCCTGCAAAGTGGGAATCATGCCTGGCTTTGTATTCATCCCCGGCCGTATCGGTATTGTTTCTAAATCAGGTACGCTGACTTACGAAGCGGCCGACCAAGTGGCCAAAGCCGGTTTGGGCATCTCTACCGCTGTCGGTATCGGAGGAGATCCGATTATTGGCACCACCACTAAAGATGCGATGGAATTGTTCATGAACGATCCTGATACAGATGCCATTGTCATGATCGGTGAGATCGGGGGTGGAATGGAAGCAGAGGCGGCCAACTGGATCAAAGCAACAGGCAACAAGAAACCAGTGGTCGGATTCATCGCCGGACAAACGGCACCTCCCGGCCGACGCATGGGACATGCCGGAGCCATAGTAGGCGGCGCTGATGATACGGCTGAAGCAAAAATGAAGATCATGGGCGAATGTGGTATCCACGTCGTGAGCAGCCCGGCCGATATCGGAAAGAAAATGGCCGAAATACTCAGAAAATAAAATCCCGACCGCATCCCAGATGCGGTTTTTTTTGAACGAATCATCCATGCAGGTTAATCTGCTGATCATCGGACAAGGTCTTTGCGGCAGCTGGCTAAGCTATGAATGTCAGCGGGCCGGATTGCGCGTGTGCGTAATAGACAATATTCAACCACATAGCCCCTCACGCATTTCCGCAGGCATCATCAATCCCATTACCGGCAGACGTCACGCAGAGGTTTGGTTATCCGACGAACTTTTATCACATGCGCAAGCGGCCTACGCTTCAATGGGCGAATGGCTGAATCGATCGTTGATCCGACAATCCACGCTGATCGATTTTTTCCCTTCTGAGCAGATGCGGACCAGCTTTATTGAACGGTTGAAACAACAAGGAAAATATGTAGCGTCGGTCCATTACTCCGATATCCCGGAACTTCCCTTTGATATACCCCATGGGGCCGGGTTCATCGATCCGGTTTATCTGATCGATCTCCCGAGCCTACTGGATGGCATCCGAAACAAACTGCTGGAAACCGGATCTCTTCTCGATGAAAAATTTGAATCGTCCGCACTTCGGATCGAGTCCGGTAGCATAGCATACAAAAACATCCAGGCCGAACGAGTGATCTTCTGCGATGGAAACAGCCAACTGGCCGATTGTTTTTTTCCGAACCTTCCCTTTGCCCCGAATAAAGGAGAAGTGCTGATCCTCGATATCCCGGAGCTCCCATCGGATCGCATATACAAACATGGGGTGATGTTGGCCCCGCTCAGCAATGGAAGCTGGTGGTGTGGGTCAAATTATCAATGGTCCTTCGACCACCCCCACCCCACCCCATCATTCAGGGAACAAACAGAGCAAACGCTCAAAAAATGGCTGCAGCTCCCCTACCGAGTGATTGATCACATAGCTGGCATTCGCCCCGCTACGCTGGAACGCAGACCATTCGTGGGCTTCTCCTCCCATGAGAAGCGCATCGGCATTCTGAATGGAATGGGCACGAAGGGCTGTTCGCTGGCGCCCTATTTTGCGAGACAATTATTAAGGCACTGGATGTTCGAGGAACCGATCCACCCAGAGGCCTCAGTCGGTCGATTCGAAGCCAAAGCATAAATCGATTCTTTTTATATCTTTCCCCAAACCAACTAAGATGTCTGCTTCACCGGAGTCTCTGTACTCGATCCCCGCCCGTTTCCGACGCATGGAGAACATGCACATTGTATTCTGGTTGCTTAAAGACATCAGCTGGTGTCTGTTCTGGCGCGAATTGGGCATTGCGATGATCATCCCTACCCTGACCATTGCCATTATGATCAGCTGGCGTACCCGCCACATCGCCTCCGAACTGGCCCACAATTTGGCCGTCGCCTTCTGGATCAGTGCAAACTCCTTTTGGATGATCTCTGAGTTTCTTGAGTTCGATGAAAAGATTGTCATCTTGGGTATCAATGGCAAGCAACTGTCCCTGATCCCGTTCCTCGCAGGCCTACTCATACTACTGAACTACTACCTGCTGCAACGACCCCGTGAGGTCCGTGAAAAGCACACCACGACCCTGTAAGGTTGCCCCCGATTCGGGTTATCTTCGCGACGGAAATCAACTAACATGTTCAGAACCCATACCTGCGGAGAACTACGCGCGTCGCATGTCAACCAAACCGTCACCCTGGCGGGCTGGGTACAAACCATTCGAAAATTCGGCTCGATAACCTTTATCGACCTGCGCGACCGCTATGGGATCACACAGCTGTTGTTCAACGAATCGCTGAATACGGAACTGGAAAAAAATCCGTTGGGCCGTGAATTCGTTTTACAAGTCAACGGCACCGTGGCCGAACGCAGTAACAAGAATCCACAGCTGCCCACCGGCGACATTGAACTGTTGGTGACTGATTTCACCATTCTAAATGCAGCGGCCACACCTCCATTCACCATTCAGGATGATACCGATGGTGGCGACGATCTGCGCATGCGGTACCGCTACCTGGATCTACGTCGCGGAGCCGTTCGCAAGAATCTTGAATTGCGTTATGCCGTTAACCGGGCCGCCAGAAACTATTTACACCAGCATGGCTTTCTTGATATTGAGACGCCCTTCTTGATCAAATCTACGCCCGAAGGTGCACGTGATTTCGTGGTCCCCTCGCGCATGAATCCTGGGCAATTCTATGCCCTTCCCCAATCGCCGCAAACATTCAAGCAACTGTTGATGGTGAGCGGTTACGATCGATATTATCAGATCGTAAAATGTTTTCGTGACGAAGATCTCCGTGCGGATCGTCAGCCCGAGTTCACCCAGATTGACTGCGAAATGGCTTTTGTGGAGCAGGAAGATATCCTGCATATGTTCGAGGAATTGATCAAAAGTATTTTCAAAGAAGTCAAGAACATCGACTACACTGAATCGGTTCAGCGAATGACTTGGGAAGAAGCCATGTGGACATACGGCAATGACAAACCCGACATCCGATTCGGCATGCAATTACTGAATTTGAAAAAACCTGATTCAGTATACCGCGATAGAAACGCCTCGCCTGAATTGATCGACGGTGCGGATTTCAAAGTTTTCGATGAAGCTGAAACGGTAATCGCTCTGGCTGTTCCGGGTGCCGCAGAATATACACGCAAACAAACCGATGAATTGACCGACTGGGTGAAACGACCACAGATCGGCATGAAAGGACTTGTTTACATCAAGTGCCTCGCCGATGGCAGCTATAAAAGCTCGGTCGATAAATTCTATTCGGAGGAAAAACTAAAAGCCATTGCCGATGCCTGTGGCGCAACCACTGGCGACCTTGTTCTGGTCGTTGCCGGGGCCGAGGAGCGTACACGCAAAGCTGCCAGCGAACTCCGCTTGGAATTAGGGGAGCGACTTGGACTGCGCAAAAAAGATGAGTTTAAATTATTGTGGGTGTTGGATTTCCCACTGTTTGAATACGATGAGGAAGGAAACCGCTGGGTAGCCCGGCATCATCCGTTCACGGCACCTAAACCCGCCCAGATCCAGACCATGATCAAAAATGAGCCTTCGATCCATGATGCCTCCAAATATTTGGATCATCCGTATGCGCAGATCAAAGCGAACGCCTATGACATGGTGCTGAACGGAAACGAAATCGGTGGCGGATCGATCCGTATCTATCAACGCGAACTGCAAGAGAAAATGTTTGCGGCACTCGGTATGGATAAAGAAGAGCAACAACATAAGTTCGGCTTCTTATTAGGAGCGTTTGAATATGGTGCTCCGCCCCACGGAGGAATCGCATTTGGATTCGACCGGCTCTGTTCAATCTTAGGTGGAAGTGAAAGTATTCGCGATTTCATCGCCTTTCCGAAGAACAACGCCGGAAGGGATGTGATGCTGGATGCACCAGCTTCGATCGATGATAAGCAATTTGATGAATTGCAGATCCGACTGGATCTAAAGAAATAAGCTTACTCACTCAAGATTCGATCCATACGCTCAGCCACCTTTTGCGCATTGGGCAGCATGGCCTTCTCCAGTCCCATATTCATGGGAACAGCCGGCAGATCAAGCGCACCCATCACTTGAATCGGTGCGTCGAGCGATGAGAAACATTGTTCTGTAAGTTTACCAGCAAGTGATTGCACGAACGAATGGGAGATCTGCTCCTCTGTCAGCATCAGACATTTTCCATGCAAACGGATACGAGCGATCAGCAAGTCCTCATCTACCGGTGCCAGCGTTCTAAGATCAATGATCTCGACCTGTCCCGGAAACTCCATCGCCGCTTCTTTGGCCCAATACACGCCCATTCCGTATGTGATCACCAATAAGGTGTCGCCTGCCTCCAGATAATCTTCATCTGCCTGGAGAACAATGTTGGCTTTTCCTAGTGGTAAAATATAGTCGGCATCGGGTTCGGGTGTGCGGGCATCTTCCGTGCCGGGCACTTTGCTCCAATAGAGTCCCTTATGCTCCAGCATGACAACCGGATTCGGGTCGTAGTAAGCGGCTTTCATCAAACCCTTCATGTCGGCCGCATTGGAGGGGTACGCGACCTTAATACCTTTTATCGACAACAAGGTGCTTTCCACCGAACCGCTGTGATAAGGTCCACCGCCACCATAAGCGCCGATCGGTACACGAAGTACCATAGGCACCGGAAACTTACCCATGGAGAGATAGCAACTCTTGGACAGCTCGGTAACCAATTGATTCAATCCGGGATAGATATAATCGGCAAACTGAACTTCAACGATCGGCCTTATCCCAACAGCTGCCATGCCAGCGGTAGAACCGACGATATAGGCTTCCTGGATGGCTGTATTGAAAACCCGATGATCCCCGAATTGATCACCGAGGGTAGCTGCTTCTCGAAAAACCCCACCCAATCGTTTGCCTACATCCTGTCCATACAAAACAGCCTCCGGGTGTTTTTGCATCAGTTCACGGATCGCGAATAAGGCTGCGTCAACCATGATCACTTTGGGTGCGCCGGCCGGACTTCTCTCTCCTTGCTCCTGTGTGATGGGTGTAGGCGCCAATACATGTTGTGAAACGGTCGAAGGATCGGGGTCGGCTGCTTGTACGGCCCTATCAAAATCCTGTTCGATCAACCACTCTGCTTCGGATCGGATCGCCTCCAACTCAGCTGCAGGTATTCCGGAGGCCAGTAATTTATGATGCCATTTATGAAACGGGTCGTGCGCATGATGTTTTTCTAGATCTTCCTCATCCCGATAGAACTCTTTGCGAACGCCACTGGTGTGATGCCCTAGCAAGGGAACTGATGCATGTACAAGGATCGGAGCCCGGTGTTCCCGTACATACTGAACTGCATCTTGCATCACGCGATACGATGCTTCAAAATCACTTCCATCCACTTGCACCCGGTGCAGGCCCTTGAATCCGGCCGCATATTCGAATGCATTCATTGCCCTTGATTCCTGCGCGGTCACACTGATACCCCACTGATTGTCCTGCACGAGGTAAATAATCGGAAGTTGGTGCAGTACGGCTGTTTGCCAAGCTTCACTCACTTCACCTTCCGTTACACTAGCATCGCCCAGGGAGCAAACCACCACCGGAGAATCACGGAGGATTGTATTAGCGGGGTCTTGAACCTCCCAATACCGCAATCCGTGTGCAATGCCAGTCGTCGGAATGACTTGCATACCGGTGGCACTGCTTTGATGTATGATGGTTGGTTTGCCGCCACCTCGGTGATTGGGGTGCGCATAGTATTCCCGGCCACCGGAAAAAGGATCATCGCCCTTAGCAAGCAATTGGAGCATCAACTCGTAAGGGCTGAATTCTAGTCCAAGTAATAAACTATCATCCCGGTAGTATGGACTCACATAATCTGACGCCAGCAATTGATAGGCCGTGGCGATTTGTATGGCTTCATGACCGCGTGCGGTGGCATGTACATATTTACAAATCGTGCGATTGGCCTCGTATTTGCTGGCCATGGCCGAAAGCAGGGCCATATGTCTGTAGGCACGAAGTTGAATGTCAGGAGCTAGCATGGGGGCCAATCGTTGCGGACAAAAATACGCCGAGAACGGAGGTGTTGTTGTTTACTTGACCTCGAGTTTGAAAAGAGATTCGTTTTCAATGAATCCTTCCAGCACGTCTCCCGGAAAAACCTCCCCTACGCCGGCCGGAGTGCCGGTGAAGATCAGGTCGCCGATCTGCAACGTAAAATATTTAGATATCTCAGCAACGATCCGATTGAAGGAATAGATCATCAGGGAAGAATCGCCTTTCTGGACGGTTTCCCCGTCTTTTTGTAACGAGAACTCAATGGATGGTTTGGCGGAATAATCGGAGAAGGGACGCCAGGACCCTAAAATAGCCGAATGATCCCATGCCTTGGCTTTTTCCCAAGGAAGCCCCTTTGTTTTCAGTTCCTGCTGTATGTCACGCGCTGTAAAATCGATGCCAACCGAAATAGCATCATAGTACTTGGAGGCATGTCGCTCAGGCACGTATCGACCATTCTTGGAAACTCGAAGAACCAATTCGCATTCATAATGCAACTCATTGGTGAATTCGGGATAATTGAATTGTGTTCCGAGAGGGAGTAAGGCCGATTTAGGCTTGAGAAAAATAACAGGCTCCTCGGGCACGTCATTGCCCAACTCCAGCGCATGCGCCACATAATTTCGTCCGATGCAAAATATCTTCATGCTGGGTAAAGGATGTCTCAAAAATAAGAAAATCGAGACTAGCTCCGACCAAATACCTGCTGATTCAACTGGCTCATCGTAGAAGAAAAACCCTGCTGAAAAACCTGTTCGATCACCCCCACAGATGCGTCGATCTTCAACTGAACAACAGGTTCTTCTTCTTTATTCCACCGACTGAGCACAAATTCGGCCTGCATCCCTTTCGGAAAATTATTACCGATCCCGAAACGAAGGCGAGCGTATTGAGTAGTACCCAATGAGTCTTGAATACTTTTTAGTCCGTTATGTCCGGCATCACTCCCGGCAGTTCTTAATCGGAGTTGTTCCAAGGGTAACGCCAAGTCGTCCAGGATGACCAGCACATTCTCTACTGAAATGTTTTCTTTTTCCATCCAGTACTTGACTGCTTTGCCACTCAGATTCATATACGTGGTAGGACAAATGCATACATATAGTTTGCCTTTCCACTTTATGTCTGATACAAAGGCAAGCCGATCATTCCGAAATTGCCCGCCATGCTTTTGCACAAATGCATTCACCACATCGAATCCGATATTGTGACGCGTATGTGCGTATTCATTTCCAATATTACCCAGGCCAACGATCAGGTATTTCATCGGGATTCAAGTTACTTGATTCGGCATAAAAAAGACCCGCACCAAGGTGCGGGTCGTAATCTTTGAGAAATTCCATTATTTTTTTGCAGGAGCAGCAGCGGCTTCCTCTTGCTTGAGCTGACGGGTCATAACCACGGTAGCAATGGGAATACGAGGGGAATTGAGGACCTCATAGTTCTCTACCTTTACATCTTCCACGCGGATGTTTCCGTTCAGTTCCAGCGCCTCGATGGATACATCGATCTTCTCTTTCAGGTACTTAGGTAAGGTTTTCACCTTTAGGGACTTCATCTTGGTAACCAGCTTACCACCATCTTTTACGCCCTTGGAAGTTCCGGTGAAATTGAGGGGAATGTCAGCAACGACTTTCTTGTCCTCCACCATTTCCAACAGGTCGATGTGGGTGAGCTTATCCGACACTTTGTCGAATTGCAGGTCTTTCATGATGGTCCGGTAAGTCTGTCCATCCACCTTTACTTCAGCGATTTGGAAGTTAGGGGTGTAAACCAACTTTTTGAATGCGGCGGCCGGAGCGGAGAAGTGGATTTCTTTTGCACCTCCATAAATTACACCGGGCACCAGGTCCTGAGAGCGGAGTTGACGGGTGGCTGACTTGCCAAAACCGGTCCTCAGTTGTCCTTCGATTGTAATCGTGTTCATGGTATCTGAGTTTAAAGTTTACTTGTCTCGTCGCTGCGAATGAATGAAGAGACTCGTGATGCTCTTGTTTTCAAACGCGTTGCGGATGGCTACGGCGAAGAGATCGGCAACAGAAAGGACTTTTACTTTTGAACTTTCCTGGCGAAGAGGGATGGTGTTACAAACAACCAATTCCTCCAACACACTGTTCTCGATATTCTCGTAGGCCTTGCCACTAAGCACCGGATGGGTGATCAGTGCCCTGACCGAACGGGCTCCCTTGTCTTTCAGCATCCCGGCACTTTTTGCCAGGGTACCGCCGGTGTCGCAGATGTCGTCGATGATGACCACATCCCGTCCGGTGACATCTCCAATGACCACCATACTGGCGATCTCGTTGGCCCGTTTCCGGTGTTTATCGCAAATGACCATTTCCGCATTGAAATAGCTGGCGATCTCCCGGATCCGGTTGGTAGCCCCTACGTCGGGGGCGGCAAAGGTAAGGTTTTCCAGCTTCAGATTCTCGAGATAAGGGATGAAAACGGCATGGCTGTCGAGGTGGTCGACGGGTATGTCAAAATAGCCCTGAATTTGGGGGGCATGCAGGTCCATTGTAACGACCCTGTCGGCGCCTGCTGCCACTAACATATTGGCTATCAATTTACTACCGATGGCCACACGGGGGCGGTCCTTCCTGTCCTGCCGTGCATACCCATAATACGGAATCACGGCAATCACTTTGTACGCAGAGGCTCTTCGAGCGGCATCGATCATCAATAAGAGCTCCATCAGATTGTCGGTCGGAGAAAACGTGCTTTGGACCAGGAAAACATAATCGCCGCGCACGCTTTCCAGGAAAACAGGACAGATCTCTCCGTCGCTGAATCGCTGAATGTTGACCTGTCCCAGGTGTGTTCCATACGACGCACAGATCTGCTTGGCCAGCTCCTGGGATCCGGTGCCGGCGAATATTTTGGCTTTTTGCATGTGATGGGGGAATTGTGGTGCGAAGATAATTGATGTAATTGCTCACTCTACTCACACCAAGCGGGAGATGGAAAAGTCGCTTCAGGCTGTGCATAACGCTTTGTGGCATTGTGTCAAGGTTCTCCGTTGACTATCATTGATCCATGATGCCATCCAAGAAAGATCGAGTGGGTCCTGACTGCCAGCGATCCACTACACAGGAGTTACTGATTCAAATTTTGGGGACGGCCCACGGAGCGGATTCACTCTGGAAACATGTCAATGGTGATCTGGGTCGACTGGCGGTGATGGGGCCGGAGGAGTTGATCCAGGTCCGCGGATTGGGCATGGAACGAGCCACGCGGTTGCTGGCCACCTGGGAATTAAGTAAACGACTTTCACTAGATAGAATGCGGCTGGAGCAACGGGTTCTTCAATCATCCTCTGAAGCTGCTCGCTTTTTGCAGGATCAGATCGGTCATTTGGACCACGAGGTTTTTTGTGTGCTATACCTAAATCGGGCCCTGCGTATGATACGTTTGGAACAGGTCAGTCAGGGCGGTATCACCGGAACCGTTGCTGATCCACGAATTATATTCCGAAAAGCTCTTTCACTCCGAGCCGTGAGTATGATCGTAGGGCACAATCATCCATCTGGGGCCTTATATCCGAGTCAGGCAGACCGTGAATTAACACAGAAGATCCAAAAAGCGGCTGAGTTTTTTGATATCACCCTCCACGACCATTTGATCGTTACGCGAGAAGGATACTACAGTTTTGCGGATGAAGGACTGATATAGACCCTATCAAGCTTGAGCGGTCGGCACGCCGAAATTCAATGGCAACTGCATCTCCTCGATATCCTGAATGGGGCCATGCATAGACTCGAACTTCTGAATGTTCTCGGTAAGGGCACGCATCAACCGCTTAGCATGTTGCGGGGTAAGTATCAAGCGGGATTTCACCTTGCTCTTGGGTGTGCCGGGCATCACATTCACGAAATCGATCACAAACTCCGCATGAGAATGCGTGATGATGGCCAGGTTGGCATATTGTCCTTCGGCGACCTCTTCTGAGATCTCAATATTCAACTGATTGGGGACAGGTTGATTTTCTTGCATGGTCATTTTTGATTGATGAGTAGGATGGCGTTTTTAAGCGCTAGGTCCGGATTTTCAGAGAAAGCAGAGGATGTAAATACGGCCGACACATCGCTGATCGCATTCAGTTCCTTCTGTAAACTATTGTAACTGTTTTTTACTTTTTTAAGTGAGCGCGTTGCGGGATTATAAACAAAGTAGTCGTACAGCAGCTCGAATTGACGCAGTTCTGACTGAACATAATTGCTGGAAACATATGCAACGTCAGCCTTGTATCGCTTGTATACCCCTGCTTTCGGCCCAGTTGACAACTCTTGGAAATAGGCTTTTTCCGAGGAACCCAAATGTTTGCCATAAACAAATCGCATATCGCTGCTCAATCCGACTGCCTGATTGGCCAAAAACACGAATGAATCCACTTCGCCGGGAGATTTGACCAAAGGCATCCCGGGATTCGAGGGAGAAATGAACTCAACCTCCTGGCTATAGGTATTGTATCCCACCTGAATATTTACAGCGGTTGCTTCGGTCGAATAAATATTTCCCTTGTTACGCTCTCCAAACAAATATGAGGTGCCGATAACCCGGTAGGGACCGATCATCTTGAACATCCCCTCCCCCGTTTGCTCACGCAAAAGACGGTTGTGGTTCAATACGGGATCCACCCAGCCTACGGTAGGACTAATAGTCCCTAGCTGAGCGATCGAGTAATTGATTGACAGGAGCGATGAGATAGCTAATATGAGATACTTCATGCGAGGCATTTAACCAAAGGTAAACAAATGATAACGCGATACAACGGACACAAAAAAAGGGATTGTTAAACAATCCCTTTTGAATTTCAGTTAAGTGGCTTCTTATCGAGCACGCTGATATTGCAGGTCGTCGAAGAAAGCACGAAGCGGATTGTTATTATAGTTCCAATCAACCGTCATGTTGCGGGTGGCAGGCTCCCATTTGCTCAAACGACTACCAGGGCCGGTGAACATAGTGATGGGAGGACCAGCTGGATCGCTTCCGAAAACATTTGTCACCAAGTTGGTGGTTGTATTGAAAACAACAACAGGGGCAACCGTAGGTCCGTACCAGCTCATTGAGTTATTTGGACCAAGTCCGATAGGATGTCCTACACCTCCAACCAATGGCCAGAAGAAGTAAACAGCGTTCGGTCCGCTAGTGACCATGTGCATGGTAGTCTGGTAAGGGAATGTGTAAGGAACACGATTGTGATAACCGGTCAGGTTATAAACACCATCGTATTTGTTTTTGATACTGAACTGAACCAGCAGGTTACGCAGGTTCTCCGCGATCACATAGTTCCCGGAAACAGAAGCGATACGGATAGCAACTCCATAGGCAGCGTTAGGGTTCAGCGTCAACGTGCTAGGCACGATGAAGGGGATGTCGATGTTACGAGCCCCGGCAGGGATCGTCACCGTCAACGGGAATGTATACAGGGATGGATTCAGCACCTGAATATTTGTACCGTTAGCTGCATTGTAAGCCCCAAGTAACTCAGCACTTTTAACCTCCAGCGTAACCGTTACCGCTGTGGGCGCAGGATTACCAGCGTTGAGGTTAACGAAGAACATTTCCTTCACTTCCTGAGGTGAGCCAGATACATCCAGTCCAACACCATTGATCGGCTTAGCCGCCAATGGGAAACCGATGCCGGGAGGCTGAGTATCCGGATCATTGATTCCATACTGATAGTTCTCAAAGCCCTTGTCTTTCAAACACCCGGTTAAGGTGAGCGAAAGTAGCGCGAGCGCCAGAACCGCTTTGTTGGTGATATTTTTCATGATTCGTGTGTTTATTGGATTGTTGATTAGTTGAGGTCCCAGAAGATTTTGGTGTAGCGATCGACCGTACCCTGAGCACCTACGTTCGTTGGGTTGTAGTTATACTCACTTTGTGGGTACATATAACGAACCGGAATCTTTGTGGATGTATTTTGAGGAGATACAGAGATGGGCGGACCTGGGTCATACCCGATACCTGCTCCGTAAACAAAACGATCGTTTACAGGAGAAGCAGTTACAACCTCATTGTACGCCATACGACGATAATCCGTCCACACTTCCAATGTGTTGATTCCGTTCAAGGCAAACCACTTTTGAGAAATGATCGTGAACAAACCACCGACAGGCTGCGTTCCGGCAGGATTCACAGGAGAGTTTGCCACTGCATTGATGTCAACATCTGAATACCCAGCATTGTTCGCGAGGTATGTTGAGGGATCACCCGCACCGATGTAACGGAAGCTCTCCGTGATACCAGTGTTGGTGAGGGTAGCCACAGTAGACCCAGTGGTGATGAACCCACGAAGGCGAGCTTCAGCTTGCAGGAAGAAACTCTCAGATGCTGTCATGATAGTTTGGGGAGCCACATTGGTTTTGTACAAGCCGGGGCCGATACCCGCCAGGTTAGCGGCAGCATTATCTGGGATCGGAGGCAAGCCATAGGCTACACCTACCAATCCGTTTGCTCCAGCCTCGTAGAAACGTGAGGTTCTCGGATCACCATTATACTTGTAATAATCAATACCCCATTTATTGGCGCGGTAGTAGATGTTATTGGCGGTTTGAGCACCAGCAACAGAGATCTTGTACACGTTGTAGAATGGGTTTGGCTTGTCGGCCAGGTAGCCGGGCTGAACCATAACGTCTTCACCGATTCCGAGGAATCCGGATCCTTCTGTCGTGATACGTGCCATTTCAGCCGCCTTGTCGATTCCGGCTACTGCATAAGCGTGGATCATCATACGAAGCTTCAGGGTGTTGGCAAAGCGAACCCATTTTCCTTTGTTACCCTGGAAGATGATGTCGTTTGTTGCAATCCCTTTGTTTGCATTTGTAGTAGACACAACCGCATTCTTGATCAGGTTGATACCGGTATCAAGTTGACGGAATAGATCCCGGTAAACATTGATTCCCAGATCGTATGCCGGGGTTGGGTTACCACCACCCCTCATCGCTTGGGTGTAGGGGATATTTCCGTATACATCAACCAGAATCATGAAGTTATGTGCCTTCATGATGCGAGCAATTCCTTCATAGAAGGTAGCACCTGCACCGCCGGCCTTGTTCTGTACAATCTGGTAATCGTAGTTGTTGTCGTAGCAAGAGTTCCAGATACCATTACCGAAGTTGGTAGTAAGGTCATAGGTCTCTTCCGTAACGTTAGGTGCATAGGTACCAGAGCGCGCCCAGTATCCCATCCAGTTTTGAATGGGTCCCCAGGCAGTTCCAACAATGGTTCCTGAAGCGTGCAGGGCAGCAGGCAGTACTACATCATAGGTAACAGTACTGTCCGTAACGCTGTTCACGTTCTGGTTGATGTTGAACTGACTCTTCCGACAACCCGTCGAGGCAACGAGCAGGGTCGCTGCCATTGCGGTTCCGTATATAAGTTTATTCAGTTTCATATCTAGTGGTTTTGTAGTTGGGTTAGAGGTTGAGGTTCAGGGTAGCACCGAAGATGCGAGTCGGCGGTGTGTTATCCAATCCACTCACCCCTTGTGCGTTACCCGTTGTGTTAGAGAACTCGGGGTCAGTCCACTCGTTGGTGCTAGGCAGGAACATAAAGAGGTTACGACCAGAGATGGTGAAGTTTGCTCCTTTGATCGCATTCTTAGCAAAGCCCAGCCATTTCATCGGAATGTTATAGCTAAGACTAACCTCACGGATCTTCCAGAAATCACCACTTACCAGGTAGTTTGTATTTGCAGCTGTATTCACCGACTGAGACCAGAAGTTATATCCACCGGTCATGTAGATGTTGGTGTTCGCCACATATTTTGTTCCATCCCAATAAGATGAGTTCGGCATAACGAACGCCTGACGGGCATTCTGACCGGAACGCTTAGAGATACCGGAGAAGTCCATACCGGTTCCGAGGTTACCAGTGTAGATCTGTGCTCCACCACGGTAATCAGCCACCGCACTGAAAGTCAGATCTTTCCATGACACGTTCAGGTTCAGACCCAGCAAGTGATTCGGCTGTGTGTGACCGAAAGGCTTGATCACTGGATCAACACTTGGCAGACCCGTTGTACGGTTCACGATCACACGACCTTGATCGTCACGCAGATAATCAGTCAACTGGAAGGTATAAGCAGGGCGTCCAACCATTACGAAGTTTCCGTTTCCGATACCGAGTTGATCAACACCCTCGATGATACGGTTAACTTGATTCGTTTGGTAGGTATAGTTTGCTTTGAAGTCGATCGTTATGTTGCGGATCTTAACCAGCGGGGTTAATTTCAGGTCGAACTCCAAACCTTTGTTCACGAAAGAGGCTGCGTTCAGCAAGGCACTGGTGAATCCAGTAGCACCGGAATAAGCCACCTGTACGATCTGATCAGAGTTATCCTGGGTATAAGCAGTCGCTTCCAGGTTTACGCGGTTCTTGAACAATCCAAGTTCAAAACCTACCTCCGTGTTCAGAACGAACTCAGGAGTATAGCGGTTCAAGCGAAGTACGTTACCGGATGTGTAACCCACCAGGTTTCCGTAAGGGAATCCACCACCCAGTCCGTATGTATTCTCAAGCGCCTGAACGCCGAGGTTCACGTTACCAGTCTTGGAGCGAGCACCACGTACTTTCAAGTAGGAGATCGATTTGCTGTTCTTCACCGCAGGGATCGCCTCGCTCAAGAGAACTGAAAGGCTGGCGCCAGGATAGAAGAAGCTGATCGCTTTGAAATCGTAGTCATAATAATAGGCCAGACGGCTGTTCATGTCATAGCTGGCGGTAACCTCAGCAAAAGCCCAGTTCTTGTAACCAACGGAGGCCTTACCGAAGAAGCGCTGCAAGCGAGATTTGAAATTGCTTTCAGATGCTCCAGGCTCGCCCTTACGACCGATAATGTTAAACAGTGTAGGGAAGGCCAGGTTATTGCTCGATACGTTTACGTTCTTGGAGTTGTCTTCGCGGAAGTTCTGACCGAGCAGACCTTCAAATTTGAATTCACCCACGTTCTTACGCATGGTCATGAACAACTCGGAGTTGATGCGGCTAGAGGTAGACAATCCGTCAGCCACCTGAGAAACGATGTCTCCTGACTGAGCAACAGATTTACCGGAAGCCTTGGCGAAATCACCATAGGTGAATGCTTCAGCACGGCTCTTGGCAGATCCAAGGGCCACAGTTGCACCCAAACGATACGTGAAGGTCAGCCAGTTAGTTGCCTTCAAACTAAGTTCGAGATTTCCGAACAGATCGTCAGTACGACCCACGCTGCGGAAATTATCGATCATGAAATAAGGGTTAGAGTAATAGTCGTTGAAATATCCGTCAGGATGCGACCAGAAATCATTACGCCAGTTCTTGAAACGTGTGATGGGAATTTGCTGAGGCGTATTGATGAGGTTCCAGTATACAGTATAGTCACGACCGTTACCAAAGCTGGAACCTGCAGTGACATCATAATTACCACGAGTGTAGTTTACGTTGAAGCTGGCACGGAATTTATTGAACTCCTTGTTGCCGGTCATACGGAAAGACATACGACGATTGATATCCTTCGGCATGATACCCTGAATAAGAACATTCTGAGCACTCATATAGAAGTCACCAGTAGAGAATGAAACATCAGTCTGGTTGGTGATACCCGTACTCCAGAAACGAAGTTTCTCTTTGGGAAGGGCATTATAGGATACAAGGTATTGCTCACCGTTGGGACCATCACGACCGATCTGGCGGATAGAACCATCGAACTGATCTCCATAACACTGATTCTCTACAGGATCGTATACCCCGTAACCGAATGGATCAACAGATGAACCAGAACCGAATTGGTTCTGCAACTCAGGCATATAAGAAACGCGCTCAACCTGTACGGTATGACCCACAGTGATCTGAGGCTTATTCTTGCTGCCACGCTTTGTTGTAATCACCAACGCTCCATTCGCACCGTCCGGACCGTAGATCGCAGTTGCGGAAGCCGACTTCAGGATTGTTACATCCTGGATGTCATTGGGGTTGATCGAGTTGATATAACCTAATGAGATGGGCACACCGTCCAGGATCAGCATCGGCTGGTTGTTACCAGTCAGTGAACGGATACCGCGAAGCGTGATACGCGTATCAGCGAATACCCCGTTGTTAACTGTCTGAATGTTCAGACCCGAAACCTTACCAGTCAAACCATTTTGCAGGTTGATGGCTTTAGCCTGTGTCAATTCAGTAGCTTTTACTTTGGCAGTGGAATAACCCAGCTCCTTAGCCTGACGGGCAACACCCAAAGAGGTGATCACCACATCGGTTCCACTGATCACCACTCGTTTTACAACGATGACAATAGTGTTACCGGCAGCCACCGAGGCTGTGGTTGTCTCCAAACCAGCTCCGCTGACCACCAGCACATCGCCGGTTTTTGCGGAAAGACGGAATTGACCGTTGTTGTCGGCCGCGATACCCGTCTTGGTTCCTTCAATTCGAATGGAAGCACCGGGAAGCGGAGCCCCAGTCTCATCTGTCACGGTACCGGTGATGATCCGGTTCTGACCGAAGGCAAGTGCCGTGAAAAGCACCAGCATCGAGAACAGTGATGCAATTTTTCTCATAATAAACATTGATTTTTTGGTATACAAGAACATTGATAATCAAAAACTACCAATGTGCTACCCATTGGCAATCCTCCATACAAGACAGAGGATGTCAAGTGGTTGCTGCGGCAATTTAGTCTTTTTTTTAACAAAGAGTTTAGGGATGATAAAAATTACCGGCCACCCCGCGACCATTGATACCTGATCTGAGCGGTCAATTCTGAACGGATGGGACTATTAATTCCTGTAACTGACTGTAATTCAATCGATTTATAGATAGCTATCCGTAGCCAGATCATTGTTTTCTTCCCAGCGGGAATGGAAAAATTTGCATAGCCCCTCCATTTGGTACCGGAAAAAGCCGGAAACCCGACCTTGTACATTACATCCCGTTCATACGCATAAACTCGAGCATCCCACCCATCCGTGGAGACCCACATCAGCCGCAGATCTGCCCGAAAAGAGGTTGCAGCACCGCCATACCCCCACTCCAAATAGGTAAGAAACCCTTTTTCAGGCCAGCTATTACCAGATCTGAATAACACGTTTTCGTACCGAATTTGTAACCGACTCGACTCATTGATAAAAAACTGGCCATGCAGTCGGATGTTGTACTGATTTTTTCTTCGCACACCCAGCATGATTCCATCCGAATACCCTTCCTGATCCCTTTGCACGGATTGAAATCGGACGTAGATCAAATTTTTCTTATCCGGTTGAAATTGCCATCGCCAACCTTGCATACTCCCCATTAACTGAGTTGGCCCGCTCGCGGGAAACTCCTGAATCATGTACCTGTCCGTGTAGACATCCAAACTGTTGCGGTCATTGATTCGAAACCGCAGTTGGGCATAGAAACCTTTTTCCCCTGCACCGGAAGTGGATCGTTGAAGAGCATCCCCATCAACCGACTGAAATCCGCTGCCGATCATTCTTGCATGAAGCGAAATATCGATCCGTCGATCGATCACCAACAACGCACCTCCTACTGCCGCGAATTTCCCTTTTCCATCTATAGCCCACTCACTGAATCCGTGTAACCTCCCACGCGTGAATGAAACATCTACACTTGCATTTGATACACGGCGATCCCAAACCGAATCGGGTGATTCGGTTGGAGTAAACTTTGGAATACTCCAGGTGCGAGTGGCTAAATTCAGTCCCGCGCGCCCCCACCCATATACTCTTCTCAGACTCCCTCCCAATGTATACTCATCAACAGCATTTTTCTTGGCGACCTCTCCATGGGTACGATGGTATCCCGACGCGTCGAGCTGACGAAATCCTACTCGCTCATCATCCGTCTTATATACGGTAGCCGTCTGAGGATTTCGGGATACAAAAACATCCCAACTCCAATCCGTTGACGCACCACCAACCGCGAGCCCACGCATGAACCGACTCTCCCCCACCGACTGATAGGGCCTCACAGCCAATCCCTGCCGCTTGATCGCTACCAGATCGGAACCCATCCCAAATGACATCCCCTGCCAACAAATCAAACCCTGTCCGAACTGAACTGAAAAATCTCCCAGCAGCAAGTACAACTTGCCGTCCGCTTTTTTCCAATGCAAAAAAGAACTCACAAAATCCGGACCTTTTTTACCCAACCGTTCCCCAGCATCATTTTCCATCAAGATTCCAGCAGTTACCCCGCTCTCCGTCTGAACCTTATACCGCCATAAACGATGCGTATTCCCGCCCAAGGCACCGGAAACAGGAACCCCTACCGAGCGCCAACTCAACCGCGACAATAAAAAATGATCTGCGCTGCCGCTGAACAATCGATTGAGAGCTTGCCTCCGCCCACCCAACTTGCAATAGGGTTTTATACGCTCAACGATCGCTTGAGTCCACCCCGGAACAGCTTGAAACACATACCAACTCTCTGCCACACCGAATCTAGTCCTATATCGTATCCAAGCGTCGATCTGAAAGACACTCAACAAACCCAATTCCTCCAACTCCTGATAAGATGCATGGTTCAGATCCATGGGTCTACGCAAGTACTGCTCCAGCCGCAACGATTGAGCTTCCATCTCAGCCGCCGATTTTTCAGAAATCTCCTCTTCGATCAACAGGCGGTCATCTCCTTCAGACAATTGCGCGCTGACAGAAGTGAACAACACTAAAAGCAAGAATAAAAACCACCCCTTCATCTCATTTTTTTTCTTTCAGATGTCTACTCACTGAAAAAGCAAACGAACTGCCCAATACGGGATCTTGTGAAAAACCAACTTGCAGGTACCCATTACGAATCCACCGCTGCACGGATAAAATGATCTGATCCGGTTGCCAACCATACCCAAGTGCCAGTTTCCAAATCGGCGACAACCGATAGCCCACCCGCAAATAGCTAGACGTTGCCATGCCCGACTCCCAGCCCATCCCTACATAGAATTCGACTGCAGATGAATAATGATAGACCATACCTCCGCGTATGCGCCCCGGGTGAGATCCAAGCAATCCTTTTGCGGTAAACATTATCTGTGGATTCTCCCAGCAACTACCCCAAAAGATTTTTTCACCCAGTTTACCTCCTACACCAACCGATACTGCCGGTGCCCACCTGGTTCCATATCCCCTGACACCCGTCACACCAAGACCTAAGCTCGATCCAAACCAAAACGATTTGGAGATCCGCTTACTGATACCTGCCTGCATCGTTGCTTGACGAAAATCCGCATCACCCGAAGTCAACCCATCCAACCGAAAACTGCCATTACCTAGCGGACGCATCCAACCGATCACCATTTCATTTAGACCCGCCATACCAAATCGATTCACCAGACCCACCTGGGCTTGACCGGTTTCAGTAGGAATCGCAAACCAGTTAGGTGAAGAGACGAAGGCTGAAGATGAATCTCCACTCGGATCGGCCGATCGAAAAAAAAACCGATCGGATACAACTGAATAACCAGGCTGTCCTTCAGATGAGATAGATGTTATCAGAGCGGGCAGCAAACACAGAATGAAAAGAAAAAAACGTGTGTTATACATCTGCCCAAAATAGTGTTGAGGGTGAGGGGGATGCAAAAAAGAAGGGATGTATTATGACGATATTGTTGGGGAAAAAAACTGGCACTTACCTTTGCGCCATGCAACTATTGGATGGGAAAAAAGCGGGGCAGGCGATTCGGGATGAAATTCGCTTACAGGTAGCCCAGCGACTGGCTGAAGGAAAGAAGCAACCGCATCTGGCGGCTATCCTCATCGGCCATAACGGAGCCAGCGCCACCTATGTAGGTGCCAAAGTCAAAGCCTGCGAAGAAGCCGGTATCCATTCTACGTTGCTTCATTATGAAAGTGACCTCCCCGAGCATGAATTACTAGAGAAGATCGAATCACTCAATAATGATACAGAGGTGGATGGAATATTGGTACAACTTCCGTTACCCAAGCAGATCCGTGAAACAGCCGTTATACATGCTATCGATCCGAAAAAAGACGTAGATGGTTTTCACCCCGTCAACCAGGGTTTATTGATGCAAGGTCAACCCGGATTCATTCCGGCGACTCCCTATGGAATCATACTGCTGTTGAAACAATATGGCGTGGAGACGGCCGGCAAGGAAGCCGTTGTTATTGGTCGTAGCAATATCGTAGGCCGACCCATGAGCGTTTTACTGAGTCAGCCCGGTGAGACCGGCAATTGCACTGTTACACTTTGTCATTCCAAAACCAAGAATCTTGCCGAACATATTCGCCGCGCCGACATTGTGGTAGCGGCATTGGGGCAACCCGAGTTCGTCAAAGCCGATATGATCAAACCCGGTTCGATCGTGATCGATGTAGGCATCACGCGGGTAGAAAACCCCTCTAAAAAATCAGGATTTGAACTTAAAGGCGATGTTGACTTTTCATCCGTGGCGCCATTGTGCAGCTGGATCACACCGGTTCCGGGTGGAGTGGGTCCGATGACCATCGCCGCCCTTTTGCAAAACACCCTGCAAGCCTGCTTGCAGAAAGACCTTTGATCATGTCCGATACGTATACTCTCCCCGTAATGGAGCATTTTTACACCCTGCAGGGAGAAGGTCTGCACCAAGGGAAAGCCGCCTATTTTATTCGACTGGCGGGCTGTGATGTGGGCTGCGTATGGTGTGATGTGAAAGAGAGCTGGGACCGATCCAAACACCCCGACATTCCGATCGATGAATTACTCAAGTACGTACAAGAAACACCCACGGAAATCGTCGTCATCACCGGCGGAGAGCCGCTGATGCATGACCTGACACTCCTCACGGAGAAACTGAAGACTGCCGGCTACAGAACACATTTGGAGACTTCGGGTGCCCATCCGTTGACGGGCATGTGGGACTGGATCTGCCTCTCCCCCAAAAAATTCAAAGCACCACTCGCCGACATATTACCCTTGGCTGATGAATTGAAAGTGGTCGTATTTCACAAAAGCGATCTTACCTGGGCCGAACAATACGCGCAAGGTGTCTCATCCTCTTGTGCGCTGTACCTCCAACCGGAATGGGACCGATCGGAAGAAATGATCCCGCTTCTGGTCGACTATGTAAAATCCCACCCTCGATGGAGAGCCACGCTACAAATGCATAAGTTTTTGAACGTACCCTAGAATTAACAGTTTTCCATCCGACCAAGCCGTTAAATCCGGTAGATTCGAAACATGTTGCGCCAGTTCTCACTCAAGTTGATCCCCCTCCTCTTACTCATTAGTGGATGTGCCGTTGCTCAATCCAGAAATACAATCAAAAAAGCACAACAATTAACCGAGCAAGGATTTATCCGATTAGAAGAAGGTGAAACCATTCAGGCCATCGCCTTGTTCCGTGAATCCATCACCCTCGATTCTAATCAGGCAAGAACCCACGCCGGATTGGGCCTTGGTTATGCCGAACGCAAACAACACGAACAAGCCGTGCGGGCTTTTCAGAAAGCCCGATCCATCGATGCCTCCGTGATGCAACCCTTTCTTCCTGTCTTAGCCGAGGAATTAGCCGGAACAGGGGCGTTTGAATCCGCGTTAACACTGACAGACTCCCTCCTACGCACGCCCTATGCCGAATTGATCACTGTAAAAAAATACCTGGAGAAAAAAAGAACCCGCTTTCTTTTTGCTGTTGAATACCAATCAAAAATAAAAGACACAACCTATCGATTTGAGCCGCATAACCTGGGAGCTTTGGTAAACAGTACAGACGCTGAATACCTTCCCTCTTTAACGATCGACGGAAAACAACTGGCATTCACCCGAAACCGAGGCGGACGAAATGAAGATTTCTTTGCCACGGAACTCGATAGTAACGGACAATGGCAATCATCAAAACCACTTCCAGGCGAGGTGAATACGCCTACCAATGAAGGCGCCATGCACATCTCACAAGACGGCGAATGGATGGTATTCACAGCCTGCTCACGCGCGGATGGGTATGGAGGATGTGATCTGTACATATCGTACCGCACACCGTCGGGCTGGACACCGGGTAAAAATCTGGGCGGACGAATCAACACAGACCAATGGGAAACACAGCCCTGTCTCAGTCCGGATAAACGTTCCCTTTATTTCGTAAGTAGAAGACCCGGCGGCTATGGTGGCAGTGATATTTACGTATCGCATCTACTCAACAATGGTAGATGGGATGATCCGATCAATCTCGGACCAACTATCAATACTGCCGGTGATGAACAATGTCCATTTCTACATGCCGATAACCAGACACTTTATTTTACGAGTCCCATTTGGCCTGGCTACGGAAATGACGATCTGTTTCTTTCAAGAAAGCAAGCCAACGGCACTTGGTCGGCTCCCGAAAATCTGGGATACCCCATCAATACGATCGACCGAGAGGGAAGCCTGATCATTGCTGCAGATGGTATCACCGCTTACTATGCAAGCAACCGAAGCGATTCACATGGCGACATGGACCTCTATCAATTCGGATTACCTGCTCACGCACGCTCTACGCCCACCTATTGGGTGAAAGGAAAGATCACGGACCGAACCAATAATAAACCGATCGCCGCCCAATTGAATCTACGGGAAGCCGAGAGCGGAAAAGAGATCACACAAGTGCAAGCTGACAAAGAAGGTAACTACCTCGTAACCTTACCAGCGGGGATGAATTACCTGCTGTCGGTCCGACATCCCGGCTATTTTTTCTACAGCGAAACATTTGAATTGAAAAAAAACATCGACGTGAAGCCCCGTTCGATCGATGTGGCTTTGCAACCTTTTTCAACCGATACGGCCATTGTTTTAAAACACGTTTATTTCCGAACCAACCGTGCCGAATTATCAGATAGCTCACAAGCTGAACTCATCAATCTGGCTGAACTCCTCAGAGAAAACCAGAAACTGATCATCGAGATCAGTGGCCATACCGACAATCAAGGCGCCGCAAGTGATAATCTTTCCCTGAGTAAACGCCGAGCAGAAGCCGTGACAAAATTTCTCACCGACCAAGGTATAGCACCTGCACAGCTTCAATCAAAAGGATATGGAGCCACACGCCCCATTGCCGATAATAACACCGCTGAGGGACGAGCAAAAAACAGACGAAGCGAGATGAAAATCCTGCGCCATTGATTCCGTTCGCATTACCCTTTGCAAATAGTTTTGCTGGGTGTCCGACCCATTACTCTCCCTGATCGCCCTCACACTGGTTCCACAAATCGGTCCGGTTCAAGCTCGAATACTTTTACAACATTTCGAACCCGAAGAGATCTTTCGGGCAAAAAGAAATCAACTTCAATCGATCGAAGGCATCGGACCGGAGCGAGCAAGCGCCATTCTTGGATTCAGAAATTTTTCACGTGCCGAATCTGAACTACAATTCATAGAAAGAAGAAAGATCAAAGCCATTCCGATAAATGACCCCAACTACCCCAAACGATTACTGCACTGTTACGATCCGCCGGTGCTCTTGTACCTCGCCGGTGAAGCCGATCTGAATGAACAGCGAATGCTGGCCATCATCGGCACCCGTCAGCCTACTGAATATGGGCGCCAATGGACAGAACGGATTGTGGAGGAACTGAGTGGAAATGAAATCTGCATTCTGAGTGGACTAGCCGTCGGCGTTGACGCGATTTCCCACCGCTCGGCGTTAAAGCATCAGTTAAAAACGATCGGTGTGCTGGCACACGGATTAGACCGCATTTATCCCTCCCAACATGGAAAACTTGCTGCAGAAATGGAAAGGACCGGGGGATTGCTAACAGAATTTGTGCACGGCACCGAACCGGATCGTTATCATTTTCCGGCTCGCAATCGAATCGTTGCCGGTATGGCGGATGCAACCCTCGTGATCGAATCAGGTGAAAAAGGCGGAAGTCTGATCACCGCATCATTGGCCAACCAATACAATCGAGATGTATTCGCCCTTCCCGGAAGAATGCAGGATGAAAAAAGCAGCGGTTGTTTGAAGCTGATCCGTCAGCATCAATCCGAACTATTCATCAGCACGCAAGATATGCTTACCCACCTGGGATGGGGCGAACAACAAGCCCCGCAAAAACAGGCGGCCCCCTCCCTGTTCCCCGAGTTAACAGAAACGGAGAACAGAATTGTAACACTGCTCAAGCAAGATGAGGCACTGCATCAGGACCATATCGGATGGAAATTGAATATATCTGCCCCGCAGCTGAGCAGCTGTCTATTGCAATTAGAAATGAAGGGGGTGGTCGTATCTTTGCCGGGCAAAAAATTTCAAGCTAGGCTGTGAGATCCAATCAACTTTCCTCCCGATTCTTTATTGGACTTTTTGCGTTGCTAGGACTTGCCTTTCATTCCAACATAGCTTGGTCACAAGCTTGTACGACCCTTGGGCAAACCCCCTCCACTGCTTTTCCCGTATGCGGCACGAACACATTTACACAGAATAGTGTACCCCTTTGCGCCACCAACAGCCTATTTGTGCCCGGCTGTTCCGGTGGCGGTGCTAACTACGAAAATCGTAATCCGTTTTTTTATCGATTCACGTGTTTTGTTTCGGGTACGTTGGGATTTGTGATCAGACCGCTCGCTGCCAATGAAGATTATGACTGGCAACTTTATGACATCACTGGCCGAAATCCGAACGATATTTTCACTGTTAACAGCCTTGTTGTCACGGGAAATTGGTCGGGCACCTACGGAGCTACCGGCGCCTCTGCCGCCGGCATAAACGGCATACAATGTGGCTCTGACCCAGCTGCCAACACACCCACTTTCGCCGCTATGCCCAATATCATTCAGGGCCGTGAATACCTTCTGCTCGTGAGCCACTTTACCAATACACAAAGCGGATACACGCTAGCTTTCAATGGAGGAACAGCCGTGATTACCGACCCGATGGAACCACATCTTCTGAATGCGAAAGCGGATTGTGATGGAACAAAAATTCGGGTCAAGCTGAATAAGAAAGTCAGTTGTCGAAGCCTTACTGCAAACGGAACAGAGTTTCGCATACAACCTGCCGCACAGACGGTGATCGCAGCCCAACCAGACTCCTGCAATTTTTCCTTTGACTTCGATGAGGTGGAACTCACCCTGAGTGGTGCACTACCCAACGGCAATTATCAATTGGTGATTCAAAATGGCAGCGATGGAAATACGCTGCTTGACAATTGCAGCAGAAGTATCCCTGTGAATGAACAAGTTCCCTTTTCTTACCAGTCGCCACAGCCTATCTATGCTGATTCCATCGGAAGAACGGCTTGTAAACCGGATTCGATACGAGTTTATTTTCCCAAGCGGATCAGCTGTGCCAGCATTGTCGCCAATGGTTCGGATTTCATTGTAACCGGACCAACCCCCGTGAATGTAACAGCTGCCGGCGGCAATTGCATACAAGGTAAAACCGAGTATGTAGTGGTCCGATTCGCCGCGCCCATCTATACGCGCGGCACATACACGCTTTCACTGCGGCCGGGAAGTGACGGATCCGTCTTGATCGATGAATGCGGACAGGAAACACCTGATCAACAACTAAATTTCACCACCGCTGATACCGTCAATGCCGACTTCAGCTACACAGAACGATTGGGTTGTCAGCGAGACACATTACGATTCATCCACAATGGAGCCAATCAAGTGAATGCATGGAGCTGGATCATCAATGGCACTGCCGTAAGCACACTCCAACAGCATACGCAGATCTTTCCCGCTACCAGCCAGAATACAGTTTCTCTATTTGTCACAAATGGAACGTGCATCGACACCAGCACACAACAAATCATTCTGAATAACGAAGTGAAAGCAAACTTTGAAATGCCTTCAGTGATCTGTCCGGAAGACCCACTTGTGATCAAAAACACCTCCAGCGGCACCGTGACTTCCTGGAAATGGCAATTCGATGTATTAGGAGGTAGCATCTTGAAAGACCCACCTCCGTTTCAATGGCCCAATAATGGCAGAGAGGCCTATTACACCGTAAAACTCGCGGCCTTCAATTCTATCCTGAACTGTAGCGACAGCCTCCGAAAAACGCTGACCGTATTGGATTTCTGTCTTATTGAAATACCCACCGGATTCACTCCGAATAACGATGGTCGAAACGATCGCTTTGGCCCGTACAATGCCCTAAAAGCCGACAATTACCAATTTCAAATATTCAACCGCTGGGGGCAACGGATGTTCCATTCACGCAATTGGCAGGAAAAATGGGATGGTCGTTGGAATGGTCGCGAACAACCCGGGGGCGTCTATGTGTGGATGCTCACCTACAATGTTCCGGCTAGCGGTCAGTCTGTATCCCGTAAGGGCACCGTCACCCTGATTCGATAGGTTTTGGAAGTATGATGGGCAAAAAGTTATCTTTGCCCATGGCAACCAAAAAATCTCCCCAGCTTTTATCGGACAAGATCGCACTCGAGGGACTCACCTTCGATGACGTGCTATTGATGCCCGGCTACAGTGAAGTACTTCCCCGTGAAGTGGATATCCGCAGCCGACTTACCCCGAATATCACCCTGAACATTCCCTTGCTGTCAGCAGCCATGGATACCGTAACAGAGGCGGCCTTGGCAACTGCATTGGCCAGGGAAGGTGGAATCGGCATCCTGCATAAGAACATGTCGATCGAAAAACAGGCCGAGCAAGTTCGAAAAGTAAAAAGAAGCGAGAGCGGACTGATCATCGATCCGGTTACCCTGGAAGCCAACGCCAGCATCGGAGATGCCCTCCGGCTGATGAGAGAAAATCGCATCGGTGGTATACCCATTATTGATAAGCAAGGAAAGCTAGTGGGTATTCTCACGAACCGTGACCTTCGGTTTGAAGTGGACATGAAGCGAAAAGTAAGTGAAGTGATGACCAAGGAGAATTTGTACACGGCCCCTGAGGGTACCGATCTCCGTAAGGCCGAACAGCTATTTAAAAAAACCAAGGTTGAGAAATTACCGATCATCAATAAGCAAGGGAAATTAGTCGGACTTTTCACTTACAGCGATATATTGAAATTGAAAAGTCATCCCCACGCCGTGAAAGATGAATTCGGTCGACTGCTTGTCGGCGCCGGCGTAGGTATCACAAAAGATATTTTGGATCGAGTAGCGGC
>CANGWB010000009.1 GCA_947457465.1 Chitinophagaceae bacterium | reverse complement strand
TAGTCATTCCGAAGGATCGGAAATGTCCGCTGATTGTCCCCTTTCGAAACAGATCACCAAACGATTTGATAACTGCATTAGAATCCTCAATCGTTTTTTTCTGCCAGATATTCGGCTGTTCATTCAGCTCCTGGTGCTGAGCGTTGGCAATAAGGGTTGTTATCAGCAGCAGGCTGCCGATACGAATGCGGAGAAAGGACATGATCGATTATTTCTCGGTATTGCCTTTCCAGCCGTTCATGCCTCCGTCGAGATCAACCACTTTTTTGAAACCCTTTTCCTGCATCAGTCGCATGGCTGTTTTGCTTCGGCGACCGCTCTGACAGATCAAGACGTATGATTTGCTTTGATCCAATTGCTGGATCTGTTGAAGAAAGCTGGCCTCTTGCAGCACATCGATGTGAGTAGCACCGGGAATGTGTCCGGATTTATATTCCCCCTCCGTACGTACATCGATCAAATTCAGTTTTCCTTTCGTGGTCATCTCCTGTAATTGAGAGTACCCGATGGACGTGCCGCTTTGCGGAAATTGTTTGTTGCTGCAGGAAGCAAATCCCAATAGGGCAACAAAGAGAAGCAGGATAATTTTCTTCATGTTGAGTATAAATTTAATTCATAAGAGCTTTCATGTCGAATAATCCGCCTCCGTTATAAAGGTTAGCAATGCCCAGTCCGCTCAGCGTTCGAAGGGCCATGCCGCTTCGGTTGCCGCTACGGCAATAGAGCACCACGGGTGATTTGAAGTTGCGGATCTCCTCGGCATGGGCCGGTATGGAGTTCAGTGGAATGTTAACGGCGCCGGTAATATGATCTTCGGCAAATTCAAAAGGTTCCCGCACGTCGATGATGCGGGTGCCGGAATGATGAAGTATTTCTTTCAGTGACATGGTCTTTGTTTTTGGAATTAGAGTAAGGTACTTGGACAAACATAGTCGGTGAGTTGGAAGGAACCAGACTCTTTAATAGCCTTGAATCCACCTTTCACATCGATCAAATTGTCATAGCCGCGGGCACGCAAGATCGAGTTGAAGATCATCGAGCGGTAACCACCGGCGCAATGCACGTAATAAGTTTTGTTCTTATCGAGTTGAGCCATGCTGTCGTTGATGAAATCCAGCGGCGCGTTCTCGGCTTTCACCATGTGTTCGCTCAGGTATTCACTTTTCTTGCGGACGTCGATGATCTCGATGTTGTTGGCTTGCATGCGTTTCGACAATTCAGCCGTATCGATCGATACGATCTGGTCGATCTCTTTACCGGATTTTTTCCAGGCCTCGAATCCACCTTCCAGATAGCCGATGGTGTGATCGTATCCGACGCGGGCCAGTCGCGTAACGACTTCTTCTTCTCGACCGGGCTCACAAACCAGCAAGATCTCCTGTTTGATGTCGGGAATCATGGCTCCTACCCAAGGCGCGAATTGTCCATCTATACCGATGTTGATCGAATTCGGGACAAATCCGGCTGCAAAGGTTTGTGGGGCACGCGTATCCAATACTAATGCGCCAGTTTCATTGGCGGCTGCTTCGAACGCTTCTGGGGAAAGTGCTTGATTGCCACGCTCCAGCACGGTATCGATGCTGTCGTATCCTTCGATGTTCATCATCACATTCAAGGGGAAGTAAGCGGGAGGTGCTACCAGTCCGGTGATCACTTCCTTGATGAACTCTTCTTTTGTCATTTCTGCGCGAAGCGCATAGTTGGTTTTCTTTTGATTGCCAAGCGTATCGGTAGTCTCCTTACTCATGTTCTTTCCGCAAGCACTACCAGCTCCGTGGGCAGGATACACGGTGATATCATCCGAGAGGGGCATGATCTTGGTGCGGAGTGAATCATACAAGTAAGAGGCTAGTTTCTCCTGGGTGAGATCGGCTACAACTTTTTGGGCCAGGTCAGGTCTGCCTACATCGCCAATGAACAGGGTGTCACCCGAGAACAGTCCAATATCTTTTCCGGAGGCATCTTTCAGCAGGTAACAAGTGCTTTCCATCGTGTGACCGGGTGTATGCAATACCTTAATAGTTAGATCTCCAACGTTGAATTCTTGTCCGTCAGTGGCGATGATCGCATCGAATCCGGGTTTGGCAGTCGGACCGTACACAATGGGTGCACCGGTTTTCTTGCTCAGGTCAACGTGGCCTGATACGAAATCCGCATGAAAATGTGTCTCCAATACAAATTTGATCTTGGCACCGTTCTTTGAAGCTTTTTGAATATAGGGCTCCACTTCACGAAGCGGGTCAATAACAACCGCTTCTCCGTTACTCTCAATGTAATAGGCGCCTTGTGCGAGACATCCGGTGTAGATCTGTTCGATGATCATGGTATCTGGTTTTTCTTTTTTTGATTGATTGAAGGGCAATGATCGGTCGGTTCATGCTGGTGTACAGTGACTTTGCTCACATTAAGCAGCAACCGGGGTTAAATTCATTTATTTCAACAGCGTGATAATTCTTTCGATCAGAATGTAGGTCCCCATCACCAGCACAAACCACCCAAAACCTTTCTTGAGGGCGGCTCCGTTGATACGACGGCTGAGGTTATTGCCGATGAAGATCCCGGCGATGGCGATGGCCGTTACGGCTAGTAGCAAGGACCAATCCATCGTTTTACCTCCCATCAAATCGCCTGTAAATCCAATCAGAGATTTAGCGGCGATGATCAAAAGAGAGGTGCCTACAGCCTGTTTCATGGGGAGTTTGCTGAGTACTACCAAGGCTGGGATGATCAAGAATCCGCCACCGGCACCGACTAGTCCGGTCAATATGCCCACCACGGTTCCTTCGAGTAGGATCAGCGGGTAATTAAATTGTTGAGGTCCTTCCGTCGACTTTTGGGCCGGTTTACCCTCACGAATCATGGATATCGAAGCCGCTACCATGAGGATGGCGAACAATACCATCAGCAGTAGATCCTTTGTTACGTCCAATGTTCCGGCGGTGAACAAGGAGTCCGGAATGGCTGGGAGGATGAATTTTCGGGTGATGAAAACAGCCGCGATAGAAGGGGCCCCGAATACGATCGCGGTTTTATAATTGATCAGCCCCTCTTTGTGTTTAGGCCAGGCACCGACCAAGCTCGCCGTTCCGACGATGAATAAGGAATAAGCGGTGGCCAGGGTAGGAGATACGCCGAATAAGTAAACCAATACAGGCAGGGTGAGGATGGAGCCGCCGCCACCGATGAGTCCGAGTGAGAGTCCGATCAAAAGGGATGCGATATACCCGAGTATTTCCATACTGAAATTTTGGCAACACTACGAACCTCTTGCCGGTGGTAATGTGACATTGGTCACGAGACACCTACTTAACCACTTCGACCAGGTTCCGGTGCAGCTTGACGCGGCCTTGTTGCTCCATTTTCTTCAATAAGCGAGAGATCACTTCGCGTGAAGAGTTCAAGTCATCAGCCATCTGCTGATGAGAGAGCTCCAACATCTTTTTACCGGTCTGCTCGGAATAGCGTTTCAAATAGAACTCCAATCGCTCGTCCATATTCTGAAAGGCGATGTGATCAATCACCGTAAGCATTTCATCGAAGCGGCTTCGGTAGGTCTGGATCACGTATTGATACCAACTGCGATATTTCGTCATCATCGATTCCATCAGCTCCACCGGCACCAATAATACTTCTGTTTCCTCCTCTGCCTTAGCCATGATCTCGCTGGTATCGGCTTGCAAGGCACAGATCATGGATACGGCACAGGCTTGTCCGGCTTGCAGAAAATACATCAGAAATTCGCCGCCCTCTTCGTTTTCTCGATAGATCTTGATACATCCAGATAAGATCAATGCGGTGGACTTGATGTATTGTCCGGTTCGCAGGATCACTTCACCCGCTGCGAATGTTTTGTGCATCCCTTTTTCTTCCAGCAGTTCGAGAAGCTCGGGTTCGAATTGCGGGTATATATTTTTCAGTTCCATGTTTAGGGTTGAAGGATCTTTTCCATTTGCTGACTTCGACTTCCTTTGATCAGGATGTGACAATTTTCGAACGATTGTTGCTGATACCAATCGCGGGCAGCGGAAGAGTCGGCTAATGAAACATAAGGGTGATTGATCTTCAAAAAGTCTCCCCCAACGAGTACAACCGCTTTCCAATTGGATTGCCCGATCAGGTTCACGATCTGTCGGTGTTCGTCCAAACTTTCTTCACCGAGTTCGGCCATCGCGCCGAGCATCAATACTTTGTTATCGGCTTGCAGACGCATCAGATTCTCAATGGCGCCGCGCATGCTACTGGGGTTTGCGTTGTACGCATCGAGAATGATATTATTGGTTCCTTGCTTTACCAATTGCGAGCGGCTGTTGGAGGGGGTATAGGATTCAATGGCTTGTTTGATCTTTTCCGGCGATACATCGAAGTATTGTCCGACCGCTACAGCCATCAACACATTCGGTAGATTGTAGTCGCCTACCAGCTGCGTGCGAATCGTGCAGCTGACAGATCCCTTGGTCATTTCTACTTCGAGAAAAGGTTGTGCCTGCAGGATCTTTCCTTCGATATCAGATTCAGCCGTTCCGTATTTGATGATCGTTTCGATGCCAGTGCTCATGGTGCGGAGGTAGTCATAGTCCCACATGATGAACGCCGTTCCGTTCATGGAACGCAGATGATCGTAGAGTTCACCTTTTCCTTTTCGTACACCTTCCACGCCACCGAACCCTTCAAGATGTGCCTTCCCGCAATTGGTGATGATGCCATGGGAGGGCGCAGTATAGTCGCAGTAATCTGCGATTTCTTTTTGATGGTTGGCGCCCATTTCCACCACAGCCATCTCAGCATCGAGCGGAATGCGAAGCAGGGTAAGCGGGATACCGATGTGATTATTCAGATTGCCGACCGTAGTGGCGGTTCGATACCAAGTGGACAGTACGGCATGAACCAATTCTTTGGAAGTGGTTTTTCCATTGCTGCCGGTGATGCCGATGACCGGGATCTTCAGTTGCTGTCGATGATGGGCAGCGAGTTGCTGCAGTGTGCTCAGCACATTGTCGACGCAGATTGTTTTTCCTTCGATCGAATAGGCTTCTTCGTCAATGATGGCATAGGCAGCGCCCTGTTCGATCGCTTTGGCTGCAAATGCATTGCCGTTGAATTTTTCTCCTTTGAGGGCAAAGAACAAACAGCCCGGGGTCAGTGCGCGGGTATCGGTTTGTACGTTGGGATGTTGTAAATAGATCTGATAGAGTGATTCGATCGACATGCGACAAAACTACCAACAAAAAACCCTCCACAGGGGAGGGTTTCGATGAATGTTATTAGGGAAGATCAGCGCTTCTGGCGACGGGTCGGGAAATGCTGTCCGGTCTTGCGACGATTTCCTTCCGGAGATCCGAGGCGGCTCATGGCGCAACGGAATCCGAGTGTACTCATGGCCTGATCTTGCTCGAGGTATCGACGGGCACCGGGGCTCAGCCAGTAAGCACGGTCATTCCAGCTACCACCCTTGTATACTTTGGAGCGCTCCGGATCGATCAGGGTAGATTCTTTGTACTTGTATTCAGCCATCGACAGGTCATCACCGTCAAGGAAGTCGATCACGTTACCACGCTGATAGTTGCGGCGATCTTTGCTTTCGGCAACGGTTACCGAATCCATCCGAACGCGACCTAAGCTATCTTTCTCGTAACGAGCAGATGGATCAAGTGTGGTGGGATCGGTCACATACAGTTTCTTGTATTTGTTACCGCGGAACGGTGCAGGCTGATCATCATAGTCAAGGGCAGAGAGCGGACGGTAGGTATCTTCTACCCACTCGCTCACGTTACCGGCCATGTTGTACAAGCCGAAATTGTTGGGGTAGAAAGATTTTGAAGGCGCTGTGTAGAAGGCACGGTCGTTCAAACCACCGGCCACACCCGCGTTATCACCCGAACCTCTTTTGAAGTTCGCGAGAAACACACCCTGCCAGCTGCCGCGACGTGAATCGCGCAGTCCATTTACGTTTTGAGCCCAGGGATATACTTGTTTATTCTGTTGCAATTCCTCACCACGCTTTCCTTCTTTCAGGGAAGTACGGGGGTTTTGTCCGATTAAACCGTACGCCGCGTATTCCCACTCAGCTTCTGTTGGGAGACGGTATTCGGGAAGCATGGTTCCTGATTCAACCGTGGCAGGCATAGGAGGCAGGCCGCTTCCTTTTTTCTTCATGGCCGAACCGGGAGGTGCATTGTAGAGTCCGAGCAGATAAGAACGCGTATTGAAGTTGTTGTCGCCCTGCTGTGCGCCGGGTTTCATGTTCGATTTGTTGATGTAGCCTTTTTGGATGAGCGTGTTCTCGTTCACCCGGTCGGTACGCCAGAGGCAATAGTCTTTTGCCTGCTCCCAGCTAACACCCACAACCGGATAATCATTGAATCCGGGGTGACGGAAATAATATTCTACCATCGGCTCGTTGAAGCTCAGCTCACTGCGCCACACGAGTGTATCAGGCATAGCACCTTGGATCACCGGAATGTATTGGGGATCTGACGGATCGAACACGCGACTCAGCCAGTGCAGGTATTCACGGTAGTGTACGTTCGTGACTTCACTACGGTCCATGTAGAAGGAAGGTACGGATACACGACGTGGAATGTTGTTCCAGTCGCCCATCACATCCTCCTCGGTTTGTCCCATCATGAACGTACCGCCTTCCACAAACACCAAGCCGGGCCCGAGACCTTGCTCTTGGGATTTGGCGACACGGAAACCGCCTTGATTCTTATCGTTGTAGTTCCACCCCGTGGCATCGGATTTATCGAATTTCTTTTTGCCGAACAATCCTCCTTTGCAGGAGCTGAGAAGGACGGTGGCGGCGAACAGCCAAGAGAGGGTTTTCAGACGTTGTTGCATAAACCTATGAATTGGAATACTTTTAACGGCCCCGGATGGGTTTTATTGCATGCGCGATCAAACCCGGAGGACGAAATGCGAATATAATCGCTTTCGGCGACACGGGGAATAGGGGATTTACTAAATTTTAAGGGGAGAAATCCCATAGAACCAAGGGGTTAGAAATGGTCCGAGCCGTTGTTTTTTTGTTTTTTTTAGCGTTTGTGCTATACCCTGTCAACGGCGGGGCACAACGTACCTATGCGTCCCGCTCGGTGCTGGCCTCCGGAAACTGGTATAAGCTTGCGGTGACCAGTGAGGGGATTTACCGCATCGACGGGGCCAGGATCCAAACAGCCGGTATCGCCAATTTGCCGGTTCCCTCCGCTGGTCTGCGACTTTTCAGCAAAGGCGGACAGATGCTGGGTGAATCCAATGCATCGTTTTATGTGGATGACCTTCGGGAGATTGCCATTGAAGTATTCGATGGCGGCGACGGACAGTTCAACGTGAACGATCACATTCTTTTTCATTCGGCAGGGCCACATGTCTGGGTCCCTGAGTCCGGTCCAACCCCGTTTTCCTTTCGCAAAAATCTCTACAGCGACAGTGCCTATTACTACTTGAGCATCGGCGGAGTCGGTAAACGTATTTCCACACAAGTTGCATCGGGATCCACTGGCACCATCATCGATCGTTTTTACGATCGGAAGGTGTACGAGCTCGATTCCGTGAATCTGTTGTCGAGCGGACAACAATGGTTCGGTGACGAGCTGGCACAGGCACCGGGCAAGTCGCTGGTGAAAGATCTTCCTTTCAATTTTCCCAATGCCATTGCTGGCGGACTAGCCATCTTGCGTAGTTATGTTCTCGCAAGAAGCACCGGATCCGGATCCCGATTCGATCTTCGGTTAAATGGGCAGGAGATCGGACAGCAAACCATTCCCCCTGTAGGCACCAATCAATACGACCCTTTCGCCATTGCGCGAACAGATGTCTTCACAACATCGATCACATCATCCACACTTGATATTCGTTATCAATACCAGCCGGGTGCCTTCGGAGCGCAAGGTTGGCTCGATCGCATCGAGGTATTCGTGCCGCGCGCCTTATCCATGAGCGGTATAAAAATGTTATCGTTCAGTGATCCGGGTTCGGTCGGGCCATCCGCCGTTCGCTATCAATGGCAGGCAGCACCCAATGATCTCTCGGTCTGGGATGTGACCGATCCCTTCGATGCACGCCGATTATCGGGCGACCGCAACGGTACGCTGTATACCGTGCAAACAACACCAGATAAAATCCGTTCCTATGTGGCGTTCACCGGAAATGATTTTCCCGCGCCGCAATTCATCGGAGCGGTATCCAATCAGGATCTTCATGGAGCCCCTGCCACCGATATGGTGATCGTGGTACCGAATGCTTGGAGAAACGCGGCCGAAAAACTAGCGGTGCATCATCGCAATAAAAGAGGGTTACGGGTGCAAGTGATTCCCATTGAACAAGTGCGCGAGGAATTCGGTGGCGGCAGCAACGATCCGACAGCCATTCGGGATCTGATGAAGATGTATTATGATCGTGCACGAAACACACCTGCCGATTGTCCCCGTTATTTGCTGTTGATGGGTGCCGGATCTTACGATCCGAAGAATCGGGTTCGCAACAACGATCGACCGATCCCGGTTTATCAAAGTCCCGAATCACTGGATCCGCTCGGCACATATTGCACCGATGATTATTTTGGTTTTCTGGATGATGCGGAGGATATAAATAATCCGGCGATCAGTAATCTGTTGGATCTGGGCATCGGTCGCATCCCTGCCAGAACACCTTTGGAGGCGATGACGTTTGTTGATAAAGTGATTTCCTATGATGATACAACCACTATGGGAAGTTGGCGTACACGGTTATCGTTCGTGGCGGATGATGAGGATGGAAATCTGCACCTGAATGATGCGGAAGGAATGGCTGCTGTTACGCAACAGCTGGCCCCCTGGCTCGATCCCCGCAAGATCTATCTGGATGCTTTTCGTCAACAGGCCGGTGCCGGCGGCACGCGTTATCCCGAGGCCAATCAGGCACTCGACAGAGAAGTGTTCAAAGGGGATCTAATTGTCAATTATTCAGGTCATGGTGGAAAGGATCAATTGGCAGAAGAGGTGTTGGTTTCTCGATCCTCGGTAGAGAATTGGAACAATCCCGACAGGCTGCCACTTTTCATTGTGGCCACCTGTGATTTTGCACCATTTGATAATCCCGCTGTCAGGGGATTGGGTGAACGATTGCTACTCAAACCGGCTTCCGGAGGAATCGCTTTACTATCAACAGCCAGACCCGTATTTGCATTCAGCAATAGGATCCTCAATGAAAATTATTTGCGCACTGCATTGCAACCGGAGACAACTGGAAAATATCTGTCGCTGGGCGAATCGATTCGCCGCGCAAAAAATCTGACGTATCAGACATCAGCCGATCGGGTGAACAATCGCAAATTCAGTCTGCTTGGTGATCCGGCACTGACTCTTGCTTATCCAACAGATGAAGTGCGAACGCTTCGGATCAATGGTCGGCCACTCTCTTTTACCGATACGATCAAGGCCGGGCAACGCGTCGTGATCGAAGGGGAAGTAGTGGATCGAAACGGCATTCGCCTTGCGGATTTCAATGGTTCTGTTTTTCCAACCGTGTATGATAAACCCCGTACGCAGCGTACGCTTGGCAATGATCCGGGTTCTTTTTCCGTGCCCGTTGAAATGCCGGGTGGGGTTTTGTTCAGCGGGATCTCTACGGTGACGAACGGACGTTTTCAATTTGAATTCACCGCCCCGCTGGATATGAATCTGGTAACGGGAAGAGGACGCATTTCTTATTATGCGCGATCCCCTTTACGCGATGCAAAGGGCTACGCCGATTCGGTTCTTTTCGGTGATCAAGCCGCGGGTATTTTTTTGGATAACGAAGGACCGGGTATCCGTCTTTCCCTAAATGAAGAGGGCTTTGCCGAGGGTGGGCTGACCGATGAGTCACCTATTCTGTTGGCAAACCTTTCAGACTCCTCTGGGATCAATACAGCCGGCGGCATCGGACACGACATCATTGCTACGCTTTCAACCACAAACCTCTCAACAAACTCATCCTTCAGCCCTCAACCTTCAACCTTCCTGCTGAATGATTTCTACCAGTCCGACCCCGACACCTATAAAACCGGTCGGATCCGGTTTCCGCTGCCGGTTTTGGAGCCAGGGGCCTATTCGATCAAACTTCGGGCTTGGGACGTACTGAACAATCCCTCGGAACGCATCCTCTCATTCGTGGTGGGCGAGCCGGGGGCACTCAGTATCCAGCGAGTATTGAATTACCCCAACCCCTTCACGGCCCAAACGGCTTTTTGGTTCGAGCACAATGCCCCTGGGCAGGTCCTGAACGTAGCGGTGGAGGTATTGACCATCACCGGACGGGTGGTACGCACAATCCGGTCAACGGTCCTTACCGAGGGTAATTTTTCGCGTGACCTGGAATGGGATGGACGGGATGATCAGGGTGATCGCCTCGGACGAGGTACCTATCTGTACCGATTAAAGGTCAGTGCCGCCGGAAAAGGGGAGGCCCGACACCTGGGGAAGCTGGTTATCCTCTAGTGTTTATAATTTCTTTAACTCTTTTACAATAAAGGCCTTTGTTCGCCGTTATCCTCGCGGGTAAAAGGGTTATAACTTGCGGAAATCCATGAGTTTCAGGGCCTTTGCTCCCGAAAAAAAATCTTTTTTTATACGGGTTTTGTAGAAAAGCCCCTATATTTACACCACTCTAAAACCTTTCTAATGAGACCAACTGCTTTGAAACTCACGGCTGCACTGCTCATGTTCTGCGGTGTGTCAAACAATGTTATGGCCCAGGCTGACCCTATCAATGTGGTCACTACGGCTGTTCCTTTCTTGCGTATTTCTCCTGATGCTCGTTCCGGTGGAATGGGTGAATTGGGAATCGCCACTAGCGCGGATGCTTACTCCGGACTTTGGAACGTGGGTAAGGCTGCTTTCAACAAATCAAAAGCCAACATCTCTGCTACCTATACTCCTTGGATGCGTGACCTGGTGAACGATGTTTACCTGGCCACTGTTTCAGGTTTCTACAAAATGTCTGACGATCAGGCCATCACTGGATCTGTTCGCTATTTCAGCCTCGGTAACATCACCTTTACCGACAACCTCGGTAACGACTTCGGTAACTTCCGTCCCCGTGAATTCGGTGTTGACCTCGGATATAGCCGTAAGTTGAACGACAAGAGTGGTGTTGGTATCACTTTGAAGTACATCAACTCTAACTTGGCTGGTGGTACTACCGTTGGTAGCACTACTTACCAAGCTGGTAGTGCGATCGCTGCAGATCTGGGATATTATCACACCAACAAAGGAGCTTCTGGTTCCGGTCTGGCTTGGGGTGTAACCCTTTCTAACCTGGGTTCTAAGATCGCTTATACCGACAACGCCGATGCAAAGGATTTCATCCCTGCTAACCTCGGTGCCGGTGTGAACTACACGAAGAAGTACAACGACAAAAACTCACTCTCTTTAGGTTTGGAAACGAACAAACTGTTAGTGCCTACTCCTCCTGCAGAGGGTGATGCTGCTGCGCTGGCCGCTTACCGCACCAAGGGTGTTGTTAGCAGCTGGTTGAGCTCATTCGGAGATGCTCCGGGTGGGTTCGGTGAAGAGCTGAAGGAGTTCCAGTGGTCAGTTGGTGCTGAGTATACATACAACAACCAATTCAACCTCCGTGCCGGTTATTTCTACGAGAACGTAACAAAGGGTAACCGTCGTTACTTCACAACCGGTTTGGGTGTTGTTTACAATGTATTCCAATTCAACTTCGCTTACCTGATCCCCACAGGTGCTGGTGTGACGCGTAACCCGCTGTCTAACACGCTGCGTTTCTCTGTGGCCTTCGATCTGGAGAAGAAAAAATAATCATTCATTAGAGAAGGTAAAAGTCCCGCTTCGGCGGGACTTTTATTTTTCAGGATATTTGCCCCATTATGAGTTATCGCATCGGTACCGGCATCGATTTTCATCAACTGGTTGTGGGTAGAGCCCTATGGATCGGAGGGGTTCAGATCCCCCATTATAAAGGCGCACTCGGACATAGCGATGCAGACGTACTGCTGCACGCGATCTGCGATGCCTTGCTCGGGGCATTAGCACTGGGTGATATCGGCATTCACTTCCCCAATACCGACCCGGCCTTCAAGGATATCGACAGTAAAAAATTGTTGGCACACACCCATTCACTGATAGTCAAAGAGGGCTATGAAGTCGTGAACATCGACTCCACACTTTGCCTAGAGAAACCCAAGATCAGTCCCCACCTCGATGCCATGCGTGAGGCCATATCCGGCATTCTACAGATCGATCGGTCTGCTATCTCGATCAAAGCGACCACCACGGAAAAAATGGGTTTTGCGGGAAGAGAAGAAGGGCTCATGGCACAAGCCACAGCCCTGTTGAAAAAGCAAGGGTGATCGGCTGTATCGGGCCGTTATCTTTGCGCCATGTCAGTCCTTTCTGTCAAAATCGTAAATCGTTCCCCGCATCTCTTACCGGCCTATGCAACGGAGGGTTCGTCCGGGCTAGACATACGTGCCTTTCTTACGGCCCCTATCACCCTGCAGCCCTTGCAACGAGAACTGATCCCGACCGGACTATTTATTGAACTGCCCTTCGGTTATGAGGCACAGGTCCGGCCCAGAAGCGGATTGGCGCTGAAGCAAGGTATTACCTGCCTGAATACACCCGGAACGATCGATTCCGACTATCGGGGAGAAATTAAGGTTCTTTTAATCAACCTTTCTGACCATTCAAGCATCATACAGGACGGAGACCGCATCGCACAAATGGTGATCCAACAAGTGGAGCAAATAGAGTGGGTCCCAGTAGATCAAATTAATGAAACCCCCCGATCCGAAGGCGGATTCGGACATACCGGAAAAAAATGAACCGATTTCTTAACCGATACACCTTGCTGCTCTCGATCGTCTTGATAGGCTTGACTGCCTGCCGAGGCACCCGTAAGATCCAGACGGCCATCAATACCCGCATCGATTCTGTTGCCATTGCTAAACAGGCGCTGGAAGCGGCTCAGGCAGATTCAGTCCGATTCATTCAACGTCAATACGATTCCATACTGGCCAACCGGATCGAATTCAAGAGTTTTTCCGGTAAGATCGATGTTGATTATGAAGAGTCGGATGGCAAAAGCCTGAATGTGAACGTTCAAGTGCGCATTCAACGCGATAGCCTGATCTGGCTCTCCCTAACGGCTATTTTCGGTATTGAGGGGGTTCGCGCCTGTATCACACCCGATTCTGTTAAAGTGATGAACAAGCAGGATAAGACTTATTTCACCCGACCAATCACATATCTCCAGGAGATCACCTCGCTTCCGCTTGATCTGCGTTCCTTACAGGACCTGCTGGTCGGCAATCCGGTATTTCTGGATTCTGCTTTCTTCAACTATTCGCGCAGTGGCGGACAGATCGCGCTGCAAGGAAGCAATGCGCTTTTCCGTAAACTGCTGACCATTGGAGAGTCGGATAAATTGGTCAACAGCTACAAGCTAGATGACGTCAATGTCAACCGACCGCGCTCCAGTTATCTTTCCTATGGCGATTACGAGAATAAGCAAGGAGTTTGGTTTTCCCGTCGCCGTACCGTTCAGGTATCAGAGAAGAAAAACCTGCTCGTAAAATTGAACTACAAGCAATATGCTTTTAATGAAACGTTAAGTTTCCCATTCGTCGTGCCTAAAAACTATAAGATCGAGTGAGGTTTTCGCGTTTAATTTCGCAAATTGCTTCATACCCCATTCAAGTTTATAATTCATTACATGGTTTTTCGTCTTCTGCTTCCCCTGCTCTTACTCTCGTCTATCGTTGCCACGGCACAACCGGTCAATGAGAAAGCAACCTTGGAGGCAGAGCGAAAGGAGATTCAGCGAGAACTTAACGAGATCCAACAACAATACGATCAGGTCAAGTCCCAAAAAAAGCAGACGCTCAGTCAGCTCAATCTGTTGAACCGAAAGATCCAGTTACAGGAACGTTACCTGAACTCGATCAATTCGGAAATCCGAAATATCGAGGATAATATCTATCTCAGCGAATTGGAGATCTATCGACTGAACAATCAGCTCGATACCCTGCGGGTTCAATATGCCCGCAGTGTCGTTTATGCCTATCGGTATCGTAGCAATTACGACTACATCAACTTCATTTTTTCAGCCAGTAATTTCAATGATGCCCTGAAACGGATGGATTATCTCCGTACCTACCGGGCGCATCGGGAGAAGCAAGTTGCCAATATCGAGGATCATCAGCGATTGATCGCTGCCCGTCAAAAAGAGCAACTGGTTCGAAAAGAAGAGAAAAGTCAGGTGATGTCGGTACAGGCAAAAAAGGTAGATGAGCTGGGGCAAGAGCGGAAGCAAAAAGATGCGGTGGTCAATCAGCTCAAATCCAAAGAGCGCGAGTTTCAAACGCAGATCGCCGCTAAAAAGAAGCGGGATAAAGAGTTGCTCGCATCCATCAATGCGATCGTAAAAAGAGAGATCGAAGCTGCCAGGGCAAAAGCTAAGGCGGCCGCACCCAAAACGGCGGATCCCAAACCAGAAGTTAAAGCGACAGCCGGCGGAGGAAGCAAACGCACTGATCCCAATCCCACCACGAAACCCACTTACCTCGATCTTACGGCACGTGATGTGGAATTGAACAGTGGATTTCAGAATAATCGGGGACGCTTGCCCTGGCCAGTAGATAATGGGGTGGTCACATCCAATTTCGGTCCCAATAAGATCGAGAACACCTTACTCACGTTCGATAATCCGGGTATTTCCATCTCCACACCCAATTCCGGCATGGCGGTGAAAGCTGTATTTGATGGAGATGTTATCGGTGTCTTTAATCTGGGCGACGGGATGGCAGTCACCATCCGCCATGGTAAATATTTCACCACTTACAGTAATCTGACCAGTGTCTCGGTTAGTAAAGGAACTGCGGTTAAAACAGGGCAGTCGATCGGAAAGACGGGAAGAAGTGAAGAGGGAGACGGAGGCCAGGTCGATTTGATCCTCATGATCGAAACCAAGAACATCGATCCGAAACCCTGGCTTCGTCGATAAGTATAAAAGGTTTACTTGATCACTTTATTATAGAGCGCTTCGTACACGGGTAAGATCCGACTCAGATCAAATGCACCTGCCTGCTCTCGGGCAGCTTCTCGAAAACGCTGCAACATCGATTCGTCTGTTAACAGTTCAATGGCACGCTGACTCATCCCAGCCACATCACCCACGGCACACGTAAATCCGGTTTTCCCATCGATGTTGATCTCTCCTAATCCTCCGGCATCGGTACTGATTACGGGCACACCCGCAGCCATGGCCTCGAGCGCAGCCAACCCAAAACTTTCATACTCGGAGGTCAGTAAGAACAGATCGGCGATCGAGAGAATATCCTCGATTTGATCCTGCTTGCCAACAAAGCGAACGCAATCGAAAACGCCCAGTTCACGGCTTAGTTCCTCTGCCGTACTGCGTTCAGGTCCGTCCCCCACAAACAATAATTTAGCCGGCACCGCTGCTCGCAGGGCAGCGAATATGCGCACTACATCTGGGATGCGTTTGATCTTCCTGAAATTGGAAGCGTGCACTACGATCTTTTCTCCTTTGGGCGCCAATACCTGGCGAAACGCATCAATGGGCTTACGTCGAAAACGAGCCGTATCCACGAAGTTGTGAATCACCTCGATCGGTTTCTTGATCTTGAAATGATTCAAGGTCTCCTGTCGAAGATTTTCTGACACAGCCGTGATGGCGTCACTCTGATTGATGGAGAACGTGACAACGGGTTCATAGGTCTTATCACGACCCACCAGTGTGATATCGGTTCCATGCAAAGTGGTAATCACCGGGATGTCTTTTCCCTCCGAGCGCAGTATCTGCTTGGCCATATAAGCTGCTGATGCATGCGGGATCGCATAGTGTACATGTAAGAGGTCTAATTCGTGATTGCGGATCACGTCCACCATGGTACTGGCCAAGGCTGTTTCGTATGGCGGAAAGTCGAATAAGGGATACGTAGGCACCTGTACCTCATGATAGTACAGGTTGGGAAGGAATTCCGTTAACCGAACCGGCTGCTGATAGGTGATGAAGTGCACCGAATGCCCCTCCTGTGCCAGGGCCTTACCCAGCTCGGTAGCCAACACTCCGGATCCACCGAAGGTGGGATAACAAACAATTCCTATACGCATGTTCCGATAACGTTCAAAGGGGAATAAAGTTAACCTTTTCCTTCCGCTACGCTGTTTCTTATCTTTAAAGGAAAAACGGAAATGAAGCGCCTTCTTGTTGTACTCGCAGCCTTGTCCCTGATTTCAGCGAATGCCCAAACGGATTCTGCCCAGATCCGAACACTGGCTAATGAGATCCTACAGAATAGTCAGACCTATGAGAACCTGCGGGTGCTGACCAAAACCATCGGAGGACGTCTGGCCGGGTCAGAACAAATGTATCAGGCAGAAGAATGGGGATTCAAAGCGCTACGATCTGCAGGTGGTGATCAAGTCTGGAAGCAATCCTGCTTGGTTCCACATTGGGTGCGTGGCGGAATAGATGAGGCGTCCGTGATCCTAAAGACAGGAAAACGTCCATTAGATGTGGTGGCACTCGGTAACAGCATTGGTGCCGGTAAGGAGGGTGTAACGGCTGATGTAGTGTTGGTCAACTCTTTCGATGAACTGGAAGCCAAGAAGGATCAGGTCAAGGGTAAGATCGTATTTTATAATTATGCATTCAATAATTCGATGGTACGCACCTTCGAAGCGTACAGCGATGCGAATAAGTATCGTGCACAAGGACCATCCCGCGCCGCTAAATATGGTGCCGTCGGCGTCATCGTGAGAAGCTTGAGCCACAGTACCGACAACCACCCGCATACCGGTTCTACTCGATACGATTCGGCCTACGCGAAAATCCCGGCGGTGGCGATCGGACTCAAAGATGCGGACTGGTTGGCGCAACATCTTGTCAGCAACAAAACCACTGTATCTCTAAAAACCTACGGTTATTTTCTCCCGGATGTAATGGGACATAATATCATCGGTGAACTGAAAGGCACCGAGTTCCCGGAAGAGATCATCACTGTCGGCGGACATCTCGACAGCTGGGATAATTGTGAAGGCGCACACGATGATGGAGCCGGATGTGTGCAAACCATCGAGATCCTCCGCGCATTCAAGGCCATCGGCTATAAGCCGAAGCGTACCATTCGATTTGTGTTGTTCGCCAATGAAGAAAACGGCTTGCGTGGTGGAAATAAATATGCAGAGGAAGCAAAAGCAAAAGGAGAGAAACACATTTTTGCACTCGAGTCAGATGCAGGTGGATTCACGCCCCGTGCCTTCGGATTCACCATTAGTGATGCACAGTTCGAGAAAGTAAGCAGTTGGCGTTCGCTGATCGCACCTTACGGTTGCAGTGAATTTGTAAAAGGGGGTGGGGGCGCCGATATCGGTCCGCTGAACCGAACCTTCCAAACACCTGTAGCCGGACTACAACCCGATTCTCAACGCTATTTCGATTATCACCACGCGCGCAACGACACGTTTGAAGCAGTTAATAAACGTGAGCTCGAACTGGGTGCTGTGAATATGGCTGCGTTGATCTTGCTGGTAGATAAATATGGCTTGTAATCTATGAAGCGTATTTTGATCATAGGTTTCGCCATCTTGGCATTCGTGATCCTGTTTCAGGGATTTTTGTATCGAAACCTTGTTTCATATCACTCAGTAGGCCTACGGTCGGGCAGATATCCGGTGAAGCCTGCCTTAGCTAAGTTTATCGATTCAAGTAGTTCCGAAACTAAGATAAAGTCAATTGAAGACGTTGTGGAAGTAGCAATAGAGACAACTACCGATCACTTATCCTATGCAACTTCACATACCCAAAACGATCCCAACCGATTGATTTTTTCAAAAAATGCCCATTGTGTAGGTTATGCTAACTTTTTTGCTGCCACTTGCAGCTATTTACTGCAAGTAAACAAGCTGAATGAAAATTGGAAAGTGGAAACACACCAAGGCAAATTGCATATTCTGACTGTCGATATCCATAAGTTTTTTTCTTCTCCTTTCTTGAAGGATCATGATTTTGTCATATTGTCGAATAAAGCGAATGATCGAGTGATTGCAGTCGACCCCACACTATCCGATTATTCATGGATCGAACATGTTTCCTATAGAAAATAGGCGCTATACAATTGTTCAAAATTTATCGAATTCCGATCAGCTTCTTCGTTGCCATTTGTCCCTTACCGCTGAGTCGAATGAAATAGGATCCGCTCGAAGGAATTGATTCGATCGTACTCAGTGTTTGAAGTTGGCCGATCGTTTGGGAGCGGATGAACCGTCCGTTTGCATCGTAGATCTCCAGCATATTGAACAGACGCGGGGGATATTGCAATCGATAGGGGCCTATGCCGGGATTCGGACTTAACACTACTTCAGAGCTGCGGTCTACCTGGTTTGGGAGAGCCGTGGTGATCGAACCGATTTTATTGATCACCCAATTGTTCGGGTCAACCACAATGCCCGTTGGGGTGCGGTTGCTTCGAAACTTGAATGTTTGGTTATTGAATTGCTGATTCACCAATACGGTGGTATCACCACTGGAAGTTTGGAACGTGAATTCGTACAATCCTTTAAAGAAGGGCGTCACCGAACCGGCACTGACAGTTTGGTTGACAAAGAGCACTAAACTGTCGCCCTGTTTGGAATAATCAACGTTGAATGTCGGATACCCTTCACCGTAATACCACTGATTGAAAAAGTCGCTCAGATTCTTTCCGGAGATCGCTTGTGCCACATTTTGGAAATCCGTAGCACTGGCAAAATTGTTTTTGTACTGGTTCTGAAATTGTTGTAGGATCTGAAAGAACTGATTGTCATTCTGCAACTCAAAACGAAGATTGTGAATGATCGCAGCGCCTTTGTTATACGAGAGTCGACTGCTGAAGATCCGGTTCTCGTCAAAGAGGCTGCTATTCGGTACGTATACCGATCCGTTTGCCACACTCATGACATTGTTATGAACAGTTGTCATATAGCCGGCCGGTGTGGTAGTAAAGAGAGCCGGTAATTTTTCGATCATCAGGTACTCAGAGTATGTTGCGAATCCCTCATTGATCCAGATGTCATTCCAGCTGGCGCAGGTAACATTGTCGCCGAACCATTGATGTCCAAGTTCGTGGGCGATCAATCCTGTTCCGAAATTAGCCATGGTACTCATCGTCTGGTGTTCCATCCCTCCGCCGATATTAGCCTGCGCATGTCCGTATTTTTCATTCTTGAATGGATACAATCCGAACAGCTCACTCATCTTCTCAACGAAAGGAGGTGTCTTGTCCAGATTTGGTTTGTTTGAGGCTAAATATGCAGCGTTATCTGCAATGTAGTGCTGGATCAAGATAGAGTCCGGCGCCATTGCGGCGGGCTTGGCATAATTCAAGTACTCCTGATAGTTGCCGACGGCTATGCTGGGCAGATAATAATTCTGTGGATAGCGAGTCTTCCAGCGATATTGTTTTTTGCTATTGGGTAAGGTGATTGTTTCTGTTAACAAGCCGTTGGCACCGACCCGATTCACAGCAGAGGTTGTCACCCAGATCTCTGCTGAATCGATCTTGTCATTCAATAATTGCTTGATCGGAAACCACTCCCGTGCTTGATAGCTTTCTGAGAGCGTAGCCGTATAGGATAATCCGGTGCTGGTAGATGTGCCGGCAAATACACCGGCAGATCCCGCTGTGCCGCGGTAGTAAAACAATGCCTCGACTCCGCTACTGGGTGATAGAGCCGGAGAGATCGGAACAAATACGTGGTCGTTCGATTGTGCGAAGGTGGTGATCTTTACCCCGTTGATGAACGCAGAATCTACCGTCATATTTCCTTTCAACTCACAAATGAACGTATCGAGTGTTTGACGCACCGTAGATCGAGTAAGAGCTGACCCGCTGATGTTACGGTTATTGGCCTCTACACTGATATCCAATTTCAAATACTTGATGTCGTATTTGTTCATGGAAGGATACTGATAATAATTGATGCGGCTGCTATTCAGGTGGGGCAGCACACATTTTTCGCGGCACTCGATCGAAAATTCTTCACCGGGCGTTTGTGCATTCAGTAAATAGCTGAATAAGCTGAGGAGTAGTAGCGACAGTATTGCTTTCATGTAGTTTAAAGGTACAGAAGACTATTCACCTGTCAGCAAGCGTACGATCTGCTCCCCGATCTGCTGAAAAGGGAAGCGGTCACGGGTCGACTGATATTGTGCAGCGATTTCTGAATTACATAGGTGTCCCATGCTTCCTTCATGCGTGTGATTCAATGCTCGCTCAGGTGTGAATTCACCGGCTTCGATCGCTCGACCGACCTGTTTGTAGGCATCGCGGAACGGAATGCCGGTTTGTACGAGCCGGTTCACCGCTTCAACACTGAAGAGGTAATCGAATTTTTTATCCTCTAGAATATCTTTTTTCACCGATACCTGTTGGAGCATAAAGGTTGTCATTTGTATGCAATCCCGCAATTCGCCCAAGGCGGGGAATAGATTTTCCTTTAGTAATTGCAGATCACGGTGATAGCCGGATGGCAGGTTAGCGGTGATCAGCTGTATTTCATTCGGAAGGGATTTGAGCCTGTTGCAACGGGCCCGGGTCAGTTCAAATACATCCGGGTTTTTTTTGTGAGGCATGATAGAGCTGCCGGTGGTGAGTTCATCCGGAAAGGAGAGAAACCAAAATTGCGGATTCAGGTAAAGACATACATCCATACTCAATCGGCCCACCGTATCAGCCACATTGGCCATCGCCTGCGCTACGATCCGTTCGCTTCGACCTCTTCCCATTTGTGCATAAACGACGTTGTAGTTCATCGAATCAAATCCGAGTAACTCGGTTGTATAAGTCCGGTCGATCGGAAAGGAAGACCCATAACCGGCAGCTGAACCCAATGGATTTTTATTGACTACCCGATAGGCGGCCTCCAGTGTGATCAGGTCATCAGACAGACTTTCCGCATAAGCACCGAACCAAAGTCCGAATGAGGATGGCATCGCTAATTGCAGGTGGGTATAGCCAGGTAACAGATCATTTTTATGCATTTCGCTTTTCTCCTGCAGTAATTTGAACAGGGTATCGATCTCATTTACGAGCGATTCCAGTTCAGCGCGCAGAAATAACCGAATATCCAGTAACACCTGATCATTCCGACTACGGGCGGCATGGATCTTCTTTCCCATGTCCCCCAGCTTTTCAGTCAACAGCCATTCTACCTGTGAGTGTATATCCTCCACATCCTCGGAGAGGGTGAATGAACCGGCTGTTACATCAGTATGGATCTTTCGGAGTGCGTCCCGGAGCAACTGCCATTCTTCCCTTGTCAATATTCCGATCCGATGCAGCATCTGAATATGTGCCAGCGATCCGATCACATCGTGTGCGGCCAAATAACTGTCCAGCTGACGATCCTTCCCGGCGGTGAACGCATGTACGGCCGGTTGACTATTTGTATCCTTTTGCCAAAGTTTCATGATCGGGATTGCTGAAGGTTTTCAATGAGTTTGATATAGTGCTCGATACCGCTTCGGATCTCTTCCACATAAATAAATTCATCCGCGGAGTGACTGCGAGCCGAATCACCCGGACCGGACTTCAATGCAGGAAATGGCATCAGTGCTTTATCCGAGGTGGTCGGAGATCCATAAGGCTTGCGGCCCATCTTGATACCACCCTGCACCAGGGGATGGTCCGTAGATATAGAGGTGGAACGCAAACGAAAACTTCGGGGCGTAATGGTGGCACCGATATTCGAACGGATCTCTTCTAATACCTCTTCAAAAGAGTACAATTCATTGACCCGTACATCAACGACGAACTTACATTCGGCGGGAATGATGTTATGTGCTTTATTGGCTGTTTCAATGACCGTAACTGTCATTTTACAAGCGCCGAGAAAATCAGAGACGCGTTCGAAACGATGGGAGCGTATCCATTGAATATCATCCAGAGCTTTCTCCAGAGCATTGATGCCCTCATTTCGAGCAGCATGTCCTGCTTGACCCACGGCCGCACAATCCAGTACCATTAGTCCTCTTTCTGCCACGGCCAGATCCAATTTAGTGGGCTCACCCACGATGGCGCAATCGATGTTCGGCAAATGCGGTAAGATCAACTCCACGCCTCCCGGTCCGGAGATCTCTTCTTCCGCTGTCGTTGCCAGCATCACATTGTAGGGGAGATCGGTTTTCGGATAGTAATGTAAAAATGTTACGATCAGCGAAACCAGGCAGCCTCCTGCATCGTTACTGCCGAGTCCGTATAGTTTTCCGTCTTCTATGTCGGGCGAGAATGGATCACGTGTGTACTGAGCATTGGGCTTGACAGTATCATGATGAGAATTCAGCAACACCGTCGGTTTACGAATATCAAACTCCTTATTTCGGGCGATCACATTATTTACGATCCGCTCCGAGGGGATTCCGTTTTCCTGTAAAAAGGCAGCGATGCGATCAGCGGTGACCGATTCTTCCCGGCTGAAGGAAGGAATTTTGATCAGGGATCGAAGCAGGTCGATCGCTTTATCATTTAATATGTTGAGAGGCTCATTCATTTGACAAGATAGTTCCGCTGTTTCCGTTCAAAAGTTCGGACAATCGGTCCGCTTTTCCAATCACAACCCGGTTCACGCCTGCATCGATGGCTTGAAAGGCATTGTCTAGCTTGGGGATCATCCCTTCATTGACCGTGCCGTTCTCTTTCAAGGTCTTGTATTCGGATCGATTGATGCGTGAAATCACACTTGATTCATCTGATCGGTCACGAAGCACACCGGCTTTCTCAAATCCGAAAACGAGCGATGTCTGAAATGTGCGACTTAAGGCTACAGCGATGGATTGTGCCATCGTGTCGGCATTAGTATTCAGAATCTGACCATTTCCATCATGTGTCAACGGAGCGATCACCGGTATCTGTCCGTGCCCGATAATTTTTTCGAATGCATCTGTATTTACCTGGGTTATATCCCCTACGAATCCGTAATCGATCGTAGCGTGCACCCTTTTTTTCGAGCGGATCAGGTCGCCATCTGCTCCCGTAAGGCCAATCGCATTTTTTCCGCATGCCTGTAAGGCGGCAACAATCTGTTTGTTGATCAGTCCGCCATAAACCATGGTTACAATCTCCAAGGTTGCAGCATCGGTGATCCGTCGGCCTTCTATCATTTTCGCTTCGATCCCCAGGCGTTCGCACAGGCGGGTAGCGAGTTTACCTCCTCCGTGTATGAGTATGCAGGGGGTCTCGATCCCTGCTAATTCCTTCAGAAATCGATCCAGCGTTTGCGGATCATCGATCACTTGTCCGCCGATCTTTATGATCAGTAGTTCGTTCATGCGTTTTTAATAATATCAGCTAAAACGGCTTGTGCAGCCCAGACGCGGTTGCCCGCTTGTTGCGTGACAAGACTATTTGATCCGTCAAGTATTTCATCACTCAACTCCACGTTTCTGCGAACCGGCAAGCAATGCATGACCTTTGCATTATGGGTGGTCAGAAGATGCTTATTCGTCAACATCCAACTCGGGTCACTTTCATAGATCTTGCCATAGTCGTTGTAGGTGCTCCAGTTCTTTACATAAACATAATCGGCATCTTGAAGCGCTGTTTTTTGATCATGTAGGATCGTGGCCCCTTTTGTAAAGGTTTCCGCCAATTCGTAGCCTTCGGGATGAACAATGGTAAAATCACATCTGCCCCAATGGGTCATCCATTGTGAGAAACTGTTGGCCACACATTGAGGGAGTGGTTTTACATGTGGGGCCCAGGTTAACACCACCTTTGGTTTTTTTATCTCTTTCCAGGTTTCTTGAATGGTGATCAGATCTGCAAAACTTTGTAAGGGATGCAGCGTGGCGCTTTCAAGACTTACAACCGGGATTCCGGCATACTTGATAAGTTGATTGATGAACAGCTCACTGTAGTCATCTTCTCTGTTTTTCAATGAGGGGAACGTGCGGATCGCCAGCACATCAAAGTATAAACTGAGCACAGGGGCGGCGTCTTTTATGTGCTCAACCGTGTTCCCGCTCATGATCGCTTCTTCTTCGAACTCCAGTGCCCATCCTTCTTGACCTACGTTGAATACGATCGCTTCCATGCCGAGGTTCTGGGCAGCTACTTGCGTGCTGAGGCGTGTACGCAAACTGGGATTGAGAAACAGCAGTCCGATACGCTTCCCTTTCCCGAGAGATTGGTCGGAAAGAGGGGCTGCCTTGTACTGCAAGGCCTTTTTTACAAGACCATTCAGATCGGATACGTCGTGTACGGATATGAAATTTTTCATGAGGCGGATTGAATTTCTTGAATCGAGTCGCGGAGATCCTGAAGAAATCGGTCCGCATTACTACGGCTCAGGGCGAGTGAAGGAAGTAGCCGAACCACTCGGGGTTTTGCTTCTCCGGTGAATATGTGTTTTTGGAATAGCAGGTGCTGGCGTAGGGTTGAAATCGTTTCAGTATAATCGAATCCGATCATCAGCCCGTATCCACGAACATCACTCAGTTCAGGAATGGCTCGTATCGAAGTTTGCAAATGGTCTCCTAGATGGGCAGCGTTTTCGATGAGTTTCTCTGACTCGATCACTTCGAGTACTGCCAGGGCGGCCGCACAAGCAAGGTGGTTTCCACCGAAAGTGGTGCCGAGTTGAAAATGTTTGGGTTTGATATGCGGTGCGATCGAAATGCCGGCAATGGGAAATCCATTACCCATGCCTTTGGCCATCGTATAAATATCAGCATCTACACCGGAGTGATCATGGCTATAGAATTTTCCGCTTCGTCCGTATCCGCACTGAACACTGTCGGCAATATATACGGCTCCATATTGATCACAACAGCTTCGGATCGATTGAAGGAATTCATTGGAGGCAACGCGAATGCCACCAACACCCTGTATGCCCTCCACGATCACCGCCGCGATCTTGTCGCCATCCTTTTTGAAATGATCTTCCAGTGCTCCGATATCATTGAATGGAAGAAAAGTCACATTCTCTGTTTCATTTACGGGAGCGATGTAGTTTTTATTATCAGTCGCGGAGACGGCAAGCGAGGTTCGACCATGAAAAGCGCCCTTGAAAGCGATGATCTGTTTTCGACCGGTATGAAAACTGGCAAGCTTCAGCGCATTCTCATTCGCTTCGGCGCCGCTGTTGCATAGAAACAGTTGATAATTGTTCTTTCCACTTACTCGACCTAGTTTCTCGGCCAGGTCCACCTGAAGCGGAATCTGTATCGAGTTAGAATAAAAAGAGATTTTGTGGAGTTGTTCTTCGATTCGCTTAGTCCAATGCGAATGGCCATGCCCGATACTGATTACGGCATGTCCTCCATAAAGGTCCAGGTATTCTTGTCCTTTCTCATCCCAAACAGAGCTACCCGAAGCACGTTCGATGGTAATGGGTTGGAGCGGGTATACGTCAAATAGTTTCATGATCAGAAATAACTGGCTTTTAGTTGAAGTCCGCTTGTTTCAGGCAGTCCAAACAGCAGGTTCATGTTTTGTACAGCCTGACCGCTGGCGCCTTTCAGCAGATTATCGATCACCGTGTGCACCACCAACTTGCTTCCCACCTTTTCCAGCTGTACCAAAGCTTTGTTGGTGTTGACCACTTGTTTCAAAAAGATCGGCTCACTGGAAACATGCGTAAAGGGATGCGTGTTGTAGTGATCAAGGTATAGGTTGTTCAATGTTTCGGCGGACAGATCACAATCGATCGTTGAGCTGATGAAAATACCTCTGGTGAAATCACCACGCCAGGGAACGAAGTTCAGTTCGAGTGATTCTTGTCCGGAGAGTTGAAGTAAGGATTCTCTGATCTCTTGTCCGTGTTGATGCTCCAGTGTTTTATAGGCCTGAATGTTATTGGATCGCCAACTGAAATGGGTGGAGGCGCTTAGACTTTGTCCGGCTCCTGTACTGCCGGTGATGCCCGTGGTGTGAATCGATGAAAGTTTGCCCGCTTTTGCCAGTGGTAATAATCCGAGTTGGATGGCGGTAGCGAAGCAACCGGGATTGGCGACGAAGCGCGCATTTTTGATTCGGTCTCGATTCAGTTCCGGTAATCCATATACGAATGTCTCGGACTGGAATTGATTTGATGCGTGATGACGAAAGTCGGTGGTCAGATCGATGATGCGTAACGTGTCGGGGAGTTTTGTACACTCCAGGAATGTGCGTGACTCGCCATGCCCTAGGCAGAGAAAGAGGACATCGATCGAATCAAGTGAAAATGAATCGGTGAAGTTCATCTCTGGTTCGCCGATCAGATCGGCGTGAACCGATTGCAGTGGTTTTCCGGACTGGCTGCGACTATGTGCAAAAGTGATAGCTGCGTTCGGGTGATTGATCAGCAGGCGGATCAATTCGCCGCCGGTGTAGCCGGCAGCACCGAGTATGCCAACGTTAATTTTCTTCATCGACGGAGCGTTTGACAGATTCATGGATAATAGTCTGTTGACCGGCGATCCGACTGAAGCCGCGTACATCGTTTCCGGTAAAGCCTGCATTCATCTCCCCGTATTTCCCGAATCGGCTGTTCATCAGGTCGTATAGGCTTTCAATGCCGGTTACTTGAAAACGATAAGGATTCAGTTGTACAAAAACGGATCCGCTCACTTGTTCCTGGGAATGGGATAAGAAAGCTTCTATATCCCGCATGACAGGGTCGAGGATCTGTCCCTCATGCAGCCAATTGCCATAGAACAAGGCCAACTGATCTTTCCATTGCAGTTGCCATTTGGTGAGCACATGTTTTTCCAGTGCATGATGTGCTTTCAGGATGATCATTGGGGCCGCAGCTTCAAACCCGACTCGGCCTTTTATGCCGATGATGGTATCTCCTACGTGGATGTCTCGGCCGATGCCGTATGGTCCGGCCAGTGTTTGCAAGAATTGGATGGCTTGGCTGGGGTGTTCGAAGCGATTTTCGTTGACGGCGATCAGTTCGCCTTTTTCAAAATCCAATCGTATCGCTTCCGTTCCGGTCTTTGATACAGGAGTGGGCCAGGCTTCCTCAGGAAGCATGCCATTTGACGAAAGTGTTTCTTTTCCCCCAACGCTCGTACCCCAGAGTCCTTTGTTGATAGAATAGGCTGCTTTAGAAAAATTCATCTGCACGCCTTTTGCTTTCAGGTATTCGATCTCTGCTTCGCGGCTGAGTTGTTGATCGCGGATGGGCGTGAGAATGGGTACGCCCGGGATCTGGATATGAAAGATCATATCGAATCGTACCTGATCGTTTCCGGCGCCTGTGCTGCCATGTGCAACGGCGTCGGCATTCAGTTCCTTCACATGATCCGCAATGCCTAGCGCCTGAATGAGTCGTTCAGCAGAAACGGAAAGAGGATAGGTATTGTTCTTTAATACATTTCCATAGATCAGGTAGCGAAGGATTCGGTCGTAGTAGGGTCGTATCGCGTTCAGTGTTTTATGGGAGGCTACTCCGAGTGTATGGGCATGTGCTTCTATCTGCTGCAATTCTTCATCGGAAAACCCACCGGTATTTACTAGAATACTATGTACTTCATAGCCTAGGTCATCGCGTAAATATTTGACGCAATAGGAAGTGTCTAGTCCACCACTGAATCCGAGAACGATCTTTTTGCTCATGGTTTGGCAGGTGAATTTTTTTCTTTGAAAGATTTGAGGATCGGTCGTAGCAGTTTCCATTGCTTGAATCGAAGCAATCGTTCAAAAACCGTTTTATTTTCTTCGAAGAATTGTTTGGTTTCGGCCGGTTCATAGTGATCGGTTGGATCATAGAGCATGGCGGTACACATGCAGTTCTTTCTGTCCTTGCTCATCAGGATCTCATAGTTGACGCAGCTTTTACATCCGGCCCAGAATGCTTCATCCTGTGTAAGCTCCGAATAGGTTACCGGCTCATAGCCGAGTTCGCTGTTGATCTTCATCACGGCTAAACCGGTTGTGAGGCCGAATATCTTGGCATGCGGATATTTTTCCCGGGAGAGTTCAAAGATTCGTTTCTTGATCGCTTTGGCTACGCCGCTTTTTCGGTAGGCAGGAGAGACGATCAATCCGCTGTTCGCCACGTATTCACCATGGCCCCAGGTTTCTATGTAGCAAAAACCAACCCACTCTCCTTGAGTTGTGAGTGCGATCACGGCCTTGCCTTCATCGATTTTGGTTTGTATGTAGTCTGGACTACGTTTGGCGATGCCTGTACCCCGCGCAGCGGCAGAGGCGGCCATCTCGTCGGTGATCGTGGTGGCGAATTTTTTATCGGTCGGCTCGGCGATCCGAATGATGAGGTCGGTAGAATTCAATGTCTTAAAAAAATTGAGGGAGGTTCACCAGTCCAAATAAATACTCGGGGGATGTTCACTGACAGGGACCAGGGTGAGGGGTTCGTCCTGTCAGCATCTACGGGTTCGTCGGGGACGACTGAACATAAATACATCAAACCCAACGGAATAAACACCGCTGGTGATGGACCGATGAAAGGCCACTTGTTTGGTATGGGTGAGCAGGTTGGTCACCGAGTTTAATTCAGGGGGACAAAAGTAAAAAGAATTACAACGGAATCGCCCTTGTTTTTTTGCGTTTGCTCACACTTGTTCGTGTCAGGCCTGAATCAGAAACAGCACGGGGCGTTTATGCAGGTCGGGTTGCTGCTTTTTCCAGTCCGAAACGGTTTTTGTCTGTATGAACTGCGTGGGAGCCGTGATGTCTGCGGCGATGCATAGCCGGGTGCCGGGTTGCAGCAGTTGAAGCAATGCCTGTAGCAGGGCATTATTCCGGTAGGGGGTTTCGATGAACAGCTGGGTTCGTTGATGTTTCAAGGAGTCCTGCTCCAGCGCTCGGATCGCCTGATTCCGAGCACTGGCATCGATGGGCAGATAACCGTGAAAGGTGAAAGACTGTCCGTTCATTCCACTTCCCATCAGCGCTAGTAAAATGGAACTGGGACCAACCAAGGGTCGGACAAGCACCTGCATCTCCTGTGCGATAGCAACCAAGGCCTGGCCGGGATCGGCGATGCCCGGACAACCCGCTTCGCTGATGATACCGATAACCCGCTTCGATCGGATCGACTGGCGAAATGTTGTTTCAACACCCTCCTCATCCATACGATACCAGTTGAATGAATCGATGACGATCTCTTTACGTAAAGACTTTAGAAAGCGACGGGTCGTTCGTTCATTTTCGACAAACAGATCCTGGCATTGCTGAACGATCTCCAGAATATAAGCAGGTAGAGTCTGCGGAGCCGATTCATCGATCCACGTAGGGATCAGGTATACAACAGCGGTATCACTCATGCCGTACGCTTGATCGATTGAATGCTGAGTGTAGCGGAGATGATTGCATACACCGGTGCGAAGGGAAGTAATACATGCATGGCCAGAAACACAAAGCCGGTTCCGATGGCCAATCCTTTATGCGCCTGTACAAAACGAAAACTTTGTGACCGATCATAGCCAACTCTTGCCAAGGAGTAGTCGAGCATCGACATCCCGAAATAATAACACTCCAATCCCAAGGCGATCAGGGGTGTGATCCACCCTACAACCGGTATCAGGGTTATGATCACTAGTGCAGCCAGGTAAACTGTTTGCCATCCAGCATTGCGCAGCGCTAGGCCGACACCTCGCACCGCATCTGCGCGAACGTCTTTCCACTGAAACCGATGTTCCTGCCCATCCACCAATACTTCGGTTTTTTCACTGACATAAGTGAACAGGGGTGATCCGATGATCAGGATCAGGTATTTGAACCAGGAAAAATAGATCAGCACCAATAGCAATTGGAGCATCATTCCGTTCATCACGAACAGAAAGCTTAACCACTCACTTCTTTCTTGTTGTAGCCACTCTGCCAGTCCGAGAGTTCCCCCGATCCATTCCGATACGGCATTGGCCGATTTGAAAAAGAAATTCATTCCAACCAGAAATAAGAGGGCATAAACCACTCCAGGAATGATCATTTCTTTCAACAGCCGGTGTTCGCGTGTGAACAAACGCGCTTGTTTCCAAGACCGTCCAACAACAATGAATTCTTGCAGCATGGTGTCAGTAAATATACGGATTTAGATGAAGGGAGAAGAGGGTGAAGGTTGAAGGATGAAAGGTGAAGGATAAGAGATGAGGGATGAAAGTTGAGAAAACATGACGAGGGAGGTGGGCTTGAAGTTGTGGAAGAGAGCTGGAACAGATAACTTCACCTGATGCAATTTGATATATTGAAATCACGAGGCGCCCGTATTATTTTGGCGGCTGTACTGGGGCTGCTTTTCTATTTTATCGATCCGTTGCAATTGGGTCGATCTTCTTCGATGATTCTGTCTGTGGCGATCACCATGATCGTACTTTGGGTGACGGAAGCCTTGTCGATGCCCGTGGTTGCATTGATACCACTTTTTCTTTTTCCGTTGCTGAAGATCCAACCGATCGAGGAAGTATCAAAGGCATATGCTAACCCGGTCATTTTTCTTTTTTTGGGTGGGTTTCTGTTAGGCAGAGCGATCGAAAAATGGGAATTGCATCGGCGCATTGCGTTGGGCATTATACGGATGACCGGATCCAGTGGTGATCGGATCATACTGGGCTTTATCCTGTCTACATCATTTATCAGTCTCTGGCTCAGCAATACTGCCACCACCATGATGATGTTCCCTATTGCACTCTCCGTGATACAAGTGCTTAAGCAGAAAGAGAGGCTCGGGGGTGATCTCGGGAATTTTTCCATCGCGCTGATGCTTGCTATTGCGTATGCTTCTAATCTGGGTGGTATCGGTACGATCATCGGTACGCCTCCCAATGTTGCGTATGTTGCCTATATAGAGAAAGAGATCCCGTCGATACAGATCGGATTCATGAACTGGATGCTGCTTTGTTTACCATTAGGATTGTTGCTGGTGCTGGCTTTGTATGTAGTGATGGTCAAGTGGCTGTATCCGAACCGGATCCGCTCCAGTCAGGTGATGGATGCCGTGATCGAGGAGGAGTGGCGGGCGTTGGGGCAGATGACCGGTTCACAAAAACGAGTGCTTTGGATTTTTGGAATCACAGTATTGCTCTGGATGGGTCGTGTTTTGATCAACCAGTGGCAGTCTTGGTTCACCCTGGACGACACCATCATAGCCTTGTTAGGCGGATTCATGCTGTTTGTATGTCCTGTTCATCCATCCGACAAGGCAACCGATCAACAGCCCGATCAACATTTATTGGAATGGTCCGACACCGAGAAACTTGCTTGGGGGATACTTTTTCTCTTCGGGGGCGGACTGGCGCTGGCCGGCGCATTAGAAAAGGCGGGATTGATCGCGGCCTTGGGGTCATGGTTGGCGGCTTACGCGACCGGTGGATTTTGGTTGGTGCTGATCATCACAACAATTTCACTTTTTATCAGCGAGGTTATGAGTAATGTGGCGCAGGTGATCGTCTTTGCACCGGTTGTCACGGCCCTTGCAACTGCACTTCAGATGGATCCGCTCTTGCTGGGTATACCGATGACGTTGGCAGCGAGTTGTGCCGGAATGTTGCCGATGGGTACGCCACCGAATGCGATCGTATTTGCGAGCGGACAACTTCGGTTACGTCACATGTTGCTGGTAGGAGGCGTAATGAACATCGTTTCGATCATACTGATCACGCTCTTCAGTTGGTTTCTGCTACCGCTAGTCTTACGGTAGATCAGAAACGTGGACAGTTCAGTTTCTTGGCATTTGGATCGGAAGGGCGTTGAATGTAGACCAACGAGATCTCTACGCCGCCACGAGTATTGGAGGCAGGCTTGAGGGCAGAGGTGTTCACATCGTAGGAGGCACCTAATTGAAGGCCTTTGAATTCCAATCCGAAATAAGGGATCGCGGCATCTTTCATGCGATACCAAGCGCCCAAAAAGACATTGACGGGATCGTCTTCATTTTGGTTCACATTGTATGAGAAAGCCATACCGCCGACGGTGTTACTGGCTTTTGCCTGCATACTGTGTATGGCAGACAGGTGCAAATAGTTGTATTGTCCGAGCGGAATCTTACCACCGGCTTGAATCGTTGTACGCGCATTCAGCAGATACTGTCCGCCCTGAAATGTTTCTTTCGGCCGGTTGATATGGTACATAGATGCACCCAGATAGAAACTGTTTCTTCCATCTGTGCTGCCGGTGTATAATATTCCTGCATTGAGATCGAAGTAACCCAGACTGATCTGATTGCTCGAGAAGATCTCACTCGTCACGCCGGTAAAACCGAGCGGAGTCAGTTCATCTTCAAAATCTACTTTGGAAACATCCAGTCGTTTATTGATATAAATGCCCTGAAACCCGGCTCCTATCTGATGTTTTCCATCCTCATCCAATCCTTTGTGGTAAGCGAATGAGAGTCCTGCATAATTCGTGACCAGCACGCCATCTCCTGCACGGTCGGTTAGTCCCAGTACACCGATCCCCATGTTATCGATATCGGCAAGTTTATTCTTCATGGCCGAGAAATCGACAGAAACAGTCTTGGTAACAAAGGCGTTATTGATCGTCGGCCATTGGTTTCGGTAATTGCCGGCTGCCCGAAAGACGCCATCGAATTTTCCGGTCAATGCCGGATTCAAGGTCATCGGAGACGCAAAAAATTGTGAGAAATTGGGATCCTGTGCCCATGCGGATGGCAGGGAAATTATCAGTACAAATGCAATGGTAAAAATCCTCTTCATCGGTTTATGGTCCCTCTTTAACGAAAACGGGCAACCGAAATTGCCCGAAAGGGTTGAGGGAATAGGCAAATTACGGAAAACTGCGAATATGTTGAAAGGTGAAAGATGAAGGTTGAATTTTCACCTTTCACCTCTCACCTTTCACCCTTCAACCTTATTGTTGTTTCTTCTCACCGAAAGCCAGATCTCCGGCATCACCCAGTCCGGGTACGATATAACTCTTGGCGGTGAGTTCCTCATCGATATCACCGCACCAAATCGTGGCTGTTGGATCTTCTCTTAACACCCCTTCGATACCTACCTGGCAGGCGATGGCGGTGACAATATGAACCTGACTCGGCTTTCCTTCCTCGCGAAGGAATTGAATGGTTTTGGCCAGCGATGCACCTGTTGCCAGCATAGGATCGGCCAAGATCAGTACTCTGCCCTCCAAGGTGGGGCAAGAGAGATATTCCATCCGGATCTCAAAACTGCCGTCCGGGTGATGTTTACGATAGGCGGATACAAAAGCATTGTCGGCTTTGTCGAAATAATTCAACAACCCCTGATGCATGGGTAATCCCGCGCGAAGAATGGTACCCAATACGGGCTGACTTTCGAGCATCCAATGGGTAGCGGTACCCAATGGGGTGGTCACTTCCACTTGTTTGGCCGGCAGCTTCTTGCTGATCTCGTAAGCGGTGGCTTCAGCGATCCGCTCCAGGTTGCGCCGAAAACGCATTCGGTCCGATTGCACGTTGACATCTCGCAACTCGGCGACCCAATTACTGACGAGCGAATGCTGCTGACTGAGGTTGATGACCATGATGGATACACTAATTTTGACAAATCTAATTGAAAATGCCATGATGTATCGAGTGTTGGGACTGATGAGCGGCAGTTCGCTGGACGGACTGGATTTGGCCTTGGTTGAATTTCAATCAGACGGTCCCAATTGGCATTATAAGATCGAGGCCGCCGACTGTTATCCATACACGGCATCCTGGAAAGAGCTGTTGAGCCGGGCGACCGAGCTTCGGGCCAGCGATTATCTGCAGCTGCATGTAGACTATGGACATCACCTCGGTGCATTAGTGAATCGTTTCATCGATGAAAAAGGATTGGCCTATCGAGTGGGGTTGATCGCTTCTCACGGCCATACTACTTTTCATACACCCGCCTCCAAGCTCACGGCTCAATTGGGAGACGGTGCCGCACTGGCCGCTGCTACCAGACTACCTGTCGTATCTGATCTCCGCTCCATGGATGTGGCGTTGGGCGGACAAGGTGCACCCATCGTTCCCATCGGTGAACGGTTACTTTTTCAGGGCCATCCGTATTTTCTGAACATCGGCGGCATAGCCAATGTCTCCATAGCATCGGATCCATATCTGGCATTCGATGTTTGTCCCGCGAACCGCGTACTCAACGCCCTCGCCGAACAAATGGGGCACTCGATGGATGAAGGCGGTGCCATCGCGCGAACAGGATCGATCTGCCCGGAGCTGCTGGATCAACTCAATGCATTGGAATATTACCATCGAACCGGTCCTAAATCACTTCCCAATCAATTAGGAACCGATATCATATTGCCCTTGTTACTTCAAAGCAATACCAGCATACCCGACTTGCTTTGTACCTATGTCGAACATATCGCCATACAGTTGCATCATGCATTTGCCATGAGTAAGCGTTCCGTAGAGCCTGGTGAGATGATGGTCACCGGTGGTGGTGCTTTTAATGAATTTCTGATCGAACGCATGCGCCATCATTTGCATCCCATCGGTATCACGCCCTTCGTTCCGGAAGCAGAACTGGTGCAATTCAAGGAAGCGCTGATCATGGCTTTCATCGGCGTGCTTCGCTGGCGTCAGGAAAACACCGTGATCGCATCTGTAACGGGTGCATCAGCTCCCAGTGTTGGTGGAGCGCTTTGGATGGGTCAGGAGGCCTGATCAGAAAAATTTGAATCGGTCACCATCGAAAAGTCCCTTATCACTCAGTTTCACATGTGGGATCACCAGTAGGGCCATAAATGATAAAGTCATGAATGGCGCCCGTAATCCGGAGCCAAGTTCATCTTTGACAAATCGATCGAGTTGCGTGTATTGTTTGGCAATCTCAAATCCGTCGGAGGCACTCATCAACCCCGCAACCGGCAGGGCGAGAATATGATCGTGCCCTTCATTCACGGCACTGAGCCCACCATCGTTTTCGATTACTGCATTCACTGCCCGGCAGATCGATTCATCGTCGCAGCCAACCGCTACGATATTATGACTATCATGTGCAACCGACGACGCCAGGGCGCCTCGGGTGAGCCCGAAATTTTTAATGAAGGCAATTGCAGGCGGTGCGGTGTGATATCGATTCACTACCACGATCTTCAAAATATCTCTTGCTGTGTCAGATACCAGCTGGCCGTTCAGGATCGTTGGCTGTTCAAGAATAGGTTCTGTTATCAGTTGTCCGTCCAGCGCCCCGATCACCGGGTAGGTTGATAAGGGATGATCAGCGTTTGTTATAAGATCTGATTCCCGTATCGGGGTTGTATTGAATTGGTTGATGGGGTTGACTGGTGCCGGATCGATGTGCGTGACTCCGTTTGAAAAGACGATTTGTCCGTCGATATAAGTTTCTGTTACCTCAAACTGCGAAAGATCCTGCACTACAATGAGATCGGCGGGATCACCTTCACGTAATTGCCCAGCACGCATGGAATAATGTACAGCGGGATTGATACAGGCGGCCCGTAATACATGGAAAAGCGGAATTTCTTTTGCAATGGCTCGGGCACAGAGCTGGTTGATATGTCCCTCCAGCAAACTATCGGGATGTTTATCGTCACTGCAGAACATGATCTGTTCGGGATAGTCGCGCAAGAGCTCGATCAGTGCATCAAAGTTTTTTGCTGCACTTCCTTCTCGGATCAGGATCTTCATCCCGCGCTCGATTTTATCTTTTGCTTCTTCGTAGGTGAAACATTCATGATCAGTACTGATACCGGCATCAATATATCGTTGCGCTTCTTCTCCACGAAGTCCGGGAGCATGTCCATCTATCGGTTTACCCGCTGCTTTTGCTGTTTCTATCTTCTGTAATACTTCTTTATCCGCATACAACACGCCCGGGAAATTCATCATTTCGCTTAGGTAGTTCACTTCGGGCCTTGCCAGTAAAGCACGGACATCATCCACGGTGATCGTGGCACCGGCAGTTTCAAAAATCGTTGCGGGTACGCAGCTGGGCGCACCGAAATGAAATTTGAAGGGCACTTGGTTGCCATTCTCGATCATGAATTCCACTCCGGCCATGCCACAAACATTGGCGATCTCATGGGGGTCACTGATCGTAGCAACGGTTCCGTGGGCTACGGCCAGACGGGCAAATTCCGAGGGTACCAGTAAAGAACTTTCGATGTGGACATGGGCATCGATGAATCCGGGTAGTATATATCGGTCGGCCGGAATGCTGTCGCTGCTGCTTGGGCGGATCATCTCGATTTTTCCGTCCTTGAAAATTACCTCTCCGGGAAATATCCGTTGCTGGTGAATATCGACGATCTGACCACGGATGCTTTGCTCGTTACTTGACATGTCAGTAAGTTACGAATTCGTTTTTAGCTAACTTTCCAACTCAATCAAATCCTGTTGTATGCGACCCATTCGGATCCTTTTACTGATGATGTTGCCGGCTACGTTGTTCGCGCAGAGCAAATCAACCCGAACGCCATCAGTCGCCTCCCTGCCGGCAGCTTTTCAGCAAGGCGTTTCTTTTCGTTTGATCGGTCCGTTCAGAGGTGGACGTAGTGCAGCGGTCGCCGGCAGCTATCAGGAACGTAACACCTTTTATTTTGGTGGTGTCGGAGGTGGTGTGTGGAAGACGACCGATGGGGGGAGTAACTGGAAAAACATCAGTGATAAATATTTCGGCGGGTCGATCGGGTCAGTTGCCGTAGCGCCATCAGATGAAAGTATTCTGTATGCTGGTGAGGGAGAGAAGACGATGCGTGGGAATGTGAGCGAAGGACTGGGCGGTATCTGGCGCAGCGATGATGGTGGAAAATCTTGGCGAAACCTGGGATTGAAAGACAGCCGGCACATCGTACGAATTGTCATTCATCCCAAGAATCCTGATATCGTTTGGTTAGCAGTCATGGGGCATTTGTTCGGTCCCAATCAAGAGCGAGGCGTCTATAAAACAACTGACGGGGGTAAAACCTGGAAGCGAACGCTATTTGTAAATGAACAGACCGGTTGCAGCGAGGTAGTACTAGATCCGGGAAATCCCAGTGTGCTCTATGCGGGAACCTGGCGGGTCACTCGTCGGCCGCATGTGATGGAGAGCGGGGGAGAGGGGAGTGGACTTTGGAAGTCAACCGATGGTGGGGAAACCTGGACATCCCTCACGCAACAGAAAGGTTTGCCCAAAGGGACCTGGGGCATTGTTGGCGTGGCCGTGGCACCCAGCAATACCGATAAAATTTATGCATTGATTGAAAACGAGAAAGGAGGGTTGTTTGTCAGTAATGATGCCGGTAAAACCTGGGCCCTTCAATCTAACGACAATAACATACGCCAGCGGGCTTGGTACTATACGCGTGTCTATGTCGATCCTAAAAATGAGAACCGCGTCTATTGCCTGAATGTTGAGTTTTTACAAAGTGCCGATGCCGGCAAAACATTCAAGCGGATCAATACACCTCACGGCGATCATCACGATCTATGGCTTGATCCCAAAGACCCATCACGTATGATCGTGGCGGACGATGGTGGGGCACAAGTCTCATTCGATATGGGTAATAACTGGAGCACCTATCTGAATCAGCCCACGGTTCAGGTCTATCGGATCAGTACCGACAATTCGTTTCCCTATCGCATCTTGGGTGGCCAACAAGACAATAGCGCCTTCCGCATCCGCTCCCGTTCGTATGGTTCAGCCATTACCGGAGATGATTTTCAGGAGACTGCCGGAGGGGAGAGCGGCTATGTAGTAGCGGATCCCAACGATCCCGATATTACTTACGGTGGAAGTTATATGGGATTTCTCTCCAGACTGGATCATCGCACACAGGAGAATCGGATGATCAATGTATGGCCCGATGATGGGATCGGTGCCGGAGCAGATGTACAGCGCTATCGTTTTCAATGGAACTATCCGATCTTTTTCTCACCACATGATCCGAAGCGATTATATGTTGCCGGCAACCATCTTTTTGTGACGGAGAACGAGGGAAAATCCTGGCAGCAGATCAGTCCCGATCTTACTACTAATGACAAATCAAAACAAGGTCCGAGTGGCGGACCGATCACCAAAGACAATACCAGTGTAGAATATTACTGTACCATCTTCACGGCTGCTGAAAGTGCATTGGAGCCAGGATTGCTGTGGACGGGAAGTGATGATGGATTGATCCATGTGAGTCGGGATCAGGGTAAGAGCTGGACGAATGTCACGCCCACCGGAATACCAGCCGGCATGATGTGGAATTCAATGGAGGTAGATCCGCATCGGAAAGGTGCTGCATATTTTGTTGGTACACGATATAAGCTGGATGACTTTACGCCTTATCTCTTCCGCACGGAGGATTATGGGAAAACCTGGAAGCGCATCGACAATGGTATCAATCGCATGCATTTTACCCGTGCCCTACGAGCCGATCGGATCCGGAAGGGACTGCTGTATGCGGGTACGGAATACGGTTTATATATCAGTTATGATGATGGTGCAAACTGGGAGGCTTTCCAGTGTAACCTGCCGGTGAGTCCGATCACGGATCTGGCATTGAAAGACAATGATCTCATCGTTGGCACACAGGGCAGAAGTATTTATATACTGGATGACTTGTCTGTTCTCCAACAATACGCTGAACCGAATTTCAAGAAGTCCTGGCATGTATATGCACCCGCACCGGTGGTGCGTATGAATAGCGGACGGAGTGGTTATGGAACGGCTGCGGCATCAGGAGTGAATGCGCCCAAAGGGATTGTCATTCCATATTGGGTGGATTCATTGACCGAGTCAAAGTCTGTACGAGTGTCCTTGTATGATTCAAAAGGAAAATTCATTCGTCAGTATCAGACTAGCGGTGACAAGGACAAGTTGGAGTTGACCGCCGGAATGAATCGTTTCAATTGGAACCTTCAATATCCGGATGCGGAGAAAGGTCCGGATGGATTGATCATCTGGAATGGTTCTGTAAGAGGGCCCCAGGCAATCCCTGGCACCTACCGCGCTCGGTTTTTCTTCGATAAAGACTCTGTGGAAGTTCCGTTCACCCTTTTGCCGGATCCGAACTTCAAGGCGACTGAACAAGAGTATGCCGCACAATTGGAGTATCTGTTGAACGTGCGTGATCTTTTCTCTGAAACAATGACGGCACTGCAAAAAATACGCTCGGTTCGTGGTCAGTTGGAGGAAAAGCGAAAACAATGGAATTCCGATACGATTCCGGCAATGAAAGCACTATTGGATACTACGGTCAAACAACTCACGCAGGTCGAAGAGGCCTTGCATCAGACAAAGGCAAAGAGCAGTCAGGATGTCTTGAATTATCCCATACGGCTGGACGATAAGCTAAGCGGCTTATACAACCAGGTACGGGCCGGGTCTGGCGGAGTAACTAAGCAAGCTGTAGAAGCTTACGCTGAGATCGGTGGTAAGATCCGAACAGAATTAGCAAAGTTGAAAGCCATCGAGTCAGAGCAAATACCAGCGATCAACGCGAAAGCATTGGAATGGAAATTGCCCGCGATCAGTTGGTAAAACGACGGGTACGGGATCGCATCAGATCGATCGCGTATTCTTTGCTGGGGTACATATTGTGCAGATTCACCAGGTGGTCGGCCAGCTTATCATATCGCTTGCCCATCAACCAAAGGAAAATGTGCAGATAGTGGATGCCATCGAACACCAGAATCTTGTTTTCGGCGTACCGTTCCGTGTGCTTCATGAATTCATTGGGGATCTCGGTATAGTGTAGCGCCGGACGGGTATGATGCACTTCATGATAGCCGTCGTTCCAACAGGTGTGATTGTATTTGGTGTTGATGCAATTGATGGTATTCTCATCCGGATCGCTGGGATCGATGAAGGCGTGCTGCGTCCAGTTGCCGATCATCATCACGATACGGGCAAAGAAGAATGGGATGAGAAATATGAATAAAGTCGCTTGCCAGTTTACGAACCAAAGCGCAACACAGGCTAAGTAGAAGCTTAACTCTCCGAACGTGAGTCGCATGTAAAACTTCTTTCTGTTTCGGCTAAAGAAATAATTAAAGGTGTCAATAAGACCAATAATTAGAAACCGACTCACATATTTCAGAAAATCGCCTAAACTGTCGCGCTGATATCGCATGGTGGAACTGGCATCCTCCTCATGGTTATTTTCTACGTGATGCATGCCCATGTGGTGCACGAAATAGGTTTCGGGGGTGTGACCGAAGAAAGGACAGACGATCCAGATCACGTAGTTGTAAAGCCAGGTGTAAGGTTTTTTGAAAAGTTTCCGGTGACTGATGCAGTGCAGCATCAATCCGAATCGCCCCTTGAAATATAGCTGCGAAATGTAGAAATATGGAATGAAGAGTAGCCACCACTGCCATCCGGTTAAGAGCGGTGTAAACAGGATGATGGCTGCCGGGATCACCAGCAGGTGAATGCCGGTGAGCATGTGGATAAACGGGAGATCACGCTCATCGTTCAAGTAGTTGAGCCAAAAACGCTCGTAACGGGAAAATCGTTCAGGACGTTTGTAGACAGGATCGGTGAGAGTAGGCAATGCGCGCATGAGAAAATTCAGGTGTTACTATCCGTGTAGGGTCTTGTTCCCGCTCAAATTAGGGAATTTACAATCACTTACTTACGATTGTTTAGGTAATTCGCGCACACCGGTTGTGGCGCCGCCTTCCAGGCTTAAACTCACCGGCGTGTTTGTTTTCCAATGTCCGCGGGTGAAATCGGGTACATCGACCGATTGGCCACGTTTACTGACGGATCGTTCACTGAGCGGCACGATTACACTCCAGGCAGCGGCATCATACACATCTTGATCGAGTGGTAAGCCATTGCGGAGACAATCGATCAGTCGCCAGTCCATGATGAAGTCCATCCCGCCGTGTCCGCCAACTTCTTTGGCAATGGCTCCGATGTGTTTCACGATAGGAGGCGTGTATTTTTCTTCCAGCTTCGTAAACTCTTCTTTACTAATGGCACTGTGACCGAATGCGATCCGTTGTGGAGAAGGCCATTTTTGGGCCATCCCTTTAGTGCCACTTAACAGATGAATGCGGGAGTAGGGTCGGGGTGTAGAAACATCATGTTGGATCATCATGGTCTTCCCTTTCAGGGTTCGAATGATCGTCGTATTCATGTTGCCACGGAAAGATTTTCCCTCGTAAGGCTTCCAAATGGCATCTTCTTTTGCTTTATCAGTGGCCAGCGCTGCAAGTGAAAAATCAGCGGTGCTGATGCTAGTGAGGTACTCCATCCCGTCGCCTCGGTTGATGTTCAGGCATTGTGCGATCGGGCCGATTCCGTGCGTCGGATACAAGCTTCCGTTTCGTCCAACATTCTCTTTCAATCGCCATTGGTCGGCATAAGCTCTCTTATTGAATAACCAGTCTTTGCTCAGGTCGTGTATATAGGCTCCCTCAGCATGAACCAGTTCGCCGAACAAGCCATTGCGTGCCATATTGAGTGTTAGCAGTTCGAAGAAATCATAGCAGCAATTTTCCAGCATCATGCAATGTCTGCGGGTCTTTTCAGAGGTTTCCACCAAGGACCAGCAGTCGTCCAGCGTTTGAGCAGCGGGCACTTCTACAGCAACATGTTTGCCTGCTTTCATCGCTCGAAGAGCAATGGGGGTATGCAGATGCCAGGGGGTAGGCGTATACACCAAGTCCAGGTCTGCTTCATCGCATAGTGCTTTCCATCCTTCTTCGCCGGAATAGCCAACGGCTTTTGGTCGGCCTAGTCTGGCCAGTTTTTGCTGAGCCGATTCCACCCGGTCTAGATATTTATCGCAAAGGGCTACGATCTCAACGCCATCGATATAGCTTAACCGTTCTACCGCATCGATCCCGCGCATGCCCAAGCCGATGATACCGACCCGCACTACATTCAGTTTGGGGGCAGCATAGCCACACATGTTAAATGGCTTTACAGTCGATCGCTCGTTGTTTTGATGAAGTGCCGCAAGGGCCGGATCGGCGGTAGCGAGTAGTGTAGATCCGGCAGCGAGTTGACGAAGGAATTTTCTTCTGTTGGTAGACATGATGAATGGAATGGGTAGGGAAGTTATAGAATTATCCCTCACCCTTCATCAGGGTTCTAGCAAGTCGGGACGGCGATCTTGTGTACGTTGCACGGATTGTTCATGCCGCCAGTCTTCAATGAGTCGGTGATTGCCACTCATCAGCGCGTCCGGCACTTTCCAACCTCGAAAATTTTCGGGCCGGGTATAAACTGGCGGAGCCAGTAAGTTGTCCTGAAACGAATCGGTCAGGGCAGATGTTTCATCATTCAATACGCCCGGTAATAAGCGTCCGATGGCGTCCACGATCAAGGCAGCAGGCATTTCACCGCCGCTGAGCACAAAGTCTCCGATGGAGAGTTCGAGTGTTACGAAATGATCGCGAATACGTTGATCGATCCCTTTGTAGTGGCCGCAGATCATCAGTAGATCACCCCCTAGTGATAATTGGTTGGCGGTACGTTGGTCGAATCGTTTGCCGTCGGGGGTCAGATAAATGATCTGGTCATAGGTTCTTTTTTGGGAAAGTTCTTCGATGGCCTTGACGAGCGGTTCACACATCATGACCATGCCCGCTCCACCTCCGTATTGATAATCATCCACCTGTCCGTATTCATTTACGGCCCATTGTCGCAGTTGATGTACCGAAATGGAGAGCAGGCCTTTGTCCTGTGCGCGTTTCATCATGCTATGGGCAAAAGGGCTCTCAAGTAGTTCCGGGAGCACGGTGAGGATATCGATGTGCATGCGGCAAAGATACCGATCGGGTGAAAATGGGAGACCCCCGGGGAACCGGGGGTCGGCCTTGAAACAAAAACCAACGATAGCCCCCAAAGGGTAGCCATCTAAATTTCACCTCTGCTACAAACCTATCTCGGAGCACATATTCAAATTGAATCTACTATCATACGGAAACCTAATCTGTATCAATTAAATGCCACCGTTCAGATTGTTAGGCATTTTCCTACAGTTTAGAACCCAAAGATTAAAGGAACCATGTAATTTGTACACGATTCTGAAAACATGCAACCTTTTCGACAATCAACCTTGCTCATTGCCTCTGTGGGGGTGCTACTACTCACCCTGCTGTTGGCCCAGCAATTTGGTCATTATCGACCGTCGCTGAGCGGGCTGATCATTGTCATTCTGCTTTCTGCCTTTGCACGCGGTTGGTTGCCGACCCTACTCGCGGGTATCGGATCCATGATTGCCATGACCATCATGCTCATTCTCTGGAAAGAACCCGCACAAACGATCGGTCAACAAATCTTAAGCGAGCTTTATTTGCTTTTGATACTCGCATTGACCATCGGATTGGCTCTTTATATCAAAACGGTTCAAGAAAAATTTGATAATGAAAAAAGACATCTGACCTCACTTTTTGAAAATGCGACCGAAGGAATCTTATTAACAAACCGAATCGGACAGATCATTTTGGTTAATCCGTCTGCCGAACGCATTTTCGGTTATCGGGCTGATGAATTGATCGGACATAGTGTCGACCATCTCATCCCAAACCGGTTTCAACATCATCAGTTGCGTGAACAATTTCACCAGCAGCCCTCTAATCGAAGAATGGGAACCGGACGAGATCTTTTTGCGACACGAAAAGACGGATCCGAGTTTCCGGTGGAAGTGAGTTTGAGTCATTATAAACAAAAGGAGGAGTCGTTCGTGATCGCCTTCATAGTTGATATCACCCAGCGGAAAAAGGCCGAAGAGGAACTGAAACTTGTCAATGAGCTTATTCGCCGCTTGAATGTAGAGCTGGAAAACAAAGTAGAAGAAAGAACAAAGGGACTAACAGACGCATTGGCTCAGATCGAATCATCGCAGACAGAATTACAACGGTTGTTCGATCGGGAGCGAGAATTAGGAGAGATCAAAAGCCGGTTCGTTTCCATGGCTTCTCATTAGTTCCGTACACCGTTAAGTACGATCTTGTCCTCCGCCACGCTTATTTCCAAGTATACGAAAGAGGATCAGCAAAACATGCGAGATAGACACCTGACTCGTATTTGCGAATCCGTCGAACATCTCAACCGGCTGCTGGAGGACTTCCTCTCCATTGGAAAACTGGAAGAAGGAAGATCAAGCCTTTCTTTTAGTGATTTTCATATTGGTGATTTCATAGCAGAGCTTGTGGAGGAGATGAATCTTCATCTTCGCCCGGGTCAATCGATTTCTGTACAGGTGGACGGACAAATCATGATTACCTCCGACAAGCGAATCTTAAAGAATGCCCTATTGAATCTATTGTCTAATGCCGTCAAATTCTCGAAAGAAGGACAGGCGATCTATCTGATTTCAGCTGATTCGCCATTGGGTAAAACCTTCCAGGTAAAAGATACTGGCATTGGTATTCCTACGGCTGACCTGCCCCATATTTTTTCTACCTTCTTTCGTGCTTCAAATGTGACAGAGATACAAGGAACTGGGCTGGGACTTTCACTAGTCAAGCGTTATGCTGATCTAATCGGGGGAACCGTGACGCTGGAAACTGAATATGAAAAGGGCACCTCTGTAACGTTGGATGTTCCTAACATGAATGTCAGTTCATAGTAGGACTACTCATCACTCGTCTCATCCCCCTCAACAAAGGAATCAAGATCACGCCGTTCTTTTTTTGTCGGTCGACCGATCTTGCTCGGTCTTTTTCCACTGAAAAAACTGGCTGCCTGGTATTGCAGTCGTTCGATTTCCTCGGGTGGCGTGATATCTCGGTAGTGTTGAATGGCGAGTTCGTATTTGACACGATTTTGTAACAGACCGGTCACTTTGATCCGCCATTTTTTTTGTTCCGTCCGAACCTCGTATTCATCCCCGAGGTGTACATTTTTTCCGGGCTTTGTATTCTCTCCCTCGTACTTAACCTTTCCCTGGTTGCAGGCGAATGTAGCCAGGGCTCTTGTCTTGAAAAGCCGGATGGCCCACAGATATTTGTCCAAGCGAAGACGGGGAGCCGCTTCCATGATCAGTTTTCAGCAAAATATTTGTGGAAGTAAGGAATGGTTTCAATGCCCTTGTTGTAATTCTCGATATTGTACTTCTCGTTCGGTGAATGCAGGTTGTCGTTGTCCAACCCGAATCCCATGAATACGATCTTGATGCCTAATTCTTTTTCCAGGATCGAGCAGATCGGGATACTTCCGCCGCCTCGTACTGGTATCGGTGTTTTCCCGAACGTGGTTTCGATGGCCTTGGACGCCGCCTTATATCCTCTTGAATCGATCGGTGTCATGTAGGGCTCTCCTCCATGATGCAAAGAAGCTTTGACCGTTACTCCGGCAGGCGCCTTACTCTGAAAATACTGCAATAGTTTTTCCGTGATCTTTTCAGAGGATTGGTTCGGCACCAGTCGGGCGGAAATTTTTGCAAATGCTTTGGAAGGCAGAACGGTCTTCGCGCCTTCTCCCGTATACCCGCCCCAAATACCATTTACTTCGATCGTAGGACGGATGCCGGTACGCTCATAGGTCGAATATCCTTTCTCACCCCAAAGCGCATTGATTCCCAATTCGGCTTTGTATTCGGCTTCATTGAAAGGTGCGCGGTTGATCAGCGCTCGCTCTTCTTCAGTCGCTTCTACTACATCGTCATAGAAGCCGGGGATGGTGATGTGATTATCGGCATCGTGACAACTGGCGATCATTTGTGCGAGCAACGTGATGGGATTTGCCACCGCGCCGCCATAGGTGCCACTGTGCAGATCACGGTTGGCACCGGTCACTTCTACTTCGATATAGCTCAATCCGCGTACTCCCGTATCAAGGGATGGATTGTCTAAGCTGAGCATCGCACTGTCGCTGATTAGAATAACATCTGCTTTGAGTAACTCTTTATTGGCCGAAACAAATGCAGCCAAATTTGGTGAGCCTACTTCTTCCTCTCCTTCGATCAAGAATTTTATGTTGGTGCAGAGTGTGCCTGTTTTATCCATCACTTCCAGGGCCTTCACGTGCATATAGAATTGTCCTTTATCATCGGCCGATCCGCGTGCGAATACTTTTCCGTCTTTGATCACAGGTTCGAAGGGGCCGCTATGCCAAAGTTCCAACGGCTCAGGGGGTTGCACGTCGTAGTGGCCATAGACCAGTACGGTGGGTTTGTTGGCATCGATGATGCGTTCTCCATACACTACTGGGTAGCCGGCGGTGGGTAATACATCCGCGCGGGTACATCCTGCCTCGAGTAAACTTTTTTGAACGGCTTCTGCGCAACGGATCATATCGTCTTTATGTTCCGACTTGGCACTGATGGAGGGGATGCGAAGCAAGTCCATCATCTCATTCAAAAATCTGTCTTGATGTTGTTCTTGGTAGGATTTCCAGGCGTTCGACATGGTGTATGAATTAGGGTTGTAAAGATAAGAATAAGCTGGCCTGGCGTTTGGTTGTGTTCAGTCTCGAGGCTTGCCTGGACCTTTCAGGTTAGTGGCTTTGGTCAAAGAGCGACTTCCATACCGATCTTTCAGTCCATCCATTGCCTGATAGAGTTTTAGTTTCTGGGGCTGGTCTTCGAATAAACTCATCTGCAGGGTAAAAGGAATGAGATGTGAAAAGCGAACACCCAACAATCGGATCGGCCGGGCCGGATCCCGTAATTCGTTGAACAGTTTTTTTACTTGCGCCAATAAGGTGTCATCCAGTGCCGTGTAGGCGATCGTCTCTTGTTTCGAGACCGTTTCAAAATTGGCATAGCGGATCTTCACCGTAATACAGCCCGTCAGTTTTTCTTCCTGGCGCAGTGCGTAAGCTGTTTTTTCCGTTAAGCGTACCAGTTGTTGGTGTAAGAATTCCAGTTCAGTATGGTCCTCAGAGAACGTATTCTCGTGACTGATACTTTTTTGTTCCCAGTCCGTATGCACCGTCGCGGATCCGACACCTTGCGCTTTTTTCCATAGCGCTTCTCCGTGTTGGCCGAGTAGTTTTTGCAATAATTCAACAGGGGAGGCGGCTAACTCGGCAATCGTACGAATGCCCCAGTTTTTCAATTGCAGTTCTGTTTGCTTACCGACACCGTTGATTTTTTCAACCCCCAAGGGCCAGAGAAATTCTTTTTCTTTTCCGGGTTCGATCTCCAAAAAGCCATTGGGTTTGGCTTCGTTGGTGGCCATTTTACTGATGAACCGTGCGGTGGAGAGTCCGCCCGACATGGGTAATCCGGTTTCCCGGATCACGGTCTCCCGAAGCTCCCGGGCAAATTGACTGACTCCGAAATACCTGTCCATTCCGGTGAGGTCGACATAGAATTCATCGATGCTGGCTTTTTCAAAAGCTGGTACGCGTGCAGCGATCAGCTCCGTGACCCAGCCTGAATATTTGCTGTATTGATCCCGACTACTATTGGTGACGATCGCGTGCGGGCAGAGATGTAGTGCTCTTTTCATTGGCATGGCGGAATGGATGCCAAAAGCCCTGGCCTCATAGCTGCAGGCGGCAACCACCCCTCGGTCGTACCCGCCGACCAATACCGGTTTTCCTTTCAGGGAAGGATTGTTTCGGATCTCAACCGAAACGAAAAATGAATCCAGATCGAAGTGGGCGATATGGGGCAGCGGATCGGACATGATCAGCTCAGGTAAATATCCAATAACCCTTCGGGTAGTTCCACATGCACGATGCGCTTTTTATGATCGATCCGTTCCAATGAATCTTCGTGCAAGGGAATGAAAACGTCTTTTGAGTCGATCTCGAGCCGGCAGAGAATTTGATGCGGTTGCTCGATCAGTTCCCGTATTTCCCCCAGATCTTTTCCGGCTTCATGGATATGATAGCCAAGCAATTTGATGGGAGCTTTTTTAGAGACCTGTTTTTCGAAGTCGGCTTCTGTCAGCCAAACAGCTTTGCGTGCGAGTTTCTGTGCCTTTTCCTTTGTATCGATCCCCTCGAGTTTTATCAGTGTCTCTTCCTCAGTGCGGGCTTGTGCTTTTTCGACGAACCACGGAAGTGTCTGTCCTTTTTTTTCTTCGATAAAAAGTGCCTGTATGCCCGTCAGGTTGCTGCGCTTTCCGAGGGAGTGTTGCAAAATGAGATCACCCTGCAGGCCGTGCGCGGCGATCAATTTACCGATGGGGATATAGGTCGACATGGGTGCACAATTTCCGAATTATTCGTGTCGTAAAACAAAAGATCCCGACAGTTTGTGTCGGGATCTTCAACTGATTTGCGGAATGATTATTCTGCTGGAGCTTCGGCAGCCGGAGCTTCTGCTTCAGGAGCGGCCGGAGTTTCTTCCACTTTGCGCACAACCGGGATACGGGCTGCTGCACGGGCCGCTTTTTTCTTGCGAACAGACTCTTCCTGACGCTTCTTAACCTGTGCGTCATGTTCAACGGTCCAAGCCGTGAATTTCTGCATGGCGGTTGCATCATCGAACAATCCCAGCGATACACCACGCAACAAGTGCTTCAGGTATAATACACCTTTGAAGCTAAGGATGCGACGAACGGTGTCGGTGGGGGCGGCACCTTTATTCAACCACTCGAGTGCCTTCTGGCGATCCAAATTAATGGTTGCCGGAATGGTCAAAGGGTTGTAGGTACCAAGTTTTTGAATGAATTTACCATCGCGGGGAGCGCGAGAATCGGCTACGACGATGAAGTAAAAAGGTCTTTTTTTAGACCCGTGTCTTTGCAATCGGATTTTTGCTGACATAAATAGACATTTAACAGCGTTATAAAATAGGGTTCACCGGTTGAAACCGGGCGGCAAATATACGGAGGGTTGGGAGTAAAAAAGAAATTTATCACCTCATGCCAGGCAGGGAAGGGCCGAATTTGCCCATTTTGTTCATATTCTTCATCATGCCCCGCATCTGCTCGAACTGTTTCAGGAATTGGGTCAGCTCTTGAATATCCTTTCCGGCGCCCTTGGCAATGCGTTTTTTCCGGTTTCCGTCCAATAGGTCAGGATTGGCCCGCTCCTCAGGTGTCATGGAATTGATCAGGGCTTCAATCCCCTTAAAGGCATCATCGCTAATCTCCAGGTCTTTTATCTTACTGCCAACACCGGGAATCATACCCAGCAGGTCTTTCATGTTCCCCATCTTTTTGATCTGCTCGATCTGCATCTTGAAATCCGCGAAATCGAACTGGTTCTTGCGGATCTTGGATTCCAGTTTCTTGGCTTCGGCTTCATCGAACTGCGATTGGGCCTTTTCCACCAAGGAGGTGATGTCGCCCATACCCAGGATTCGCTGTGCCATCCGGTCGGGATAGAACACATCCAGCGTATCCATTTTCTCGCCGCGGCTGACGAATTTGATGGGTTTTTGAACGGTATATTGAACAGAAAGTGCAGCACCTCCACGGGTGTCTCCGTCCAGCTTGGTCAGCACCACGCCAGTGAAGTCGAGCCGGTCATTAAATGCCTTGGCGGTATTCACGGCGTCTTGTCCCGTCATGCTGTCCACCACAAACAGGATCTCCTGGGGGGTAACGGCATTTCGGATATCAGCCACTTCCTTCATGAGTACCTCATCAACGGCCAGGCGACCGGCGGTATCGATGATCACCACATTCCGGTTCAGTGAACGGGCTTGGGCAACGGCCCGCTGGGCGATGCCTACGGGGTCAGTACTTTCTGATTCGATGTGTACAGGCACATCGATCTGCCCTCCCAGTACGCGCAACTGCTCCATGGCAGCCGGACGGTATACATCCGCGGCCACCAGCAGGGGTTGAAGGCCTTTTTGTGTTTTGAGGTAGTTGGCCAGCTTACCGGAAAAGGTCGTCTTACCGCTACCTTGTAATCCGGCGATCAGAATAACGGCTGGATTTCCTTTCGCATTTAAATCAGCAGCCTGACCGCCCATCAGTGCCGTCAGCTCATCTTGCACGATCTTGATCATCAACTGCCCGGGGGAGATCGCATTGAGTACCTTCTGTCCGAGCGCTTTGTCCTTGACCGTATCGGTAAATTCCTTGGCGATCTTGAAATTGACATCGGCATCCACCAGGGCCCGGCGAATGTCCTTGATCGTGGCGGCCACGTTCAGTTCCGTGATCCGGCCTTGTCCGCGGAGGTTCTTAAAGGCGGACTCCAGTCGTTCCTGTAAAGTATTGAACATAATAAAGGACGGCAAAGATAAGCAGCCCCCGGAGAGCTTTTGAAGTGTTTTATGTCCCTTTTCGGGAACTGATCGGGGTCAGCGATCCGACTACCTGAAAATTACCTTGATATTTTCTTGGTATGGAGCAATTATTTTCTATTATTGCCCCAATCTCACCGATCCACATGAGCAAACAACTTTTCACGTTAGAATTCCCGGTACGCTGTTCGCCTGCCATTTTGTATGAATTTCTGTCTACACCCGCCGGACTCTCCGAGTGGTTCGCCGATCAGGTCGACGAGCGCGACGGCATCTTCTATTTCAACTGGAACAGTTCTGTAGAAACAGCCATTCTTGTCGAAAACGAACAGGATAAATTCGTCCGGTACCGCTGGGAGGATGCCCCGGAAGAAGAATACTTCGAAATGCGCATCGAAAAATCAGAGATCACTAACCAGACCATTCTCGTGATCAAGGATTTTGCCGAGAAGAAAGACATCAAGGATCAAACCCTCCTTTGGGATCACCAGGTGAAAGACCTCTTTCACCGCCTCGGAAACTGATTCCTGTTAATCTTTTCGCTTAGTCATTTTTTACGGTCGGGGCCGTTGGCCTTTGTTCTATTTTTGTCTCACCCCGTTCATGCTATTCAAGAAGCTCGATAAACTGGTGATCCGGGCCTTTCTGGGCCCCTTCGCAGCCACCTTCTTCATCACCCTACTGGTGTTGGTGATGCAGTTTTTCTGGCTGTACATCGATGATTTCGTGGGTAAAGGACTTGGTCCAGGCATCATCGCTGAATTCATTTTATATCAAAGTGCCGTGCTCGTGCCCTTGGCCCTTCCGTTATCAGTCCTGCTTTCTTCACTGATGACCTTCGGTAACCTGGGCGAATCATTCGAATTGGTTGCCATCAAATCAGCCGGTATCTCCTTGTTGCGATTCATGCGACCTCTATTCTGGATCACCCTGCTGATCAGCGGCGTGGCCTTTATTTTTTCAAACTATGTCATACCGGCCGCTAACCTGAAATCAAGGACTCTGTTGGCAGACATCATTTACGCTAAGCCGGCATTCGATCTCAAAGAGGGCGTGTTTTATGATAAGATCAATGGCTATGCGATCAAGATCGGAAAAAAAGAATCCGATAGCTTGATACGGGATGTAGTGATCTATGAACAAGGCAATATTCTTCAAGATAATTTTCTGGTTGCTGAATCCGGGATCATGCGCGTCACCGGTAATAAACGTATCCTGGAGTTTCGTTTACGTGACGGATGGCGTTACCAAGAGCGCGGTAATATGTACGAGCAAGCGAATACGGAATATGTTCGGATCGGATTTAAAGAATTCAATAAGCAATTCGATTTGAGCAGCCTTGGTTTTTCAAGCCGTACGGCCGACAGCGTCAATAAGAACAATGAACGCATGTACAGCATGCGGCAACTGGAAAAAGCGCTCGATTCGCTGGCTACCGACAATGCACAACACCGAGCACGTTTTGAGAAAGACACCTATCAACCACTCTCATTCATTCATTTGCGTGATTCAGTTGGTCGGCGCTACACTGATTCTTTGGGCATCGTTCAAAACGGCCTTCCGCCAAAAGATAATTGGCTCCCAGACTCTGCCCGGGAATCCGTGACCAGCCTAGCTAAGAATTCAGCTCTCACGGTCAAGATCAGTGGCGAGTCGATGGCCGGAACCATGAAGGAAAAGGAACGGATTTACCGAAAGCACAAGATCGAATGGCATCGAAAGATCGTTCTATCACTCGCCTGTTTGGTGTTGTTCCTGGTGGGTGCCCCGCTGGGTTCCATCATTCGAAAAGGCGGATTGGGTACGCCCCTGATCTTCGCCATCCTGTTCTTCATGGTGTATTATTTCACCAGCACCACTGGAGAGAAAATGGCAAAGGAGGATACGATCACACCCCTTGTTGGCATGTGGTTGGCAACGGCGGTGCTTACACCCATCGGTATTTTTCTTACGATCAAGGCACTTAATGATGCGCCGGTATTGAACAGTGAGTTTTATGATCGCCTGCGACAACGATGGAAGCAACGGATACGATCTGCCCGTCACTAATACATTACCTTTAACGCCCGACCAAACCTTACATGCAAGTCGAGCAGCAAAATTTTCAGGTACAAAAACGAGTGGCCCTTATTTCATTGGGCATTCTTGTATTTAAATGCTGGGCTTATTTCGCTACACATTCCGTATCCATCCTAACCGATGCTTTGGAAAGCATTGTCAATGTCACAGCCGGTTTCATCGGATTGTATAGTTTATACATCGCCGCACAACCAAGAGATAAAGAACATCCCTACGGTCATGGTAAAGCTGAATTCATCTCGGCAGCTATCGAGGGTACGCTGATCGCGCTGGCCGGCCTACTGATTCTTTTTCAATCGGTTCAAAAATTGATCCGACCCACCCCGATACATCAATTGGATCTCGGTATTCTATTAGTGTCGATCACGGCCATCTTGAATCTTGGCTTGTCGGCCTATTGTGTCCGGATCGGCAAGAAAAATCGTTCCCTCGCGCTCCTCGCAAGTGGTCAGCACCTGCGTACCGATGCCATTTCAACGATGGGCATTGTAATCGGACTCGGTATACTTTATTTTACTGGATGGCCCTGGTTGGATCCGGTACTGGCAATTGCCCTGGGTGTTTATATTGTTTATTCCGGATATGGGATCATTCGTCATTCCATCGGTGGCATCATGGATGAAGCTGATCATGTGCTGCTCGATCAATTTGTTGAGTTGTTGGAGCGGGAACGACAACCCCCCTGGATCGATCTGCATAACCTGCGTGTGATCCGTTATGGTGCAAAATTGCATGTCGATTGCCACCTCACCCTTCCTTGGTATCTGAACCTGCATGAAGCTCATCGCGAAGTAGACGCCCTCTCCGAAAAGATCCGTAATAACTTTGGCACATCGATCGAACTATTTGTACATACGGATGGGTGCATGCCTTTCTCCTGTAAAATTTGTGACCGAAACGAATGCGCGGTAAGAGAACATCCGTTTCAGCAGCGTGTACAGTGGACGACCGATAATATCGTATTAGACGCTAAACATCAACTATCATGAGAACAACCACCAAATGGGTAAGTGAACATCATTTTGTCAGCGAGCAGGAGGGACTTTCCATCACCATCGATGGCAACCGCAAACAAGGTATGAGTCCGAAGGCGCTGTTATTATCCGGCGTAGCCGGTTGTTCAGGCGTTGATGTGGTTGACATACTTCAGAAAATGCGTGTTCCCTTTACCAAATTGGAAGTAGATGCCTCGGCTGAACAGACAGAAGATCATCCGCGGGTTTTCACTGAGATTTCACTGGTATACAAGCTGGATTTTGCGCCGGACGATGAAGACAAAGTGCGTAAAGCAATTGAACTTTCCCTGGAAAAATATTGTGGCGTGGCAGCGATGCTTCGGAAAAACAGTCCGGTTACGTATACGCTCGAACGTATTTGATCATTCCCCTCGAAGTTTGCGGAGCTGTTGGATCATGGCTCGCATGTCTTTATGCAGAGGCGCCTCCAGCTCAACTTTTTTCCCGTCTAATCCGTGGAAGCTCAGTTGATGCGCATGTAGTGCCAATCGTCCCATCAGCGGACGTTCCGCCTCTTCTTTTTTCGATAAATGAAATTTCTTTTTGAGGGAGGAAAGAAGAAATGGTTTTCCATCTCCGTAGATCGGATCACAAACAATGGGATGTCCCAATTCTTTTGCATGGATACGTATCTGATGTGTACGGCCGGTAAGGATCTTGAATCGCAGCAATGCATATCCTGGAAAACGATCGATCAGGGTGTATTCTGTATGAGCGGCCTTTCCATTTCGGTGGATGATCATCGTGCCGTTACGGGCCGGATGCTCTGCGATGGGAGCTTCGATCGTTCCGGATGTTTCGGTCGGACATCCCACCACCATCCCGAGGTAAACTTTTACTGTTTCCCGATGCTCGAATTGTGCGGAGAAGTGTTGCTGTGCTTCCGGGGTTCTGGCAAAGAGGATCAATCCGCTCGTGTCCCGGTCGATCCGATGTACGGTATAGATCTGACCATATCGTTCAGCCAGCCATGTTTTCAGTGAACGTTCCTTACCCATTCGATCCGGGATGGATAGAATGCCGGAAGGCTTATCAATGGCGACCCATTCCGGTTGCTCGGTCAGGATCCAATCGGAAGCCCGCTTCCATATAATATCATTTTCCTTTTCCAAAGTATTTCAGGTCCCTTATTTCTTTTTCCGATAGAAAACGCCATTTGCCTCGATCCACGTTCTTCTTTGTGAGCCCTGCATAGACGACTCGGTCCAATCCTTTCACGTCGTATTTGAAGTGCTCGAATAAACGGCGCACGATCCGGTTTTTACCGCTGTGTATCTCTACACCGATCTGCGTTTTGTCTTTGAGATCGGCATAGGCCAGTACATCCACTGTTGCAAGGCCATCCTCCAATTGAACACCTTTCAGTAAGGCTTCAAAGTGATTTCGTTCCAGGGGGCGGTCGAGTTGTACATGATATACTTTCTTGATCTCGTTGCTGGGGTGGGAGAGTCCTTGTGCGAGTTCTCCGTCATTAGTCAGTAACAGCACGCCGGTGGTGTTCCGGTCGAGTCGTCCCACCGGAAAGATCCGTTCCTGCGTAGCAGTACGAACGATATCCATCACGGTCTTTCTTTTCTGTGGATCACGAAGGGTAGTGATATAATCCTTCGGCTTGTTGAGAAGAATATAGACGAATTCGCGGGTCGGTTTGATCGGCTTACCACGAAACTTGACGATATCACCGGGCATTACTTTATGTCCGGGTTCCATAACGGCTTGCCCGTTCACGGATACAAGTCCTTGTCTAACCATCTCTGCGGCTTCCCGACGGGCTGCAACACCTGCATGGGCCAGGTATTTGTTCAATGGCATCTTGTCAACTACCTCTCTGACCGGTGTTCGCGGGCTTGAGGAAGTGGAAGGATGAGCGGCTCTTTTTTTGGCTTCGAAGAATGCTTCTCGCTCTTTACGGACTTCTCGTTTGTCCTGACGGATCTGCTCTTTTTTGGCAGCGCCTTTTTTGTTGTTGAAATGACTGAACCGATCGGCTCCTCTTTTTTGCATAATTGCTGTTTTACAACAGGAAAGCACAAAGATAACTCTTTGTGCAGCGGGCGCATAAAAAAATCCCCCCGGAGTCGAGGGGAGAATATATTGAACTGATCAGATGATGACAGGTGGAGTTGGTGCATCGGGTGGCGGGGGCATCATGTCCGGACGACCAGGTCTGCTTTTTGGTCCGTGTGGCGGGCGCATTTCTCTTCGCTTTGCTTTTTGTTCTGGCGTCAGCAACTTATCCAAGCTTTCTTTCTGTTCTTTCATCAGCTTCTTGGTAGCTTCTTTCTTATCGGTTTCGGTGAGTGTATTGCTCTCACGAATGGCTTGCAGTTGTTTTTGCGTGGCAGCTCGCTGTTTTTTCAATTGGGATAATTGATCATCGGTCAGGTCCAATTGTTTTTTCATTCCCTGCATTTGACGGTCTTGCGCCTTTCTCCGCAATTCAGTCATTTTTGTTTTCTGCTCAGGCGTAAGGATGTTCTGCATCTCGGATAGGTTCTCTTTACGAAGATTTTCCATTCTTGACTTCCATTCCTTCACCGTGATGCTCTCTTCTTTTTTCAAGGCGTCCATTCGCTGTTTGAAGGACTCACGCTGTTTCCGAAACGCATCTCGCTGCGCATCCGAAAGGTCTAATTCTTTCAAGGGCAGATGTTGAGCACCTCCTTTTTTCTCATGCCTGGACTTATCTGGGGGTGGGGGTGGTCCTTCCGGGCGATCCGGTATCTTTTGTGAAATGGCTGTTCCGGCCAAGCCGGCCACCAATAGTAGAGTAGTTAGGATCTTTTTCATGTCGTATTTTTTAGGTCCGCCCGCTGGCGAACAGATAAATAGACGGAACCTGACCCAAAAGGTTTAACGGGATTTATTGGCGAGTTGTCCGCAGGCCGCATCGATGTCCTTGCCCCGGCTTCTTCGCAGACGTGCATTCACCCGGTTTTTCTCCAGATACTGCATGAATGCCTCTACTTTTTCTTCTTTGGGCTTTTGAAATTTCGCCTGATCGATCGGATTGTACTCAATGAGATTTACCAAGTCGGCCGGTACTTGTCGATAAAGTTTGATCAGTTCATCCGCATCGGCCAAGGAATCATTGAAATCACGGAATAGGATGTACTCGAATGTGATCTCATTGCCGGTTTGCTTGTAGAAATCATTCAGGGCTGCCACCAGGGATTGGATGTTATTCGAATCGTTGATGGGCATGATCTCATTACGTTTCCGGTCATTCGCGGCATGCAGGGAGAGTGCCAGTTTGAAGCGAACGCCATCCTCTCCGAGTTGACGGATGCCTTTGGATACACCGGCTGTCGAAACGGTGATGCGGCGTGGGCTCATCGCCATTCCGTCTACTGCCGTGATCCGATCGATAGATCTTAAAACTTGTTTGTAGTTGAGCAGAGGTTCGCCCATGCCCATAAAAACGATGTTGGTGAGTTTGCGTCCGTATACTTTTTCGGATTCACTGTTGATGAGCACTACTTCATCATAGATCTCATCGAACTGAAGATTGCGTTTGCGCTCCATGTATCCGGTAGCGCAGAATTTACAACTCAGTGAACAGCCGATCTGGGAGGAAACACAAGCGGTGAGGCGAGCCTCAGTGGGGATCAGTACACCTTCCACAAAATGACCATCCCAGGTGCGGAACCGGAACTTTCGGGTTCCGTCCTCTGACACTTGTAGCTGGTCGATCTGCAACGCCGGCAGGGTGAATTGTTCGCCGAGTTGCTGACGCATTTCCTTGCTGAGGTTGGTCATATCAGCAAAATGCAATGCCTTCTTCTGCCAAAGCCATTCATATACTTGTTTGGCGCGGAATTTAGGCTGGCCGGCTTCCAGGAAATATTGCTCCAACTCAGGGAGTGTGCAGTGTCGTATGTTGTGTCCGATCGGGAACATGGTCTGCAAAGATAACCCGGTCGGTCGCGTTTCCGGGGATTACGTGATATTTGTAACAAATCCTTTTATGCGAGCCGTATACGTTGTTGATGCCGTGCGTACCCCCATCGGAAAATTCGGAGGCACCCTTAGTCAGTGGCGCCCCGACGATCTGTTGGCATATATACTTCGGGCCCTGATGCATCGGAATGAGTCAGTCGACCCATCTCGCATCGAAGATGTGATCGCCGGCGCGGCCAATCAGGCTGGAGAGGACAATCGGAATGTGGCCCGCATGGCGGCATTATTGGCCGGTTTACCGGTTTCCGTACCAGGCACCACCGTGAACAGGCTCTGTGCCTCCGGACTGCAAGCGATTATGGACGGCACCCGTCAAGTAGCGATGGGAGACGCTGATCTCATCATCGCCTCCGGCGTAGAAAGCATGACCCGCGCGCCCTTTGTAATGGCTAAAGCACAAACAGCTTTCGATCGGCAGGCACAAGTCTTCGATACAACGTTGGGCTGGCGATTCATCAACCCGAAACTGGCGGAACTATATCCGCCGTTCTCTATGGGTGAAACCGCCGAGAACGTGGCTCGTCAATGGAATATTTCGCGAGCCGATCAAGATGCTTTCGCATACGCCTCTCAACAGAAATATTTCGCTGCACAACAGGCCGATCGATGGGCAGATGAGATACAGCCCGTTGAACTGGTTAATAAAGGGATGGTCAGCTGGTTCACACAAGACGAACACCCTCGTCAAACCTCACTTGAAAAATTAGCTTCCCTTCAACCAGCTTTCGTGAAGGGTGGTACCGTCACAGCAGGTAATGCCTCCGGAATCAACGACGGTTCGGCTGCCATGTTGTTGGCGAGCGAAGAAGCACTCAAAACATTTGGTTTGAAACCATTGGGTCGTATCGTTTCCATGGCCGTTGCAGGGGTTGATCCGGGCATCATGGGAATCGGTCCCGTACCCGCTACTCAAAAAGCATTGAAGCGAGCCGGACTCACCATACAGGATCTTTCCCTCATCGAGTTGAATGAAGCCTTTGCGGCTCAAGCATTGGCCTGTATCCGCGATCTTGAATTGGATCCAAGCATCGTGAATGTGAACGGTGGTGCCATTGCATTAGGTCATCCGTTGGGCTGTAGTGGTGTTCGTCTATCTGCCACCTTACTACATGAAATGCATCGGTCAGAAAAGCGATATGGATTGGCAACGATGTGCGTAGGGGTTGGACAAGGCGCTTCAGTGATCTACGAACGCTGTTGATCAGGAGATCCCGTACAGCAATTTTTTTACCATGCGCAGGTTGGTGAGGATCGATAGTACCGTGAGTATGATCGCGGTTATCCATACGCTGGGATGAAGCCAGGAGGAGAGCTCCGGACGATTGAACATGATGACCTGATGAAATCCGTATTGCAATAGTTGCGTAACAATAAGCGCTGCAGCCACCACGATCAAATAGACGGGTATGAAACGACGGGCTACCTGACGGCTCAGCCAATCAGGGCGATAACCGATCGTTAAGAGCAATTGCAGGTTATCTCGGCTGCGGGCTACCATCAGTTGCAGATAGAAAGAGAAAAGTAAAAGGGCCAGTCCCACCACCAGCACACCGAAAATACCCAGACCGGCGATCACCCCCTGTAGAATCTGCTTCGATCGACCGAAAGCGGTTTTCTCCTTGTTGACCCGATAATTTTTGGTGGCTAGAAAATCCAACAAATCAGGACTGTTGGCATCTTTTGTTTTGATGTAAACACGGGAGGCATTGGCTGATGGCAATCCCTCAAATTCCTGATTGGCCCAATCCAAAAAGGATTTGGGAACCAATAAGGAGTTGATCCGGTCAGAGAAAGCAACGATCTGGGCACGAAAAACCTGTCCGCCTTTTTGTCCTTCGCAACGCAGGCCGATGATCACATTCGAGGCTGTTTCCATGGAAAGTTGTGGCAAGCCATAACTCGGTGCAAAAACATTGTACATCTCCAAAAAATCGGAAGAGAAAATCAGTGGCACCAGTGCTTGTCCGGGTTGCCAGGTAAATCCTGCCGGCACGGTATCAATGAATTCCGTTTCCAAGGCCTCGAGGAATATATCGGAGGCGAACGGGATCTGGTCGCCGGCAGTTGCCACCACTTCAAATCGATTGGAGATCAACGGTGCAGCACCTTGTATGAAGGATTGAGTACGAAGGGTATCAATGTCGGCTGCACTGAACCGGTTATCTCTGCCCATGTTCTCATTCGTGATCTGCTTGGTGACAGAGATGTAATCAAATCCGTTCTTTCGAATGCTGGTTTGTTTGACCAGGGCTTGAATATCAATAAATAACTGTTGGGCTAACAGCAGCAATAAGACACCGATCCCTAATCCCACATACGAGAACCATCTCGTAGAGGAACGCTCTCCGGTGAAAAGCAAGGGCTTGATGATATGGAAGGATGGGTGTTTCATGCGAGCAGCCGGATCAGTCGGCTAGAAGGATAAAACGGAACGATCTCCAGATCGGCCAATAGCACAGCTGCACCTTGCTTCTCTGATTCTTCCAGGATGAGTTGCATGGCTTTGTGCGCATTGGCATCATCGAGATGACTGAACGGCTCATCGAGTAGGATCCACTTGAACGGTTGAAGCAGCGCGCGTATAATGGAAGCGCGCTGTTGTTCACCATATGAGCAAAGTTTAGCGGGGGTATCCAACCGGTGATCGATACCCAGGCGTCCAGCCCAATCCAGTATCGTTTCCTTCGAATGGTGTTCGGTTAGTTGTCGTTTGATCTCAAAATTGTCACGTAGCGTTGGCTTTGGGAATAAGCGCATGTCCTGAAAGACAATAGCCAGTTTCTCCCTGCGCAAGTCTGCCAATTGATCGGGATCCAGTGTGCGTAGTTCTGATCCATCGTACCGAATGGAACCTGAATATTCATTTCGAATGCCGTACAAAAAATGGGTCAGCGATGTTTTGCCGCTGCCGGATGGTGCTTGTATCTGTATCCGTTCACCGGGTTCCACTTCGATGGACTTCAGCCAAAGCTCCGAGTGGGCACAAGTGGCCGGATCGAAATAGGTGGGTATTATTTTTTGGAGCTGTAGCATGGCGAAAAAAAACCACCGCTCTAGAAGAACGGTGGTTTTTATAATTAGTTCGGATCAATATTCGGGTGCGGGTATGGTTACTGAATCGACAGGTTCAGTTGTTTCCCATTCTTTACGTTGACGCTCTTCTTCGTCCTTAGCGATCTTGGCGATCTTACCCAGGTATTGGTTGAGGGATTTCAAGCTGTTCGTATTCGCATCTCCTAAGGTGAGCGATACTTGACTTACAGAGGCGCCTTTCTTGAATTCTCCACCGGTCATGACCAACTCTTTCCAGAATGCGAGAGAAAGATCAGCAATGCTCTTGGTGACTGCATCGTCTCCCAGCTCTGCTGTCGATCCTTTGATAAAGGATGCGATGTTCACATAAAGTCCGAGTGGATGACCTTTGATCTTGTCGATGAATGCATGATCGGTTTTCTTGGCACCATAGTTTTTTATCTGATCAGAATTGTTTCCGGAGATGAACCATTTGTCTTTCAGTTCATAAGGTACGGCACTCAGTGATTCCTCACTCATGCCCGCTTTTCCGGTCAACAACTTCTTGGCTACCTCCATCATTTTCTGGAAGGCATTTTTTTCCTTCACAGCTGCGCCAAACAGCAATTTGCCGTCGGGTTCTGTGCTGTTGTAGGTGATGGGCTCGCCATCGAATCCTTCGAAAGACTTCTCCACTTTTTTGATATTGAAGTCAGACAAGGCAAAGAACAGGTTACCGTCGTTCGCCTTGATGAATTCATCCACACTGAAATTGGCTTCTTGCATGAAATTGTTCACCAGTCCGTCTACGCCGAATAAGGTAAGCAGTGCTTTGAGTCCATCAGGCGGATAATTCATCGCCATGGCGAAATTCACTTCACCGGCCGGCAGATTTTTCAAGGAGGTCTCATCGAAATTAGCTGCCTGATATTTTTTATACAAGGCTTCCAGCTCTTTGCCGACATATCCTTTTGAATCGATGTCGATGGAGCCATTATTGAAACTAACCGTAGCAGCAGCGATGTTTCCTTCCACTAAGGAACCCAGTTTAGAGAGCGAAAGCAGGCTTCCCGTCAGTGTGTTACCGTATAATTTACCGGCATTCAGCCAGAAATGAACATCACCTTTGGTACCGATCAGGTCAGCGAATTTTTCATCGCTTCCCAGTTTGGCACTGGATTTCAAGCTTTGCAGTTCGATGGCAATGTTGAGCAAACTATCGCTCGTGAAGCGGAATGCTTCTTCTGATTCGATGAGATTTCCGAGTGAATCATATTGCTCGGTTTCTTCACCCATGTTGTTCAATTCCTGTGTGAACTCGGAAGCATCTCCCAACAGCATGAGTTTTTTTTCCTTCCAGGCCACCAGCGTGGAGCCTTCAGAAATATAACTGGTTGATTCTTTTTGTTGGATCTTAACTTCCGGCGCGGATTTCTTGATCAGGGCTTCGAATTTGTCTGCATCGGCGAGGTCCCAGACCAGAGCCGAATAAGCGCCTTTGCCTCGGTTGGCCAGATATACCCAGCCATTGCCGTTGATGTCGAGACCGGACTGAGATGGATCGTTCAGCAATACAACGGCCAGCGAGTCGCCATCGACATTGTCAACCGCATACTTGAACCATTGCGTTTCTTTGATCTCCGACCAGGGCAGTTTTTCACTGAGGCTCTTTCCATTGATGTGCATCACGAACGTGGCATCAGTTGGGATGGGAGCATCCGCTTTGGAGGAGCAGGAGGAAAAGGTTATCAGGGCAATCAGGGCTATGCCGAGATAAGAAAGGGATTGTTTCATTTGTGTTTGTTTAACTAAGTTCAATATTCAGAAAATCGGTGTGTGATAAAGTGGATTGTGTTCCGGTCGACAGATTTTTAAGTTGGATCGTTTGCGTTTTGAGTTCGGATTCGCCCAAAATGGCAACATAAGTGATCCCTCTTTTTTCTGCGTATTTGAATTGTTTGTCAAACTTGGCGGATTCGGGATACATGTCAGCCGCAATGCCTTTTTTTCTTAATTCCTGAAGGAGCCCAAAGGTAACCTTTCCCTCTGTTATGCCAAGGTTAAAGAAAAGGATACGCGGAGGCTGAGCAATATCGGAGGGAAAAAGTTCCAATGCTTCCATCACATCATAGATGCGATCCACGCCGAAAGAGATTCCAACGCCTGGTACGTCTGACACGCCGAACAGCCCGGTTAGATCATCGTAGCGACCACCACCACCGATACTGCCCATGGATACGGTTGCGGGTGCTTTTACCTCGAAGATCATGCCGGTGTAGTAATTCAGTCCGCGTGCTAGTGTCGGATCGATCCGGAATGAAACCGGCTGATCGGCCAGATATCCCATCCATTCGCGCAGCGCACCGATACCGGCAGCTCCTTCGGGGATTTCTCCCAGTAAGGCATTCAACTGTTCCAATACAGAATCTGCTGTTCCTTCGACCGATAGATATTTTTCGATCTGTTCGATCGCGGCGGATGGGATCTGTTTTTGTGTGAGTTCCGTCTTTACTTTTTCTAAACCGATCTTATCCAGTTTGTCGATGGCAACCGTGATCGGAACCAGCCAATCCTGATTTCCGCAACGGTCGGCAAGTGCCAGCAGCAAGGAGCGGTGATTGACAAGTAGGGTATAGCCTGTTAGTCCCAGGTTGGTGAACACCTCATGATATAGGCAAGCAAGTTCTGCCTCGTACAGCAGCGAGCGACTGCCTACGACATCTGCGTCGCATTGATAAAATTCACGGTATCGGCCTTTTTGTGGGCGATCGGCCCGCCATACGGGTTGTATCTGATAGCGTTTGAAGGGAAAGGTGAGTTGACCATGATTCATCGCCACGTATCGGGCAAAGGGAATGGTGAGGTCATATTTCAGGGCGCGCTCGGTAATGTCGGTACTGCTTTTTCCTTGAAGGACAGTTTCAAATCCTGCCCGGACCTTAGCTTCTTTTTCGGGATTATCCAGTCCGTTGTTGAGGATTTTAAATATCAGCTTATCACCCTCTTCTCCGTATTTGCCCATGAGTGTTTCCATGTTCTCGAAAGCAGGTGTTTCCAGCGGCTGATAACCATATCGCTGAAACGCCGAACGGATGGTGTCGAGAATGTGATTTCGCTTTCGGACCACATCCGGTCCGAAATCACGGGTACCGGCGGGCAGACTGGGTTTACTCATGCAGTGTAAAGATGATAGAGGAAGCGTATTACAAATGTAAGCCATCGCCCGGCAAGGGGGAGCGACTTGCGTTTATGCATTTTTTCTTGTGTCTGCATCCTTTCTGAAAACCATCACCATGAGAAAACAAGAAAACAAGACCTCCCTGCTCGAACTGGTGTTCGAGGGTCGAAACAAATCGTATGGTGCGTATGTGCTGCGACGCGATTATTCACAGCGGATGGGGACCGCCCTGGGCATCATGCTGTTGGGTGTATTGGGTATCTGTCTCTGGTTTCAGTACAGAGGCAGTGAAACCTCCGGAACTGTAATGAATAAGGAGGATCGTGAATGGATGAAGATCACGCAGGTGGAGGTGCAGCCGCCTAAACCGGTTCAGCCCGAGCCACTGCCTCCCATGTCCAAGACAGCTGCTCCTAAAGTAGCCAGTCAAAAATTCACCAGTACGATCGATATCAAACCGAACGTTAAAGATCCGATGCCCTCGACGGATGATCTGAAGACGGCCGCTGTTTCAACCGTTACTCAAACGGGGAAAGATCCTGGGCAAGTGGCTCGTCCTGTTGAACCCGGCACCGGAACGGATACCGGAGAAGGGAATGCCTCTCCTTTCGTTGCCGATGAGAAGCAGCCGGAATTCCCCGGTGGTGAAATGGCGCTTCGCAATTTCTTGGCCAGCCATTTGCAAACGCCCGGTTCGCTTGAGGAAGGAGATCGACGGATGGTCAGGGTACGTTTCACTGTGTTGGCGGATGGTCGGGTGGACCAGCTGATCATCGACACCAGTGGCGGTGCGGATTTTGATCGGGAGGTACTGCGGGTCTGCAAGCGGATGCCTCGCTGGATGCCCGGTTCGCAGAACGGACAGAAGGTTGCGGTACAATATGTACTGCCGGTTACCTTTCTGGGTGTCGGGGGCTGAGAAAATTGGCTAATTTGCCCCGCCCAAACATGAATCTATGACTGAAAAAAGTAGCACGAGTCGCGGTTCCGGTTTTTCCCTTCGCGCCCTGATCGATTACATCATGGGAGGGATCATCGGATTACTGGGACTCTTTTTTTTGATCAGGGGTCAGTTTCCTGCTCTTCCGATGAATAAATATTTGGGAGAGCCAGATGCGACCGACTGGTTGTTTGGCGGACTCTGTATCGCCTATGCAATCTGGCGGGTTGTTCGAGGAAGAAGAAAATCAAAAGATGCATGAAGCCATACAAGAGCTGGATATTGATGTTGATGGTTGGCGTATCGGTGACCGCTTGCCAAACGGCCTCCATGCCACCCATCCCATCCGATACCCCGGAGAGCGGATCGATATGGATCAGTGCAGATGAAAGTTTTCGTCCCATTGTGGAAGAGTTGATTCAGGTCTATCAGTCACAACATCTACAAACCATTATTAACGTGCAGTACAAGCCGGAGGCGGATTGTATAAAGGATCTGTTTGTCGACAGTATAAGGATGGTGATCGTTACCCGCACACCAAGCAAAGCAGAGGAAAAATGGCTGACTGATTCGATCGGAGGGATCAATAAGAGTAGGGCCGTGGCCAGAGATGGGATCGCGGTTTTGGCGCACCCCAGCATGAAGAAGTCGGTATGGACCCGTTCGGAGCTGAAGGAACTGCTTTCCGGTAAAATGAACAATTCCTTAACACCGGTGGTAGACGGATTGAAAGCAACTTCCACGGTGCGTTTTCTCGTCGATTCTATATTAAGAGGGGAGCAGCCGACAGCGACCCTGCAGGCGGTCCGTACCAGTCAAGGCGTGATCGAATATGTTGCCAGTCATCCGGATGTTATCGGTTTTGTGGGAGTGAGCTGGATCGGAAATCGGGAAGACTCGATTCAACGTGTGTGGCAGCCACGGGTGAAAATGCTTCGTATCGCCAATGATAAGTTCCCGGAGTATACTTCAGTACCCGATCAGGTGAATGTATATACCCGTTTGTATCCGTTGACGCGTGACATTACGTTCATCCTGAAAGAAAAACATGTGGGACTGGCAACGGGGCTGTCTCGTTTCATGGGATCGGAGATCGGACAACTGATCTTTAAACGAGCCTATCTGGCGCCATTGTTAAAAGATTTTGGCTTTCGTCCTGTACAATTAAATGAGTGATCAAATCCAATATATTTACACCAATCAATAAGACGAATTATGAAGCGATTGATTTTTGCCTGTCTGTGTGCCTCTTTATTGTTGAATGTTTCTGCCTTCGCCCAAAATTTGGACGAGGGGAAGCAACATCTTTTTGCCATGCGTTCGGCATCGGCGATCGCGCACTTTGAGAAATTGCATGCGGCTGCTCCTACTAATCCGGAGATCATTTATTGGCTTGGTCAGTCCTACTTGGAAAGTGATGAGTCTATGACTGAACGTTTGGCTCAGGCTCGTAAAGTATATGCGGCCGGCCTGACGGCTACCAGTGATGCGCCATTGGTAAAGGTTGGAATGGGTCATGTAGAATTACTCAGCGGACAGACCGAATCCGCTCGACAGCATTTTGAATCTGCGCTGGTTGCCACACAAGACAAAAAAGGCAATAACAATCCACAGATCGCCTTTGCTATCGGCCGCGCTTTGCACGAAGCTGAGAAAGCCGATCATGCCTGGGGTGTTCGGTTGATGGAGGACGCTGCCAACCGCTCTCCCAAGAATCCCGAAATGTGGGTGTTGTTGGGAAATCTGCATCGCAAGGCTAATCCGGGTGAAGGCGGAAATCAAGCTTTCATCTGCTATTCAAAGGCGATAGAGATCGATTCGACACATGGACCAGCTTATCTGCGTCGCTCTCGCATGGCGGAGAAGGCACAGGATTATGAACTCCAAAAATCCCTGTTGGACAAAGCCGTCACCAAAAACCCCGGTTATTCCGCTGCTTATTACGATCTCTATTACTATTTTCTTTACCGGCTCAAACTGGTAGAAGCTGAAGAGCAATTGAATAAATACATCGGTAGCAAACCAGTGAAGGAGTTACAGGACGAGTTCCTATATGCACAGCTTTGCTGGAAAAAAACAGATTTCGATTGTGCCATCAACAAAACAGAGAAGTTGATCGAGCAGATGGGAGCGAAAGCAAAACCCAAGGCTTTCCGCTTGCTGGCAGACGCCTATTATCAACGCGGATTGGTATCAGCCAAACGGGGTGATAACGGAGGAGCCGTCGGTGATTTTGCCATGGCCAAGAAGAGCAGTGATGCTTTTTTTGCCCGCAAGACAGCTGACGATTACATTTCATTCGATCATAAGCTTCGTGCCGACATCATGTCCAAAACTGGGGGTACCAAGCAGGAGATCTATGATAATTACCTCGCCGGCGCGGCGTTGGATACTGTTGTGGCCGCTAAGATCGACTTCCTGAAACAAGGACAGGTTTATTTCAAGGAGAATAAGATGAGGGATATGGAGGCTGCGATCATTGAACAGATCTTGTTAATCAAGCCCAAACCTACCATCAATGATTATTTCGATCTGACTTTGGCTCATTATTTCTCTAACCGATATGATCGCTCCCGCGAGGCAGCACAGACCATGGTGCAGAAATATCCTCAACAGGTTTATGGCTATGAGTGGTCGTTCAACAATGCGATGGCCATCGATACGGTACGCAAAGACAGTATCGCTGTTCCGGATGCCCTGCGGTTGAATGAATTCAGTGCCACCGATACAGCCAAGTTCAAAAAGCAGTATATCAGTTCCACCCGATACTTAGCTTCTTATTACATTAATGATGCCCGTGACCGCGACCAGGCCTTGGTCTATTTCCGTAAATGGTTGGCTGTGGACCCGGCCAATGCCGCAACGATTCAAGGGTATATCGACCAGATTGAAAAATCAGCTGCTCCGGCCAGACCCGGCAACGCACCTTCGGCACCAGCAGGCTCCGGAACACCCGTCCGATCCGAGGCCCGAAAGCCCTGACCACTCTATTAAAAGACCCG
>CANGWB010000008.1 GCA_947457465.1 Chitinophagaceae bacterium | reverse complement strand
TGCAGACTCAACTCGCTCTAACTTAGTTCTCTTATGAGGCAGATTGCGCACCACCTCATACCGCACGCCGTAGACCAACTTGAATTTCTCCGCCAGTAATCCGCCAACTGTGTATCCAACTGGAAATCGAGGCAAGAGGAAGGAGGCTATTACAGACCAGATGCGGTAAACGGCCGGTCGAGACATGACCTCTTTCATTTCTATGAAATACTCATGGGCATCCATCAAACGAGGTATGCTCCGGATCTTTGAAACCAACCACACAGGTAGTGCCGTATCCAGATCATTGGCTACGAGAAGGTCTGCCTTTCGAAACAATAGATGGCAAAAAAGGCGTAAATGGTTCTCCAGGTAGAATAATTTTCCTTTATTGAACCAACTGGTCAGGCGAATCTGTTTATAGGGTCGATCTGGTAAAGTGTCTGGCCGCTTTATGCCGACCAGAAATACTTGGTAGCCATTGTTATGTAAGGATGTGCAGATCCGTTGCATGCGCTGATCATAGGTTAAACTGTTCGTGACAGTCAAGTATATGATCGGCGTGGATGTTCCCATTTTGGAAAAAATTACATGCTCATCCCTTCCATGCCTTCACCGCCTTTGTTATTTTTTCGCTTGAAAAGGCTGGCATCGACTTTACCGAAACGCCAGTTGAAATTCACACGAACCAGCTGAGGATCACGCCGTCTGAATACATCTTGTATGAAGAAATCAGAGGACGTTTCGATTTGTTGACGACGGGTTCTAAATGCATCGCTCCAATTGATGGAGAGGCTGGTCATGCGTGTCTTTCCCAGGTCGATTCGGTAGCCGGCATCCAAGAAATAATTTGGCAGAATGTAGCCTTGCGCGCTGCTGGAGGTCTGCCCCCACATACCACCACCTCCGCCGCCGCCGCCCCATCCGCCACGTCCACCACCGCCACCACTGGGTGGAAGCATGGTCTTTGACATATATTCAGTATTCAGCTGCAGTGTCATTCGTTTGCCGATCTTGATCGTGTGATTCATTTTAAGTTGCCAGCTGGGTAGAGGGTCGGCTACTGATAGAGTCGGGTCGTTCAATACGATTCCGGATTGAAATAAATTCAGGTTGGTGGTCAATTCCCAATTGCGGGTGATCTTGTTCTTAGCGATCAATTCAACACCGGCCAGATAGCTGGACTGAGCATTGAGGTAGGTATTGATCAAAATGTCTTTTCCGTTAGTGGGCAATACTTCACGTGCTTGGTATCGTGTGATCAGGCCCTCTGTACGCTTGTAATAGGCGGAGGCAATGAAATTATCCTTGTTCTTGAAATTCTTTTGGTAGGAGAATTCCAATGAATTGGTGAACTCGGGACGAAGATCCGGGTTGCCACGGCTGATGTTCAGCGAGTCGGAATAATCGGTGAAGGGATATAACTGCCAGAAATTCGGACGGTTGATTTTTCGAGTATAATTGAACTGGATATCTTGGTCTTTCTCCGCTTTTCTCGTCAGGAACACGCTGGGAAATAAACTAACTGGAAACCGGATGTCGAAGGACTGTCCTTTATCCGGCAGTTCCCCACGGTAATCAGAACTTTCTAGACGTAAACCCAATTGATAATTCCACTTACCTAGCGTGCTGGTGTAGGTGGTGTAAGCGGCATATACACGGTCATCGCTTTGATAATTGACAGAAAAATCGGACAGGAATTGTTTTGTGCCGTTAACGTTCACAAGAAAGAAATCATTTCGGTTATCTACCTGTCGGATCTGTGCACGTAATCCGGCTTCCCATTTCTCCTTGTCGGATCGGGGAAGAACGTAATCCGTTTGAATGATCAGGTTGTTGTTTTTTCCATTTCCTAATTGCAGTTGATTATTTTGAAAATAGGTGTTTTGGGAAGGGTTGGGGTAGTTATCTGTAATGATCTGGTTAGAATTCTCGTTGGTCATTCCGTTGTAGGTCAGATCAGCTGTCCACTCCTGACCTGCACGGGGGAATAGATGTTTGAATCCCAGCACCAAGCCCCTGTTATTGAACTCACCCTGGTTATTGGCCAGTCGGCTGATATAGGATTCAGTTGTGGGTCTGTTTGCATGAAGTGAATCGATAAAGATCGAACTCTCAGTTTCGGGTCTGAATTTGCCTTGTCCTAAGTTCACGGTCAAGGAGAGTGTATTTCGATTATCCAAAAAGATATCTACGCCTGAGCGAAGAAAGGCATGTCGACCGATGGAGGTGTTGGTATCGAGTTGTGAGAGGTATGTCAGCGGACTACCAACTAGAGTATATCGGTCTGTGGTGCCAGTGCTGATCGATTTGCGTTGATTGTAATTGGCGTTCAGGAAAAAGTTGACTTTGTTTTGCCGAAGGTTGAGGTCCGCGCCACCGCCAATACGTGCCCGGGAGTCGATGTTGGCCCGGAAGCTTCCGTTATAGCCTACTCGCTTGTTCTTTTTTAAAATCACATTCAAGATACCGGCTGTTCCACCTGAGGCATCATATTTAGCCGAGGGATTAGTGATGAGCTCGATCGATTCGATCGCGTCTGCGGGAAGTTGTTCCAATGTCAGGTTTGTAGGGCGTCCGTCAACGAATAACTGCGGGGTATTGTTTCGCATGGTCAGATTGCCATCCAGATCCACGGTAAGGGAGGGGATGTTGCGCACCACATCGACGGCAGTACCACCGGTGGCAACCAAATTTTTGTCGACGGAGAAGATCTTACGGTCGATGCCAAGTTTAAGACCTGAGGAAGTGCTGGTGACGGTGACATTGTCCAGTTCTTTTTCTTCGATCTGGATTCGGATATTGCCGAGGTCTTTTTCTTGTGAAGCATCCAGAGTACCGGCTTTCAATTCCAAGGTTTGTTTGTAGGGCTTAAATCCGATAACGGTTACTGTTAACTCATAGGTCCGATTCACGGGTACATTTTCGAGCCGAAACTCTCCATTGCTTCGGGTGATGGCTCCTGCTACCGCTTGAATTTTAGCTTCCTTGTTCTCGGTGAGAGGTAATAGCTGAACCGATGCGAACTCGATCGATTTGCCTGATTTGGATTCAACGATCTTTCCATAAAGGGTGCCATTAGCGGCAGATCGATTTCCACCCGGACGCCCCCCCATTCCCTGGGCTGGCAAGAGCACTGGAATAGAAAGTGTCAGGAGCAGGATCAAGAGCGAAATGGGGTTATTTTTTATCATAGAAAGCATATTCTGAGCAAACAGTTTATAGTAGTAATGGTTCATTTAAATTCAAGCATAAGAAAAAGCCAGCGCCCTGCCATCGCCATCAGGGCAGATAAGGTTGCCAATAACAGCATGATCCATAAAGACCTTTTACTGAGCCATCTAAGCAGCAGGTTTGAAATAATATTTGAATCGGTAAAAAGTTCCATTGAAAGTATTCTGGCGACCAATTTCTCATCGGAAAGTTCTTCTCGGGTTAGTTTTTCTATCTGATCATCCCAATGTTCGTTCAGGTATTCACTGAGCGCCTGCTGTACTTTCTCGGATGTTTTATCTCCGATCAGCAAACTGAGCATCGGCCATTTTTGAGGCAGGGTATTGGAGATGTAATCTTGCACACGTCCGCTGAGCCAGTCTATAGCGCGCTACCGGGTTGAAGGGGCCTGTAATAATTCACGGATCTTACCTCCCGGATGCAGCTGTAGTAAGGCTTCGCTAGCTTGAGCGGTCAGGTATTTTTGTACCCAACCTGTTAGGAGTCCGGACCAGGTAAAAGGTCCGATTTTTAGGGGTCTCCTTGGGAATCGCAGAACTGAATAAAAAGTTAGCCAGCAGATACTTCCCAGAAAGGCGCCGATCAGCGCAGTCAGGATCCAGTTCATTTGTAAAAATCATGAATCCCGCCCGGACTCTTAGGAACCGGGGCGGGATTGAGTAGGGTGGATGACCGGGTTCGAACCGGCGACCCTCAGAACCACAATCTGATGCTCTAACCAGCTGAGCTACAACCACCGTTTGATAGGTGCAAAGATAAGGGAAAATCGATTTAAGACGTAGCGCTAAAAGGATGTTAAAGGACTCTCAACATGTTTTGCCGGCAAGATTTCGGCTATTTTTACGGCGTGTCAAAAATCACCCAATATATTTTTTCCATGAAGCGATTACCTGTTTTTATTGGCCTCTTTATTCTGGCTCTCTTCCTGACTCTTTCATCACTTGGTTCGACAAAGAAGAATCTGCCACCGGGCAAATATGAGGATGTGCTTCATCGAATCGTTCGACTCCTTGAATCTGACCATTATCAGCCACAAGCGATAGATGACGCCTTTTCAAAGAAGATCTTTCAGAAATACCTGAAAGAGCTTGATCCGGAGAAGGCTTACCTGTTATCCTCCGACGTGGAAGAGCTGAATCGGTTTTCAACCCAGATCGACAATGAAATGCTAGGAGAGCCGGTTCGTTTTTTCTTGGCAGCCGGAAAATTATTCCAACAACGTATGGAGGAGGCCTCCGTACTGTCTTCCGATCTTTTGAAACAGCCTTTTGCCTTTAATCTGCGCGAAACGATTCAGTTAGATGAGGATAAATTAGGCTGGTCTAAAACGGATGCAGACAGAAAAGAACGCTGGCGGAAGAAGATCAAGTTTCAGGTGCTAGAGCGATATTATGAGCTGACGGAACAACGAGAGAAGAACAGAAAGCAAGCCGACTTCATTGTTAAGTCGGATGAGGAACTGGAGAAAGATGCCAGAGATCGAGTGCGCAAGCAGCTTGAACGTGCCTTTGATCGTTACCGAAATAAATTCACGGCAGATGATCAGTTCAATCTATTTGTGAATACCATCACGAATACAATGGACCCTCATACCGAATTTTTTCCACCGATCGATAAGCGATATTTCGATGAAGAGATGAGTGGTCGTTTTTACGGGATCGGCGCCTCGCTTCAATATGATGAGGGAAATATCAAAATCACCAGCGTAGTGACGGGCAGTCCGGCATATAAGTCTGGTCAGATCCAAGCCGGTGATGTAATCCTGAAGGTTGGACAAGGGAAAGATGAGCCGGTAGACTTGACAGGATATTTAGTTCCTGATGCGGTGAAATTGATCCGGGGTAGGCAAGGTACAGAGGTTCGGCTGACCATCAGAAAACCTGACGGTAGCGTAAAATTGATCACGCTCATTCGTGATGAGATCGTACAAGATGAATCATTTGCCCGCAGTGCCATTGTGGAGCGGAATGGACAACGCATCGGGTATATTTTTCTTCCTGAGTTCTATGCAGATTTTGAGCGAACTGATGGAGCTCGTTGCTTTACCGATGTAGCGAAAGAGGTAGCCAAGTTAAAAGAGCAGCATATCGATGGGCTGGTCATGGATTTACGTAACAATGGTGGTGGCTCGCTTTACGACGTAGTTCAGATGGTTGGTTTATTCATCGAGGATGGACCGGTTGTACAAGTTAGAGACAGGGAGGGACGCCCCACAATACTTCGCGACAAGGACAAAAATATTTTGTATGATGGACCATTGACCGTCATGGTAAATCAATTCAGTGCCTCCGCCTCCGAGATTTTTGCCGCCGCCATCCAAGATTATCGCAGAGGCGTGGTGATCGGTAGCACCTCTACATACGGGAAAGGAACGGTTCAGCGAAATATGGGAATCGACCCCAACAGTGGTTTCTTCAGTTCTAACTCCGAACTCGGAACACTGAAGCTGACCTTGCAAAAGTTCTATCGTGTTAATGGAGGTTCTACCCAGCTGCGCGGCGTGAACTCCGATATTATTCTTCCCGATAATCTTGAAAATTTGAAGATCAGAGAGAAAGATAATGAAGATGCTCTGGCTTGGGATGAGATCAGTAAAGTTGCATACTTGCCTTGGCGGATGAGTACCGATATCAAATCCCTACAAAAGATCCATGAAGCCCGTATGAGTGCCAATACGCGTTTTCAGACCATACGTGAAAATGCCACCTGGCTTTCCAACGTACGTGAACAGGAATATCCACTTGACCTGCAGCGTTATCAAGAACTTCAAAAACAGATACAACAAACGGTTAAGCAGAACGAACAGCTGTATAAGCTCAATGACCCGCTAAAGGTAAAAGCGCTACCCGGCGACCTGGAACGTTGGGATAATGACAAAGCCAAACAGGATAGATACAAAGCCTGGCTCAAATCACTCGAGCTGGATATTTATCTGGAGGAAACCCTTCAGGTTACAGGTGACATGATCAGATCCGCCAATACGGCTTCAAAGAAATAGAGACGCCCGATCAGGCGTTTCTACCCACACAGTTCAGGTCAACGAAGGCTTGTTCGAGACGCTTGGAGAAGGTGTCTTCTCCCTTGCGTAACCAGACCCTCGGATCGTAGTATTTTTTGTTAGGCTTGTCTTCTCCGTCCGGATTACCCAACTGTGCCTGTAGGTAGGATTCATTGGCTTTATAGTAATTCATGACCCCTTCCCAGAAGGCCCATTGTAAATCCGTGTCGATATTCATTTTGATCGCTCCGTAACCGATGGCCTCCCGGATCTGGTCTTGAGGGGAGCCGGAACCACCATGAAAAACGAAGTATACTGGTTTGTTACCCGTTTTGAATTTATCCTGAATGTAGAGTTGGCTGTTTTGCAGGATCACGGGACGTAATTCAACATTGCCGGGCTTGTATACACCGTGTACATTCCCAAATGCGGCAGCCACCGTAAACAGATCTCCGATACTTGATAGGCGCTCATACGCATATGCCACTTCGGATGGTTGTGTATATAATTTAGAATTTTCGATATCCGTGTTGTCTACACCATCTTCTTCTCCACCCGTGACGCCCAGCTCGATCTCTATACTCATACCCAGGGGTGTCATTCGTTTGAAGAAAGTTTCACATTCATGGATATTTTCTTCCAGCGGCTCCTCACTAAGATCCAACATATGAGAGCTGAAGAGGGGTTGACCTTTTTCTTTGTGAAAAGTTTCTCCGGCATCCAATAACGCACTGATCCATGGAAGCCATTTTTTAGCTGCATGGTCGGTATGCAATACAACTGGAACGCCATAGTATTTGGCGACCTGATGCACGTGTAAAGCTCCGGAAATGGCACCTTGAATATTAGCCTGTAATTTGTCGTTCGGCATACCCTTTCCGGCAATGTATTGGGCTCCTCCGTTCGAAAACTGAACAATGACCGGAGAGTTTACTTTAGCGGCGGTCTCCAATGTTGCATTGATACTGCTGTGGCCGATGGTGTTGACGGCCGGAAGTGCGAATTGATTATGCAGGGCATCCTGATACAAGGCTCTTAAGTTATCGCCGTACAATACGCCGGAGGGATATTTGCTCATGAGTTTAAGTTGATGACTCGCGAATATAAAGATTTAATGATCGCAGGTGATTAGTGAAATATCAGTCCATACAGGACAGAGATCAGTTTCCGGCCGATTGAATGATATCGTATTTGGTTATGATGTGATATTGACCGGCTTCATCTCTTGTCAGTACAGCGCCTTGATCTTTAGTGATACCACGACCCACCTTTTCGAGTGGTGTGTCCAGGCCAACGATCGGGAATGTCTGTTCGAGATGTGAACTGATTGGTTCACTCGGAAGCGCCGGATTGTCAATCAGCTTTTGAAATAGGCCTCCTTCACTGATCGAGCCTATGGGTTGTCCATCTGTCATGACCGGAAGGTGCTCGATATCATACTTGCGCATCAGGGAAATGGCATCTGCGATCTTGTCTTCAGCGCTTAATGTGATCAGTTTTTTCGGTCCGCGTGCACTCACGATCTCACGAACCGTTTTTACTTCCAAAAATCCACGATCGCGCATCCATTGGTCGTTATAGATCTTCGCCACATACCTGGATCCATGATCGTGTAAAATACAAACGACCACATCTGATGGCGAGAGCTTGTCTTTCAGTTGCATCAATCCCTGTATACAACTGCCGGCACTGTATCCGCAGAATAAACCTTCCTCTTTTGCCAGCCTTCTAGCCATGACGGCGCCGTCCTTGTCAGTCACTTGTTCAAAGTGATCGATCATTTCCATGTTGTAATTGCCTGGTACAAAATCTTCACCGAATCCTTCACTGATATAGGGGTGCACTTCATTCATGTCGATCTCGCCGGTTCGGTAATATTTGGTAAGTAGGGACCCGTACACATCTATGGCCCAGATCTGTATGTTCGGATTCTTTTCTTTCAGATACATGGCGGTGCCGGTTACGGTTCCACCTGTGCCCGCGGTACAGACCAAATGCGTGATCTTACCGTCGGTCTGATCCCAGATCTCTGGTCCGGTCGTTTCATAATGAGCCTGGCGGTTCGCCAGATTATCATACTGATTCATGTGACAGGAGTTGGGGATCTCCTTGGCCAAACGGGCTGCCACACTGTAATAACTGTTCGGATCTTCGGGTAGAACATTGGTCGGACAAACGATCACTTCGGCACCTACGGCTTTTAGGATATCCACTTTCTCTTTCGACTGCTTATCCGTAGTCACAAAAATGCACTTGTATCCTTTGACGACCGCGGCCAGGGCTAACCCCATCCCCGTATTTCCGCTGGTGCCTTCGATGATGGTCCCTCCAGGCTTGAGCCGTCCATCTGGCTCAGCAACTTCGACCATTTTCAATGCCATTCGATCTTTGATCGAGTTACCGGGATTGAAATAATCCACTTTTGCCAATATCGTACCCGGTAGCTGACGGGTGATCTTATTGAGTCGGATCAGGGGCGTGTTACCTATAGTTTCCAGGATGTTATTCTTGATCTTCATATGGTTGTTTTCAATTCTATTTTGCGGATAAGGCATTATCAATAAAAGGGTCACGTAAATTCTGAATACGGATATACTCACTCACGCCAAATCGGAACCGAGCGATCTGAGCATAGATCTCAAACCCGATCTCGCGCCATTCCTGTGGGTTGATCTGTTCCAGTTTGATAACGGAAGGAGAGGTGATGGCTTGGAAAAATGATTGAATTCGCTCGACAGGTGGATTCATCGCCATTTTGATGATGTCATTCTGCTTGGAAAGCGTCGGTTCTTGATCGATCTGATATCGGTAGGCCCATTGAATGATCTCCGGGCTATTGAGAATATAACTTGCTGCTTGGCTCAATGAGCGGGTTGGGATAGGTATCAAAAAATCCGGCTCGATCCCGCCCCCTGCATATAAAGTATCTCCACATGGACTAAAAAATGTTCTCATTTTTCCGGCTGAATCTTTCTTACTACGGTTTAGTACATCATGTAAATATTCTTCTCTTTTTCCCTCATAAGAGCGCTGAATGCATCGGCCTAGTGGTGTATAGTAACGTGCGACTGTTAAGCGCAAGGCCCCGCCGTTGGAGAGATCGTATTGTTCCTGAACCAGTCCTTTTCCAAAACTGCGCCGACCGATGATCGTGGCACGGCACCAGTCCTGCAAGGCGCCTGCCAGGACCTCACTGGCACTGGCTGAAAATTCATTCATCAAGACCATCAATTTTCCCTGTTCAAATAGACCCGGACGCTTGCAGGAATAATTCCTTTTCTTGGCATGTGCTCCTTCGGTATAAACGATCAAGCGATCGTCGGCAAGGAACTCATCTGCCAGTTCGACCGCCTCATGCATGAACCCGCCACCATTGGAGCGAAGATCGAGTATCAATGACCGCATCCCTTTTTTGACCAATTCATCGAGTGCTTTGACGGTAGATCGGTAACTCCCCTCTGAAAATTTGGTCAGTTGGATGTACCCGATGGAGTCATTGATCATGTAGTATGAGGCAACCGGTGGAGTAGGGATGTCTGCCCGAAGGATCGAAACGGAACGTATCTTTCCTTGACTTCGGATAGAGAGGTTGGCATAGGTCCCTTTCGGACCCCTTACCAGCGAACGAATGGAATCAGTTGTCAGGTTCGGACCGGTCAATGCACTTGAGCCGATGGATAGTAACTGATCGCCTGTTTTCAAACCTGCATTTTCACTCGGACTGTTTGGAATTATATAGGCGACCGTCATGGTGTCACGGATCCGGCTGAATTCTATGCCTATGCCTGCAAAATGCCCTGCCAGTTCTTCGTTGGCGATTTGAAGCGAACTGGGTGATAGATAGGCAGAGTGGGGGTCCAGTTTGTCAGTAAGACCTTCTAAACTCAGCCCTTTTAAGGTATCAACGGAAACGTTATCGACATACCTGCTTCGTATCAGTTCGATCGCCTGCGTCATCGGATCCTGCTTACCCCATTTGAACCAGACAGAAGGTCTTCCCATCATTTGCCAAAACAAGCTGACCGACACAAGCGCCAGAATCAGGAAAAAAATCCAAAGTCCACCCGCTCTTTTCTTTTTATTGGATAACATCCGATTAATCAGGAATTTTGTGCAAAATAGGGGTTTGCATACGGATGCACTCCTGCAGTTATTCACCTATGTCGAAACATGTCCTGATCGCTGACAGTGGCGCAACCAAGGCGGAATGGGTCTTATTAAGTAAAGGGGAAAAAAGCCGTTCGGAAACACCCGGCCTATCTCCCTATTTTATGAATGCTGATGCGATCCAGAGCACCATTCATGAACACCTCAAGCCATCTTTCCTCAAAACACCTATATCTCAAGTGTTTTTTTATGGTACGGGCTGTGCTGCTCGGTCCAACGCACTATTGGTAAAGAAATCCCTGCAATCAATCTGGCCGAAAGCAGATATTCAAGTTTTTGATGACCTCTTGGGAGCCACCCGTTCCTTGTGTGGACATGAGCCCGGCATAGCCTGTATTTTGGGCACCGGATCTAGTTCCTCCCTTTACAACGGAGAAAAAATCACCCAGCAACGTCCGGGTCTGGGCTATGCATTAGGCGATGAGGGGAGCGGTTCATATCTAGGTAAAAAATTGATTCAGTATTTTTTATATGATCTGTTAGATAAAGAATTAAGGGTCAAATTTGAAAATCAGTATAAACAGGGCCGCGCTGAAATTTTGCAGGCTGTTTACAAGGGGTCGGCTCCGAGTCGTTTTTTAGCCTCCTTTACCCCTTTTCTATCTGCCAATAGGGGGCACTACATGATCGAGAATATTCTGGAAGATGGTTTTCAGGACTTTTTCTTCCATCATATCCGTAGATATAAACTGGCGGATCGAGTTCCCATACATTTTACCGGCTCTGTGGCATATGTATTTCGGGATTGGATCCGTTACCTGTGCCAGAGTCATGGTTATCAATTGGGACAGATTTTACCCAAGCCGATGCCGGGATTGGTCCGTTTTCATCAGAAATAAAATACAATGGCATTTGAACGTATCACCGAGTCCCCCAGCAAGTACAGATATTTAGAGAAGCAGTCTGTGCTCGAGTTGTTGAATGGTATCAATCAGGAAGACAAGACTGTTCCGGACGCTGTATCAAAAGTTATTCCGGCTATTGCGGCTTTTGTTGAGATGGCGGCGGATCGAATGCTTGGGGGCGGACGACTTTTTTATATCGGAGCGGGCACAAGTGGACGTCTCGGTATTGTCGATGCCAGTGAATGTCCGCCCACTTTTGGGGTGCCATATGGCTTAGTGATCGGGTTGATCGCCGGGGGCGAAAAAGCGATCACCAATGCGGTTGAACATGCGGAAGATAATCCGATGCAAGGCTGGAATGATATACTGGCGCATGAACCGACCGAAGGGGATATTCTCATCGGGATTGCAGCAAGCGGTACAACCCCTTACGTGGTGGGGGCACTTCGTGAGGCGAGAAAGTTTGGGATGCTGACCGCCAGTATTTGTTGTAACCCAAATGCTCCGGTTAGCCAGGAGGCGGAACATCCGATTGAGGTGATTGTTGGGCCTGAATTCATCACCGGCAGTACCCGAATGAAAAGCGGAACTGCTCAGAAATTAGTCCTAAATATGATCTCCACCACCTTGATGATACAGCTGGGGAGGGTAGAGGACAATCGTATGGTGAACATGCAACTCGTGAATGAGAAATTGCTGGATAGGGGCACCCGAATGCTGATGGATAAAAAAAATATTACCAATTACGACACGGCCAGAGCACTACTGGTTAAATATGGAAGCGTAAAGAAAGCAGCTGACGCCCTGACGGAATGATATGCATGAACTGGAGCCTTTTTACAATTGGCAACACCAATACATAAGTGAGGCCGATCCTCGCTCTCCCTTTTATGGTAGAGAGCACTCTGAATTCGAGTATTCGAACACGATCTATAATTATTTCATCCATCCGCAATGGGATGACCTGGGTAGTCGCACGTTATATGGTAAAGTGCTGATGGCCGATTACGAGGAAGGTTATCTGGTGCTTGAACTCATCGGAGAATGGAATGATGCGGTTGAAAATGATGTTATGACGCTGAAACGGGATGTGCTGGAACCCTTTCTCGCTGAGGGTATCCGCAGTTTCATCCTGATCGCGGAGAATGTCTTGAATTTTCACAGTGACATTTCGGATTATTATGAGGAACTAGCAGAGGAGCTTTCCGATCGGGGCGGTTGGGCTGTTTGTTTAAATATGCCAGAATCTTCCAGGCTTGAATTTGAACAATCAGGTTTAAATCGTTTTCTGCCGCTACTTGATCTATATGATTGGCGGAATTATAAGCCCATTCATCTGTTCAGGAAGCTCCGTGAAATTTTTGAATCACCCCGCATTGAATAATCAATTTGACTCATCTTTTTTTGACGTTACGATCGTAATTTCGCACCGACTTACTACTTAAATATTGCTTCCATGAAATGGTCTGAAATTTTTACCTCCTCGGTCGGAAAAAAATGGGTGATGGGACTGACCGGCATCTTTCTGGTACTTTTTCTGTTGGTTCACGTTGGCTTGAATGCCTGCATTTGGGCCATGGATAATGGTGTCATGTTCAATAAAGCTGCCCATTTTATGGGATCTAACGCAGTTCCCAGAATTCTTGAAATCGGACTCTTTGCCGGCTTTCTGTTACATATGATCCAAGGCTGGACACTTGAATGGCAGAATCGTTCTAAACGTAAGCAGGGCTATGCCGTTCCGATGGGAAACAAGGGAAGTAAGTGGTATAGCCGTAGCATGGGCATACTCGGCACCTTGCTGTTTCTATTCCTCGTTATGCATATCAACCATTTTTGGGTTCCTAGTCGTATCACTGGGCTGGAGCCAGTCATAATAGACGGTAAGGAACATCACAATCTGTATCGTGAAATGCTGACCGTATTTCAAGGTAATCTTACGGTTGTAATTCTTTATACACTGGGATGCGTTTCTTTGTTCTGGCACCTGCTTCATGGCTTTCAAAGTGCCTTCAGAACTTTAGGGGTAACAAATCCTCGTTACCTTTCTTTGATTGACAAAACGGGCGCTGGTTTCTCTTTGCTTGTCTGCGGCGCATTTGCCCTCATGCCGATCAGTATGTACCTGGGCTGGATCAATTGATAAATTCTTCAACCTGAAAACGATCTCCATGTTGGATTCTAAAATACCTGCCGGAACACTCGACCAGAAATGGACTTACTACAAGGGCCATTGTAAACTTGTCAACCCGGCCAACAAGCGCAAACTTGAAGTGATCGTGGTAGGAACCGGTTTGGCTGGCGCCTCCGCAGCAGCTTCTCTGGGTGAACTGGGATACAAGGTAAAAGCCTTCTGTTTCCAGGACTCTCCTCGTCGAGCCCACTCCATCGCCGCACAGGGTGGAATCAATGCCGCCAAAAATTATCAGAATGACGGTGACTCAGTCTTTCGTCTTTTTTACGACACGGTGAAAGGGGGAGACTATCGTGCACGTGAAGCAAACGTACATAGGCTCGCGGAAGTAAGTGTGAATATCATTGATCAGTGCGTAGCACAAGGAGTGCCCTTTGCCCGAGACTATGGTGGATTGCTCAATAACCGTTCTTTCGGTGGCACACAGGTAAAACGTACCTTCTATGCCGCCGGACAAACCGGTCAACAATTATTGATCGGAGCCTATCAGGCATTGGAGCGTCAAGTAGCTCTGGGTAACGTAACCATGCACAGCCGTCATGAAATGCTCGATGTGGTGGTGGTTGACGGAAAGGCGAGGGGTATTATCTGTCGCAACTTGGTCACCGGTGAACTAGAAAGACATTTCGGACATGCCGTGTTGTTGTGTACAGGGGGATATGGGAACGTGTTTTATCTCTCCACGAATGCCATGGGCAGCAACGTGACGGCAGCTTGGAAAGCGCACAAGAAAGGTGCTTACTTCGCCAACCCCTGTTTTACACAGATCCATCCCACCTGTATTCCGGTAAGCGGCGATCATCAATCCAAGTTGACACTGATGTCCGAATCACTTCGAAATGACGGGCGTATCTGGGTGCCAAAACAAAAAGGAGATAAGCGCAAAGCAAACGATATTCCGGAGGAGGAACGTGATTACTATCTCGAGCGCCGATATCCGGCTTTCGGTAACCTTGTGCCCCGTGACGTAGCCTCCCGTGCCGCAAAAGAACGTTGCGATGCAGGGTATGGAGTGGGTACAACCGGACAGGCCGTTTACCTGGATTTCAAATTCAATTTGATCAATAAATACGGACGTGCAGAGGCAAATAAGCTCGGTATTCAGAATCCTGATACCGAGACTCTGATGCGGTTGGGAAAAGAAGTGGTGAAAGAGGAATATGGTAATCTGTTCGACATGTATGAAAAGATCACCGGTGAAAATCCCTACGAAGTTCCCATGCGGATCTATCCGGCTGTTCACTATACCATGGGTGGGCTCTGGGTCGATTATGAATTGATGACCTCCGTAAAAGGACTCTATGCCTTGGGTGAGGCCAACTTCAGTGATCATGGCGCGAACCGTTTAGGTGCATCGGCTCTAATGCAGGGCTTGGCTGACGGATATTTTGTGATCCCTTACACCATCGGTAATTACCTGGCCGATGACATCGCAACAAAACCGATCCCTACCGATCACCCGGCTTTTGCGGAAGCTGAGAAAGCGGCTGCCGATCGTATTCAAAATCTAATGAACATACAAGGGAAACAAACTGTTGAAAGTTTCCACAAGCGTTTGGGTAAGATCATTTGGGATAAATGTGGTATGGCTCGTAGTGAAGAGGGACTGAAAGAAGCGATCCGTGACATTCAGGCACTCAAAAAAGAATTCTGGTCTGATGTTCGTATACCGGGTGTGATCGAGGGCATGAATCCAGAATTGGACAAAGCCGGTCGTGTTGCGGATTTCATTGAGCTGGGTGAACTCATGTGCCGTGATGCCTTGGATCGTGCAGAAAGTTGTGGCGGTCATTTTCGGGAGGAAAGTCAAACCGAAGATGGTGAAGCGCTGAGAAAGGACGATGAGTATGCTTATGTTGCTGCCTGGCAATTCCAGGGGGAACATCAGTGGTCCCTTCACAAAGAACCCTTGACTTTTGAGATCGCTAAGCCTTCTCAACGTAGTTATAAATAACCTGAAAAAACATTCCATGGAACACTATACCATGAATCTCACGCTCAAGATCTGGCGTCAACCCAATACACAGTCACCCGGGCGTTTTGAAACCTATCCAGTTTCCAATATTTCTTCAGAGATGTCTTTTTTGGAGATGATCGACGTGCTCAATGAGCAATTGATCAAGGACGGAAAAGAGCCTGTGGCCTTCGACCATGATTGCCGGGAAGGCATCTGTGGCATGTGCTCCATGTACATCAATGGCCGTCCGCACGGTCCTTGGCAAAACAACACGACCTGCCAGTTGCACATGCGTGCCTATCAGGATGGCGATACCATCACCATTGAACCCTGGAGAGCCAATTCGTTCCCGGTGATCAAAGATTTGATGGTAGATCGTTCTGCCTTCGATCGGATCATTCAAGCGGGCGGGTACATCTCGGTAAATACAGGTAGCGCTGTAGATGCTAATGCGATAGCGGTTGAAAAAGATAACGCGGATGCCGCCTTTGCCGCTGCTGCCTGCATCGGATGTGGTGCTTGTGTGGCCGCCTGTAAGAATTCTTCTGCGATGCTTTTCGTGTCTGCGAAGGTTTCACATCTGGCGCTGTTGCCACAGGGATCACCTGAGCGCAAGTCTCGTGCCGTCAATATGGTGGCACAAATGGATAAAGAAGGTTTCGGTGCCTGTACCAATACCGGAGCCTGTGAGGCTGTTTGTCCGAAAGGCATTTCCATTGAAAATATCGCCCGGCTGAACCGGGAGTATATGATGGCTGGATTGTCCGCCGATTAAAATAACCAGCAGCCTGCAATCTTAGGCTGTTTTATTTTGAAACTATGCATAAGATTCAACAACTGTTTGCTGTCATCGCATGTATTTGTCTGACGGCTTGTCAAACGAAAAAAATGAAACGTGAAGCACACCTGTGGCCGGAGGGAATCGCAACGCCGGTAGCGGAAAAGAAGCCCCGAACCTTTGTGCAGCATGGCGATACGATCATTGACGACTATTACTGGATGAATGACTTTTTCAAGAAGGGGCCGGATAGTACAGCCGTTGTCAACTATCTCAACCAGGAGAATGCCTATGTCGATACCATGTTGGCGAGTACCAAAACTTTACAGGAGTCATTGATCAAAGAAATGCGTGGGCGCATTCAAGAAAAAGATGAATCGGTTCCGGTAGAAAATAATGGGTACTCCTATTATACAAAAACACTGGACGGAAAACAATACTATCAATACTATCGGAAATCCTTGTCTCCCAATTCCCCGGAAGAATTATTGCTGGACGTAGATAAGATGGCAGAAGGAAAGGGATATTTTTCCGTAAGCGGTTTCGCTGTCAGTCCCGATAATCAGTGGCTTGCCTATGGTGTTGATGAAGTTTCCCGCCGTCAATACACGATCTACTTTAAGAATCTGAAAACAGGATCGATCCTTGCTGAGGTGATTCCCGGTACAGGTGGGGATCCGGTTTGGTCAGCCGACAGCAAATACATCTTCTACACCTCAAATAATCCCGTCACCCTCTTATCGGAAAAGATTCGTCGCCATCAATTGAATACAATGGCTGACAAAGACGTGACTGTTTATACCGAAACCGATCAATCAAATTATATCGGCATCTACAAGACTCGTTCCGATAAATATCTGGTCATTGTTTCAAATGCCACACTTTCCAGTGAATCGCGCATCCTCGAGGCGAATGATCCCACCGGCAATTTCCGGGTGTTTCAACCTAGAATGAAAGAAGTGCTGTACAGCATCGAGCATTGGGAGAATGAATTTTTGGTTCGAACCAATTGGGAAGCCAAAAATTTCAGGTTGATGAGTGCCCCATTGAATAAAACCAACAAAGAGAATTGGACCGAACGTATCCCCAACCGACCGGATGTGCTTTTTGAAGGCGTAGATGCCTTCCGTGATTTTTGGGTCGTCACAGAGCGAAAGGAAGGATTGCTACAGCTACGTATACGCGAAATGTCCTCACAAAAAGAGCATTATCTTGATTTCGGTGAGCCCGCATACACAGCTTACGCAGGTAATAATCCGGAGTACAACACCACAACATTCCGTTATCAGTATACATCCTTGACTACGCCCAATTCTACCTATGATTATGCTGTCGCTACTCGAAAAAAACAATTAAAGAAAGAACAGCCGGTGCTTGGTGGATTTAAGCGTGAGCAGTACATAACCGAGCGTCGCTTTGTTACAGCTCGTGATGGTGCTCGTGTGCCCTTGTCGATCGTTTACAAGAAAGGGACGTCTCTGGATGGCAGTTCGCCCTGTCTGCTCTACGGATATGGCTCTTATGGAAACAGTATGGATGCCAGTTTTTCGGCCAATCGACTCAGCTTGTTGGATCGAGGTTTTGTCTTTGCCATAGCGCACATACGGGGAGGCGAAGAGATGGGTCGTAGTTGGTATGAGGATGGCAAGCTCCTGAAGAAGAAGAATACTTTTTATGATTTCATCGATTGCGGCAAATACCTCATCGCTGAAAAATTCACCGGAACCGGGCACCTGTACGCCATGGGGGGTAGTGCCGGGGGGTTGCTCATGGGAGCAATAGTGAATCTGGAGCCTTCCTTGTGGAACGGTGTGATTGCACAGGTGCCGTTTGTGGATGTGATTACCACCATGTCCGATCCCACTATTCCGCTTACCACCAATGAATACGACGAGTGGGGAAATCCGGCAAACAAGGACGCATATTTCTACATGAAATCATACTCGCCCTATGACAATGTGGAACGGAAGTCATACCCGAATCTGCTTGTGACTACCGGACTTCATGATAGCCAGGTGCAGTATTTCGAACCGGCCAAATGGGTGGCTAAGCTCCGGGACATGAAAACCGATAAAAATCTCCTTTTACTCAAAACGAATATGGAAGCGGGGCATGGTGGTGCCTCGGGTCGTTTTGATTATCTGAAGGAGGTGGCCCTCAATTACGCCTTCTTTTTGTCCCTCGAAGGGATCTCGGAGTAAGCATCAGGCCAAATAAGCGATATTTTTACGGAGAATCCCCTTCGTGAATCGCCTATTGCTACTTGTCTTTTTGCAACTGACACTTTTAGGAGTCAGTCAAGCTCAATTAGGGCCTTCGATACCCCCATCTTCCAACATTCGGGTTCGCTTTCTCTCCACTCGCACAGATAGCATCCAGGTAGATACCTGCAGCCTCGTACCAGCTAGCTGGCATATCGATGGTGTAGCTCCGGAACAGTATAGAATCCTGCCAGAGCGATCGCTACTTATTTGGGTTAAAGCTCCCTCAGCTGATAGTGTCATCATTCAGTATCGGGTTTTTCCCTTCTCACTTGTACAAGTATCTGCCAGAAATCGGTACGACAGTGTAAAGAATCGTTTCTATGTGATGCCCTTCAAGGGAAATTCACCCGGTACGGGAACCTCAGGTGGATTTTCATTCGGAAACATTCGAGCCGATGGAAGCATTGGTAGACAGATCGGATTCGGTAATGCGCAGGATGCCGTTGTGAACAGTACCCTGAATCTGCAGCTTTCAGGCATGTTAGGAGATAGTATTCAACTAGAAGCAGCGATCACAGATAATAATCTCCCCATTCAGCCAGACGGAAGTACCCAACAACTGAATGAATTCGATCAAGTTTATATCCGATTTCAAAAAGATCCCTGGCAATTACACTTGGGGGATATAGACATACGAGAAGATCGATCGCATTATTTGCGCTTTTACAAACGAATGCAAGGCGTTTCTTTTCAGACCCGTCAGTCATTCGGGAAAGACATCAGTGGTTCAACGATGGTCAGTGCTTCCATTGCCAAGGGCAAATTCGCTCGTCAAGAGATCGTACCCGGGGAGGGGAATCAAGGACCTTATCGTTTGCGAGGGCCGAACGGGGAATTCTTTTTCGTGGTTTTGGCCAATACGGAACGTGTTTATTATGATGGTTTGCTGCTGCAGCGAGGAGAGGATCAGGATTATGTGATCAATTACAATACAGCAGAGATCACCTTCACGCCCAAGCGAATGATAACAAAAGACAGCCGTATCCAGGTGGAATTTGAATTTGCTGAACGCAATTATCTGAACACCAATTTATTTCTTCGACAAGAGCTGTCTGTCGCTAAAAAATGGAAATTCTTTGTAGGCGCTTTTAATAATTCAGATTCCAGAAACAGCCCCATTAACCAAACACTGGATGCCCGTCAACGGCAATTTCTATCTGAGGTGGGAGACAGTATCCAAAACGCCTTTTACCCCACGGCACAAGTGGATACGTTTGCAGCCGACAAGATCTTGTATGAGAAGATCTATACCGGAACGGATTCTTTTTATCGGTACTCAACCGATCCGTTACTGGCTCGGTTTCGGTTGGCCTTCACTGAACTGGGGCCAGGTAAAGGCAATTATGTAACTGATTTCAACGGCGCCAATGGTAAGGTCTATAAATACGTAGCGCCAATCGGTGGAGTCAAACAAGGCAATTTTGAACCGATCCAACTGCTGATCGCCCCTCGTCGTCAGCAACTCATGAACGCCGGTGTCTCGCATCGATTTGATGATCGGACCACGCTGCTCGCTGAGGTGGCCACCAGTAATAATGATGTAAATACATTTTCCAGCCGGGAAGGAAATGATGACAGAGGTTGGGCCGGGAAGATCCGTCTTTCAGATACGAGGACGATCTCCTTGATCAAGCGATACAGGTCGGAGATGGCATTGGAGGGTGAGTGGGTCGACCAAAAATTCAGGCCATTGGAGCGTCTTCGGAGCATTGAGTTCACTCGTGATTGGGGATTGGATGCGTTACCCGCCAATCTATTTTTAAAAGAGCAGTTACTGCAAGGTTCCTGGTCATTGCGAGATTCGCAACAACAAGAGATCAGCGCTCGAATCGTTCATTATTCGAGAGGAAATGACTACAAGGGTATCCAGACTATGATCGGTCATCGGCATCAATGGAAAGGATGGCAGCTAGATGACCAATTCATTCAAACATCTTTTTCAAAGACCGATCTGTCGGGTAATTTTCTCCGTCCCCGTATCGATATTTCAAAGCGTTTGGAGCAGATCTGGAGAACTAGGATCGGACTGAATTATCAACTGGAACGTAATCGTATTCTCGACAAGGCTGCAGATACAATACAATTCAACTCGTTTTTCTTTGATGTGTGGACGGCTTATTGGCGATCTCCGGAAGACTGGAAAAACAATTGGACCTTGCAATTCTTTTCCAGGGCCGACAGGGGAGCGGTTGGAAAAGAATGGAAGATGGCAGATCGAAGTATGAATGGTAACCTGCAATTCTCATTTGAAAAAAGCCAAAATCGGCAGCTTTTCGGAAACTTGACGGTTAGGCGTCTGCTGGTGATTGATCCACGTGTTTCCCGGCAGCGTGATGAATCAACCTTTCTCGGTCGGCTCGAGTATGTATTCAAAGAATGGAATGGGTTGTTTCAAGGCAATGCTTTGTATGAGGCCGGAACAGGGCAGGAGCAACGCAGGGACTTTTCTTATTTTCAGGTGCCGGCCGGACAAGGTGAATATGCCTGGATCGATTACAACAACGACGGCATCCAACAATTGAATGAATTTGAGCGGGCCATCTTTCCGGATCAGTCACGATTTATACGGATTTTCACCCCCACTAATCAATTTGTAAAAGCGAATTACAGCAACTTCAATTACCGGCTGGAACTGAGTCCGCGTAATTACTGGCAGGGAAAAGAATTGACCGGGATTCGAAAATTCATTGCCCGCTGGGGTTACCAATCCACTTTATTGTTGAGTCAAAAACAACTTGCGGGTGGAAGTCCGCTTCAAAATCCGTTCGGGAAACCGATCAACGATACTTCCTTGATCAACCAGCAATCGAGTTGGACGCACACCATCACCTTTAATCGTTTCAGCTCGGTGGCCGGCATGGATATAACCTATTATCGAAATGCAGGTAAGTCATTGCTTACGTACGGGTATGAGAGTCGGATATTGCAAGAGTGGCAATCAAAAGCCAGATTGAATCTCAATCGTTCGGTATCGTTGCAATTATTGGCTAAGCAGGGGCAACAGGGACTATTCACGCCTCAATTTGCCAATCGGAATTATGATATCGAATTCTACTCACTGGAGCCATCAGTCAACTTCATTCGAACAACAAAATTTCGGGTAACGACATCTTATAAATTCAGCCAAAAAGCCAACGACCCGTTATTTGGGGGTGAGCGTTCAACGGCTCATTCCTTGAATACGGAAGGCCGGTGGAACCAATTACAGCGAAGCAGCCTAACGGGAAGATTGAATTATCAATCGATCCGATATCCACATCCGGCCAATACCGCAGTCAGTTTTATGATGTTGGAGGGATTATTACCCGGCGTGAACTGGGTTTGGTCGCTCGGTTTCACCAAGCGTCTGATCAACAACCTTGAATTGAGTATTCAATACGATGGTCGTAAAGCCGGCTCGTCTCGGGTGGTGCATTTAGGTAGAGCAGGGGTTACGGCGCTATTCTGATTAGACGTTGAAGCGGAAATGCATCACATCGCCATCTTTCACGATGTACTCTTTGCCTTCGATACGAAGCTTGCCGGCCTCCCGGCAGGCCGATTCTGATCCGTATTGTACATAGTCATCATACCCGATCACCTCTGCTTTAATGAATCCCTTTTCAAAATCGGTGTGAATGACTCCTGCGGCTTGAGGCGCCTTCCATCCTTGCTGGATAGTCCAGGCACGCACCTCCTGCACACCAGCGGTGAAATAGGTATATAATTTCAAGAGTTGGTATGCGGAGTGGATCAATCGATTTAGTGCCGGGGCTTTCATTTTATACTCTTCCATGAAGAGTTGTTTGTCGTCCGGATTTTCCATTTCTGAGATCTGCGCCTCGATCGTGTTGTTCATAATGATGATCTCAGCGCCTTCTGCTGCAGCCATTTGTGCAAGGGCATCGGAATATTTATTTCCGGTATGCATGGAAGCTTCATCTACGTTGGCTACATAGAGAACAGGCTTTTCAGTGAGCAGGAAAAGGTCGGCGATGGCGGGTCGTTCTTCTTTCGAGATATCAAGTGAACGGATGCTTTTTCCTTGTTCGAGATGGGCCTGACAGCGCTTGAGTACCTCCAGTTCAGCTTTCATTTTGGGATCTGTCTTGGCCAGTTTTTCGGTTCGTTGGGCCTTTTTTTCGACACTTTCCAGATCCTTGAGTTGCAGTTCGGTATCGATGATCTCTTTATCGCCTACCGGATTGATGGCGCCTTCATCGCGGAGGATGTTTTCGTCTTCAAAGCAGCGGATCACATGAATGATGGCATCCACCTCGCGAATGTTACCCAGAAATTTGTTGCCGAGTCCTTCACCCTTACTGGCGCCACGGACCAAGCCGGCTATGTCTACGATCTCAATTTGAGTGGGCACGACTCGCTCGGGGTTTACCAGTTCTGCCAGTTTTTGGAGACGGGGATCCGGTACATCTACGAGTCCTACGTTGGGATCGATTGTGCAAAAACGATAATTGCTGGCCTGCGCTTTGGCGCTGTTACTGACCGCATTGAAGAGGGTTGATTTTCCAACGTTTGGGAGTCCGACGATACCTGCCTGTAAAGCCATTATTAGAAGTTTAGAGAGTTTAGGAAGTTTAGAGGGTTTAGACTCCGAGTATTCAAGTTGGGCGCAAAGATAACCATCTGTGGACTCTCTCAATTCTCCTTATATTCGAATGCTAAGTTATCTCAACGCTCATCTCTCATCCCTAAACCTCTCCAATGGCGCTGTCTCGACTCTGGTCTGCTTTCATACTCATTGCCTTATTGGTAGCCACTTTCCAATTCCTCAGCCACCCGGCTGAGAAGGCCATTTTCTCTCAAATGGTGATCGGAAAGTCTGGGGATTCAACCAAGGTGAGAGAGATGGCACTATCTCAGGCGCCAGCTTCCGTAATAAGCGGACTTTCCATCGCTAATCGGTATACCGAGGGTAAACTGACCTACAGGAGAGAAGGGGATCAGATAATCGCTGTTCGTCACCAATCGGTGAATGGAATACTGGAAACCTGTAAGGATGCCGTGAATCTGTGTCTGGGCCTAATCGGGGTGATGACGCTGTTCATGGGACTGATGCAGATCGCGGAAAAAGCAGGGGGGGTTAGATTCCTCTCCCGGTTAATTGCCCCATTCTTCACCCGGATCTTTCCGGAGGTGCCGGCCGGTCATCCCGCACACGGACACATGATGATGAATTTTTCAGCCAATCTCCTGGGGTTAGACAATGCGGCGACACCGTTCGGATTGAAAGCCATGGAAAGCTTGCAGACCTTGAACCCGAGTGCCGATCGTGCCTCGAATGCCCAGATCCTGTTTTTGTGTTTGCATGCATCAGGCCTCACACTTATACCGGTGACCATCATTGCCATGCGAGCAGGCTTGGGGGCAGCCAATCCGACCGATATTTTCATTCCCTGCATGATCGCCACCTATGTGGCCACCTTGGCCGCGTTGATCATTGTCTCATGGAAACAAGGCATCCGTCTTTTTCAACCTGTACTTTTTCTGTGGATCGGGGTAGCGTCTTTTTTAGTAGCGGGATTGGTTTTGTTTTTGGCCAACCTAACCCGAGCCGATCTGGAATCTGTTTCCGGTTTGATCGGAAACGGGCTTTTGCTTTTGATCGTATTTCTGATCGTATTGGGTGGGGTTTATAAAAAGATCGATCTCTTTTCCGCTTTCGTAGAAGGGGCCAAAGGGGGGTTTGAAACCGCTGTCCGCATCATTCCATATCTGGTGGGTATGCTCGTGGCGATCAGTATGCTGCGGGTCAGTGGCAGTTTCGATGCCATCATTGACGGGATGAAATACTTGTTCGGAGCCATGGGGGCTGATACACGATTTGTAGACGGCTTGCCAACGGCGTTGGTTAAACCGTTCAGCGGTGGAGCCGCAAGAGGCTTAATGGCCGATACGATGAAAACCTTCGGGCCCGATTCTTTTGCCGGGAAATTGTCTTGTATCCTGCAGGGATCCTCTGACACTACCTTTTACATCGTAGCTGTTTATTTCGGATCGGTGGGTATCAGGAACACCCGATATGCGATCGGTTCCATGCTGCTGGCGGACTTGGTCGGGATCATTACCTCAATCGGGTTGGCTTACCTGTTCTTCGCCTGATGTTGCGGGGCACAGACCCGAAAATAAAAATGCCGCCCGAATGGGCGGCATTTTATATTGAGAGTTCTATCCGATCAATAGTTCACGAATGAACTGAGAAAACGTACAGCAGCGGCTCCACGGTGTGAACCGCGATAGATCAGTGTGTAACTTCTTTTCTGCGTTGGAAAGAATCCGTTCAACTGTGCCAGCACGTTCGTTGTTCCGGCCTCACGAACTTGCAAAGTGTCATTCAGCGCGGAGGCGAAGGGAACATAGGTACTTACGTCAGTTGGCGCAATGTTACTGACTACGTTACCAGCACGCTTGAATGAAAAAAGATCGATGTTGGGCATTAATGTAGGAGAGTAGGCAAAATGCGCAAATCGAACACGGCAAGTGGTATCGGCTGGAATAACGATATCCGTAACAACGGTCTTTTGCTTTACCGCAGAGATCGTATCGTAGGCAAAAATGGTGTAATTCTTACCCCGATCTAGGATGTTAGCGAAGCTGAGTGGCACCTGAGTGGTGGTGCTCAGTGTATCACGCAATAAGAAAGCTCTAGAACCGGAAGGCACCATGAATCCGTAGCCAGTAGTGGGGAAAACACTACCGGAGGATAAAGCAGCTCCATTCTGAGGACGGCCATCCACGTACACATAGTTACGAGAAGCACCAACCGTAGCCATGTAAAGCTGCACAACAGTATTACCCGGCGTATCGCTGTTCAGGTTGATCTTTTCATCGAATGATTTCTCACAGGCTACCAGTGTCATAGCCAGGGTGGCTATTAAACCTAACCCCAAGGTGTATTTCTGATTTTTTTTCATGTTGTTCATTTTTAAGGGTTATCAGGGCAGTGAGAACCATTGTTCTTTAGTGTGATAATCCAAGGCTAGTCCACCGACGCTTTGTAAAGCTGCTATGTTATACAGATACTCTGAGTTGTAGCGTGGGCGCGCTCGATAGACCAATTTTCCGGCATTGTTGGTAAACAGGTCGATTCCGGAGGGAGGAGTGAAACCGGCATACACTTGCAGACCCGTTGCCGGATCGAGGTCGGTGTAGTGATAGCGACGCATATCGACCCAGGTTTCCTGTAAGCCCCATCCGTACATGGCAATATATTTCTGCAGCATGATGTGGGAGCGAGTCAGGCTACCGGCAGCAGGAACCACGGCAGGGTTCGCCAGAAAGGCAGCACGCGTGGCAGATGTGATCTGCATAGCCACAGGAACATTGTTGTGGTAATCCGGTGTATTCATCAGCATATCGAAACTGGCATTGATGCCGTCGATATAGGACTGTCGAGCCTGAGAAGCGAAAGAAGCCCCTTTACGCAGATACGCTTCAGCTTTCATGAAATGATTTTCGGCAGCTGTCAGGATCGGGAAAGGTGATCCATTTCTAAAGATGTATCGCGCATCAACATCAGTTCCGGGTGCCGCAGTTGAAGAGAACAGGCCACCCCAGAAATTACGAGGCTGGTCATTTGTTGCCAATCCGTCAGTTCCTCTGTTCGGACGAATACCGCGGAAGGTACCGTTGGTATTTTCTCTGAGCAGGTAAGGGGTACGAGGATCGGTAACACCAGTGAACATGGTGCTCAATCCGGTCATGAGATCAACCGCAAAACGAGATTGACGAAGGGCACCTACATTCGAACGGAATGGTCCGTAGAAATTAAAAGTTCCGGAAAGACCAGATGCTTGAAATTTAGCGGTTGCATCATCAGCAGTACTGTTGATACCGAGATTTCCATAGGCGATCACAGAATCGGGCTGGTAGATGCTTTTGTTGGTCAGGTGGTTGAAGCTACGTGCCAACACAGAATAGACAAACTTTTTCCATTTTTCACGGTCGCCATTATAGAAATAGGCATCTCCGCGAGCCAAATTAGCTTGGCTTACATTATCTGCCGTACTGTTCAGGTAATTCAGTGCGATATGCGCTTGCTTGCGGCACTCCGCATACATTTCCTCTTGGGTGTCGTAGTTAAAAACAAGCAGATTCGCATCGAATGCTTGTTTGAGGATTGCCTCGCCATAGGTAGTGGTAAGCGTCAACCAACTCCAGGAAAGGAGGGCGTGACCAACTCCCACATAATCCCATTTCTTTTCTTCTTTACCCCATTCAATCATACGCTGCAGGTTTTGACCCATGCCGTAGTAGTGCATGGCCCAGATGGAACCCAGAAGATCTGAGGCTCCAGTGGCGCCACCCATTTGATCGAATTGGTTACCGGAAGCATTTGTTGCCCAGTATTGAACATAGCGGCCGATGATTAGACCATCATTGGCGGTACCATATGCGCTACCCTGAGCCGATGAACTGCCGACCAAGTTACCGATGATCCCCGGAAGCATTGATTCAACCGGGACTCGAACATCTGCGTTCGGATTTTTGTAGGCCTCATCTATCTTCTTGCTGCAGGAAGAAAAGCCAAGGGCAATCAGCGCTGCGATGGGCCAAAGGATGGTTTTATATGTATGTTTCATTTTTCTGAATATTTATTGATCAAAAGGAAGCTCTGATACCAAAGTTGACCTGAACAGGAGAAGGGAGTGTACCGTAATCAAAGCCGAATGCACCTACACCGAAACTACCTGCGGTGTTACCATTTACAGCAGGATCTGCTCCGCTATAGTTGGTCAGCAGTACCAGGTCATTTGCGGTCATAAACAGACTCAAGGCCTTGAATTGTTTCAGGAAATTCTTGGGAAGCGTGTAATTGATTGTCAAGTCACGCAGACGGAACCAATTCACGTCTCTTTCAATGAAAGCTTCCTCTGGCATGGTTGTATAGTACTGCTCGTTATAGGCAGGGATCACCGTGATGGTATTGGCAGTAGGCGTAGCTGAGTTTTGCAATCCATCGTTCAAAACACCTTGAATCACGCGTGGCGTGTAGCGGTCAGCTGTTAGGTTGCTCTTTCCAATACGAGTCAGATAAGCATTGGTGCCATTGAAGATGTCTCCACCGACTTTCAAATCCCAAAGCATGCTCACACGCCAGTTGCCCCAACGGATTGAGTTATTCCAACCCAAGGTGAAAGCGGGGTTACGGTCACCTTTTACAGTGAAGATACCGTCGCCCACAGGAAGACCGTTCGCCGGATTGATCAGAATCTGTCCGGCATTATTACGAGCATAACCGAAGGCGGTAATAGACGTTGTCGATCCGCCACGTACTAGACCACCACGGGCGTTACCATACAACCAGGTGTCGGAGATATAATATTCACTTACGTTACGGGGCATGTCAGTTACCTGGTTCCACATGCGGTTGAAGTTGAAGCGCATGTTCCAAACCAGTCCTTTTTTCTTGATCATGTCATAGTCGACACTGATCTCAACACCCTGGTTCTGCGTGCTGGCCGCATTCTGCGTGTTCAGTACAAAACCCGTTCCATAGCTCAGACGGAAATTCTGAATGATCTGGCCTTTATTCTTGGTATTGTAGTAAGTAACATCCATGTTCAATCGGTTATTGAACAAACGGAATTCTGTCCCCAATTCATAGGTGCTTTGACGCTCAGGGGCCAGGTCAGGACTGTTGTTGAAAAAGCCGTAAGAGAAACCACCACCACTCGCAAAATTGTTCACGAATACAGACTGAGTGGAATAAGGCGTGTTCAAACGAGCGGTACCGGCCAAGGAGGTACGGAGTTTCCAGTAGCTTACAACACCATTCTTTTTAATAGAAGGAATGATATCACTCATGATCAAGCTCAAGCTACCACCTGGGTAATTATATTTTCTATTCTGAGAAGGCAGGGTGGAGGCCTCTTCGAAACGATGAGTATAGCTAAAGAAGGCATAATTTTTATAGCTCATGGAGAATTCTCCGAAATAAGCGCCCTGACGCAGGATCTGTCTGTTGTACTCACCAAATGCATTTCGGAGCAAACGAAGACGGGTATTGCGACGGGTGACGGTACTATCCATATAGTTGCCAAGCAGCGTTTGCAAATCGCGGTCGCTAACAACTACGGGTGTTCCACCTACAATGAGATCGCCGTTGGCATCTCTCGGCGTACGATACATCTTACCATCAGCTGTGTTTACATTATCAACGATGTTGGTACCAGATACAGCCCACATACGTGTTTCATAATCTTGCCACATAGTACCGACCATCAGTCTCATATTCAGGTGCTTCCCGATATTCTTTTTGAATGTGGAGGTGATGGTGTGGTTGTATCCGATGAATTTTCTCCAGTACTGATCCAGTGATCCACCGTTACCGGCTGAAACATAGAAGGATTGAGGGTGGTAGAACCAATACCCATTCAGATCATAGGTATCGTAACCGAAACGACCGGAAACACTCCACCACTTAGTCGGATTGATGTTGATACCCAACGAACCGGTGATGCGATCGGTTTCATCATAAGCTCGGTTCTTCTTAACGTTGAAAAGTGGGTTATCCACTTCACCGTTAGCCGATAAACCGGAGAAAAGATCCAGCTTATCGCCGGTGCTCAGATCTTCATAATTCCGGACATCGTTATTACTTGGCCAAGCCAACAAGGCAAGCAGATATCCGCCGGCGCTGCGCAGAACCTTATTGTTCTGTGACTTGATGTAGGCGATTGAGGGCATAACCTCGATCTTATCCTTCCAGAACTTGGTGGTATTGCTGAGACGGAAATTGTATCGACGGAAATTATTCTCCGGCACCACCCCTTGTTGATCGAAGTAACTTCCAGAGAAGCGGAACATGGATTTTTTGAATCCAAAATCCACGCCCAAGTTGTGGGTCATGGCCTTACCCATTTGGAAGAATTCCTTCTTGTTGTCGAACAGTTGAGTACCGGCAGCCCAACGGGGACCGAAGTATTGGAAGGTGTTTGTTCCAACACCATTAGAACCGTTGGCATAGTCGTTATTCACTTCCGGCCAGCGAGTTACCTGCTGGAAACGGAAACTGTTGTCATATTGAACGGCCAGTTTGGCTGTCTTTGGTCTTTTGGTCGTGATCACAATCGCACCGGAACTAGCCTGACTACCATACAGCGCGGTAGCTTCTGGGCCTTTCAAAACTGTGATGGTTTCAATATCGTTGGGGTTGATATCCGCGATACGGTTTTGATAGTCGTTGTTGCGGTTTGGACGGTCGGAAGCAAGACCGATACCCTGACCACCACTGGAAGTTTCATTGATGGTTTGGTTGTCCAGAATAACACCATCCACTACATAAAGAGGCTGGTTGCTCAAAGACAAAGAATTGAAACCGCGCAAAACAACAGAAGACGAGGCACCTGCAACACCCGAAGTTTGATCGAGGGTCAGACCTGCCACACGTCCTTGTAAGCTGTTCAGGAAGTTTTCGCGCTGCGTCTCCTGTACTTCATCGCCTTTTACGGTTTGAACTGAATAGCCGAGTGAACGAGGATTTCGCTTGATGTCCATCGCGGTCACGACCACTTCACCCATGGTATTGTCGGATGTTTTGAGCTTGATGCCCAATGTGGTATTGGAACCGACTTTAATGTCTTGCGTCACATACCCCACATAGGAGATCTGTAAGGTTTCCCCGTCAGTAACCTGAATGGAAAACTTACCGTTGGCGTCTGTTTGGGCCACGCGGCGTGTTCCTTTCACACGAATGGTTACACCGGAAAGAGGTGATTGATTTTCCTCTGCGAGGATTGTCCCTGAGATCGTCCGTTGCTGGGCGTACATATCTGGCGTCCAGAGCAGGAAGAGGGAAAGAATCGCTAAAACGAAGCGAAATTTTCTCATAGCAAATTTTTTAAAAAATGTAGTTGGCAAACAACGGACGATCTCGCAGGAGATCGAACAATTGTTAATGAGCCACTAAATTAAGGATTGGGGGGGATTCAGATACGTTGACAGAAAAAAATGTGGAAAAGCTTTTGAAAGCGCCAAACTTAGGCTAAAGGACTGCTTATCAATTCTTTAGTTTCAATATAGCCATGCGGCTGGTGGGTCTTTGTCCATCCAGCCAACGAAAGCCGGTCAGGCGCATCGAAGCCGGATTTTTTTCCCGCATGGGCCAGACCGTACCGGTCACCTCAGACCTGAAAACGACTCGGTCAATACCCCCGGTTTGAAAATAAATGTCCATTCGATCGGCATTGGACTCGTTCACCCCTGTATAAGCACTGTCGTCGTCCTGAATAAAATAGATGCATTCGGCATAACCCTTGGCCTGTAGGGAATCCATACCGCCATCTGTCAAAAAAGCCGCCATTCGGATGGATTTGACTTGGTTATAGACTTCCGGATCAAGTTTCTGAACCAACAGACTGTTTTCAAAAACATCCAGTTTTTCAGCTTTTTTGTTCTTGGTTCTTAAAATGATCGTATCACCGGTGATCTGGCTGCCCCCTGACCAGATAACGGGTTCCTGATAGAGTCTGAAAACAGAATCTTCATAAGAATAGTACAGGCTATCGCAAGCAGCCTGCAAAGAATCCGTGAAGATCCTGACATGGTTGTAGGCCCTGAAAAAACGGAGATTGCTATCAATTGAAACCGCCTTGGCTTCGACAATGTTTTTGTTGGCTGGTAGTGGACCCGAGAATAAGGTATCTGCTGTGATGTATACGGAGTCCTTGTCCTGCTCCACGATCAGGACCGGATGATCGGTGCTGAGAATTGTATTCTTCTTTTTATCACGGACCACTTTTCCAGCCAATAATTTAGTGCCTTGAGCCGGATCGATGATCTCCACATTGCCTTCAGCTTCTGATAGGCCGGTTTCATCATCGAATCGGATTTTCTCTCCCGTAATCGTTGTTTTCCCGTCTCGAATTACTGGTCTTTTTCCGAATTCGGCTATTCCGGTCGTCATATTATAAAAACCCTCCCGGGTTTCCACAATCCTTCCGCTGCTGTCACGTATCTCGGTCTCCGTTACGAAACGGGTTACTTTGGAATCAAGATTATATAACAAGGTATCCGTCTTGATCTGATAGGCGGGATCTTTGAGTGATACATCCTTTATAAAATATACATCTCGCAAAGAAGCGTAGTAGAAACCTTCTCTACTATTTAAGGTCGTTTTTTCATTATAAACGGTACCGCCTTTTTTATAGACTCCAATATCAGAGTTGAGATCATATTCTAATTCCGGCGTGATGAGTTTTCCTTTCCCGTCATTCAATCGGACGTCACCATCGAGGTAGGCGATCCGGCGGTCGATCAGGTAACGAAGGTGTTTGGCGCGAAGATCCGATGTGTCTTTTTCGATCAAGCGCACAGATCCCCAGGCTTCAAAAAGATTTCCGAACTGGTCAAGCACGCAACTGTCACAATAAAAAAGTGAAGTCCCCTGTTGAAGCACTACATTTCCGACAGCGATCTGGAGATCGGAGCTATCTTTTTTTAAAAAAATCAAGCGGTCGGCATGACGTATTTCCAGGGGTTGGGAACTATCCTTAACTGGTAAAGCGACGGAATCTACCGGAGGGGGCGGCAATCTTTTTTGGGCGGATAAAGGAAAAGATCCGAGTACGAACAGTAAAAGGATAAAGAGATGTATCGGGCGGGTCATCGGGTTGAATCGGCAGGGGTTTGACCTTTTTTCGCAGGAGCTGTCAACGGTCCTGTCTTATCTTTTTTACCGAATACGGATAAGTTCACGTATCGTTTGGGATGAGTCCGCAAGTCATCTAGCAGGATCTCTGCACTCAGTACAGCGTCATTGAGTTTGTTGTACAACTGCTTGTCAGATACCAACGCACCCAAACTTCCATCCGTGGAGAGCACTTTTTGCAAGGAGGTGCGAACTTGAGAAAGGGTAATGGATAAGGAATCGATCGTAGGTTGTAGATTCAGCTTAGAAAGTTTCTCCGTGGCGGCAGCTGCATTGGAGAGGGTAGCGCTGATCTTCTCATTGTTGTTTTTTAAATTTTGAGTGATCAGCTCAACATTATTGAGGGTTCGTGGTAAACTACCGGTTTCTTTATCCACCATACTGGCTATTCCTGCCATACTTTTATTCAGGTTTGCCATACTGGCTTGCAGGTCGGCCCGGGTAGCAGGCCCCAATGTTGCATTGATGGAGCTCAACGTTGTTTGCAGCTCATCCAGGACATCTTGCACTTTGGCAATAGTTGGATTCAGTTGGGCCTTCACATCTCCCAACAATCCGGACTCAACTCTTGTGGAGATCGTATCTCCAGACTGCATCATTTCTTTAGAGTCGCCCCGTTCGATCACAATAAAAGAGGAGCCGACCAAATTGGAGGAGATGTAAGCCACCGAATTCTTTGGAATATTGATATCTCTGGTCAGGTTGATCGTTACCACAATGGCACTAACATCCTTATCCAGTTCTTTTTTGGCATATACCGATCCGATTGCGAGCCCATTGATCTTGACTTCATTTGATTTTTCAAGCGTGCCCAGTTCGTTGAATACAGCATGAACCAAAAATTGGCGTTGGAAAACATCCTTTCCTTTCAGAAAATTAAATCCGATGAATAACAAAACCAATGCAACCAGTGTCAATACCCCAACTTTTGTTTCATTCGAGATCCGCATGTAATAATTTTCGTTCAGTAAAGGTAATTGAAAACAAATTGGGGCGTTCTATCCGTTATTTGCCCATCCGAATCTTTTCCCGCTCTTCGATGTACTCCAAGAAACGGCGTGTATCGACAGGGGCTGGGACGGTTTGAAATTTAGAATGAGATGGAGTAGCCTCCTCTGAATTCCGTTGATCCAACCAATTGAGATAATTTCCAAGTGCACGTAATACACATTGACTGAGTTCATTTTGTCCAGCTTCACTGTTCAAATAGACTTCCTCTTCCCGGTTCGAGATGAAGCCGGTTTCAATGAGCACACTGGGCATGGCTGTTGCTTGCAGTACCCAGATCGGCACCGGACGCTGGCGTACATCCCGATCTACCCGTCCTACTTTGACAAATTCATCCTGAATGAGGCCTGCGAATGTGGCACTGCGTTTGAAATATTGTTTGGTCTTTAGCAAGGCTAATGCTGCAAATTCAGGAGAACTCGGATCGACTGTCCCATAAAAAGATTGATAATTCTCCTCTGCCATCATAGGAGCGTTTTCCCGAACCGCTACTTCTTTTTCCTCACTCTTGTTAGCCCCCCAAATGTAGGTTTCTGTCCCTTTGGCCGGGCTGGGCAATCTATACGTTCGATATTGCGGAACCTGTTTGGTGACCTTTCTACGCTTGCTTCCCTTGCCGACATAAGTTGTAACGGTCTTGTTGCCAATAAATTCTTTTTTCACAACATCTCCTGCAGAATTCACGTGAACACAAATAAAAAGATCGCCTTTATTGTTGTTTGCGAAATCGGCACGCTCATAAAGAGTTGGATAGGTGTCCTCTGTTCGAGTGTAAAGCAGCTTTATGTCCGGATATTTTTGCTGAATCAACTGCCCCAGCTTTAAGGAAACAGACAGGCAGATATCCTTCTCACTGGAGAACTCACCCTGGGCACCGAAATCCTTTCCGCCATGACCCGCGTCAATGATTATGGTTCGAACCAGTTTTGACCCCGTGGAGGGGGTTGATGGGCTTGAAGGCCGAAATGAAAGAAAAAAGATACCGGCAGCCGATAAAACAAAAAAAGAGAGCAATCGAAATACCATGGTCAACGAGTTTTTCAGGTGTGGGATACAGTTACCTGCAAAATTCACAAATTGTTGGGTGGAGTCCAACACGCTCCAAACACATTTCAGTTACTTTTGCCGGAAGCATGCCAAACCACTGCGAATCTACATTTTTTCGTCATGAGTTGTTGAAAATCATTGGGATACTGCTGCTTTTCGGCACTGTTTTCCCCTTTGATTCAATGGCGCAGTCCCCCAATTTTCGCAGGCCCTTAACACCTCAAACCGACACTACGGGGCCAGAACCTGCACCCATTCGGGCGGTATTAGCCAAATCAGACACGCTTCCGACCAAAGCTAAAACAGACACTTTCTCTCTTCGGATATCCAAAGACACGCTGGATGCTCCACTCAAATACCAGGCAGCTGATTCGGCTGTGATCCAAATCGAGTCTAAGCGAATCGTACTCTATGGAAAAACACAGACAGACTACAAGGACATTCAGTTAACAGCTCCAAAGGTTGAGCTGGATCAGTCCCGACAGTTGGTGATCGCCACCAATACGAAGGATAGTGGAGGCCAAGTTGTTGAACCCGCACATTTCAAAAGCGGAGAGTCCGAATTTTCAAGCGATACGATCCTATATAACTTTCAATCGCAAGTGGGACTCACAAAAAATACCTACTCGCAGCAAGGGGAGATCCTCGTGATCGGTGAACTCGCCAAAAAAGTAAACGAGAATACAACCTTCATTCAAAAAGCACGATTCACGACTTGTTTGCTGGATGAACCTCATTTTGCCTTCGTGACCCCTAAGATGAAAGTAGTGAATCAAAAGCTGGCGGTATCCGGACCGGCCCATCCTGAATTTGAAGGGGTACCGGTTCCTGTATATCTGCCGTTCGGGTTTTATCCGTTGAGTCAGGGCCGACACTCCGGATTTTTACCACCCCAATTCACTTCCAACGAACAATGGGGATTAGGGTTGGAAGGGTTGGGTTATTACAAGGTTCTTAATCAATACTGGGATGCCAAGGTTTTTGGAAATATTTATTCCTACGGTGGTTGGTCGGTTAATTTCAATCCGACCTACCGCGTTCGATATCGCTACAGTGGGAATTTGAATCTCAGTATGCAAACCACCAAACTGAATTTTAAAGGTGATCCGGATTATTTGAAGAATAAAAGTTTCTTTTTGACCTGGTCTCATAATGTTGACAGCCGAGCAAGACCCGGAACAAGTTTTTCAGCCAGTGTGAATGCTGGTTCAACCCGATTTAATCAATTGGTGCCGAATAACGCCCAACTGAATTTTCAGAACCAATTGGGCTCCTCGATCACGTACTCCAAGTCATGGGCCGGGAAACCTTACAACCTAACGATGAGTGCCAACCATAACCAGAACAATAGCACCCGACTGGTCAACCTAAGCCTGCCAGATGTAGGTTTTACAGTCAATACCCTATATCCTTTTCAGAAAAAGGAATCAGTCGGTTCGGCCAAGTGGTATGAAAAACTCGGAGTGGGCTACAATGGTAATTTCAGAAACCAATTATCCTTCTACGATTCTGCTTTTAACATTAAAAGACTGATCGATACGTTGCAATGGGGCGCCCAGCATAATTTTCCGGTGACCTTAGCGTTGCCGCCGATTTTAGGGGGGTCTGTGATCGTATCACCAACGGTAAGCTACTCTCAGGTCTGGATCGCGCAGCAATTCAGAAGAAAGTGGAATTCATCCCTGCAAAAAGTAGATACGAGTATCACAAAAGGTTTTTTTCAGGATCATCAGGCATCTTTTTCATTGGGATTCAACACGGCCTTGTTCGGTACCTACAATTTCAAAAAATCAAGGGTAATGGCCATTCGCCATGTGATCAGACCCACCGTGAGTTTGAATTACAGACCGGATCTCTCACGAAAAAACTTTTATACCGATACGATCTTTCCGGGCGTAACCGGTCGATTCAGTGTCTTCGAGGGAGGCTTGTATAGTGGATTTTCGGAGGGTCGGACCGGTGGTATGGGTTTTCAGTTCGACAATAACCTCGAAATGAAGTGGCGATCCAAAAAGGATACCGGTGAGCAGGCAGTCAAGAAGATCAAATTGATCGATGGTTTCGGCTTTACTACGGGATATAACTTCCTAAGAGACTCGATGAAGCTGGAACCGATAAACCTCTATTTCCGTACCACTTTATTCGATAAGATCAGTATCACCGCGAATAGTTTGCTGGATCCGTATCAAACCAATGAACGAGGCTTCCCGATCAATCGGTATGCCTGGCAGGGTGGTAAATTCAAATTAGGTCGCTTGACCTATGGGAGTGTGTCGATGAGTACGTCATTCAAGAGCAAGCCAAAGGATGAAAAAAAGGATCAGCAACGCACCCAGCAAATGGATCAAATGATGCAAGACCCCAACCTGCGGGGTCAGCAGCAACAGCTGATGGAATTCATGCAGCAAAATCCAGGACAGTTTGTTGATTTTAATATTCCCTGGCAACTCAGTTTCGGATACTCACTTAGCTTCAGCAACCGATTGAAACCTGATTATTCCGGATACAGTACCGAGGTGAATTCCAATTTAAATTTCAGTGGCAGTTTCAACCTGACTGAAAAATGGAATGTGTCCGCAAACGGATTTTATGATGTGACTTCCACCAAATTACAAACCTTCCAAATGAGCATTAATCGGGAAATGCATTGCTGGCAATTGTCGATAAATGTTACACCGGTCGGACTATTCCGTTCGTTCAATTTTTCGATCAGTCCAAAGGCTTCCATGTTACAAGATCTTCGGATCAATCGTACCCGTTTCTTCACGAATTTCTAGTAGGGCCTTGCGTATAGCGCTCCCACATTATCCGGTAGGTTTTCTCTTTCAAGGATTCAACGGTCTCTCCAGCTGGTGAAAGCGGAGGTAGGAATTCCATGACCATCGGGTGCGGTTTGAAATAGAATGGCCGGTTGGGAGGCAGGATGTTGCGAGTATGAAAAATGACGGCGGGTATGATGGAATGACCGGATTCGATCGCGAGCTTGAAGGCGCCATCGTAAAAGGATTTGAGGGGTTGATCGGTCCGGTTTCTTGTGCCTTCCGGATAGATACACATGTGCATTCCCTGATCCAGTACCTCTCGCATGCGTTCAATACTTTTCCGTCTGCTTTTATCATCTTTTCTATCAACCATCACCCCCCCCAGCCGGTAGTACCAACCGAACAAGGGCACCTTGGTAAAACTTGCTTTGGCGATGGTTTTATTGGGGCCCGGTATAAATGGAGAAGAGAGAGGCGGATCCATCAGTGAATTGTGGTTGCAAACAACGATGTAGGATTCTCCTTTTTTAAAATGCTCTTTTCCTAGAATACGTGGTGGACAACCCACCAGTGGTAACCAAAGACGCATCCAACCATTGGCGATCCGAATAAACCAGGTTTGACCGACAGGATTCGGAAACAACCCGCAAATCAAAGAAGGCCACAAGATGATAAGAAAAGATAGGGCGAACGTCAGCAGGGCCCATAAGGCCATCAAGCGGGCAAAAAGATCACGAAAGAATTTACTCATAAGGACCAGTCGATTGGTTGAATTCGGTTAGCAACAAGGTAGGCATTCGTCTGTGAAAAATGCCGGCATCCCAAGAAGCCGTTGTGCGCGGAAAGAGGGGATGGGTGAGCGGCTTTCAACACCAAATGCTTTTGCGCATCGATGTACTTGGCTTTCTCCTGGGCAAATTTTCCCCAGAGTAAAAAAACAAGATGAGATCGTTTTGATGCCAGGGCATGGATCGTAGCATCTGTGAATTGGGCCCAGCCGATCTGTGCATGACTCATCGCTTCTCCAGCTCGTACGGTCAATGAGGCGTTCAGTAAAAAAACACCTTGGTTGGCCCAATGGGTAAGATTACCATGATTAGGCCTACGAAGACCCAGATCGGATTCCAATTCCTTGAAAATGTTTTGAAGCGAGGGGGGTGGGGGTACGCCATCGGGAACAGAAAAACTAAGGCCATGTGCCTGTTCAGGTCCATGGTATGGGTCCTGCCCAATAATCACAACTTTCACCTGTTCGAATGGAGTAGAGTTGTAAGCGTTGAAGATCAAGGGGCCGGGCGGGTAGATCGTTTTTTTAAGCTCCTTTTCTGTTCGTAAATGATTCGCTAGCTGTTGAAAATAATCAGCATTGAATTCCTTCTTCAGGACCGCCTTCCAGCTAGATTCGATTTGAACAGACATGGACTGCAAGCTAAAAAAAACTAGCTTTGCAGAAGGTTCAACTTTTACAGGTTGACCCTTGTTCTTTTTCAATTGGTCCGGTAGCTCAGCTGAATAGAGCACAAACCTTCTAAGTTTGGGGTCATTGGTTTGAATCCAATCCGGATCACCTTTTCATCCCGGCACCCGCTGCCGGGATGTTTTTTTATTGCGATCGTCATTGCCGGTGACGAGTGCTAGGCTATAATCGGTTCATATGAAATCATTTCAATTCGGTGTCGACTGTTTGTCTGTGGCAAAAGCCATGCAACTGACAAAAGGCGAAACAACTGCTGTTTTTGGCCCAGAGGCCAGGCAAAAGGTTGACGGTGCCGCCCGCTGGGTACAAGAAATTCTGGACAGTAAGCGAACCGTTTACGGCATCAACACCGGCTTTGGCATTCTTGCGAATACCGCCATCGATGCAAAAGATGCGGAAACGCTTCAGCATAAGATCTTACAAAGTCATAGTGTAGGGGTAGGCAATCCGGTCTCGTCGGAGATCGTGCGCCTGATGCTGATCACCAAATTACAATCACTTTGCTACGGACATAGTGGAGTTCGTACTGAAACACTGGATAGGATACTTTGGCATCTGCAAGCTGATGCACTACCGGTTGTTCCGGAAAAAGGCAGTGTTGGCGCATCAGGCGATCTCGCTCCCTTATCTCATCTGTTTCTTCCACTGATCGGAATGGGAGAAGTATTTTTTAAGGGCGAGCGCATGTCAACGCAAGCTTTGTTTCAGCGAACCGGAATGCAGCCACTGGCATTGGGCCCCAAAGAAGGGTTGGCACTGATCAACGGTACTCAATTTATTTTGGCTCATGCAGTCAGCGGTGTGTACCGTTTTCAAAACCTGTTACAATCGGCAGATATCATCGGTGCACTCTCCCTGGAGGCTTTACAAGGAACTGCGGCACCGTTCGATCCCAGATTGCATGACCTACGCCCCTTTAATGGCACCCGTTACGTTGCTAATCGACTCCGACAGCTATTGAACGGGTCTGAGAATTTGAACAGTCACGCGGACTGCGAACGGGTTCAGGATCCATACTCCCTTCGATGTATGCCGCAGGTTCATGGTGCCTCCCGTAATGCCTGGTTGCACCTGAAGCAACTAACTGAAGTGGAATTGAATGCGGTAACGGATAACCCGGTCCTTTTTAGAGCTGATGATTCGATCAGTGGCGGTAATTTTCATGGTCAACCGCTTGCACTTCCACTAGACTATGCTTGTCTCGCAGCGGCTGAGATCGGAAATATCAGCGACCGTCGATCTTACTTGTTGATCGAAGGAAAATTCGGCTTACCAACATTACTGATGGAGAATATCGGATTGAATTCAGGACTGATGATTCCCCAATATACCTCAGCCGCTTTGGTGACGGAGAATAAAACACTTTGTTTCCCTGCGAGCGCAGATAGTATTCCAACTTCACTCGGACAGGAGGATCATGTCAGTATGGGTTCTATCAGCGGACGAAAATTGCACCAGGTTCTCGATAATCTGGAATATATCCTGGCGGTGGAATTATTGAGCGCCGTTCAAGGATTTGAGTTCCGACGTCCGCTTAAAACATCTCCCATTTTAGAAGCGGTGATCGAATCAGTACAACAAGTCGTTTCTTATGCTAAAGAGGACAGGATCTTTTCCATAGACCTGGAAAAACTGAGGGACTTCATCCGTTCCGGACAATTAGAAAAAGTCACACGAAATTATTCTACAGAACATGGAATCGATCTGACCGGGAATCAACCGGATTTCCAGCTTTGATCAAATGGCCAAAGTAGACTCCAATGCCAGCTCCATCATCGGAAGTAAGGCGGTTTCCCGTTGATCGGCAGAGATCTTCTGGTGAGTAGGAATCACATCTGAAACAGTCAGTAAAGTAGCTGCTGACTTCCCAAGCTCCTGTGCATTGGCAAATAAAGCAAAGGCTTCCATCTCCACGGCTAGGCAATTGTATTTATTGGCAATTGCCGGCAATGCCGGGTCTTTTCTGTAGAAGATATCGGAGGAGTGAATATTTGTTTTGCGTAAAGAAATCCCCGATCGAGAAGCCGTATCAGCGATAACTTCAGTAGCCCGACCCGGCGAAACAATCGAATCATTTTCCAAACCCCAGGCAAATCTTGCATAGGTAGACTCGCTGCTAGCAGCTTCCGCCAAAATCATATCGTAGACGGATAGTTCAGTCGAATAGGCACCACAGGTACCGATCCGGATGATCGACTCAACGCCATACATGGAGAATAATTCATAGGAATAGATGCCAATTGATGGACACCCCATGCCACTGGCGCCGATCGTAACCCGTCTGCCCTTATAGGTACCGGTGTAAAAAAGAACATTTCTCGTTTGACTAACTAACTCGGCCCCGTATAAGTATTTATCAACCATGAAGCGGGCTCGTAGCGGATCACCCGGCATCAGTACTACATCTGCAATCTGGCCTTCCATGGCACTAATATGTATGCTCATCGGTATGAATTGAAGGGATCAAGATATCCTTTTCCCGTGAATCCTCACAGTATATTTGCAATATGAATCATACCTCTACTTACGATTTTGCCAAATACAAAACACCTACCGGTACCACGCTTCATTGCAAGGGCTGGGTGCAGGAAGCGGCACTCCGAATGCTGTTGAATAACCTCGATCCGGAAGTGGCCGAACGACCGGAAGAGCTGATCGTATACGGAGGACGGGGTAAGGCTGCCAGAAACCAGGAGGCTTTAGACCGCATCATTGCCAGCTTGAAATCATTGGAAAATGATGAATCGCTTCTTATCCAGTCCGGTAAACCTGTAGGGATCCTGAAGACCCATCCGGATGCCCCACGCGTTCTTATTTCCAATTCACAATTGGTTCCCAATTGGGCCAACTGGAAGCATTTTACCGAGCTGGAACAAAAGGGGCTGATGATGTACGGACAGATGACTGCTGGCAGCTGGATCTACATCGGTACGCAGGGAATTGTACAAGGCACCTATGAAACATATGCAGCCGCGGCAGATAAACATTTTGGCGGAACCCTAAAAGGAACGCTGAATGTAACGGCCGGACTAGGAGGTATGGGTGGTGCACAACCGCTTGCTATTACCATGAACGAGGGCGTGGCACTGATCGCCGAGGTAGAAGAGTGGCGTATCGATAAACGATTGGAAACTCGTTATCTGGATGAAAAACATTTGGATCTAGATGAAGCAATTGAATCTGCTCTGCGCTATAAACAAGAAGGAAAAGCGATCAGCATCGGTGTATTAGCCAACGCCATTGATCTCCTTGAGCGACTCCTGCAAAGAGGAATCATTCCAGACACGCTCACCGATCAGACTTCTGCTCACGATCCATTGATCGGATACACACCCCAGGGATTATCGAATGAGGAGGCACAGGTCTTGCGAGACTCGAATCCGGAGGAATACATCCGTCTGAGTTACGCGAGTATGCGAAAGCATGTAGAGTTGATGCTGGAACTTCAGAAAAGGGGGGTGATCACATTTGATTACGGTAATAATATTCGCGCTCGTGCACAGGAGCAGGGACTTCAAAACGCATTTGATTTTCCTGGTTTTGTACCGGCTTACATACGGCCCTTGTTTTGCGAAGGCAAAGGTCCCTTTCGTTGGGCAGCGCTAAGTGGTGATCCGGCGGACATAGCGGTCACGGATGAATTGATCTTACAATTGTTCCCGGATAATAAGCCACTGGCCAGATGGATTCGAATGGCCCAGGAAAGAATTGCTTTTCAGGGACTACCGGCAAGGATCTGCTGGCTTGGACAAGGCGAGCGGGAAAAAGCCGGATTGGCCTTCAATGAACTCGTGCGCACCGGAAAGGTAAAAGCACCGATTGTGATCGGCCGCGATCACCTGGATACCGGATCAGTAGCCAGTCCTAACCGAGAAACCGAATCGATGCTAGATGGAAGTGATGCCGTGGCAGATTGGCCTATACTTAACGCCTTGGTGAATACGGCAGGTGGTGCTAGTTGGGTGTCCTTGCATCATGGAGGGGGCGTGGGGATGGGTTACAGCATCCATGCGGGGATGGTGATTGTAGCCGATGGGACAGAAGATGCCGCTAAACGTTTAAGTCGAGTTTTACGGAATGATCCGGGAATGGGGGTCATCCGACATGCAGATGCCGGATATGAAATAGCGAAGGAACAATCTCGTAAACATGGTCTAGATCTTGATCAACGACTGGGTGTCTGAGCACATATTCAAGCGCCCATGATCCTTGTTGCCAACTCTATTACAAAGTTTCACGCAGAGCATGCCGTCCTTCGATCAGTCGGTTTAACGGTTCATAAACGGGAACGGCTGGCGATCATTGGTGAAACAGGATCCGGTAAAACAACCTTGCTTCGCGCACTAGCGGGACTGATCGACCTGGATGCAGGCGAAGTTATTTTCGAAGGTAACCGCGTTAAAGGCCCCTCAGAGGTACTGTTGCCAGGGCACGCCGGCATCTCTTACCTCCATCAGGCAGTCAATCTTCGTAATCACTATAAAGTATGCGATCTGCTGGAGCGTCATAGCATTCAGGATGGGGAGGCTGACAGAAGGTTGGCTGCAATCTGTCGGATCGATCATCTTTTGGAGCGAATGACCGATCAGTTATCCGGTGGAGAACGTCAGCGCATTGCTCTGGCAATCGAATTATCCAAACATCCATCATTACTGCTCCTTGATGAACCTTTCTCCAACTTGGATATCGGACATCGCAATACACTGAAAGCTGTCTTGGATACCCTACATCAGGAAATGGGATTGACACTTGTCATTGTCTCGCATAATCCTTCTGAAGTATTGGGATGGGCCGATCGCATGCTCGTACTTCGACAGGGCAACATCATTCAAGAGGGAACGCCGAGATCGATCTATGATCATCCGATTGATGAGTATACAGCATGCTTATTGGGTCCCTATAATTATGTACAACTCAAGCAAAACGAGGTTCCGATTTTCATACGGCCCGAGCAATTGGGGTTGTCAGCTGATACAAGCGGCGATTGGAGAGGACAATTGATAGAAGAAGAGTTTGATGGGCATTCCAGTCTTTATACGGTAAAAACCGATCGGGGGAATATTTTGATCCGCGACCTACCAGGTCATCCGATCGGAAAGGAAGTTTGTATTTTTGTTAATCCAAACACATAAATATGAAAAAATTCATTTTGTTATTATCGCTTGGTCTGTTCGTTTCCGTTACTGCTATGGCACAAACTAAATCACAAACGGTTAAAAACAAGATCGTTGAGGCCAGCTGTGCGCAATGTCAATTCAAAGTGAAGGAGCCACGTGGATGCGACCTTTCTATCCGTCTGGGTGGAAAAGTATATTTCGTAGATGGCACCAATTTGGATGCACATGGGGATGCGCACGAGGAGGATGGTTTTTGTAATGCCATCCGCCAGGCAAAAGTTACCGGCACGATCGAGGGCGATCGGATCAAGGTTACTCAGTTCGACCTGAAACCGGTGACAAAGAAAAAAGGCTGACCTCTGACGGATCAAATATTCACTACACTGTTTGTGCCGCCGAATACATTTGGTGTTTCGTGGTCTGCCCCCTCGTCATTGAGCCAGGTCTGCTTGTCGATCAGATACTTGAACTCATGACGGCTGTTTTTTGGCAGGTTGATCTCCGTCTGAAAGGTTCCGTTCTTTTTTCGGGCCATTCGGATACCTTTTTTCCAGTTATCATTCAGACCGAGTAACTCAACTGATTTAGCATCCGATGCGTCGATGGAGAATTTGACCTTTGCGTAGTCTTTGGTCTTGTAAAGCGTCTTTTGTACCATGTTGCCTAATTTTAATTGTTATTGAAAAAATGATCAGGCAGCAATCGTTAGGGAAACCTTCAATTAATTCTAAGGTTGCCTCAAAGGTAACCCAGATGACCTTCTATTTCAAAGGATGTCTACCATTTCTATTTATGCTACTGGTTCTTTTTCCGTTGACAGCAACAGCACAGTCAACTATGATCGTACCGATCAAAGGCCCAGTTACCCCTTCCGGAAAATTTCTTTATAGTTTATATAAGGATGGGGTCGGATTTCCTGACGAGCCGGCGAAGGCCTTTAGAAATGGCAGTTGTCCTGCCGTTCAGGGAGAGAATAAGATCATCATCAACTCTATTCCAGCAGGTCGATATGCGTTGGCTGTGATACTGGATCTGAATGAGAATGGCCATCTCGATAAGAATAAAATGGGCATACCCACCGAACCCTTTGGATTTTCCAATAATGTGATCGGGGCATTTGGTCCGCCTAAATTTCATCGAGCCCAATTTGAAGTTCGGCCCGGAAAAAATGAGCTTACACCGCTTCGCTTGAGAATGTGGCAATAAAAAAGCCTACCCGAAGGCAGGCTTGTAAAATATCGGTAAGGTAGATCAGAATTGCTCCAATCCACTGAACATGAATGATCCTTCGATCAAGGCATTCGCATCGCTGTCACTTCCGTGAATGGCGTTTTCTCCAACAGAAGCAGCAAACTGTTTGCGGATAGTACCTTCTTCGGCTTTTGCGGGATCAGTGGCGCCGATCAGTTTACGAAAATCTTCAACGGCGTTATCTTTTTCCAGGATCGCTGCCACGATCGGTCCGGAGCTCATGAATTCAACCAGTTCACCATAAAAAGGGCGCTCTTTATGTACAGCATAGAACTCACCGGCTTTTTCAGCGGAAAGTTTCATCATTTTCATGGCTTTGATCTGATAACCTGCTTTGAGGATCTGATCGAGGATAGCGCCGGAATGTCCTTTAAGAAAGGCATCAGGCTTGATCATGGTAAACGTACGGTTGCTCATATTCTTGGTGTTTTGCGCCGCGAAGGTAGGGGATATCGGGCAGAAGAATTACTTTTGCCACGCCTTTATGGAGCCGATCTCATCCCTTTTTAATCAACTACAAACGCCACGCAAGGTTGTCATCACGACACACCAAAAGCCGGATGCGGATGCCATGGGGTCCATGTTGGGACTAAAGCTTTTTTTAGAATCAATGGGTCATCAGGTTACAGCCGTTTCTCCAACTAATTGGGCCGGCTGGGTGAACTGGATGCCCGGTGCACGCGAGGTAATCGATTTTGAACATAACAAACAGGCCTCTGCAGAGGTGATCAAGGAGGCTGACTGGCTTTTTTGTTTGGACTTCAACATTTTTTACCGCACAAAACAGCTGGCACCCATTCTTGCTGAAGCGTCTTGTGTCAAGATCTTGATCGACCATCACCAGCAACCCGATACGCAGTCTTTTAATTACGGAATCAGCGATACCAGTAAAAGTTCCACCTGCGAAATGATCTATGATCTAATCGTTGAATCAGGCAACCTCGATCGGATAGATGCTAATATTGCTTCTTGTTTATTTGCCGGGGTCGTAGGAGATACCGGATCGTTTCGGTTTAATTCCGCTACGGCTCCGGTGCATCGGATGGTGGCAGTTTTGAAAGACAAAGGACTCGACCACACCAAAGTATACGAGGGGTTATATGATAATTACTTAGAAAACCGGCTTCGTTTCATGGGGCATGTCCTGACCAATCGGATGGAGGTTTTCTATGAATTTAATGCCGCCTTGATCGCCATTCCCAAATCCGATCTGCTTAAATACCAGATACGAACCGGCGATACCGACGGGTTGGTCAACCTTCCACATTCCATTCAAGGTATCCGATTGGTGGCTATTTGCATTGATCGCGATGAAGAGCGGAAATGGAGTTTTCGCAGTAAAGGTGATTTTGATTGTAACCAATTTGCCCGACAACATTTTGAGGGGGGTGGCCATTTTAACGCCGCCGGTGGACGAAGCAGCCAATCCTTGTCTGAAACCGTAGAAACATTCAAAAAAATACTTCCTTCCTATCAGGAGGAACTCAACAAACCACAACCATGAAAAAGTACAATGCTCTTACGATCCTGGCCCTGATCGGTCTGGTCCTTTTATCTTGTCAAAAATCAGTCCTCAAGAAGACGCCAGGCGGAATGCCCTATGAGATCTTCTCGGATTCTAAAAAACCTCAAGTAAAAATGGGAGGTTTTCTGAAACTAGCCATCACCCAGTCGATCAACGACAGTGTGGTCTTCACGAACCAAGGAAAGATCCCGAATTACATTCCGGTTCTCAATCAAACCGCACCTTATGACCTATCAGAGATCTGGTCCCAACTTCGCTTGGGTGACAGTGTGATCGCTACACAGATGATGGATACGTTCATGAATCGGAATCCTGGCAGTGTGCCGCCTCCGTTCAAAAAAGGAGATCGGATCATCACAACCGTAAAGGTCATGGGCATTTTTGACAACGACAGCCTGCGTAAGATCGATGCCGATAAAGAAATGGATGCTTTTAAAGTGAAAGAGGTCAAAGAAGTCGAAGCATTTGTAAACAAGTCTGGCGTTAAGGCTGAGCGTAGCGCCAACGGCGTATATGTTCAAACCCTACTTCCAGGTTCCGGCAATTTGATCGACACCGGAAAATATGTTTCGGTTAAATACACGGGTATGACTTTCGATGGAAAAGTATTTGACAGTAACATCGATACCAGCTTTCATCATACAGAGCCGTTAAGTTTTACAGTAGGCGCCGGACAAATGATCCCCGGATTTGATGAAGGTGTTCGTTTTCTCCGTCCCGGTGGAAAAGGGGTCTTCTTCATTCCTTCTTTGCAGGGGTATGGTCCGGCCGGTTCCGGTTCCATCAAAGGATATTCACACTTAAAATTTGAGGTTGAGGTTCTTTCCGTTGCGGATAAAGCGCCTGCAGCGACAAATACGCCCTGATCAGGAATCTAATCTTTCCGATGCAAGGCCTGGAATAAACGGATCGTTTCCCAGGCTGGACGAACGTCATGTACACGCAAGATCCTGGCACCTTGTGTCAGGGCTTGCATGTGTAATGCGGTAGTTCCGTTCAGAGCCATCAGTGGGTCAACCTCCAGCGTTCTATAGATCATGGATTTTCGGGAAAGTCCGACCATGAGGGGGTAGGGTAGCTCTGCCAAATTCGATAGTTCTCGAAGGATTTGAAAGCTTTGCTCCGTAGTCTTGGAAAAACCAAATCCCGGGTCTAAGATCAGTTGATCAATACCCATCGACTTGCACAGCTCAATACGTTCGTTGAGGTATTCTTTGACGGTAGCGGTGACATTCACATAGGATGTATGTTGTTGCATGTCCTGAGGTGTACCACTCATATGCATGATGACAAAAGGCAACCGACTATTCGCCACTACATCCAGCATTTGAGGATCGATCTGACCTCCACTCACGTCATTTATGATATCAATCCCCTCATCAATGGCGGCTTTGGCTACTGATGCATGAAAAGTATCTATAGAAAGAAATACTGATGGGAATTTTTTTCGAATGGCTGTTAAAAGCGGGATCACCCGATTTGTCTCCTCTTCGGCATCAATTCGTTCGCTACCGGGTCGGGTGCTTTGTCCACCCAGATCGAGAATCTGAGCACCTTGACGAATCTGCTCCTCAGCGAAACGAAGTCCCTGGTCGATGTGTTGTACTCGACTTACGCTATAAAAGGAATCGGGCGTGCAGTTGAGGATACCCATAACCACAGGCTGATCTAGATCTAAAAGCTTACCGGCACTCCGCAGCGTTAGCATACTTCCTTTTATTACTTTTGACGAAGGTAAGTCACCACGAATAACATGTCCGATACGAATCAACAATACGACCAGGTTGTCGCCTCTGCGGCAGAGATTTTTTACAAAAAGACTCAGGACTACGGAACCGCCTGGCGAGTTCTTCGTCCCATTTCCATCGTCGACCAGATCTTCATCAAAGCCCAACGCATCCGAACTATTCAGGAGTTGGGAGAACAACGGGTAGGAGATGGTATTCAGGATGAATTCAAAGGCATCATCAACTATGCCGTTATCGGTTTGATGCAGCTTCAGCTAACAGCTGATGATCCAGAGGAACTTAGCTTGGACCAGGTAAAACCTCTTTTTGAAAAGGCCCTTGCAACGGCCAAGAGATTGATGCAAAATAAGAACCATGATTATGGGGAAGCCTGGCGCTCGATGAGTCAGGAGAGTTTTGTCGATCTGATCCTGATGAAATTGCAACGCATGCGACAGATCCTACAGAATGATGGCAAAACGTTGATCAGCGAAGGTCTAGACGCCAATTATCTGGATATGCTCAACTATGCCGTGTTCGCACTAATTCTTCTTACGGAATGAAAGGGCTGATCACCATTCTCCGATACGGTGTAGGCCTTTTATTCATCTTCTCCGGACTCGTAAAGGCTAATGATCCACTCGGACTAGCCTACAAAATGGAGGAGTATTTTGAGATCTGGCACCTCTATGTACTGATTCCTTACGCCAATATCTTTTCAGTATCCATGAACGTACTGGAAATCACATCCGGTTTTGCTTTATGCATCGGATGGCAATACAAATGGAATCTTCGTTTACTCATATCGCTGATCTTGTTCTTTACGGTTCTGACCGGCTACACGTATTACACCGGTTACCCGAAAACTTGTGGATGCTTTGGAGATTGTTTACCGATAAACGCCTCGTCATCCTTCTTTAAGGATCTGATCTTACTTGGCGCCATTGTTTTTTTGTTGATCAAGGCACCAACAGCAGGAATGCAATTGCCAGGTCCTGTGTCCACCATTTTGGTAGCCTTGGTTACTACTCTATCTATTGGCTTACAGTTTTATGTATTAGATCATTTACCACTGATCGATTGCCTTCCTTATAAAATCGGCACCAACATCCCGGAAGCCCGAAAACAACCACCGCCACCACCCGGATCCACCGTTATGTTCGTATATGAAAAAAATGGAGCGGAAGTGGAATTCTCAGCAGATCGGTTTCCGGAGGATTTTTCTGCCGACACCTATCGTTTCATTCGTCGATACGAAACGGGCGAAATTCAACAGGCACCCATTCAGGGTTTTGCGCTCTATACCATCAGCGGTTCAGATACTACAGAATCCCTGTTAGAGTCGGATAAACTGTTGTTACTTTTTACGCAACAGGTTACTAGTCTTTCAACTTCTCAGAAAAATGAATGGAACAACCTGTACCAAGTGGCAAACAAAAAGAATATTCCACTTGTGTTGATCACGAATCGAATGGAGCTATGGGACACTACCTTGCAAAAAATCTATCCAACTGTTCGTGTTGTCAGCTGTGACCGGACACCGATCCGAACAGCCGCGAGGGTGGACCCAACGATCTATTATTTGGAAAAGGGTACTGTTATTAGGAAAAATGCGCTGACAGATTGTGGCAGCATGCTGAAGGGGATCAATTGATCACTGGATAATGACTTCCTCAATCAAGGCCTGGCCGAGTGCTTCATTCACCCGGGTGCGAATGCTATCTCGCTGAAAACTAAGTTCATGCCGAAGTGGGGCAACCTGAGTATAGATGAAAAGTTTTGAGCCGATGATCTGGATCTTATCTGTGTAACCCGCGATCATCGGTCCCATTAGTTCACTCCAGATATCAGTAATCTGCATAGCACGCATGTTTCCTTCAATCCGGCTCCCGGATAAAAAAGCTTGTATAGCGTCTTGCAATCGATATTCTCCCATGTTTCAAAAGTACCGCATTCTACCCTGTCAGAACTCCAACAATTGCCAACCCGGGTGAAGCGGATCAAGATTCTCTCTAAGTCGATTGGGGTCAGTATCCGTAATGAAAACTTGTGAACCGGTATTTTTAGCAACCCACTGAAGCAAGGCGCTGATACGCTTTGGATCCAATTTTTCAAAAACATCATCCAACAAAACAATTGGGGGGAGCGTCAAATATTCTTCGAGCAGTGTGCGCTCCGCTAGTTTTAGCGCAAAAAGTAAGGTCTTGCGCTGCCCCTGGGAGGCTACTTGTTTGAAAGAATGACCGCCCATTGAAAAAAGAATATCATCTCGGTGCGGCCCCCGAGTATTTCGTTGGGCGGCTGTATCTCTTGATCGGTTTTCTCGAATAAACGTTTGGGTCGATTCTTCGGGCAGGTCGCATTGATAACACATCTCTATAGGTTCCGCATCGCCGGCGAAGGACGTGTAAAGCTCCAGCATCCGTTGTTGCAACCGGATGCTCCATAGTTTTCGGGCGGGTATGATCAGGCGGATGGTTTCAATCCATTGCTCATCGATCACATCCAACAGCGCTGAACGGTCAGGCGTCGTACCCAATTCACCACATTCTCGAAGCAGTGCTTGGCGTTGTTGCAATAATCGGTTGAATTTGGTCAGGGTAGACAAATAATTTCCATCTACCTGGCTGATTAGGGCATCCAGAAACTGGCGTCTGGTTTTACTCTCTCCCGTGATCAATTCCGAATCATCAGGGGCGATCATCACCACCGGAAAACGACCCAAATGATCGGATAGACGGGGTAGGAGGTCGCCATCGTGCCAGATCTCTTTTTTAGCAGTCTCCCTCAAAATAATCGAAACTTCGTGGTGCTGGCCATTTCGCTGGATCTTCCCATCGATCCGAAACCCATTCTCACCATGTCGAACAAGACTTTGATCGGAACGGGAAAAATATCCGCGGGAAAAACAAAGCGTATAAAGAGCGTCCAGTAAATTGGTTTTACCGACACCGTTCGCGCCGGTAATGCCGATCACCCTCGACCCAAAGACTAGGGGGTGGTCGGGGTGGTTTTTGAACTGGGTCAACCGCAATTGTTCGATCCGTAGCATGGCACGGCAAGTTAGTCAGCCTAAGCGGTTCAGCAAGAGGACCTATCCGACCCTTTTTTTCCTATATTTGCGCCACAAATTTTTGGCCTGTGGTGACCAAATTTTCGAAGGAAACATACCTCTACTGGTACGAGCTGATGCAGCTGATCCGTCAATTTGAATTGATGGCAGAGGAGAAGTACAAAATGGAAGGGAAGATTCGCGGCTTCTTTCATGCCTATGTAGGGCAGGAAGCTATTGCGGCAGGCTGTATGACAGCTACTCGCCCGGAAGATCTTTTCATAACTGCTTATCGCGATCACGGTTTGGCCATTGCTAAAGGTGTTTCCGTGAACAGTTGTATGGCAGAACTCTATGGCAAAGCCACCGGTTGTGCCAAAGGAAAGGGTGGAAGTATGCACTTTTTCAGCAAGGAATGCAATTTCTATGGCGGTCACGGTATCGTGGGCGCTCAGATCGGTACCGGCGCAGGCCTGGCATTTGCTGAAAAATATCGCGGAACCGACAATGTAACGCTTGCCTATTTCGGTGACGGAGCCGCCCGTCAGGGAATGTTACATGAAACGTTCAATTTGGCCATGACCTGGAAACTTCCCGTGATCTTTATTTGCGAGAATAACCAGTACGCCATGGGTACATCCATTGAGCGAACCTCAAACATTACCGACATCTATAAACTGGCAGATGCCTATGAAATGCCGGCTGATGTGATCGATGGCATGAGTCCGGAAGCAGTGCATGATGGTGTGGCCCGTGCCGTTCGTCGGGCTCGGGAAGGAGATGGTCCGACCTTACTGGAAATTAAAACATATCGTTACAAAGGTCACTCGATCAGTGATCCACAGAAATACCGGAGCAAGGACGAGGTTGAAGATTACAAATTGAAGGATCCGATCCAGCAAGTTTTGAAAACCATTCGTGACAATCAGTTTGCCACCGAAGAACAGTTGAGTGAAATAGACGCGCGTGTGGACAGGATGGTGAATGAATCTGTCACATTCGCGGAGGAAAGTCCTTGGCCCGACGACAGCGAGGTCCTCAAGGATGTTTACGTTGACCCACATTACCCTTTTATAGTCGATTAATCTTTGAATTTTTTTTATGAGTCAAGAAAAACAAACACAGCTTTCATCTGAACCATCTGTGGCGGCGCTGCAGGGATTTTGGCAGAATAACCGCAAATGGCTGATGATCGCCGCCGGGGCCGTCCTCCTGATCGGTGGGGGCTGGTTTTCTTATCAGGAATTTTATCAAGCTCCACGGGATCAAAAAGCGCAGGATGCTCTGTTCAAGGCGGAAGAATACTATCGCCTCGACTCGATCCAAAAAGCGCTTAATGGAGATGGTCAATTCCCTGGCTTCCTCAAAGTGATCAGCCAGTACGACGGTACCGCATCGGCTAATCTGGCTAATTTTTATGCCGGGAGTTGTTATCTGAAACTGGATAACTACGAAAAGGCAGTTAAACATTTGAGTGATTTCAAATCGGATGAGAAACTGACTCAAGCCCGTGCTTATAAGCTGATGGGTGATGCTTATGCCGATTGGGGCAAACTCGATCAGGCATTGGATGCCTATAAGCAAGCTGGTCGCCATTTCAAGGACGATGAGGCCAATTCGCCTGAATACTTGTTCCTGGCTGCTTACCTGGCCGACCGTGCCATGAAAAAGACGGATGTGGCCATCGAATTGTACCAGGAGATCAAGGAAAAATATCCCCGAAGCCAACAAGCCTTTGACGCCGATAATTACCTGGCTCAGCTGGGTGTTTATGCGGATCCCAAATAATTGATAAAAGTCTTTTTATCGGATGGCCCTGATGATTGCATCGGGGCCATTTTGTTTTCTATATTTTTGACCCAATACACAAAATGAAAGTTCATCTTTTCATACCCTGTTTTGTCGATCAGCTCTATCCTCAAACGGCTTTTAACGTAGTTAAGCTGTTGGAGCGAGTCGGGTGTCAGGTCATTTACAATGAAGAGCAGACCTGTTGCGGACAGCCTGCTTTCAATGCCGGCTATTGGGAAGATGCACGTTCGGTTTGTGGGAAATGGTTGGCTGATTTTTCAGAGGCAACGACGATCGTAACGCCGAGTGCCAGTTGTGCCGGTTTCATCCGTAATTATTATGCCAAGCTCTTCGATAGTTCATCACTACACCATGAGGCACAGTCCACTCCGAAGCGCATTTTTGAATTGAGTGAATTTCTGGTCAACACGTTGCATGCGACACGATTCGGTGCCCGGTTGAATGTGAAAGCGGCCTATCATGATTCCTGCGCCGGCCTGCGAGAATGTAAGATCAAAAAAGAGCCCAGACAATTGCTGGGTGGGGTAGAGGGACTACAATTGATCGAACTACTCGATGCTGAAACCTGCTGCGGCTTTGGTGGAACGTTCTCTGTCAAGTACCCGGATATATCCGTAGCCATGGGTCAACAAAAAGTGGAGCAAGCCATTCAACTTGGGGCCGATTGCCTGATCTCCACCGATCTATCCTGCTTGATGCACCTCCAGGGATATGTGCAAAAAAATGGACTCTCCTTGAAAACCATGCACCTGGCTGATGTGTTGACGAGTGGTTGGTAAAATTCAAACTATGGCATACTGGCTGATGAAATCCGAACCGTTCAAGTATTCTTGGGATCAATTGATCGCAGATAAGAAAACCTTCTGGGATGGTGTGCGCAATTACGGTGCCCGCAACAACCTCCGGGCTATGAAAAAAGGTGATCAAGCCTTTTTTTATCATAGTAATGAAGGCGTCGAGATCGTGGGAATCATGGAAATCGTTCGAGAAGCTTACCAAGATCCTACCAGTGATGATCCAAATTGGGTATCCGTAGATGTGAAGCCTGTAAAAAAACTCAAGAAGCCTGTTTCTCTTGCATCTATCAAAGCCGAGAAGAAATTAGCGAATATGGCCCTTGTACGATTGGGCAGGCTATCCGTTCAAGCCGTTACTGCCGATGAGTGGGAGATGGTGTTGAAAATAGCCGGACATTGATCAGTTTTCCGACTCATGGAAAACGAGTCCATACGAACGTAGCTCAGTCAATACAGGTTCATAGATAGTCGGTAGGGTAGGAATCTGCAGCCCTTTTGCCGTCCACCTTTTTTCTAAGAATTGAACAGCTGCAATTCCGATCGGCAAACCGACCGTACGTGCCATGGCGGTTCGAACTGCATCCAGACCCGTATCGATAAGCCAACTCTTCAAGTATTTTGTTTTACCATCTATTTGGTACTCGATCTCATGAACCATCACGATCTGATCTTTGTCGGTCGGTTTCAGTACCCATTTATTTTCCATGGCAAACTGCAGGATGGAAGCAGGTGTCGAAGAAGCAAAGGGGAGCAGAGTTTCATGGTCATCCCAACCAAGCCAATTCAACAGGTATCGGATATCCGATGAAAGTGTATCCGGTAAGCCGACACAAGCGTTCAGTCCGGCGGCCAGTGTGGTTCCAGGTTTGAGCTCCACTATCCTTTTATCATCGATCATGCCCAACTCTACGATCGCATTCCAGCCTTTCATAAAAGCGGGATGACGCAATGTGGTTCGTTGAAACGAAGCGATGCCTTGCAAACCATATCGATCGATATAACTCAGTGAATCTCGGTTCGGGTAGTAAGCAAATTCACCCACTTGATCCAGACGAAGCAGGTGTTCTTGGCTGAAAAGTTGGGCATGGTTTTTTTCGATCAAACGATCGTTTTCCAGGTACTGTGCCCCGGCAACTCCGGCCATGACCACATTGCGCGGATTCCAGCTGATCTTGTAGTGCCAGGGATTGTCGTCACTCTCGGGTGCTACAAGTCCACCGCAATGGGAGCGAATACCGGTTGGCATGCCACCCTTTGCCCGAATACCCTCCAGCAGTTCCATCAAACTCATATGATCGATCCCCGGATCTAATCCCATTTCGTACAGAAAAAGAAGTCTATTTTCTTCTATTTCCGATGCCATTTGTTGGATAGATGGGTCGACATACGAGGCCGTGAAAAGAGATCTTTTCAGTCGAATACAATCCGCTGCCACAATCGAATGCAAATGAGGGGGTAGAAGGGATATCACCACTTCAGCGTTTGTAATACTCGATTCCCGATCGGTGATGGAATGAATATCGTAGGAGCGTGCTATGAAAGATGTACCATCTATCCCCTGACGTTGGCAGGAATCTTGGAGCTTGGCATTGGCCACACCGGGTTGAGCATCCACAATTTCCAATGAAAAACCTTTTAGCGAACATGCCTGTACCAGATAATCGATCAATACGGTGGCCGATTTTCCGGCTCCAAAGACTAAGAGGCTTGACATGGGGTAAAGTTCGTTGAAAGGGATCTAAGAAAAGCCAAAAGGGTGGTCCGTTATGGTCAAAAAAAACTGCGAAAAAGTAATTCACATAAGTGGATAAAACCAACACATTGTGGGCTAAAAAAGCTATCCAATAAACCCCGTTCTGGCCTAGGAAAAAGTACATTTGTCGACCTGCCTTTCCCCATGCGTTTTGTCACTCAAAACGGACGTTGACGGGGTTTAAAAAAACAGGTTTTTCCAATGGAAGAAAATCGATTACCAGAACGCACGCAGGATCAAGATCGGATCTTACCGATTCAGATCGAGGAGCAGATGAAGACCGCCTACATCGACTATTCCATGTCGGTGATCGTAGGTCGTGCCTTACCCGATGTGCGTGATGGATTGAAGCCGGTTCATCGCCGCGTGCTGTTTGCGATGAACGAATTGGGTATCAATTTCAATAAGCCTTATAAGAAGTCTGCCCGTATCGTCGGTGAAGTGTTGGGTAAATACCACCCCCACGGCGATTCCTCCGTTTATGATGCGATGGTACGTATGGCGCAGGAATGGAGCATGCGCTATGCCATGATCGATGGGCAGGGAAACTTTGGAAATCAGGATGGTGACGGTCCGGCTGCCATGCGTTACACAGAGGCGCGTTTGGAGCGACTGGCCGAACATATGCTCGATGATATCGACAAGGACACCGTCGATTTCCAACTGAATTTTGATGATTCAGAGAAGGAACCCACTGTATTGCCCACCCGCATCCCACAATTACTGGTAAACGGTTCCAGTGGTATTGCCGTGGGTATGGCAACAAACATGATGCCGCACAATCTCTCCGAGGTAATCGACGGTTGTGTAGCCTATATCGACAATCGAGAAATCGACATCGATTCCCTGATGCAGTTCATCAAGGCGCCCGATTTTCCTACTGGTGGCGTGATTTACGGAATGGAAGGTGTTCGTTTAGCGATGCATACCGGCCGGGGGCGTGTGGTGGTCAGAGGTAAATTGACTGTGGAGGCAAAGGCCAATGGTCGGGAACAAATCATTATAACTGAGGTTCCCTATCAGGTAAACCGAGATGCGCTCGTGAATCGCATCGGTGAACTCGTCAATGATAAAGTGATCGAAGGCGTTTCGAATGTGAATAATGAGTCTACCCAAAAAGATGGTACACGTTTGGTGCTTGATCTCAAGCGGGATGCCATCGCCAACGTGATCATCAATCAACTTTACAAATACACGGATCTTCAAACTTCCTATGGTATCAATAACGTGGCGATCGTAAAAGGCCGTCCGCGTACCCTGAACCTGAAAGATCTGATCTCAGAGTTTGTAGAATTCCGTCACGAAGTTGTGGTTCGACGCACTCGTTTTGAATTGAAGGAGGCCCAAAAACGAGCTCATATTCTAAAGGGATATCTGATCGCCCTCGATCACTTGGATGAAGTGATCCGACTGATCCGTCAATCACCCAACCCGGAACAAGCGAAAGATAATCTGATCAACGCCGGTTGGGGATTGGATGAGATTCAGGCGAAAGCGATCCTGGAATTGCGCTTGCAGCGCTTGACCGGTATGGAGCGTGATAAGATCCGGGCCGAATACGACGAACTGATGAAACTGATCGCTTACCTCGAGCAGTTATTGAGTGATGAGGGGATGCGTTACGGGATCATTAAAACTGAACTGCTTGAGATCAAAGAGAAATTTGGGGATGTACGAAATACCGAGATCACGTACCTGGACGATGAAGTCAAATTGAAAGATCTCATCAAAGAGGAAGATGTAGTGATCACGATCTCGCACCTAGGATATATCAAACGTACGCCGGCTGATGAATACCGAGCACAACGTAGAGGCGGACGAGGTGTGATCGGCGGTCGTACCCGCGATGAAGATTATATCGAACATCTATTTGTTGCCTCCTCGCATCATACGCTGTTGTTCTTCACAGAGAAAGGACGCTGCTACTGGCTGAACGTTTGGGAAATACCGGAAGGGGAGAAGACCGGTAAAGGACGTGCCATTCAGAATCTTATGCAATTGCCACCGGATGACAAGGTCCGTGCCATAATCGACGTAAAAGATCTGAAAGATGAAGAATTTGTTAAGCAGCACAACATTGTGCTTTGCACAAAGAAGGGTGTGATCAAGAAAACAGCTCTGGAGGATTTCTCTCGTCCACGGACAACCGGTGTAAACGCGATCACGATCGTGGAAGGGGACGAACTCTTACAGGCTCGTATGACCGACGGGGCTAGTGAGATCATGTTGGCTGTACAAAGTGGCCGTGCGATCCGCTTCTCCGAAGAAAAAGTACGACCCACCGGAAGGGGAGCGATCGGCGTCGCCGGAATCGAGGTGGATGGAGATAACGATGCTGTTATCGGAATGATCTGTGTCAATCCAACCTTACAGGCTGACAGAACGGTATTGGTCGTCAGTGAAAAAGGTTACGGAAAACGTACACCGATTGATGAATACCGATTCACCAACCGTGGTGGAAAAGGAGTGAAGACGATCAACGTGACAGATAAAACCGGTTCTCTTGTTGGATTATTGGATGTATCGGGCACCGAAGACATCATGATCACTTGCAAGAGCGGGGTAACGATTCGCATGCCGGTATCGGGGATTAGTGAACAAGGACGTGCTACCCAGGGGGTAAAACTGATCCGTTTGGATGAGGGGGATGAGATCGCGGCGATCACGAATTTGGATGATCATACTGATGAATCGGAGGAGTTGGCAGATCAAACCATTAACCTTTCAGAAGGAAATGATGCTGCAACCCCGGATGTATCGGATTCATCTACAGAAAGCAACCCAGTCGAATAATTTACAAACTAGAAACATGAAAAAAATAACACCTCTTGTACTGATTTTCACGTTACTGTCTGCCGCCGGATGGTCACAAAGCGTAGAGTCGATCAAGACATTTGTTTTATTGGGACAAATGGACAAAGCCAAAACAGAGATCGATAAGGCTGCTACCAACGCCAAGATCATGGCAAAACCGGAAGCTTACTTACTGAAGACTACGATCTACGCAGCCATTTCCATGACAGACGATAACCGCAATAAACCGACCGGTAATGCACTTGCTAGTGAAGCGGATGCAGCGTTTGAAAAATACAAATCGATGGAGCCGGCAATGACTAAATTCACGGAGGAAACGGCTTACCAGAATGGTCCGATCAATATCTATTCAAATTACTACAATCAAGGACTGGCAGATTACAACACAAAGAGTTGGGCCGATGCGATTCCTAAACTCAAAAAAGCTATTACCTACTCAGATTTTTTGATCAGCAAATCCCTGCTTCCTTTTCCGATCGACACGAATCTTCTTATTCTAACCGGGGTAGTGGCTGAAAAGGCAAAAGATAATGCTGCCGCTTCAATGGCATATGGTCGCATGATCAATGCCCGCATCGGAGGGGCCGATTTCGAGGGTATCTATCAATTTATGGTCCGTTATCATTTTACGGAGAAGGACTTCGTGAACTTCGAAAAGGTGAAAACCATCGGCGGGGAATTATATCCCGAAAGTGAATTTTTCAAGTTGGACAAGTTGGATTTTGCAGTCGGACTGGTGGATGACTTCTTGGATAAAATCAAGGCATTAAATGAAACCATCGCCGCTGAGCCTGATAATTATAAGGCACATGAATTGCGCTGGTCACTCATCTATGATACGATAAACAACCTGGAAATCGGAGCTGAAAAACCGGCAATGATGAATCAGTGGGAAACCGACATGATCGCTTCGCTGAAAAAATGTGCCCAACTCAAACCAGATGAGGTAAAAAATCCTTTGTTCTTGGGTTCATACTACGTCATCAAGAAAGAGGAGGCTAACCAGGCACGGGTCAAGTTTGCAGAAGAAGTCCAAAAGAAGACAAAGCCAGGTACCAAGGCACTGCCGGCCGATATCGCCAAACGCGACCAGCTGGATAAGGATTATCAGCAGTCATTGGAAATAATCCTGGAGCCATATCTACAAGCCGCTAAGATTTATGCGGCAAAAGAAAAACTAGATTCCCGCGAAAAGCAACAGTACAAGAATATCGCAGGGTATCTGGCTGAGATCTATGAATCCAAGAAAAAGCGGGCCGCTAAGGATCCCGCCGCATCAGCCAAGTGGGCAGCAGAGGAGAAGAAATGGAATGATGTGTACGAAACGATTCAATAACTAATTAAGAGGGCCATCTAAGGATGGCTTTCTTTTACTCTTCATTAGTTAACATAATGTAAATTATGAGAATATAACATCAGGATAAGTGAATTGATAACTGAGTATTATGGTTAAGAACCGTTAATTCTGGATCTTTATTAAGACACATCAATACAATTGCTTAGATATGTTATTTCAAATAAATAATGAGAATTTCAGTACAGCATTCTGACTTTGATGGTACCGCTAACCTCTTTCAGCAAACTCATGGCTTGTGTGCTGAGCCGCTTATCAACATCAAGCACGACATAACCGATTGCTGAATTCGTTTTGAGGTATTGGCCCAGAATGTTGATCCGGTTCTTTGACAGCTGTCCGTTGATAGCCGATAAAACCCCCGGCTGGTTGGCATGAATATGTAAAATACGGTGACTGCCTTCTTGGGCAGGCAAAGCCAGCGCCGGGACGGTATGTGAACCGAGCGTCACGCCACGTTCCAGATATTGAAGCAGTTTTTGGCTGACATCCTCGCCGATATTGGACTGAGCTTCTTCCGTACTGCCACCGATATGAGGAGTCAGCAGAACATTGGGCAGGTCCTGTAAGGGCGTCTGGAACCGGTCGCCGTTCTTTTCCGGCTCCCAGGGAAAAACATCTATCGCGGCCCCGCCGATGCGGCCAGACAAGATTTCTGTTCGTAATGCATCCAGATCGACCACCTCACCACGAGCATAATTGATCAGAATCGCCCCCTTTTTACAGGCTTTCAGCTGGGCGCGTCCGATCAGATTTTTTGTTTGTTCCGTTTCCGGTACATGTAACGTGACAACATCTGAACGGGTCAGCACTTCCTTCAGTGATCTTCCATCCACCGCATTGCCTAAGGGCAGCTTGGTTTCAATATCGTAGAAAATCACCCGCATGCCTAAGGATTCGGCCAGTACACTGACCTGACTTCCGATATTTCCGTATCCGATGATCCCGAGTGTCTTACCTCTCAATTCATAGCTGCCGCTCGCCTCTTTCATCCAAACACCCTCATGTGCGGCTTTATTTTTGTCAGGTATGCGGCGAATCAACATAATTGCTGATCCAATGACTAGTTCTGCCACGGAGCGGGTATTTGAATACGGTGCGTTGAACACAACCACCCCTCGTTCCCGGGCAGCCTCCAAATCGACCTGGTTTACCCCGATACAAAAACAACCGATAGCCTGTAGTTTTTTGGCGGCGGCTAACACTCTTGGCGTGATCTGGGTCTTGGATCGAATGCCTAAAATGTGAACGTTTCGTACCGCTTCGATCAATTCGTCTTCCGTCAGTGCCTTATTAATACGAGTTACCTGTGAATAGCCTTGCATCTTGAAATTTCTAACGGCTGACTCGCTGATATTTTCCAGAAAAAGGACTTGTATTTTCTCCTTTGGATAACTGGTTTGGCCCATAGGCAAATATACCTGCCTGCTCTTAAAATAAATGCCCTCACTCCTTATCTTTGCGACCCGGCCAAAAATGGCCTTTTTTCGAAACGAACCAAGCTAACGTATGATGAACAATCTGTTTATTTGGGTGCCCCTGATGGGCCTGATCGGACTTCTTTACACCCTGGTTAAATATAACTGGGTTGGCAAACAAGATGCCGGAACCGATCGAATGAAAGAGATCAGTAATTACATCGCTGAAGGAGCCATGGCATTTTTGCGTGCCGAGTGGAAGATCCTCGGCTATTTTGTTGTTGTGGTGGCACTTCTGTTAGCCTTCATGGCCAGCCGCAACCCGCATTCACACATACTGATCGCCGTTGCTTTTGTCATCGGTGCCGTATTGAGCGCTCTCGCCGGATACATCGGAATGAGTATCGCTACAAAGGCCAACGTACGCACCGCTCAAGCAGCCCGTACCAGTTTGAGTAAAGCACTGAATGTTTCTTTTACCGGAGGTGCCGTAATGGGACTAGGTGTTGCCGGTTTGGCCGTATTGGGACTTGGTGGTTTATACCTGATCCTGAAAGCATATTTTGTTGGTGACCTCACCAGTGGTCCGGAATTCCAATCGGAAATGCTCCGTACCATCGAAGTACTTACCGGTTTTTCATTAGGTGCTGAATCCATTGCCCTTTTTGCTCGTGTTGGAGGTGGTATTTATACAAAAGCCGCCGACGTGGGAGCTGACCTAGTTGGTAAAGTTGAAGCCGGCATTCCAGAAGACGACCCTCGCAACCCAGCCACCATTGCTGACAACGTAGGTGATAACGTAGGTGACGTGGCCGGTATGGGTGCCGATCTTTTCGGATCCTATGTGGCTACCGTTTTGGCGACTATGGTACTCGGACAAGAAACTACATCCGTTGATGATTTCGGTGGACTGGCCCCTATCCTGCTTCCCATGCTGATCGCAGGCGTTGGTATTCTTTTCTCCATTGTAGGAACCTGGTTCGTTCGCATCAGCGAGAACGCCGGACTAAATACGAACACCGTTCAAAAAGCCTTGAACATGGGCAACTGGGGTTCTATCGTGCTCACCGCTCTTGCCTGTATTTTCCTGGTTGATTTTATTTTACCCGAAACAATGATCCTGCGTGGTGCCACATTCACCAAATGGGGTGTTCTGGGTGCAATCGGTGTAGGTCTTGCCGTAGGTACGTTGATGTCTATCATCACTGAATTCTACACGGCAATGGGTAAACGTCCGGTGCTTTCGATCATTCGCCAGTCTTCTACCGGACATGCAACCAATGTGATCGGCGGACTTGCTGTAGGTATGGAATCTACATTCCTTCCGATCCTGGTATTGGCCGGTGGAATCTGGGGCTCTTATGAGTTTGCCGGCTTATATGGTGTTGCAATCGCCGCAGCCGGTATGATGGCCACCACCGCTATGCAGCTCGCCATCGATGCATTCGGTCCGATCGCAGACAACGCCGGAGGTATCGCTGAAATGAGCGAACTCCCCAAAGAAGTACGTGAAAAGACAGATATTTTGGATGCTGTCGGTAATACCACAGCTGCCACAGGTAAAGGATTTGCTATCGCCTCTGCTGCCCTAACAGCCCTTGCCTTATTTGCGGCTTTCGTTGGTGTAGCAAAAATCGATGGTATCGATATCTACAAGGCTGATGTATTGGCTGCCTTATTCGTAGGCGGTATGATCCCGTTACTGTTCTCTTCTCTTGCCATACGTGCCGTTGGTGAAGCTGCCATGAGCATGGTGGAAGAAGTTCGTCGCCAATTCCGCTCGATTCCGGGTATCATGGAAGGAACCGGTAAACCTGAATACGACAAATGCGTGGCGATCTCTACAGAAGCATCCATCCGTAAAATGATGCTTCCAGGCGCCATTGCTATCGTCTCTCCCCTGCTTATGGGATTCCTTATGGGACCAGAAGCGCTGGGCGGATTCCTTGCAGGTGCTACCGTTAGTGGTGTACTGATGGGTATGTTCCAAAACAATGCCGGCGGTGCTTGGGACAATGCCAAGAAATCATTCGAAAAAGGAGTTGAGATCAACGGCGAGATGTTCTATAAAAAATCTGAGCCCCATAAGGCCTCTGTAACAGGTGATACCGTAGGTGATCCATTCAAAGACACTTCCGGACCATCCATGAACATTCTGATCAAGTTGATGTCAATCGTATCGCTCGTCATCGCCCCTACTCTGGCTGATATGAGCAAAGCCCCCACTACTCAAGTGCCTGCTCCTAAGCAGATCGAGATGAAAACATCAGCTCAATCGGTCACTACTCCTAACACCGTTTCGATCAATTAAACGAATAAACAGTTTGATTATGAAAAGTCCCGCCATACGGCGGGACTTTTTTATGATATCAGAAATGAACTAGATGAATCAGGTCAGTAACAACGAGGACATTTCTCGCTATACTTGTTACCTAAAATAAAACCGAATACCATTTCATGCGTACCCCTGTTGAAATCACGCAGGATGTTATTGTTCAATGATTTTTCAAACGCGTAGCTAATATTAAAGGTGTTGCTGACATTGAGGCCTAAGTAAGCCGCATATCCATCTTCGAGCCGATAACTGGCTCCTGTCCATAACTGATCTCGGTATTGTAACTTCAGATTGAACTCTGGTTGGTATTGGCGAAAGGAACTATTCTGGATATACTTCACCATCACGGAAGGAGTAACGTTTAAGTCATCCCCAACCAAAAAGCGATACCCAGCTGTAAGAAATAAGTGCGGAATGAAACGCCCTTTGGTGAGTACGGCTGTATTGTCGTCAACGAAGTTAAGTGTTTGCGGCAACACGTTCTGGGCAGAGAATCCAACAAAATAATCACGGGAGTACAACCAGAGACCGGCAGCCATTTGTGGTTTGATCCGCGTCAGCTCTGTCAGAAAACCTGATCCGGTGGCCGGATCGCTTGGATCACCGGATCCACTGAAATCTTGCATGGTTGCATCGATGCTGATCTTGGTTAAACCAGCACTGAGTCCGCCCGAAAGATTCGTAGTGGGATTCAGTCCAATGTGATAAGCATAGCTAACCGCAGCATTAAAGAAATTGAAACTACCGGTTCGATCGTTGATCAAATTCAACCCCAATCCGTGGTGCGGTTCTGCCGCTGTATAATTTTCCCAATAGGATTTACCTCTTGGATTTTCCCCCGGCACCCCGAAGGATGTAGAAGAAGTTCTATAATCACTTTTCCCCAATGGGCCGTGAATACTTAGATACGATGTATTGGGTGCCCCTTTCAGTCCTACCCATTGATCCCTGACACCCATCTTGAGATCGGTGTAGTTATCGATACCTGCCAAGGCCGGGTTCAGAATGAACGGATTGATGACATACTGTGTATAATGCGGCCGCTGCTGTCCGTGTGAAAGCAGGCTGAACATAACAGATATGGAGAAAAAGATCCTGCGCATGATTTAGCGAATGATGTCGACGTAACCGGCAATGCGTTTACGACCATTTTTGGGATCGATAACATAATAATAGGTTCCTACCGGCACAGGATTCCCGTTGACTTTACCATCCCAAGGGGTTGGATAACCGATGGAACGAAATACGACCTGACCATAGCGGTTTGCTACCTCCACCGTACAACCCGGGTAGGTATCCAGATACGGTATGATCCAGGTATCGTGAACACCGTCACCATTGGGACTGAAAATATTCGGAACACTCGGCGTTTTAAGCACTTTGACAAAAACAATGTCCTGTGCAGAACAGCCTTTATCCGTTGTAATGAAATAGGTATAGAAAATATCGTCTGTAGGTCGTGCTATCGGTGAAAGAATAGTTGAATCACTCAAATTAGTGGCTGGTCTCCATCGGATCGTTATAGGCATGGAGTTGTTGTTCACAGGCGTGAGTTGTGTTTGTCCGCCCTCCAGCATCAATTTATCCGGACCCGCATCTGCTATCGGATAAGGGTTGATGGAAACAGTTTTTGTTGCCGTAGTACTTCTACAGTTAAAACTATTGATGATGTAATGACTAACCGTATAAGTTCCAACAGCCGGGTAAGTATACGAGAATGCCGGTTGGGATCGAGTATCTCCATTATCCATATCCCAGACCCATTGAGTGATGGTGCCATCAGCGCCATTACTGGTGCTGTTGAATTGTAAAGCACCCCCTACGCAAACATCGATCTTGTCCGTTGTGAATGAAGCTACCGGCTCAGGGTGGAGGGTGTTTAGAACTATTGTTGTATCGTGGATACATCCCGCACCAGTTGTTACCTGTAGATTCACGTTGTAAGGACCTAAAGCACTGTACACGTGCGTCGGATTAATACCCGTTGATGTATTGACCGGTCCACTGCCCGGATCACCAAAATCCCACAGATAGGTAAAGCTGCCCTGTGTTCCATCCGGGATAGAAGAAAGATTTGTAAAGGCAATATTGGCGTTTGGCAAACAACTCACAGGTGGGAAGCTGAAATTCGGTCGAGCTAATGGTCTTACATTAATCGTAGACGTTTTTGCTACACTTACACATCCATTTGAGGTAACAACATTTAATTTGACAACAAACGAACCAAAGGTTGCATATGTATGCTGTACCGGGTTGCCATTGTTTTGGGTAAGCACCGGTGTACCATCTCCGAAATCCCAACGCCACTGCGTCAGAGTTCCCTCCGTGGATGTGGAAGTGCTGGTATATGTAATGGCTTGACGCTCACAGATCGGGCTGCTGATTGTAAAATCAGCAACCGGCGGAATCCATACTTTGATCGTTTGGGTAGCGCTGTCGATACAGCCTCCGGCGGATGAAGTGAAATAATATCGGATCGTATGCGTGCCGGCACCAGCTGTAGCAGGATTGAATAGTCCGGTAGCAGACACACCCGGACCTGTGAATAATAAATTACCCGGCACCCCTCCTATTTCGCTGGCTTGTGTGATTTGGTAAGGAGGTGCATCCAAACAGATCGGCGGGATGGCATTGAACTGTACCCGTGGTGCTGCATTAATGGTTATCGGAATTACTTTATCATTCGAGCAAACACCTCCAGAATAGGCACGGTAACGAATATTGTAGGTGCGTGTCAAGGGTGACTGAAAATTGGGATACTTGTGCTTATAGATTTTGCCAGATGTTGGATTTTGATCGGTCTCAAAAATGGTCGGTTGTCCGGCATCATCCCAGAAGATCTCCACTTTCGTGATCACACCGGGTAATACAGTGGCCGCATCCGTAATGGAGATCGAATCATTCGCACAAAGATTGTTGGTGTTATTGATGAAGAAATTCGATACAGGAAAACTACCATTCACAAAAAGAGTCTGGTTGACAGTATCCTTACAGCCTTGATTGGAGGTTACAATCAAAACAACTGGATAAGCGCCAACAGAAAGATAACTATGTTGGGGGTTCTGTAGAGTGGATGTATTTGCCGTACCACTTGACGGATCTCCAAAATTCCAATTCCAAGCAGTTATCGTACTTGGACTAGCAACAGCGCTGGTATCGGTGAACTGTGCATAAGTATCATTCAGACACACTTCGGGGTTGATAAAACCAGCCAATGGTTTTGCGTGGACAGTGACGGGTACTGCCGGATTAATACTGACACACCCATTGTTTGTTGTAACGGTGAGCGTAACGTTGTACGTACCTGCCACAGCAAAGACATGGCTTGGATTTTGTTGGGTAGATGTATTATTGGTTCCGCTTGTGGGGTCGCCGAAATTCCAATTCCAAGCGGTGATACTTCCAGCATTTGCAGTGGATTGATCAGTAAAGGAGACGACACCTGTCTCACATAGAGGTGCCACCGGAATGAAACTGGCTGTAGGTAATGGGTAGACCACTACTGTAGCAGCACCCGTTTGATTTTGAGAGCAAACCGTAGCACTGGCATCGGTCACGCTTAGCAAATTATAAGTAAACGTACCCGCGGTTCCGGTAGGTACCGATACACTAACTGTATTTCCACTGGTAGTGGAAACGGTTTGAGTAGCGCCCCCATTTATGTTATATGAGAAGGTGTAAGGAGCTGTTCCCGTAACACCGGTGAATGTGATTGAAGGTTGTGTTGCATTTTGACAAACGTTGATAGTACCTGCGATGGTAGCCGTAGGCAATGGATTCACCGTCACGGTTGCAGCTCCGGTTTGATTTTGAGAGCAAACCGTGCTACTCGCATCCCTTACACTGACTAGATTGTAGATGAAGTTTCCGGGAGTATTGGTTGGTACAGAAACTGTAACGGAGTTGCCAGATGTGGTGGTCACGGTTTGTGTACTTCCGCCATTGATGTTATAGCTGAATGTATAGGGGGCTGTTCCACCGGCCCCTGTGAATGTGATGTTGGGTGAAGGGGCATTTTGACAAACGGCCAACGTACCCGCTACTGAAGCAGTTGGCAAGGGATTGATCACAACAACTACATCACCTGTCTGATTTTGGTTGCACTGCGTAGTAGACCCATCTGTGACCCCCTGTAAACTATAGATAAAGGATCCAGCGGTGAAAGTCGGTACTGTAACAGTAGCAATTCCATTCGACCCAGACGTTACTTGTTGAGTGGTGCCGGCATTTATAATATAGAAAAAGGTATAGGGTGGCGTACCATTTGAGCCGGTAAAAGTGATACTTGGCGAGGCGGCATTCTGACAGATGGTTGTCGCCCCACTTACCGAGGCCGTTGGCAAGGGATTTACTGTTATGGTCGCGGATGAGTTCACATCTGTTTTACATAGCGCGTTGCTTGGATCTTCGACACTGACTAAGTTATAGGTGAAGGTGCCAACCGTTCCGGTGGGTACAAGGATTGTGGCCTGTCCTGCTGTTGAATTCAGTGTTTGGTTCGCACCACCGTTGATATTATAGGTAAACATGTAATTACCTGATCCGCCCTGACCGCTTAGTGTGATGGTTGGAAACGTAGCATTCAGGCAGACTGCGGTAGAACCAGTAATTGTGGCACCTGTTGGCTTCGAAAACACTGTAACAGTGGCTGTACCCGCTTGCGTTTGAGAACAGTTGAGCGGACTAGCATCCCTTACGTTGGTCAGCACATAGGAAAAAGTACCCACCGTGCTGGTTGGCACATTGATCGTGATGCTGTTTCCATTGGTCGTAACGATCTGTTGAGGCGCTCCGCCATTCAATGTGTAGGTAAAAGTGTAAGGAGCTGTACCATTGGCACCCGTGAATGTAATCTGCGGCTCCGGGGCACCCTGACAAACACCCGCGTTCCCTGTTATCGAAGCGGTGGGTTTTGGAAATACTGTAACCGGCTTTGTAGTGGTATCTGAAAGGCAACCGATGTCTGTTATGATTGAATAGCGCGGATTATATGTCCCCGGTGTTGTATAGAAATGTGTGGGGTTAAATGTGTTGCCTGTCGTGTTGTCTCCAAAATTCCAATAGAAATTGGAGATCGGACGACCGTTGGTAGATGAGATATCAGTGAACTGAACATTTGTTCCCACACACACATTGCCAGCGGTAAAATCGGCAATAGGCGTTGGCTGTACTTCCAAGTCAAAATTGATCTCTTGCTGTCCGGTACAACCATCCGGCGAGGGGTTTGTAGCCAACACCTTGATCGGGTATGTTCCCACTGTATTGATGGTATACGGATTCGGCAGCTTGTAAACATATAGTGTACGACCATTTACAATGACCGTTCCATTCGGTACAGGGTTGGGCACAGTTACGTCGGTAATACCCTGCCCATTCAATGCAGCTCCAAAAACCCATTGAATTTGGGTAGGCTGATAAGGAAAAGTCATAGAAAAATTAAACGGCGCATTGCGACAGGTGGCCGGAAAATTTACAGTTGCAAATTGATTCTGTATCGAGATGTATTGATAGAGATCCTTGACATTCGCTCCTGCTGAATATCCGTAGGATTCAGCATTGGCATAACCGTAGGCAAGGGCATTGAATCCGGAATCTGAAACCAGGGTGTGATACCCTTGCGCGACATTGGATAAGTATAGATACGAGTATCCGGGAAGCGCCGGATGTGGAACCCAGCTGGCTGTGGCGGGTATAGGTGCCCCGTCAAACCGAAAGGAGGAAATCCCCGTGCCTCCGCTAGGCATGATCACATGCAAATGGTGCTGCCTGTTTGCGGTTGCAACCAGATTAGAGCTGACCAGCGTTACACGAGAAATATTCTGCTCAATGGGGTTCAGAATGATCATATCCGGATCATAGGGAGATCCATTGGATGAACAGCCTTGTGTGGTAAAATACTGCGCCACACTGATGGGTTCATTCGCCGTGATGTAGTTAGGGGTATTATTTGTAAACTCGTAATACCCATTCACAAACGAAGCACTCGGTACAGCAACGCCATTTACTGATACGGTAGTAGATGAATTACTTCGAATGATTCGATAGAAATTATTTAGACGATTGAAACTCGGAACCGTCAGGTAATTTTTACCCCAGGTTGCCTGCGGATATAATTGCTGGTATAAATTATCAGAGGAAGTATTAGTACCACAACTCGCACCAATACGGATCTTTCCCGCTCCAGAAAAAACAGCGATACGCTTACAAGCACTCTGACCAGATGCGACCGATTTGATTTTTGAGCCTGTAAGATCAACCCCGTTAAATAACCCTCCGCTTGGGGTATTGTTATGTGTACCTAATACTTGATAGATCTGCCCTTTATTGAGGTTGATCGTGTAAGTCGTACCGGCCACCCATCCATTTTTGGTATCAGCCGTTGGAGTGACTTCGACCGTGGTATTGTCTTCCGCGGCAATGATCGTAAAATAAGAGTTGGAATTGGCTTGGTTGGAAATTTGGGTGAAGTTGACAGAAAAATACTCCCTACCTAAGACATTCGTTGGCAAACACACAGTGGCACCACTGACAGCACTTTGAGTGATGTAAGAATAGACCACAACCCCTTTGTCAGAGGTAACGACAATCGCCCGTCCGGAGTATAGCCCCTCATCCGGTATAAAATATGTGTTCGGAACCACACAGGTAACCACCTGACCAGCTGTCAGATTTCCACTTTGTAAGGTTACCCCACCATGTATAGCAACCTGATAACTAGTGTTAACATCCGATGTGATATATAAGGTCATTACCAGGCCTGCACCACCAGCCCCTACATGGTAGCTGTAAGGAATCCAGAATTCTTTGCCCTTGTTCGAAAAATCCTGAGCCGATACCGTAGAAAGCACCAAAGTCAATAGTAAAGGAAACAGGCAAAATCGGAGCAGGTGCATGACAATAAAAGGTTGATTTTGATGGTCGGTAAAATTAAGCTAGTCAGACCATAAAAGAAAGAGGCAGTTTAACGGTAACTGGTTAAAAATCAATCGTATTTAATAGAAGAATCTTAAGCTTTAAAGGGCCGTTTTGAATCTTTTTATATATAAATTTTTTACAAAAGGTCACATTACCTGTTATTTAAAATGATATCACATTTATAAATTGATAATATTCAATATTATATGATATAATAAATGATGAAAGACTATCCGCACCAATCAAATAGGTAT
>CANGWB010000007.1 GCA_947457465.1 Chitinophagaceae bacterium | reverse complement strand
GGAAGAGCTCCGTCAAGCCCTGGAAGCTGCCCGATTCGCCGTCGATCGTCATCCCTATTCAGCCATGCTGAAGATCAAGTTGGCGGATGTGCTTATTCAACTGCGAAAATTCAGAGAGGCAGATAAGATTTTGGAGGAGGCGTCTGTCTTGGATACGCGAGACATTAACCTTTACATTCTACAGTTGGAGATCTGTTTGGCCCTTGGCAAACCGAAGAAGGCACTTTCGCTGCGCGATGAAGCACTTACGCTGTTTGACGGCGAAGAACGCCAAGAACTGCTTTTTGAAATGGCCGATGTGTTCGACGACTACGAAGACTATGAACATGTATTCGAATGCATTCGGGATGTATTGCGCATGGAGCCCACGAATGAAGAGGCCCTCTATAAAATTTGCTTCTGGACCGATTTCACCGGGCGTAACGAAGAAAGCATCCAGCTGCACACAGAGATCATCAATGAACATCCCTATAGTGAATTGGCCTGGTTTAATTTGGGAGCTGCCTATCAGGGACTGAAACTCTACGAGAAGGCCATAGATGCTTACCAATATGCCATTGCCATCGAAGAGAAATTTGACTATGCCTACCGCAACATGGGCGACGCATTGATTCGGCTGAGACGCTTTCGTGAAGCGCTTGAAGCATTGGAGCGGGTTACAGAACTGACCAAGCCGGAAGATGTCATTTTCGAAGCCATGGGCTATTGTTATGAGCGATTGAAGCAACCTGCACAGGCCCGAAGTCAGTACCGCAAAGCGGTTCACCTGCGACCAGATGATAGCTTATTGCACTATAAAATCGCGGTCACCTACCAGGCAGAAGGCCAATGGGAAAAGGCCATCCAACAGGTTGAAAATGCCTTGAAGCGTTTTCCTCGCCACCCTGACTACAATAAACTTGCCGGTGCTTGTCATGCTCGCCTCGAGCAATGGCAACAGGCCATCGACCACCTGGCATTGGTTGTTCGTTCACGGCCCAAGACGGCAGCCGGATGGGAAGCCTTGATCAAATGTTTGTTCGATGCCGGCGAATATCAAGAGGCGTATAAGCAATCCGTAAGAGCATTAGGTTTTACCGGTGGTAAGACTCTTTTTATGTACTATCAGGCGGCAGCCTGTTTTGCGTTGTCGGAGCAGACAGAGGGCCTAATCTTATTGGAGTCTGCCATTACAAAATCACCAAGCCTGCTCAAGCGTTTCATGGAAGTGTACCCAGAAGCCTTGCAGCATCGCTCATTGGTCGACCTGATAGCGAAGTATAAGCGTCGTCGTTCCTGATAAGATGGCCGATGTTTCATAATTTCGGGCCTCCAAACAGAAACCAATGAATTTTAATTTAACACAGATGCCCGACAGGCTCGTAAAGCCACGCCAGTCCGGTATCACGATGGTGATGGACAAGGGGCTGAGCCTGGAAGAAGCTCGTAATTTCCTAAGCGTATCACTTCCTCATGTAGATATTGTAAAGCTCGGTTTCGGGACTTCCTATGTTACGCCTGATCTCCGCAAAAAACTGGATCTATACCGAAGCCATGATGTACCTGTTTATTTCGGAGGTACTTTATTCGAGGCTTTCCTGATTCGAAATCAATTCGAAGACTACATCAGTGTGTGTAAAGACTACGATATCAACTTCATGGAAGTAAGTGATGGTTCGATCACCATTCCGCACGCGGAAAAATGTGGCTACATTGAAAAGCTGACCAAATATGGAACCGTACTGAGCGAAGTTGGCAGTAAAGACGCTGCTCATATTATTCCTCCCTACAAATGGATCGAACTTATGCGGGCTGAACTTTCGGCGGGTTCTACTTATGTGATCGCGGAAGCCAGAGAGGCCGGTAATGTCGGCATCTATCGGGGTAGTGGTGAAGTACGGGAGGGACTGGTGCAGGAGATCCTCACTCAGATTCCTGGCGAACGGATTCTTTGGGAAGCGCCTCAAAAGGCACAGCAATTATATTTCATCGAACTCCTCGGCTGTAATGTCAACCTGGGAAATATTGCTCCAACTGAAGTCATTCCTCTGGAAGCGATGCGTATCGGTCTTCGTGGCGATACCTTCGATTTTTTCCTGGATAAAAAAGATTCCTGATGCGGGTCTTCGGACTCATCGGGTATCCACTGACGCATTCATTTTCGGGCAACTATTTTGGGAAAAAGTTCGATGAATTAGGGTTGTCTGATCATGAATATCGACTCTTTCCCAGACCTGATCTGAATGATTTTTCTACTTGGGTACGCTCCATCGACGGATTGGTGGGACTCAACGTCACCATTCCATACAAGAAGAGCATCATTCCTTTTTTGGATGAATTGCGAACACCGAACGGGTTGCAGGCTTGTAATTGCATACACATCGACTCTGGCCGATTGGTCGGATACAACACAGATGTGATCGGTTTCAGAGATAGCCTCAAGCCTCTCCTTCAGGCACGTCATAAACAGGCACTGATTCTCGGTGACGGCGGTGCCGCTGAAGCGGTTCGGTTCGCATTGCAGGAATTACAGATTACCTATAAGTCGGTGGTCAGAAATCGAATGAAACCTGAACAACTGCTGTTCAGTGAGTTGACAACATCGATCATTTCAGCTCATTCGTTGATCATTAACACCACCCCATTGGGTACGTTTCCAAAAGTGGAAGAGTTTCCGCTGATTCCATATGAAGGAATTAGCACCGATCACTTATTATACGATTTGGTTTATAATCCGGCCCGAACGTTGTTTCTGCAAAAAGGGGAGGAGCGTGGGGCGACCGTTATGAACGGATTGGATATGCTGGTATTACAAGCCGAAGCAGCCTGGGCAATCTGGAACCGCTGATCAAGTGGATTGAAATCGATGGGCCATTAAATTTTCCGGTACTCGAACCGGTTTCTTACTGTTATAGTCAAAACAGATAAGGGTTGTGTGTGCCAGTGCGGTGACCACTTCCTCGGTTTCTTCCGTTCTACATACGCGGTATACCATTCGAAATCCGGTAGCTGACCACTCTGGTACGGCGATCTCGATTCGTAGCCGATCACCATAAAACATCTCTTTTTTCAACTCGACCGACAAATCGCGAAGGATCAGACCTACGCCCTCGAGATTCATTTCCGTATAACCGAATGTTCTCAGAAACTGCATGCGAGCTTCATGCAAGAGCCCAACGATCCGATCATTACCTAAGTGATTTCCATAGTTCAGGTCGCTTACCCGGATGTGTAAGACACATTCAAAAAGGGCCTTGTCCGGAAATGTCAGCTTCCAGGTGTTCATATCTACAGTTTTATGGGAAGTTCAGGGATTATTCCGGAAAATCGAGCAGGGCTACCAGACCGAGAAATGGATCGGCCTGAAACCCCAATCCTGTTTCCAGCAACTCTGAATGCCATTGCTCACGCTGCAGGTTACAATCGGTTGTTTCCATTTCACCACTCAGACAACAGGAAAGCGACTCCCAGCGAATGGGCATTCGAATGGGTGCTCCATGCTCATTCGCTACCCATACATATTCACTTTTTTCAACTTTTGGTTTTGCGAATTGGGTGGAGACGAGCGGTGTGTTCACAAGATCAGTGACTTCTATTGACTTTGATTCTGGTGTAGCGGTTTCGGATATCGGATTTAATGGACTTTGTGCGATCGGTGGAATGGATGCATGGCTCCTGGAAATGTCTGAGGCAGGTTCGATCATGTTTCTGTCCACCAGCCAAATTGTCAATAGTAGGATGGAGGCTGCAACCAATGAGGCCTTCAAAATAGTTCTAGTTTTTCCGGGTCTGTCATTGATTTTTCGAATGATTGTTGCCTCGGGCCTCTCTTCATAGCTCAATACGCGCTGACTGAATTGGAGGCGGTCTAATTCCTCCCTGATGTGTTGCCAGCAACGACTATCCGGAACTTCTTCCCAATAAAATAATTTATGCTGGAAGTCATTTTTCATGTTGTTCATTGAATAGTTTTCAATCGTTCTTGAAGCCATTTTTTTGCTCGGGCATATTGAGATTTACTGGTTCCCTCACTGATGCCCAATTGATGGGCGATCTCGGCATGGTTATATCCTTCTACGGCATAAAGATTAAAAACGGTTCGGTATCCGACCGGTAATTGTCGGATCAGTTCGTTCAGTTCTTTTGCCTCCAAATTTGTCAGACCGGTCTCCTGCAGGCTGGGTTCTTTCGAGGCGGGAGTATCCTCCAGGGATAGTAGTGGTTTGATTCGGCGGAAATGCTCGATGGCGGTGTTCACCATGATCCGTCTCGCCCAGCCCTCAAAGGATCCTTCCCCCCGGAAGCTGGAAAGTTTTTGAAAGAGCTTGATGAACCCCTCTTGCAGAATATCCTCCGCAGCCTCTCTGTCAGCTGCATATCGAAGACAGACTGCATACAATCTGGGTGACAGCCATTGATATAGTTGTTCTTGCGAACGACGATCGTTTTGCAGGCAGCCATCTAACAAGTCGCTCAATGGAACCGGAGGGTTGCTTTCCATCATCCTGATTTTTTTGCTTGATGCAAAAAGTCGATCAGTTGCAGTACAGCTTTTTTCCGGTGACTGACCTGGTTCTTTTCAGACAGGGTCATTTCAGCAAAAGTGATATTCGATCCTTGGGGAATAAAGATCGGGTCATAGCCGAAGCCCTGATCACCGGAGGGGTCGCTTGTGATTTGTCCGGGGCAAATACCGGTGAACATGTATTCTTTATTATCCCAGATCAGACAGATCGTTGTTTGGAAAAATGCATCCCGATCGGGGGTCGCCTTCATTTCAGTGAGTACTTTTTGGATGTTATCCTTGTCCGATCGTTGAGGGCCGGCATAGTGAGCACTGTGTACGCCCGGTCTGCCTTGTAAGGCCGGTATGAAAAGGCCACTGTCCTCGCTGAAACCAGTTGATACACTGCATCGGTCTAGAATGTACCGGATCTTCGCGCGGGCATTGTCCTCCAGCGTCTCAAACGGTTCCGGTATGTCTTCTAGGATTCCGGCTTCTTTCAGCGTGATCAAGCGGATATCAGTGGTCAGAAGAGATTGTATTTCCTCTACTTTGTGTCGGTTGTTTGTGGCGAATAGAACTTCCATATTGATCACTATACACCGTATTGTTTTTTAAGTGCTCCCCACAAACTTCGTTTTGCCTCCGGGCGCTCGGCTAACAGGTCAAGAGATGGGGCAGCAAATACCGGTGAGCCCTGAAGGGAGCTAATGAGACCGGCCTGCCCAGTATTGCCCGTTCCTAAAATCAAACTATCAGTTCCAAATAACCACCAGGCTAATGGTTCAAGGGCTTCAGCTAAAAATCCAGCCGACCATTCCGGATCCGTTTGGAGGTTGAGGATCCCGATATCCGCCATACTCAGTTTACAGGCGGATAAAATCCCGGTCAGTAAATTCAAGTCATTATCCGGTATAAAAGCATGACCGGGCGCATCCAACAGGATGAGTATCCTTTTTTCAAAACTGCCCAGGAGAGTGGGTTTTGGCTTTTGAACAGCGGGCGCCAATACACGCGTTGTAGAAACCAACTGGTTACCGTACCAATCGGGCAATTGGGCTGGGTCTAGTGTTATTTCATTGATCGACATGGTGTTGCAAAAGATACGAATGGGTGTTCGTTTTTTTTGTTTATTTGCGTCTCAAATGTAGTGCAATATGACTGCTGCGTTGGATATTTTGATTACCCGTGCTGAGCAAAGCCGGTTGGGAGAGGTGAGTTTGGAAAACATTGCCTTCGGCAAACATTTCACAGACCACATGCTGGAGGTTGATTATGTAGATGGTAAATGGCAACAGCCACAGATCCGACCGTACCAGCCCCTTTCTTTGGCCCCCTCTGTGGCAGCATTGCATTATGGACAGGCCATCTTTGAAGGCATTAAAGCCTACAACGATGAGCAGGGGAACCCTCGGATCTTTCGTCCGCTCGATAATTTTTACCGTTTCAATCTCTCTGCTGAGCGTATGCAGATGCCTGCAATCCCGGAGGAGATTTTCATGGAGGGAATGAGGGAGTTGGTATCGATGGATCGGAGCTGGATACCGAGTTTGCGGGATCACTCGCTTTATATCAGACCCTTCATGTTCTCAACGGATGAATTGATCGGTGTACGTCCTTCAGAGATGTATAAGTTTATGATCATTCTCAGCCCCTCTGGCCCTTATTACAGCGCCCCCATGCGTATACATGTGGAGGAGCAATACGTACGAGCGTCGCCTGGTGGGGTGGGGTATGCAAAAGCTGCTGGTAATTATGGTGCGGCGATGTACGCCACCGCGCAAGCTCGTAAGCATGGCTACGATCAGGTGTTGTGGATGGATGCACAGGAGCATAAATATGTTCAAGAGTGCGGTACCATGAATGTGTTCTTTATCATTGATAATACAGCTATCACTCCGAGCTTGGAGCAGGGTACGATCCTGAATGGAGTGACTCGGCAATCGGTGATCACCCTATTAAAGGAAGCCGGATTAAAAGTTGAAGAGCGCCCCCTCAGTTTAGATGAAATTATCGAGGCGCATGACAGAGGTGGTTTAAAAGAAGTTTTCGGTACAGGTACTGCAGCCACTATATCGCTGATCCGAGAATTGGCTTGTCGGGGCAGAGATCTTCAATTTGATGTAGACAGTTGGAAATATGCACCGGCGATCAAGCACAAGCTCATGGATATACGAGAGGGGCGGATCCCCGATCTGCATGGCTGGATGATGCCGGTATAAAACAGAATCACTACATTAGGGAGCCAATCGCTCCCTTTTTTATTCAATACTGCATTATGAGATTTTATCAATCTGCTCTGACGGTCATGCTTTTTTTTGCGCCAATCGGTTTGTGGTCACAATTCACGCCGATCCCCTTGAGCGGTTTCAATCAGGATGTGGTGGCAGAAGCAGGAACTAGTGCGCTGGCGACAACAACCATAGAGATGGATGCCATCAGCCCTTCGAACAGTGTGATCTTCTCCACTGCATTTGCTTCGGCTAACGGATTGTCTGCCGGATTGCCTGCCAATGGAACCATCGTCAATGGTGCTGATACGTATCAACTGGCTCCTTACAATGCTAATAATGTTTTATTCGTGCGTAGAAATCAGTCGGCGGATCTGACCGTAACTGCGCCATCCTCTTATGCCAAGCTTCGGTTGTTGGCCTTTTCGACTGAGATGTCCAGTACACTCAACATCAGTTTGGGTTTCACCGATGGAACCACAACGGCTTATCTCAATGGTGCTGTTTTATCCGATTGGTTCGACGGACAGAATAACATCGTTTTACAAGGGTATGGACGTATAAAACGTCTGAGCAGCGGTCCCTATACGGTGGAAGGCCTACCCACGAATCCCCGTATGTATTTTCTGGAAATCACATTGAATTGTACAGATCGTTTCAAGTTGTTGAATCGGATCAGTATTTCAAATGTTTCCTCATCTGGTGGCAGTTTATTCCCGAATGCGATTTTTTTGGCTGCGTCTGGGCAAGCATATTCTCAAACCATTACACCTCAGATCACGCCTGCCAATTGCAATGGTTTAAATAATGGAAGTATTGCACTCAACGTAAGCGGTTCCTCCGCGCCTTACACGTACAGCTGGAATACAACGCCTGCACAGACAACTTCTACTGCGACCGGATTAGCGCCCGGGAACTATACCTGTACGATCACAGATGCAGGCGGTTGTACAAGCACCTACAACGGAACGGTCGGACTCACCAACAACGCCACGGTAACGGCAACTGCAACGCCGGCAACGATCTGCCGCGGACAATCGGCACAGTTGACCGCCGTACCGGGTATCGGTCAGTTCACTACTTATACCTGGACACCAAGCGGGCAGTCGGGATCCAGTGTCAGTGTCAGTGTCAGCCCTGCCACTACCACCACCTACACGCTGCAGGCTTCTCATGCCTCTGGTTGCTCGGCTAGTACACAAGTGACCGTAACCATCGCGCCGGATCCTGCCGCTCCGCAAGCAAATGCAGTAGCAGTTTGTTCAGGTGGCAATGTGACGCTCAGTGTTCAAAATCCAGTTTCGGGGTCAACCTATCAATGGTTCAATTCGTCGACAGGCGGATCTGTTCTGTTCACGGGGGTGGATTATAATTTGACCAACGTCACGTCTACATCAACTTATTATGTTCAGACTGTAAGCCAGGCAGGATGCCTTTCACCGACCCGCACGGCAGTGGATGTAACGGTGAACCCCTTAGCGCCCACACCACAGGTTAACAACATTACGGTGTGCCCAGGTACCGATGCGAGTTTGCTCGTGCAGAATATTACAACAGCAAATATCTCCTGGAGGTGGTACAGTCAGGCAACTGGTGGCACGCCGGTTTACACGGGAAATCCATATGTGGTGACCAATGTTCAAGCCCCTTCCACTTGGTATGTGGAGGGCATCACGGTTCCGGATGGATGTGTTTCACCTGCGCCACGAACATCGGTTTCGGTGAGTTTGTACACAGCACTGCCGACACCTGTTGTGACTTTACAGTCAGTCACGTTTGTTGCGGCAACGTTTACATGGACGGCCGTACCGGGGGCTACTGGATATCAGGTGAGCACGGATGGGGGACAGACCTTTCAACCGCCCAGCAGCGGAGCAACTGGCACGGTGCATACTGTTTCCGGCCTCGCGGGTAATACCACAGTCACCTTGGTAGTACGGGCATTGGGAGTTGTCAATTGTCAGACCAGTCAATGGTCGCTGCCCGTTAGTGGAACGACGCTCAGTACAAAAGAAATCTTTGTTCCCAATACGTTTACGCCCAATGGGGATGGCCGTAATGACCTGTTGAAAGTGTATGGAAATTACATCTCCACGATCGAGCTCCGTATTTTCAATCAGTGGGGGGAGCTGATCTATTTCAATACGGACATCAGTAAAGGCTGGGATGGCACGCATAAAGGGAAAGCTCAGCCGATCGGCGTATATGCTTATACCCTTAAGGTGGTATTGCAGGATAATACGATTAAGGTAAAGACAGGTTCCATCAATTTGATCCGATGAGGGTACGTTCGTTTGTGTTGATTTCTTTCCATTTGTTTTGGTTTCTGCGCGCGCAGTCGCAGGTGGATCCTCATTTCTCCCAATTCTATTCATTTCCCTTGAGTATGAATCCCGGTATGACGGGTGCGATGGAGGAGGACCTTCGATTCACGGCCGTGCATCGATCACAGTGGGGATCGATGATGGTTCCTTATTCAACCCAAGGTGTTTCCGTTGAATGGAAGTCGCGTTCCGATTGGCAATTCGGGATCTGTTTTTTGAACCAGGAAGCCGGAACGGGTGGTTATCGTTACCTGAACGGTTATGCATCCATTGCTTACCGGGGGGTGCGGTGGGGGACGAATCAGCTAGTGGTAGGATTGTCTGCCGGACAGATCAGTCGACGGTTCGATCCGCTAAAATTTCAGTTTGGCGATCAATGGAGTCCCATCACCGGTTATGACCCCAACGTACAAACAGGCGATCAATTGGTCCGCACCTCGGCTTCTACATTTGATGTTGGGGTAGGGCTTTTCTATTGGGATGGTGCGGCGGATAAAAAAGTTCGACCCTTTGCCGGCGCCTCTTTGAGGCATTTGGGCAGACCATAAAATCCTTTCATAAGCAGTGCCGTCGATCAACGCATGCCATACTGGATTTTGAGACAAGCAGGATTTCAGTGGACATTAACGGACCAATTCTCGCTGATTCCACATTTGCTGTACATGAAACAGGGTACAGCGACGGAGAAAATGTTAGCCATTTCCGGGGTGTATTCGCTGGGGGCCGATTTTCGCCTCATGCCCTCCATGGCTTACCGGATGGGTGATGCCGTTGTACCGGGATTCGGGATCGGTTGGAGAAACTGGTCATTTTCAACCAGTTATGATATCTCAGCGGGTGTGTTGGGCCGGGTTGGTCCAGGGGGTAGAAGCACGGAAATCTCATTGCGGTATGCCCCGCGCATCGCCTCCAAGGCCGGATTTTTGCCCTGCCCACGCTTCTAGCGGGGAGAACTCGTTAATAATCAGTGGCTATAGTTGTCCTTTTTTTTTCTCTTTTTTTGGTGATTCGCCCTCTCCCTGTTACCTTTGCCTCCCCAAAAACAAGGGATTCGAATGCCTACTATTCAACAACTGGTGAGAAAAGGAAGGGAGATCATCCGGGCCAAGAGCAAGTCTCGTGCCCTCGATCAATGCCCTCAACGTCGTGGTGTATGTACCCGTGTGTATACAACTACTCCTAAAAAACCGAACTCAGCCCTTCGTAAAGTGGCCAAGGTTCGTTTGACCAACAAGGTGGAGGTGATCGCCTACATCCCGGGAGAGGGTCACAACCTGCAGGAGCACTCTATCGTATTGATCCGCGGTGGTCGTGTAAAAGACTTACCAGGAGTACGTTACCACATTGTTCGTGGTTCGTTGGACACCGCCGGTGTTAAAGACCGTAAGCAGAGCCGCTCCAAGTACGGTACCAAGCGTGAAAAAGCTAAGAAATAATCCATTCAATATTTGATTCGTCATGCGGAAAGCACAAGCCAAGAAACTCCCTCTCGCACCAGATCCAAAGTTCAACGATAAGTTGGTAACTCGCTTCGTGAACAATGTCATGTGGCAGGGTAAGAAGAGTGTAGCCTTCACTATTTTCTACGATGCCCTCGATAAGGTAGCCAAGCAAACCAGCGAGGATGGTTATGAAGTTTGGAAGCGCGCATTAGCCAATGTTTCACCTTCTGTAGAAGTTCGTAGCCGTCGTATCGGTGGGGCAACTTTCCAGATCCCTTCTGAAGTTCGTCCTGATCGTAAGATTTCTCTGAGCATGAAATGGTTGATCCGTTACAGCCGCGAGCGTAATGGTCGTAGCATGGCAGACAAATTGGCCAATGAGATTGTAGCGGCTAGCAAGGGTGAAGGTGCTGCATTCAAGAAAAAAGAAGATACTCACCGTATGGCTGAAGCCAACAAAGCTTTCGCTCACTTCCGTATCTAACAACAAACGCTCTTTATATGAAGCCATCCGATCGGATGGCTTTTTTTTGCTCTGTGCATCAGCCCACCAGCAACGACAACAAGTACAGGGTAAAAACTTTTCTAAGCATATGTGAAAATAAAAAAGGCGGGAATCAATCCCGCCTTTTTTTATTTGCTCAATCGGCTTTTGAGGTTTTCATCGATGGCATCGAGGAATTCCTGCGTATAGAGGTAGTGTTCTCCATGTTTTACTTTGTTGCCGTGAATACAGACGGCCAGGTCTTTGGTCATTTTGCCTTGCTCAACGGTTTCGATGCAAACATTTTCCAGGGCCTCGCAGAAATCGATCAGTGCTTGGTTGTTGTCGAGTTTACCCCGGAAGGCCAGTGCGCGTGTCCAGGCAAAAATGCTGGCGATGGGGTTGGTTGAGGTGGGTTTACCAGCCTGGTGGTCGCGGTAATGGCGGGTAACAGTGCCATGGGCAGCTTCTGCTTCCATGGTTTTTCCGTCGGGGGTGATGAGCACAGAAGTCATCAGTCCCAGAGAGCCAAACCCTTGCGCTACGGTATCGCTTTGTACATCGCCGTCATAGTTCTTACAAGCCCATACAAAGTTTCCATTCCACTTCAAGGCCGAGGCGACCATGTCATCGATCAGACGATGCTCATAAACGATTCCGGCAGTTTCGAAAGCGTTTTTGAACTCTTGTTCAAAGATCTCTTGGAAGATATCCTTAAACCGGCCGTCGTATTTCTTGAGGATGGTATTTTTCGTAGAGAGGTAGAGGGGCCATTTTTTGCTCAGCGCCATATTGAAGCAGCTGCGCGCAAATCCACGGATGCTCTCATCTGTATTGTACATAGACATGGCCACGCCATCTCCTTTGAAATTGAAAACTTCAAAGGTTTGAGGAGCACTGCCATCCTCCGGGGTGAAGGTCATGGTAAGCTTACCCTTGCCTTTGATCACGGTGTCAGTGGCACGGTATTGATCGCCGAAGGCATGACGGCCAACGATGATGGGAGCCGTCCAGTTCGTCACCAGGCGAGGAATATTGCTGATTACGATGGGTTCCCGAAAAACGGTCCCGTCCAGGATATTGCGGATGGTTCCATTCGGACTCTTCCACATTTGTTTGAGGGAGAATTCTTTCACGCGGGCCTCATCCGGCGTGATGGTTGCACACTTGATTCCGACTCCGTATTGCTTGATCGCGTTAGCCGCATCGATGGTCACCTGATCATCGGTGAGGTCACGATTCTCCATACCTAGGTCGTAGTATTTGATATCTACCTCGAGGTAGGGGAGAATCAGTTTTTCTTTGATAAACGACCAGATGATCCGAGTCATTTCATCGCCGTCCAGTTCCACCACCGGATTGGCTACTTTGATCTTGTCTGCCATGGACTAATTCGTTTTGTTAGTCCGCAAAGGTATCGTTTTTCAGTGACTGCTTTAGCCCAATGAAACATCTAAGATCATCATGACAAGAAATCCGGCAATGAAGCCCAATACAGATCGATCGGTGTATTTGTCCCGTTGCGTTTCCGGGATCACTTCTTCCACCACGACGAAGATCATGGCACCAGCAGCAAAGGCAAGGGCGAAGGGTAGTAGGGGTTCGATGTATATTACGGCGACCGCACCGACTAGTCCTGCAACGGGTTCAACGATTGCGGATAATTGACCGTACCAGAAACTTTTGAAACGTCCCACGCCCTGTCTCCTAAGCGGCATGGATACAGCGATGCCCTCTGGGAAATTTTGGATGGCGATACCGATAGCCAAGGTGATGGCACCGGCAATGGTGGCGTGCTCAACCCCCAAATAAGCTGCACCGAACAAAACACCTACCGCAAGCCCCTCCGGAATATTATGCAGCGTGATTGCCAGTATCAATAACGTAGTTCGGTGCAGATTACTCTTCACTCCCTCTTTCTCTTCAATGCCGAAATTCAAGTGCAAGTGTGGCATAAAGCGATCGAGAAAAAAAATGAAAAGCGATCCGATAGCGAACCCGACGGCAGCCGGCATCCAGCTCCATCCCGGATATAGCCTTTCTGAAATCTCAATAGAAGGGGCCAGCAACGACCAGAAACTGGCTGCAACCATCACGCCGCCTGTAAAGCCCAACATGGGGTCCAGTACGGAACGATGCATAGTCCGGAAGAAAAAAACCATGGAGGCTCCCAAGGCGGTGACAAGCCAAGTGAAGGTGGTGGCAAGTAGGGCCGACCAAATAGGCCCGATCTGCTGACTGAACTCAAGTAATTTTTCCATCAACTGCAAGATAGCATGACTTGTGCCGTCTTCCGTCATGATCTGTTTCCGATATTGGGAAGAACTTCACTGATGTTTTATTCAGAGTTTATTCACATCAGGTCAGCTAGGGGCGTCTGTTTAATTGCCGGATTCCACCTATCTTGCGACTTCGTGTAAAAAAAACACATTATGTCCTTTCACGATTTTTCAGTCCCCTACGAGTCCGATGCGCGCTATGCTCAACGGGTTGCTTATTTTTCTATGGAGTTCGCTATCCATCAGCCCTTGAAGATCTACAGTGGCGGGTTAGGATTTCTGGCCGGCTCCCATTTGCGCAGTGCCTATGAGTTGAAACAGAACCTGATCGGCATCGGGATTTTGTGGAAATATGGCTACTACGATCAGGAGCGAAATCAGGATCAGACCTTGAATGTTGCCTGGAATGAAAAGCAATATAGTTTCCTGCAAGACACGGGGATTAAATTCCAGATCACCATACATGAGCATCCGGTTTGGGTGAAGGCGATGTACCTGAATCCCGAGACCTTTAAGTCGGCCCCCCTCTTTTTGTTAACGACCGATCTTCCGGAGAACGATTATGTTTCACAGACCATCACGCATCGTCTGTATGATGCGAATGTGGCAACGAAGGTGGCGCAGTTCATTCTGCTGGGTGTCGGTGGTGCGAAGCTGGTCGACCTATTGAATTTCCAGCCCGAGCGCTACCACCTGAATGAGGCCCACGGCTTATCCGCTGCTTTTTATCTCTATCAAAAGTATAATCGGCAGCTTTCTGAAGTCACCAAGCGTTTGGTATTCACAACGCATACGCCAGAGGAAGCAGGTAACGAAAAGCACGATATCTATCTCTGCCATAAGATGAGTTATTTCTGCGGGCTGACCATTGAGGAGGTGAAGCAGTTGTATCAACACGACAGTGATGATTTCAATCATTCTCTGGCGGCACTCCGCTTTGCTCGTATGGCTAACGGTGTTTCTAGATTGCATGGAGAAGTATCCCGGGCTATGTGGGCTAAATACCCAGGTATCTGCCAGATCAAATCGATCACCAATGCTCAGAACTGGCGTTATTGGGCGGATAAGCAATTGTATCGGTTCATGGAGGCTGGTGACAATTATGGCATGGATGATCGTAAGAAGTATTTAAAGAAGCGAGCCTTTGAGATCGTGGCCGATCAAACCGGAAAACTATTCAACCCTGATGTTTTCACCATCGTTTGGGCACGCCGCTTCGCTGGCTATAAGCGAGCCGGATTACTCACTCGAGATGAAAAGCGTTTTGCACAGTTGCTGGGCAATTCTAAATATCCGGTACAGATTATCTGGGCTGGTAAGCCTTATCCGGTCGATCATCCGGCGATCAGCGAATTCAATGAACTCGTTCACATTAGCCGTCAGTATAAGAACATGGCCGTCCTGATCGGATACGAACTCACCTTATCAAAACGAATGAAGCAAGCGGCTGATTGTTGGCTGAATAATCCGCGTGTTCCGCGCGAAGCATCCGGTACCAGCGGCATGACGGCTTGCATGAACGGGTCGGTGAATTTTTCTACAGATGACGGATGGATCCCTGAATTCATCAACCATGGGCATAATGGATTTGTAGTACCCAAGGCGGACTATGATAATATGTATGTGCAGGAACAGGATGATTACGATCTGGAAAAGCTTTATGATATCCTAGAGAATCAGATCCTTCCCCTCTATTATGAGAATTATGGTGTGTGGAGAGAGATTATGAAAAACGGTATGCGGGATGTGCGCTACCAATTCGAGAGCAACCGGATGGCGCATGAGTATTATGAACTCTTGTATAAGTAGATCAGCCGTTCAGCTCCCATTCTCCATAGGGAAGTGATACGTTGTAATACGAAGCCAGTTTTTCGAGTATGCGTTCCACCATCGCATCCGGACAGGATGCACCGCTAGTGATCAAAATGCGAACAGGTCCTTCCTCAGGTAGGTAGTTTCCTGTTGTCTTTTCAGTTCCCTGAAAAAAATCAAAATGATGGATGAGATTTTTGCTCTCCATCCGATCGGGTCCGTCAATGTAATAAGTCGGGAACTTTTCTGTCAGCAATTCAAACAAGTGCGAGGTGTTGGATGAATTATATCCGCCAACGACCAGTGCCAGGTCGGCCTTGGTTTCCAGCATACCCATGACAGCAGATTGATTGTCGCTGGTGGCATAGCAAAGTGTGTCGCGTGTATCCGCAACCGCATCCGGATCAGCATTTGTCTTCCGGACCTCTTCTTTCAGATAATCAGCAATCCCTTGGGTGTCGGAGGCCAACATGGTGGTTTGGTTAACGACGCCGATCCGTTTGAGGTGCTCGTTGATCTGAAATCCAGCTGAAAATTGACCGGCGAATTCAATTTCAAATTCCCCCTGTGAGGCTTCCTTCCGGATATATCGGGCCAAACGCTCTGCCTGTTCCCGGTTTTTGATCACCACGGCAGGACCGTGTGCTGCCGCGTGCGAAAAGGTGGCTCGGGTCTCTTCGTGGGAGGGTTTGCCGTGAATCACAATGGTGTATTGCTTCTGCCCAATGGATTCGCTTCGGTTCCATACTTTTTCTACGAAGGGGCAGGTGGTGTTATAGGATTCGAGTTGAATGCCGATCGACCGTAATTTCTCCTCGATATCAAGTGTGGTGCCGAAAGCGGGAATCAATACAATATCAGCTGCGGTCAATGTTTCAAATGGGATAAGTTGTTTTCCCTTGGTATCCTGTAGAAAGCGAATACCACGCTGCTGCAAATCTGCGTTAACCAGCGGATTGTGGATCATTTCACTCAATAAAAAAATTCGCTTGTCAGGATTTTGTTCAATGGTCCGAAATGCGATTTCAATGGCATTTTCAACCCCATAGCAAAAACCGAAATGACGGGCCAGGTAGATCTGAAGCGGGCCCATATCCAGGCAGGTGGGTGTAAAATCCTTCTTTAGTTTATCACCCGCTTTTCTTTTTTGTTTGATGGCGCTGATAAGCGGGCTACGATAGAATGTGGGGACTTCAAAAGTGCGCATGGAGACAAAGATACGAGGTCGACACGCCGCATTTTAGTACTTTGCATGAAACCTGTATATGCGTCTGCTCATAATGATTTTTTGTATGTTGGCAGGGATGAGCGCTTGCAGTCCCCGTACCTCCAACGACACCACTAAAAACTACAATACCCCCATGAAATTCGAGACGCCTCAGTGGGCCCGACAAACCTCGATCTACGAAGTGAATGTCAGACAATACACCCCCGCCGGTACGTTCCGCGCCTTCATGAGCGAATTGCCCCGCTTGCGTGATATGGGCGTCGGAACGCTCTGGTTCATGCCCATTACTCCTATTGCCGAAATGAATCGGAAGGGGACCTTGGGAAGCTATTATGCTTGTTCGGATTATACATCTATCAACCCTGAATTTGGGACACTGGAAGATTTCAAGGAGTTGGTCAAACAAGCCCATGAATTGGGCATGAAGGTTATCATCGACTGGGTGGCCAACCATACAGGCTGGGGGCATCGCTGGACCACCGAACATCCAGATTATTATCTGCGTGATGCTGCCACGGGGGATTTTAAGATTGCCTCAGGTATGGATGATATCATCGAATTAAATTTTGCCAATCCCGCCCTTCGGACGGCCATGATCGATGCCATGCGTTTTTGGGTGGAGGAATGTGACATAGACGGCTTCCGTTGTGATCTGGCCTTTTGGGTAGAGCTGCCGTTCTGGCGAGAGGCCAGAGATAAGATCGATGCCGTCAAGCCATTGTTCTGGTTCGGAGAATACGACGAGCTGGAGAAGCCTGAGTACGCGGAGGTGTTCGATGCCAGCTATACCTGGACGTGGATGCATCGCGCGAAAGATTTTTATCAGCAGCACGGACAACTCGATACATTGCTGCAGGTCCTTGATCGATATGATGGATTGAAAAATGATCGCATGCGCTCTTGGTTCACCACGAATCATGATGAAAATAGCTGGAACGGAACAGAGTTTGAGAAGTATGGTGAGATGGCGCGTTCGCTCGCCGTATTCAGTGCTACCTGGCCCGGTGTTCCATTGATCTATTCTGGCCAGGAGATCGGTAACAGAAAACGAATTCAATTTTTTGAAAAGGACACAATCTTGTCCGGACCCGATGCGGAATCTTTTTCCGCATTTTATACTTCTCTGCTTCAATTGAAAAAGTCAAACCCGGCCCTGCGGTCCGATTCCTCTGCGTCTGTTATTCGACTGCAGACCTCCGCTCCAGGTGAGGTACTGGCATTTTTACGTGTTCAGGAGAGGAATTCGGTGTTAGTTGTGCTCAATCTCTCCTCGCAGGCAGACTTGCATTTTGAGATCGTCGACCCACGTTTATCCGGACGTTATCGCAATCTCTATTCAGGCGCTTCCAATGATTTTCGCTCCGATAAGTCTTTTGAAATGCAACCATGGGAACACCTCATCTATACCGCAGAATAAAAAAACGCCCCGGTTCGGGGCGTTTTTTTATTGTAGATCGGGTAATCATTCATCTGATTCCGGCAACATAACTGGGTATCGATAGATGCCATTATATCCATCATAAAAGCCCTCCACGCTGATGCTCCTACTTCTGGCAGAACCGAGTGCTCTGGCCAGATCATCCATATTCTTGATCTCTTGTTCATTGACCCGGGTAATCACAAATTCTTCTTGCATGCGGGTTTGACTGAAGGGGCCGGCCGGCGTTATTTTCTTCACCATCACACCACCGTTCACTTCATTACGACTCGCCATTTTTTGATCGATGTTGACTAGTTCTCCTCCCAATAAATTCCCAAGGGTGGAGGCGGTTAGGTTTTCATAGGTGCCCGTCTCGGCCTTCAGCGTTACGTTGGTGGTTTTTTCTACTCCGGCGCGTTTGTAGGAGATGGCCACTTGATCACCGGCATTCAGTGAGGCTATGGTGCCTTGTAATTCACTCCAAGAGCCAATGGCAATTCCATTCACCTTAGTAATGATATCCCCTTTTTTGAGCCCGGCTGCTGCTGCTGCTCCATCATTGGCAACATTGCCGATGTAAGCGCCATCGGTTGAATTGATCTTGGTTTGATCCGCTGCCACGCCGAGATAGGGGCGTTTTACATCGCCGAATTTAATAAGATCGTTCACGATCTTTTTGGCAAGGTTGACGGGTATTGCAAATGAATAGCCCGCGTACGTGCCAGTAGGTGCATAAATAGCGGAATTGATTCCCACTAGCAACCCGTCGGTTGTGATGAGGGCACCGCCACTGTTCCCCTGGTTGACAGCTGCATCGGTTTGAATGAAGGACTCGATCGGCGTATCACTCTGACGTCCGTTCACACCGATCGAACGGCCTTTAGCGCTTACGATACCTGCCGTTACAGTGGTTTCAAGTGAGAGTGGATAACCGATGGCAAGAACCCATTGTCCGAGTTTCAGTTGATCAGAATTTCCGTAGAGCATGTACGGAAATCCCGTGCCATCGATCTTCAGTACGGCGATATCACTGCTGGGATCTTTTCCGATCAATCGGGCGGGATATGTTTTCTTGTTGTTGAGGGTAACATTGATCTCTGCAGCTACTCCTTGGTCTCCATCAGAGATAACGTGGTTATTCGTTACAATATAGCCGTCTTCACTGATCAACACACCGCTTCCAGAGGCACGTTGTTCGGGTTTGATCTGTGGACCAAAAAAACCTTCCCCGAAGAATTGCTCGAACATATCGTCGATACCTCCGCGCGAACGGGGTAGTTGATTGGTGATGCGTTTGGCAGGTGTTTTTGTTTTGATATGCACTACCGCCTGAACGGCCGCCTGAGAGGCTTTGGTGAAATCAACAGAGGTAGAAGCATTGTTGGCGGCATTTTCTAGGAACCCCGCGTAATTGGCTGGTAATTTTCCGGCACTAACACCCTCAAATCCGGAACCGTTTCTTTCATTAACCCGGTCATAGGTCCATACCGTGACCAATGCGGTGCTTGCGCTTAAGGCTGTCATCGCCAATAGTTGTTTCCATTTCATAGCCATATATTTCTTTGTATCCTGCAATTTAATTCGCTCTTGTCCCCATTCCTTCACGGGGTGATGGGTTTAACAAATTTTCAACTCAGGAGTTGAGTTCGCGTAAAAAGGACAGGGTGTCAATACCGTCTGCGTACTGATCCAGTGTAGGTGTTTGAGTGGTGCCAAAGGGGATTCCATTCCAGCCGACCCGACACTGGATCTGCTCCAGATGCCGCTCGCTCCATTCAATGGCCTCCTCGGGCTGGTCGTAGTAGTGAATGTGAACGACCCCGATGGGTGCATAAAGTGATGGCTGTTCCACAAAGAGGGCGATTCCATTGGACATGTAGTACTCTTTGTTGAGTATGCGGAGAGCTAACTGATAGTCGTAATTATTTTTTAATTTATGGTGCTCCGTTAGAAATTGATAGGCATCGCCGGATCCAAGCAATGGCTTAAAATCATAGCCTCTGGGAACACAGAGTTGTGTGACGTTTCGGCATCCTCGTCCAAAATATGAATATAGGTCATCACTCAGTGCGATCAGCTCAGCTTCCGATTCCCGGCCGGTCAGGATGGCGACAGAGGTTCTGTTTTTACGGATGATGTGTGGGGATCTTCCGAAATAGTATTCAAAGTAGCGGGCGGTGTTATCACTTCCAGTGGCTATGAATGCTTCTGCCTGATTCAATCTTTCTGCGATCTGCAATTGATTAGCCATGCGTGGATCCCATTCGATTAGTTTAGCCGCCAGGTGTTCGAACAGGATACTGTCCTGGGCGGAGAGTTTGATGAGTGCATGGTTCCCGCTTATAAAAACGGCAAGCCAGTCATGGAATCCCACGAGGGGTAGATTGCTGGCCAAAACAAGCCCGACCTTTTTGGGTGCGGCTAAGTTTTCAGGTATTCCGGCACCGGTTGCCCAATCTGATAATTTCTGTGGGTTCAGAAAGGCTGTGGATAGCTGTTGGGTGGCCTGGTCGATAAAGGGTGGTATGAACCAAGGATTGGAACGGAAAGCCATCTCTTTGGCTTGTATCCATGCTGGCTCATCGGAGAGGAGGTAGTTTCCCAGCCGCCCGGCCAGCTCAATCCGTTCGTTAAGATTCATATTGAATTACCTAGATTTGTACATCAAAATTAGTTATACAATCCCTTATAATTTTAGATCATGGCTATCAAGATCACCGATGAATGTATCAATTGTGGCGCCTGTGAGCCCGAATGTCCGAATAATGCCATCTACGAAGGGGGTGTTGAGTGGGCGATTGCGGATGGAACATCCGTGAAAGGTTCTTTCTCCTTGATGGATGGTCAGCTCGTGGATGCCGGCACCAAACATGCGCCGATTGCGATCGATACCTATTACATCACGCCCAATAAATGCACCGAGTGTCAGGGCTTCCACGAAGAGCCTCAGTGTGCTGCGGTTTGTCCGGTCGATTGTTGTGTGCCCGATGAATTATACCGGGAAACCGTCGAGGAATTACTTTCCAAGAAGGATAAGCTTCACCTCTGATGAAGACTGCCATTGCCCTGGTGACCGGCGGATATTCCGGTGAAGCCGTGATTTCTTATCGTACGGCGGATACCATCCAGCAGCACCTGGAATCAGACCATTATCAGGTATATCGGATCGATATCCGAAAAGACGGTTGGTGGTATAGTGCTTCTGAGGAAAAGAATATAGAGGTTGATAAAAATGACTTTTCTATCCGAGTGGATGGGAAGCACATTTGTTTCGATGCTGTTTTTGTTGCCATGCACGGTACCCCGGGAGAAGATGGCCGCTTGTTAGGCTATTTCGACATGTTGGGGATCCCATATACTTGTTGTCCTACAGCTACCTCAGTGGTCACCTTTAATAAATGGTATGCAACTTCCATTGCAGGAGCTGCGGGCATTCCGGTTGCCCGTTCTATCTTTTTTGAACGAGGTTGTGATCTAACTAAGGCTGCTGCATCAATTCGACAGGGCTTGAAATTTCCTGTTTTTGTTAAACCGAATAACGGAGGGTCAAGTATCGGCATGTCCAAGTTGAATCTGAATACGGATGATGTAGTGGCAGCCTTGGAAAAAGCTTTTCAGGAAGATGGTCAGGTGCTAGTGGAAGAAATGGTTCAGGGAAGGGAATTCACTGTCGGTGTGTATAAGGACCCGAGCGGTATTGTCGTGCTGCCCATCACGGAGGTCGTAGCGGATACCGATCAGCCTTTTTTTGATTTTGTCGCGAAGTATCAGGGAAAATCTACCGAGATCACACCGGCGGAAATACCGGTTAACATGACCCAAAAATTACAAGACACCGCCAAAAAAATCTATGCCGTTTTCGGTTGCGCCGGGGTGGTGCGGATCGACTTTATATACGAGCCGGAGCAGGATATTCCATACATGTTGGAAGTGAATACGATTCCGGGTCAAAGCAGTGCGAGCATCATTCCGCAGCAGGTACAGGCGGCGGGAATGAAGCTTTCTCAGTTTTATTCACAGCTGCTGCAAGTGACGCTGTCAAAGCATGCTAAAACCCCGAATGCTGTATGATCAGTTGGCTGCTCAAGAAGCCCTGGTGGTTCAACCTGCTGGCAGGAGTCGGGTTAGCGGTGGGCCTATTTTTCTTTTGGTTATTGTCGCTGGGTTGGTTAACCAATCATGGGAAGACGGCCTCCGTGCCGGCAGTTGTTGGTCTTTCCATTTCGGAGGCTCAAAAAATTCTCGAATCTAAAGGATTCACGGTGGAAGTAGATGATTCGATCTACTCTGATACAAAGCCTGGTTTGCATGTACTGAAGCAGTTGCCAGACTCGGCTGAATTGGTGAAAGAAGGCCGAACAATCTATCTAACCATTACTCGGGCCGTACCACCCGACGTGGAGATGCCCAGTTTGCGAGGACAAAGCTATCGCAATGCCGAGTTGATCCTTAAAAGCATGAATCTGTTGATAGGGGATACTATCTACAAAAAGGATTTTGCTCGAAATGCAGTTCTCGATCAGCTATATCGCGGGCGATCGATCATGCCAGGTGAAAAGGTGCCGATGGGGTCACGTATCGATCTTATTCTTGGGAATGGAGTTGGAAAAGAAGAAATGTTGGTTCCTGATCTGATCGGTATGCGCTATTCTGAAGCAAGTCTGTTGATCGGTGATATGGGGCTTGGTCTGGGCGTACTGATCCTCTCACCGGAAGTTACTGACACCATGAGCGGATTTGTAATACGACAAGAACCGACAACACGGTTGGGGGATTCAGTTGTAAACCGCATTCGCGCCGGTCAACTCATCGATATTTGGTTAGGGGCCACACCACCTGTTAAAGACACCATTCGAATTCAATAAAAATTTATAGCGTGCATACGATCACTGTTGAGAAACTTAAAGCGCGTTTTGACTCAGGCGAAACCATCCAGTTGGTCGATTGTCGTGAACCGCATGAATACGAAGAGTTCAATCTAGGCGGATTACTCCTTCCGCTGGGCAAGATCCAGGGGATGGAGATCGATCCCATCGAAGCGTGGAAGGAAGAAGAGGTCATACTGCACTGCCGTAGCGGACAGCGCAGTATGATGGCCGCACTCTTCCTGGAAGCGATCGGATTCAAGAACGTGGTCAATTTGGCCGGTGGGGTGCTCGCTTGGCGGGAACTATACGGCGATACCCGTCCCGGATCATAATTCTACCTGTACCCCCATCGTTGCGTTGATCCCCGCCATGGGGAAATAGAAGTTTTCAGTAGTCAACCGTCCGCCATAAAAATAGCTGAACGTGTAACCGTTCGGTTCATAACGTACATTGGTGACATTGTTCACCTGTAAAAGGATCCGAACTGATTTTTCTTTCGGCATTGGAATTGTATAATCAATCAACAGATTCTGCACCCAGAAGGGGTCTAGTGAACGAGAACGATCGGATGTGTTGTCAAGGTATTGTCGGCTCACGAATTGGCTGATCCATTGACACTCCAATCTTTTTAGTGGCGTCCAACTTAGGATTCCGTTCGATACCCATTCAGGTGAGAGGGCGAGATTTGATCGGTTGTAGAAGCGTTTGATCTGACCACCGTTATCATAGTCATCCAGGAATTCGGTGAAGTTTCTGACTCGGTTACGGCTCAATGCCACGTTACCGGCTAGTCGGACTGTTCTGTGTACATTCCAGCTTCCTTCCAGCTCGATACCCATACGATAGCTCTGTGGAATATTTTGACGGGTATAGGCACCGACATCGTTGATGGCACCGGTCAGGATCAATTGATCCTGGTACGACATGTGATACAGGGTGGCTGACCATCTGTAGTTCTTCATCCTTCTGCCGATGTTCGCTTCCAGATCCAACAGTTTTTCTGGACGTGGTTGTTGATTCCACCCAGCCTCAAAATCATCGCGGTTAGGTTCCTTTTGCGCATAGGCAAGCGAGAGGAATCCCGACCAGCTGTCTCGAGCATAACTGATGCCCGCTTTTGGATTTACAAATCGGTAGATCGGATGGAACCGGATATCGGGGTTATTCCGAAATCCGTTGAGGCGATATTCGACCCAACGTGTTTGCAGATCGGTAAAGAGCGACCAGTTCGGTTTCCAGTTCCATTGCCATTTGAAGAATTGATTCGCATCATTTTTATCAGCCGGTTGATCGTACCAGTTCTTGATGGCAGTCAGCCCGTTCAATGCCCAAGTAGGTTTGCCGAAATGCTGACCAACATAACGAGTGAGTGCTCCGCCCCAGGTGAAGGCTGAGCGTCCCTTTTTCCATTGGTAAGAAAACGTCGTACCATAAAAATGATTATCGAGCCACAATTGTCTGATCAGATCGGTGGTGAAGGTCGTGTCGTTACCATTCACCGGATAAGGCATACCATAGCGGGCATAGTCTTGCTCTGCTTTATATTGCTCATAATATCCTTTTCCTCTTGTGTAAAATAAGGCGATCGACAACTGTGCTTTCTTAGCCGTGGTTCGATTGAAGAATAGTTGGGTGTGTCGTTGTTGGTAGTTGTCTGTCTCATTTTCATAGGGATCACCGGGACGTTCTGTGCCGGCATAATTGATCTGTCTATTTCCGGCATTAAGGTCCGCCTCTGAGATCCCATACCAGGCTTGATAAGTTCTTTCTTTTCCGGCGAATTGTGTCAGCCGAATGGAATAACCCGGTTGAATATAGGCAGTAGAAACATAGTAGGAGGAGAGTAGGCTAGTGGCCCGATCGATGAACCCATTGCTTGCGATCTGTGAGAGGCGGATATCCGTGGCGAATTTCCCCTGCAAGCCACTTTGATAAAGTAGTGTGTGCTTTCGGGAATCGAACGAGCCGAAACTGTTTTGAATGCTGAGTCGTTTTTCCGGAATCGACGAATGTGTACTGATGTTGAGATTGGCGCCAAAGGCCCCGGCTCCATTGGAGGAAGTACCCACACCGCGTTGAAGTTGGATGCTCTGTGCGGAGGACGCGAGATCGGGCAGGTTGACAAAGAATATACCCTGACTTTCCGCATCATTGTAAGGGATACCATTGATCGTCATGTTGATGCGTGTGGGATCGGTTCCCCGGATTCGTATACCCGTGTAGCCGATTCCGTTTCCGGCATCTGAATGAACCACAACTCCGGGTAAGGTGGATAATAAGAAGGGGAGGTCTTGACCGAGATTTCGTTTCTCGATCTCTTTTCTGTTCAGGTTTGTCTTCGAAAATGGGGCCTCATCCCCGGCGCGTACGGCTTGAACTTCAACGGGGCTCATGACATAAAAACTGTCTTTTTTTTCTGCTTGCGCAATGGAAAAAAGAGGGGAAATGAGTAGAAGAGTCAGTAGACGATATCCGTTCATTGAAATGGATTTATCGCTACCGGGAATACTGGGTAAGATTCCTTCTCCTCCCTTCGCAGGCATTATCCTGGACAGGTTCTACGGGTTTAATCTCAGCCGATGTTCTATGAACAACAGCACCCCGGAAGCGTGGTTTACACAAAATTACGGTTCTAAAACAAGCATTGTACCATTTTGTTCAGAGTCTTGATTCCCTTATCTTTACATCGCGAAGTAGAGCAGCGGTAGCTCGTTGGGCTCATAACCCAAAGGTCGGGAGTTCGATCCTCCCCTTCGCAACATCATCCGCCTTCGGGCGGATTTTTTCTTCAACCCTGTCCAGTTATGCGATCCGGATTCATCAATTTCTTTGGTCGGCCCAACGCCGGGAAAAGCAGCTTGCTGAATTTTCTGATGGGAGAAAAATTGGCCATTGTTTCCTCCAAGGTGCAAACCACCCGTCACCGGATCAAAGGGATCCTCACCGAGGACTCGTATCAGATGGTCTTCTCTGATACCCCGGGAATCATCGATCCGAAATATCCGTTGCACAAGCGAATGATGGAAGCAGTCCGCTCGGCTTTAGAAGATGGAGATATCTCTTTGCTGTTGGTGGATGTGGGTTCGGATTGGGGTGAGTCTGATCAGATTTTCAGTGAGCTCAAGTTACGCAACCAGGCGTGGGTGTTGATCACGAAAACCGACACCTGTAAGATGGAAAAGGTAAGGGAGGCCATTGAGTTTTTCAGTGGGAAGTCTTACGCCAAGAAGGTGTTGGGGGTATCAGTTCAGCGGCCTGCTGACAGAGACCGTTTGCTCAATGAATTTGAATCGGTTCTCCCGGAAGGACCGGCCTATTTTCCTGCTGACGAGATAAGCGACGCGCAAACGCGTTTCTTTGCATCGGAACTGATCCGGGAAAAGGTGTTTGACCTGACCAGTGAAGAGATTCCTTATCACACAACAGTCTTGGTTAGGGAATTTCAGGAGAAAACGACCTTGGTGAAGATTGTGGCGGATATTGTGGTGCATCGTGAAAGCCAGAAGGCTATTTTGATCGGGGAGGGAGGTGCGATGATCAAAAAATTGGGAACCGAATCCCGCCGCTCCATCGAAGCCTTTATTGGTCGTAAAGTTTTTTTGGAACTGTTCGTTAAAGTACGGCCCAAGTGGAGAGAAAGCGAATTGTTTCTGGATGAGTATGGGTATTGATTCATCATTTTATTGATAAGATTGAAACGTTTATTATGTCGTATACAGTTGCCATTGTGGGAAGACCGAATGTTGGGAAAAGCACCCTGTTCAACCGATTGCTCGAGCAGCGTAAAGCGATCGTGGACGATGTTAGCGGTGTAACCCGCGATCGTCAATATGGCGTAGCCGATTGGAACGGCAAATCATTCAATGTGATCGATACGGGTGGGTTTGTGCATGGAAGTGAGGATGTATTTGAAAAAGAGATCGCCAAGCAGGTGATGGTTGCGGTAGAGGAATCACATGCCGTGATTTTTGTAGTTGACGCCACAACAGGACTGACCGAGTTGGATGATGCGATGGCCCGGGTGCTTCGGAAAAGTCCCAAGCCGGTTTTCTTGACTGTCAACAAGGTTGACGATAACCAGCGATTGCTCGAAGCCTCTGAGTTCTATAGTCTGGGATTTGATAAGATGTTTTTCATCGCCTCAGCCAGCGGCAGTGGAACCGGCGAATTGCTCGATGCCTTGACAGAGGGTATGCCTGCTTCAGCCACGGAGGAGATCAAAGCGGAAGCTGATCTGCCTCGCATCGCTATCATTGGTCAGCCGAACACCGGGAAATCATCTTTATTGAATGCGTTGATCGGAGAGGAGCGGACCATTGTCAGTGATATTGCAGGAACAACACGCGACACCATTCATACCCATTACAAACTATTTCAAAAGGAATTCATCCTGATTGATACCGCCGGTATTCGAAGAAAATCAAAGGTGCATGAAGATCTGGAGTTCTATTCCGTGATCCGGGCGATCAAAGCATTGGATGAAGCCAATGTTTGCTTGTTGTTGTTGGATGCTCAAAAAGGTATTGCGGCACAGGACTTGAATATTTTCAGCCTGGCCGTTCGAAAAGGCAAGGGGGTAGTTGTGCTAGTGAACAAATGGGATCTGGTTGAAAAGGAAACCCAGACGGCTGTGATCTATGAGAAAGAACTGAAAAAAAGATTGGCACCCTTCAGTGATGTGCCCATTCTCTTCATATCAGCTTTAGAAAAGACCCGCATTTTCAAGGCGGTTGAAACGGCATTGGACGTATACGAGAATCGTCAACGTAAAGTCCCAACCTCTGCTCTCAATGATGTGATGCTGCAAGCTATACAAGCGTATCATCCGCCCGTGGTTCGAGGGCATCCGATCAAGATCAAGTTCGTGACTCAATTGCCTACTGCGGTTCCTTCTTTTGCATTTTTCTGCAATTTTCCTGACGACATTAAGCAGCCGTACAAGAATTATCTGGAGAACCAATTGCGTCAGCATTTTGATTTTACGGGTGTGCCTGTCCGATTATTCTTTCGGAAAAAGTAGCGCCAGGCTTACCAGTATGTACATCCTAACTTAATGGTCAAGTCTGCCTGAAATATTAAAAATGACATGCCCCACGTCTCTAGGTAGATACCGTTTTTTGTCAGCTGCTTTTTCAAGTTAATCTGCGATTCCTCTCGAGAGATGGTTAGAGGTGTCGGGAATTTTTCTGTGAATGCTTTCAATCAGATGTGTGAGAATGAGTTGTAGGTAATTTTAGGAAATAAAAAACCAATTCGGAATTTGCTTGCGTCAAAGTAGAATCCCTTTCAGCAGCCAATAGGCGGTTCCAAAGTAGATCAATAGACCGGTCACATCTACCAGTGTAGCAATGAATGGGGTAGAAGAGGTGGCCGGATCGGCTCCCAATCTTTTTAATAATAAGGGTAACATGGAGCCCATAAGGGTGCCCCAGAGTACGACACCTACCAGGGACACGCCGATGGCCATCCCGACTCTTCGGAAATGTTCTCCAAATAGATCGAAGAATTCATGTCCTCCGAATACGATTAGGTAACCGATGATCCCCAGGGTAACGCCCATGATCAGTCCCGAAATGATTTCTCTTCTTGCGATTGACCACCAGTCTTTCACAGTGATCTCACCCAACGCCATGGCTTGGATGATGAGAGTAGCTGCTTGTGATCCACTGTTACCGCCACTGGAAATGATCAAGGGGATGAAGGTTGACAGGACCAACACGTGTTCGAGCGTTTGCTGAAACCCGGACATGGCAGCGATGGTCATGGTTTCGCCGATGAAAAGGATCAGCAGCCATACGATTCGCTTTCTGTACAGTTTGAGTAAGGGTACGTCGAGGTAGGGTTCATCGAGGGCTTCCGTTCCTCCCATTTTCTGCATGTCCTCCGTAAATTCTTCTTGTGCTACCCAAAGGATGTCATCGATGGTCACGATCCCCAATAGTTTATTACTGCGACTGATCACCGGCAGTGCCACCCGGTTATTCATTTTGAAGATCTCACTGGCGGTCTCCTGATCCTCTTCCGGAGTGAGGGCAATGAATCGTCCGTCGATCAGTTCAGATATTCTTTTTTCAGGAGCATTCAGGATAATGTCGCGGATGCGGATGTCATCGATTAGTTCACCTTTTTCGTTGATGACATATATAACATTGATCGTTTCACTGTCCTTTCCATACTTCCGGATGGTGGCAAAAACCTCTTCAATGTTATTGTGCGGGTAGACGTATACGTAATCAGGTGTCATCAAACGACCAATGGAGTTTTCCGGATAACCTAAAAGCGAAAGGGTGATCTTTCTTTCCTCAGGCTCTAGAAGTTTGATGAGTTCACGAACGACATTGCTGGGTAATTCTTCGAGGAAGTCGGTTCGGTCATCCGCAGGTAATTCGTTGAGCAGATTGGCAGTGAGGTTGGCGGGGAGTTCGCGGATGACTTGTTTTTGCAGGCTGAGGTCAAGTATTTTGAATACACTGACGGCCCGGTGCATGGACATGGCCGCGATGATATCCGTTGCGAGTTCAGTCTCTTCATCCAAACAGGCTGCGATATCACTGATGTTCTGATCGTCCAAATAGTCGCGCAGGAGCAAGGTATCTCCTTGCTCACGGATCCGGAGGAATTCCTCCCGCAGACTCACTTGGTTGATTTCAGCCGACATGCCGCGAAATTACGGAAACCACTGCTCGGCGAATATGAATTTCGTGCTCCTGCGGGTGTAGCTTTGAGTATGATCCTTCCAACACTTTTTCTGGCCCCTTCGCCCGGCCGCGGACGAGGTGTATTTACTGAAGTCCCAATCGATAATGGCACCATTCTGGAGATCGCACCCGTGATCGTGCTCTCCTCCAACGAACGGGCATTCATCGACCAGACCCGATTGCATGATTATATTTTTCTCTGGGGCGAGCATTCGGATCAGTGTGCAATGGCATTGGGCTATGTACCGATGTACAATCATCGTTCGCCCAGTAATTGCGAATATGAGATGGAATGGGATACAGAGTTAATCCGGATCCGAGCCGTTCGGGATATTGAGGCCGGGGAGGAATTATTCATTAATTATCAGGGCGATCATGATAATACCAGTCCTGTTTGGTTCGAGTCGAATTAAAAAAAAGCCCTCCGATGGGAGGGCTTCTATCTGTATTAAGTAGATTTTATCAGTCGAATTTGATCTGACCGCGGATCTCACCGGTAGCATTGTAAGCTGCTGTACGAAGAGTAAGGTAGTAGATACCGGCAAGCAGGTTTTCCTCAGTTACCACGAATCCATCAACCAGCAACGTACCACGGAGTGAACCGCAAGATGTGTTGGCTACGGTTGCGCAGCGTACAATTGGCGTAGTGCTGATATTCTGCAAAACAGATGCAGAAGCAAATCCTGAAGGGGCAGGGCCCATAATGCCTGCAGAGGTTACAGCTCCAGTCAAACCAGACCAGTTCAGGGTGTATGTCAGAATACGTGTTTCACGAGAGTACCAGATGTCCATTGTACCCAGCGCCGTTGAAGGTGTTTGCGGAACATTCAGGGCTCCGGTCATGGCGATGTTATTCTTTCTGAATTCAGTAATCTTAGTGAATTCGGTATCGCGCTTACATGCGGTCAACAAAAGCGAAGCGGTCAATACCAAGGCAGAAAACCGGAGGAATTTCATGAGCAGTTAATTTGACGTAAAAATAAGGGAGTTTCGGATATCAGGCAAGCGCTTTAAAGACCGACTATTGGCCTGAGATCTTACGCTGAATCTCCTGCAATTTCAATAAGGCCTCCACAGGAGTCAACCGGTCAATATCTAGGCCCTCCACCAGCGACCGGATCTCACCGAAGGTTTCACTGTGCGCGTCAAAAATGGAGAGCTGGAATTGCTCCTTTGGGGAGTTCGGAAGCTCAGATAAGACTTGCTTATTTGCTTCTATTGAATCGCTTAAGTGATTGTTTTCCAGTTTTTTCATCACTTCCGAAGCCCGGTTTAGGAGTGTGCCAGGCATACCTGCCATCCGGGCCACATGGATCCCAAAACTGTGGGTGCTTCCGCCTGCTGCGAGTTTTCGTAAAAACAGGATACGGTTCCCGGACTCCCGGTGGGTCAGATGAAAATTCCGCACACGCTCCAATTTATTCTCCAGCTCATTCAGTTCATGGTAGTGCGTGGCAAATAGGGTAAGTGGCTTACCCGGGTGATCATGCAGGTACTCAGCGATGCTCCAGGCTAGGGAGATCCCGTCATAGGTGGCAGTACCTCTACCGATCTCATCCAAGATGATCAAACTCCGGTGTGACAAGTTATTCAGGATAGAAGCCGTTTCATTCATTTCCACCAAAAAAGTCGATTCTCCGCCGCTTAGGTTGTCAGAGGCTCCAACGCGCGTGAATATTTTATCGGTAAGGGGGATCTCGGCAGATCGGGCTGGCACAAAACATCCCATGTGTGCCATCAGGGTAATGATTGCGGTTTGGCGTAGTAAAGCCGATTTTCCGCTCATATTGGGACCGGTCAGAATGATCAACTGCTGAGTACTGCGGTCCAAATACAGATCATTATCGATATAAGCAGTGCCTGCTGGTAGAATCGCTTCGATCACCGGATGGCGTCCGCCCTCGATCTTTAATTCATCGCCAGTTGTGATTGATGGTTTGCTGTATCGGTTCGAAGTGGATCGTTCGGCGAAACAACTGATACAGTCCAGTTCACCTAACAGGGCTGCGGTTTGTTGCAGGGGACCAACATAGGGTTGGATCTTCGAAACGAGTTCTTCAAATAGTCTGCTCTCGATTGACACGATCTTTTCTTCAGCTCCCAGAATCTTTTCCTCGTATTCTTTCAATTCCGGTGTAACGTAACGTTCAGCGTTCGTAAGCGTTTGCTTACGAATCCAATCTGCCGGCACCTTATCCTTATGTGCATGGGTGACTTCTAGGTAATAACCGAATACATTATTGAAGCCGATCTTCAGGGAGGGAATACCGGTGCGTATGACTTCTTGTTGCTGCAGTTTGGAGAGATAAGATTTTCCGTCCCGGGAGATGGATCGCAACTCATCGAGCCGTTCCTCTACGCCGGATCGGATCAGTCCACCTTTGTTAACAGCAGCCGGTGCATCATCTTCCAGCGTAGCGTGAATGATCGATCTGAGTTCGGGGCAGTCATTCAGTTTTGATTTCCGTTTTAATATCCATCCGGTGGTTAACGGAATGATTAACTGGCCGACGGATCGAACCGCATCCAACCCTTTTGCGAGTTGAATTAGGTCTCTCGGATTGACCTTTCGCATCGCTAGTTTACCAGCCAGGCGTTCCAGATCTCCACATCGACCCAGTTGATCTTGGAGATCTTTTAGCGTATCCGGTTCGTTCATCAAGGTTTCAACCATGTCCAGTCGCTCGTCGATGCTGGCCTTTTCCCTGAGAGGAAATAAGATCCATCTTTTCATCAGCCGCGCTCCCATGGGGGATTGGGTCTTATCCAATACCGACAGTAAGCAGTGCGATTGACCGAATGCTCCCTCCAGTAATTCAAGGTTTCGGATCGTGAAGCGATCCATCCACAAAAAATCATCCCGGTCGATTCGTTGAAGGTTTTGAATATGTTGTAGGTTCGGATGCTCCGTTTCACGCAGGTAATGCAGGATGGCACCGCCGGCAGTTTGGGCAGCGGTCAGTTCGTCAACTCCGAATCCTTTCAGCGAATGTGTTTGGAAATGCTTTGTTAATTGCTCCTGCCCATACTGGGTATCGAATACCCAGGGGTCGAGGCCGTATTGATATATGCCCTCGTTAAGCCACTCGCGTATTTCTTTTTGTTTGTCTTTTGCCAAAATCAACTCGGTGGGACGGAGGCTTTGTATCAATTTATCAGCGTAGTCGCGATTACCCTCTGCCAGAAAGAATTCGCCGGTTGATAGATCCAGCAAGGCTATGCCTAGGGTGGTTGGTCCGCCTACATGCAAAGCCGCCAGAAAGTTGTTGGTTCGGTGTTCAAGGAGTTTGTCCTGAATGGCAGTGCCCGGGCTGACCAGGTCCGTGACACCACGTTTGACAACACCCTTGGCTTGTTTAGGGTCTTCCAGCTGGTCGCAAACGGCCACGCGGTGACCGGCCTTCACCAGCTTATGTAAATAATTATCAAGTGCATGGTGCGGAAATCCCGCCAGTTCAGATTCTGCGGCGGCACCATTGTTCCGTTTGGTCAGGGTGATACCCAATATGCGTGAGGCAATCACGGCATCATTTCCAAAGGTTTCATAAAAATCGCCCACCCGGAATAACAGAATGGCATCCGGATGTTTTTGCTTGATCATCCGATGCTGCTGCATCATGGGGGTATCGCCACTGCTTTTTGCCACGCCAACAAAAATAATGGGTTCGGGCTTGTGTAACCCGGGAAAAGCCTGCATCTGAAGGGGAAAATCAACATTATGCGAGCGATACCCCTATTCTTGTTTTTTATTACCCAGTCTATTTTTTTGTTTTCACAGGATACCCTGCGGTTTCGGCCGGTACTTCGAAATGCCAGTGTCTATTTCGGATACGGAGCGGAACTTACCCATGAAGGCCGCATACGGCTAGAGGTCGGTACCCGGATCATTCAATTGGATGGGATGAGTACGTCGGTAGACCCAAATAGTTTACAAGTGAACTTACCGGAGGGTGTGGCCTTGTTGTCACAGCAGTTTCGGGTCTTTCAACCGCCAATTCCTCCATCCAAATATGTAAAGCAGATTGAAGCGCTCACCGACAGCAACCGGTCGCTTCAAAAAGAAATTAGCCGGTTTCAAAATCTGATCAACATCGATCAGGAAATACTGGTTAAAACAGGATTGTTGATCGAATCGCCACTCAAGGACAAGACAGAACGTCCGGTTTTGGCGGCAGATATCCTCCGGCTGCTGGATGTCTATACGGCTCGGATCGAAAAAGCCAAGCTTTCCATCTTTCAGTGGCAATCCGAGATGGATAAAATTCAAAAAAAGATCCAGCAAAACAATAATCAGATCTATCAATGGTCGCAAGAAGAGTCAAAGCCGGGAGATCCGGTCGGACAACTGTTTTTACAAGTCATGGCCACTCGTGCCGATGAGTATCCGGTTAAGGTTTCATATTATACTCCGCATGCCGGGTGGACGGCCAATTACGACCTGCGCGTGAATTCAAAAGAGAATAAAGTCAAACTCGTCTATAAAGCATCGCTCACGCAAACCACCGGTATCAATTGGAAGCAAGTCAAACTGACATTGAGCACGGGCACCCCCAATTTCGGTGTACAGGCTCCCTTACTGACGCCCTGGTATCTGCAGTTGTACGTACCCGAGCTGTATCGTCAGTCTCAGATGCGCTCGGTAAATGTCAACGCAAACGTGGTGCAATCGATGAAAAAGGAAAGTGTTATAGCCGATAAGTTGGATCTGGATGAATCAGGTACGGGGTATAAAGTGGCAGCACCGGCACCGGTCGATCCCAGCACCATGGGCGCTTACACCACATTGAATCAAGGGCAATTGAATACCAGCTATGAGATCTCACTACCGTACGATGTTCCGGCGGATGGGCAGATTCAGCAGGTTAATATTCAAGAGCGGTCGGTAGATGCGGGTTTGAAAAACTATGCGGTTCCCAAACTGGATCGGGAGGCGTATCTGATGGCCGAGATCGGTGATTGGCAACAATTGGATCTGATCCCCGGCACAGCGAACATCATTATGGACGATACCTATGTTGGTAAAACACAGATCGATCCGAATACCACGGCAGATACCTTGAATCTTTCGTTGGGAAGAGACAAGCGGATCGCCTTGAAGCGTACACAGATCAGAGAAACCGCTCCTGCCAAGTCCAGCGGAGGCATGAATAAACAAGTATTCACTTATGAGATCACGGTCAAGAACAATAAAGTGACGCCTGTACAGCTGTTGTTGAAGGACCAGCATCCGCTGAGTGCAGTGAAAGAAGTGGAGGTTTCTCTGGAGGATGCCGGAGAAGCAGAGGTGAATCCAGAAACGGGCGTGTTGACCTGGAAGGTGGACCTCAAGCCGGGGGAGAGCAGAAAGTATCGCTTTGTGTATAGCGTAAAATATCCGCGCGATAAGCGAATTGTGAACCTTTGATCGTAAAATAGATCGGGTACAAGCAGGTCCCTTCTTTTCAGGAAGCGGACCTGCTTACCTTTGTGCCATGCGTAAACTTTCTATGGATGAGCTCGGAAGAAAAACGGTTGAAGAGGCTCGTCGTGCTGAAAAGTTTCCGCTGATCCTGATTCTGGAGAATATCCGAAGTGCTTATAATGTTGGCAGTGCCTTTCGGACGGCGGATGCCTTTCAGGTGGAGGCGATCTACCTGACGGGTTATACGGCTTTTCCGCCCCACAAGGAAATACGAAAAACAGCACTTGGCGCTGAAGATTCGGTGCCCTGGCGCCATTTTCCGGATGGGGTATCGGCTATTGAAAGAGCCCGTTCGGCCGGGTATCAAATTTTGGCAGTAGAGCAAACCACAAACAGCATCTTTTTACAATCATTGGGGTCAAAGCTTACGGAAAGAACAGCTTTAGTTTTTGGAAATGAGGTCACAGGCGTTGAACCCGCAACACTTTCGGCCGCTGACGGATGTATCGAGATCCCGCAAGGAGGTATGAAACATTCACTCAATGTGGCCACAGCACTGGGTGTGGTGGTTTGGGAATTTGTACGTTCGCAGTCCGGCAACCGTGAGCTATTGCAATAATCGAATCCATGACTATGAAAAAGTATCTCAGCCTGATCAAATTCTCCCATACCATTTTCGCCATGCCGTTTGCCTGTGTGGGATTTGGGTTGGGCGTTACTGATCAATGGGGATCTTTTCAGTATGTTGATCTGTCCAATTGGATCTGGAAAGGACTGGGTGTGATCGCCTGTATGGTTTTTGCGCGCAGTGCAGCCATGGCATTCAATCGTTACCTCGATCGAAACATTGACGCCATGAATCCGCGCACTTCTATGCGGGAGATTCCGGCCGGACTGATCAGCCCCAAACGGGCACTTGCTTTCACCGTGATCAATTCGATTCTGTTTGTCGCGGCTGCCGGCCTGATCAATCCCTTGTGTTTTCTTTTATCACCGGTAGCCTTATTGGTTGTACTAGGTTATAGTTACACCAAGCGGTTCACAGCACTTTGTCATTTGATTTTAGGGATTGGACTTTCTCTTTCCGTCATCGGAGCCTACTTGGCTGTAACAGGTTCATTCAGCTTGATGCCCATCATTTTTTCTCTTGTAGTGCTGACCTGGGTGTCAGGTTTTGATATTCTTTACGCCATGCAGGATGAATCATTTGATCGGACGCAAGCGCTTCACTCCGTTCCCGCATGGATAGGGGGACGGCGTGCTTTACTTGTTTCTTCCGCACTTCATTTTCTCACGATCGCAGCTTTGTTCCTGGCAGGCATTTGGGGGGATTTGGGTTTATGGTATTGGATGGGCGTGTTGATTTTTACAGGACTCCTAATTTACCAGCACGCTTTGGTGAGTGCGGATGATCTTTCCAGGATCGATCTTGCATTCATGACAACCAATGGCATCGGTTCGGTGGTCTTTGCGCTCTTTTTTCTTGCGGAGTTAATATTTACAAACTGATCATGGGAAGGATCCTGGCCATCGATTATGGAGGAAAACGTACCGGTCTGGCCGTTACGGATCCGTTGCGGATCATCGCAACAGGATTAGCCACGGTGGAGAGCCGCGAGGTGATGAATTTTTTGCAGGATTATGTCAAGCGTGAGACGGTAGATCAGATCATCATTGGATGGCCCATGAATTGGGATGATACGCCCACGGATGCGACTCCTTTGGTGGAGAAGTTTATTGCTAAACTGGCTAAATCGTTCCCCGGTATTCCGGTGGAGAAGGTGGACGAGCGATTTACCTCCAAGATGGCTCGCTCTGCCATGCTGGAAATGGGATTGAAGAAGAAAGAGAGACGCAATAAGGCCTTGGTAGATGAGATCGCTGCCACTATTTTATTACAGGAATATCTTCAGCGGAGCGGTGGATGAGAGTGATAGGATTCGGTAACTTTGTAAAAATCCTAACGGTGATCCTTCCAATTGTTGCATACGGCCATCCGGTTTTACGTGAAACTACAAGTGAGGTTCAGCCCAGCCATCCTGGGTTGGATACATTGATCTCCAATATGTGGGAAACCATGTATCAAAAGGGGATCGGTCTTGGGTTGGCAGCACCACAGGTAAATCATTCGCTTCGGTTGTTGGTGTTGGATACTCATCAGGTAATAGAGCGCATGAGTGAAGAGGAGAAGAAGGAGTCGGGGTGGGAGAAGGATCCAGGATTGAAAGCGGTAGTCATGAATCCCCGTATTTTATCGATCACAGAGGAAACAGCGGTCGAGGAAGAGGGTTGTCTGAGTTTACCTCGCATACGCGTGGAAGTTATTCGTCCCGTTGAAATTCGGTTGGCCTATATGGATGAATCTTTCACGCAGCAGGAAGCGGATTTTGTCGGACTCACCGCGCGTGCTTTGCTGCATGAGATCGATCATTTGGAGGGAAAACTGATCGTTGATTATTTGTCACCTCTGAAAAAGAAATTGATGCAGCGGAAGTTGCAGGATATTGTTAAGGGAAAGGCTGGTGCCGAGTACCGGATGCTGTATGCTCCTTGAGGTTATTGTCCGATGCTCTGCGTGTATTGTCTCCATTTCTCCACCACCGTCTGCATATCGGTTGGCAGTTCCGTATCAAAATTCATTTCCTCCTGCGTCGCAGGGTGTCTGAATCCGAGGGTGTTGGCGTGTAGTGCCTGACGGGGACAGAGTGCAAAGCAATTTTCTACAAATTGTTTGTAGCGGGGGAAGATGGTGCCTTTGGCGATTCGTTCACCTCCGTAAAAATCATCATTGAATAAGGGATGACCGATGTGTTTCATGTGTACACGGATCTGGTGGGTCCGGCCTGTTTCCAAAATACATTCAACCAGCGTTACATAACGGAATCTTTCCAGCACGCGGTAATGGGTGATCGCCTCTTTCCCATGATCACCTTCCGGGTAGGCTTCAAATAGTTTTCGAAAACGCTGGTGGCGTCCGACATGTGCGATGATCGTGCCGGAGTCGGCTTCTACATCTCCCCAAACAAGTGCCTGGTATCGACGACGCACGGTGTGATCGAAAAACTGTTTGGCCAGTCCCCGCATGGCAATATCTGTTTTGGCCAACACCAGTAGCCCACTTGTATTCTTATCGATCCGGTGAACCAAACCAAATCGCGGCAACAACTCTTCGTTTAGTGCCGGATTTATTTTTTGCAAGTAAAAAGCTACGCCGTTCAGTAACGTGCCATGATAATTGCCGCTGCCCGGATGCACAACGGTGCCCGGGGCTTTGTATAGAACCATCAGGTGTTTATCCTCATAACGGATATCCAACGGTATGTTTTCCGGTTGGACATCCGTTTCATCAGGGTGGAGGTCAGAATAGATCAGGATCTGATCATTTGGTTTGATCTTATAATTGGGTTTGACAGGTTGGCCATTGACCGTGACAAGTTCTAGGTGCATGGCTTGCTGTAGTTTGTTACGTGTAGCCTTCTCGATCCGTTGACTCAGGAATTTATCGATCCGGATGGGTTCTTGTCCACGGTCGACCGTCAGTTGAAATCGTTCATACAGCACCTCGCCGGAATCGGTCGATTCATCTGCCTCGTGGAATTCCGGTATAAGATCTTGCTCTGACATCACACAAAGGTAGCCACGCTTTTGTACGTAGCTTTACATTTTAATGAAGGAGACGATATATTTTGAAGATTTGGGTGAACGTTCCTATCGGGATGTTTGGGATTATCAGGAATCCCTTTTACAAACCAATGTCGCTTTAAAACAGGCTGGGCGGGCAGAAGAAACCCGTCATCATTTACTGTTTGTCACACATCCTCCGGTTTACACCTTAGGCAAAAGTGGTGATCCGCAGCATGTACTGATCTCCGAGGAGGAGCGTGCCGCTCGTTCGATTGAGTATTTTCATACCAATCGGGGTGGTGATATCACGTTTCACGGCCCGGGTCAATTGGTGGTTTACCCCATCTTGGATCTGGAAAAGTTTGAGCGGGATATCGGTAAGTATCTTCGAAATCTGGAGGAGGTCGTTATTCGTTTATTGGCTGATTATGGCTTGGAGGGAGAGCGCTCAGAAGGGGAGACTGGTGTGTGGTTGGACCCGCTCGTACCGATCAAAGCCCGAAAGATTTGTGCCATCGGGGTACGGTGTAGCCGGTGGATCAGCATGCATGGACTGGCATTGAATGTACATACCGATCTGAATTATTTTCGTCACATTGTGCCCTGCGGCATACCGGATAAACAAGTCACCTCGCTTGAACAGGAGCTATTGAACGCCCCTTCGATGGAAGCGGTAAAGTCGAGGATGAAATTTCATTTCATGGCGCGATTTAGCTGTTCGCTCATTTAGAATTCTAGAGGAATGTGCAGGCGATTTTTCTCAACCACTTTGCCTTTCAATATGATTTCAAAACTGTACCATCCGGATCGGCTGAAATTTGATTTATCGATTCGGAAATGATGCAGGGGAGGTTGTTTCAGTTCAAAAAGCATTTGTCCATTTTCCTGAAAGAATCGGATCCGGACCTGGGAGAGGTCCCATGTAGCGGGCAGTTGGATGAGTGGATAGCCATCTCGGTGGGTATAGGCCCATAGCGAGGGGGTGAACTTATCCAGATCGATCTGAATACTGTATGTTTTTTTGATGTCTATTCGTTGGCCAGGCGTCAGATTTGGTACGTTACCGATTTTTGGTTGTATCCGCGAAACGGGCGGGATTGCAACTGCCGTATCCTTCTTTGTTCGGGGAGTGGGTGTGGGTATAAGGAGCTGACCGGGGTCCTGAATCGATTCAGCCGGGTTGATCGTCGTTTTCTGCGGCACTGGTCTGTCGGGTATACCTACGGACCCTGAGGCAGGTATAACAGCGGGTATGGGCACTGGCCGTTTAGCGTAAGAGAAGCGATATCGTCCACCTGGGTATAATAAATAAAGCCGATAGAACATCTTTCCGGCCATCGGGCGATTGATGATCGTCCCGTTTTGTTCGGGGGTTGGATCGGGCATGGTCAGGATGGTTCGAAATCCGTTTAAACTATCTGCCGATTGCTGTATTGATATTTGTCGGAGGCTGGTGTCGGAATTTTTCCATTGAATCAATACCCTATCGTCGTTGAGTTTGTTCAGTGAGAAGGCTGGGAGGGTTTCCTGTGCAGCACTAAAGAGACAGAACAGAGTAGATAGTGGGAGTAGAAATATGTTTATGTGTCGCTGATTGCACATTATTCAAAGATACAGGAGCGGTGTTTGCATGTGCAGGTTTTAACAAGCTGTCTATTTTGGGCTACTTTTGTATGGATTATGAAACCAACTTTAGTGATCCTTGCTGCCGGGATGGCCTCGCGGTACGGCAGCATGAAACAAGTAGAGTCTTTCGGCCCGGGTGGCGAAACCATCATGGATTATTCCATTTATGATGCGATCCGTGCCGGTTTCGGAAAGATTGTCTTCATCATTCGGGCTCAGCATGAGCAGACCTTCCGAGCGCTGTTCGATCCGCGTCTCAGCGGGAAAGTGGAGGTGTCCTATGTGTTTCAAGAGCCTGAAATGCATACGGCAGGTATAGAAACGTTACCGACCCGCACCAAACCATGGGGTACCGCACATGCTGTTCTTTGCGCTGAACAGATGGTTAGCGAACCCTTCGCCGTGATCAACGCGGATGATTTCTATGGGCGGCATGCATTTGAAGTGGCAGCTGGTTTTTTGAAAGAAGCTTGTCAGAAAGATCGTTTTGCCATCGTTGGATATCCACTTACCGGAACATTATCGGCACATGGAACGGTTAATCGTGGAGTTTGCACATTGGATAATCACGGACATCTTTCCTCGATTACAGAACGGATCAACATTGCTTATTTGGCTGGTGAAATTCGGGCGGCGGATGGGCTGTTGCCGGAGGTGTTGGATAAAGACACTCGGGTGTCGATGAATTTCTGGTGCTTTGATCCATCCTATTTTTCGCTCTCAAAAAAACTTTTCCATCAATTTTTACGCGAGCGGGGGATGGAGGAGAAGTCCGAGTTTTTCATCCCGCTGGTAGCGGATTCATTCATTCAGGAAGGTGGGGCCGTGGAGGTTTTACCCACACACGCTAAGTGGTTTGGCGTGACCTATAAAGAGGATGCGCCTTCCGTTCAAAACAGTTTGGATGAGCTGATCCGGATCGGGGAATATCCGGAACGGCTATGGTGATCGTGTATCAATGGACCTTGACCAAGTAAACGAAATCCTGTAATAGCTTCACTTGTTGTGTTCTGTCCAGTCCGCTCAACCGTGTTTGAGTAGGAGGGGAGATCCATTCCTTTTTCAACGTCTTTCTGAACTCCTGAACGGATGCCAATATTTCTTGACTGCGGATGGCAAATACAAAGCCTTGTTGATCATTTTGACGGCCATTCAGAATGCCGACTACTTCACCGTTGCGGTTTAATACCGGACTTCCACTATTACCCTGATTGGCGGCGATTTCGATTTGATAACTGAGCGTGTCACCTTCAAACCCGGTACGAGCACTCAGGTATCCTTGACCGTATACAACCTCATCCCTCGGATACCCCAGTGTGAATAGGGGCTCACCCAAGAGCGCAGTTCGTTTGGAGAAGCCGTAGGGTAAAGAAGTTGACTTTTGGAATTTGTCATCCACGATGCGTAGAAAGGCTAGGTCGCGGCGGGTATCAATATGAACGACTTCAGCATTGAACTCTTTTTCGCCTTGTTGTACAGCGATCTGCTCGGCGTTGGCGACTACGTGCCGGTTGGTCACCAAAAACCCTTTGCCATCGACCAAGAATCCAGTGCCTCCTTTGGTATAGGAGATGGGGGATGTGTTGGTATTTTTCTTGATGGCATCGATCTCGTTTCCTTGTTGCTGCGAACGACTGGCCAACCAATTGTATTTACGGTTCAATTCCTCAAACTGTGTGCCGGCTCCGTTGGAGGAGAAAAGCATCACGAGTGCGGATATGCTCAGTGTTGTAATGCCCGCGATAGAGGCAGCGATCGCACCCACACGTTTGTAGCGGTTCCAGAGGTAGGCGACCCGGGCCTTGCCTTGGAGACGAACCGCTTCGATCTTGCCTGATTCAGCGAGGTCGGTGTGTACTTGCTGAAGGCCTTGCCTGAATTTCTTCCATTCACCGAACCGATTCAACTGTTGAAGAAACAAGGTGTGTTCTACAACTAATTGATCTACCTCGGCATGACTTTTCCGATAATTTTCAAAGTGTGCACGTTCATCAGGATTCATTTCCCCCCGGATATATCGTTCCACCGTTTCTAATAAGTTCAGATCACTCATTTTCTACTGCTTTCAGTTCTGAAAGAATATTTTTTTCAAGCGCATCAGGCACTTGTATTTCTGGTTCTTCGCGTTGTCGGCATTCGTATAACCAAAGGAGGAAGCGATGGTAGCCATATTCTGCTTTTGCAGGTAGTAGGCCTCCAGCAGTCCTTTGCAAGGCTCCCCCAATTGTTGAATGGCCTTTTCCATTCGGTCGTAATCCGCATCCTCCCGCAAGTGCCGCTCCAGATCGATATCAACGGATACCGGTTCAGCGGATTCATCCCATGGGACATACATCCGTTTTTGATGCTGCAGTTTTTTCAACCACAGTCTTCGGCAGACGGCATACAGATACGTTTTAATCTGGCAATTCAATTCGAAATCACCCTGTCTAACTTTCTCATAAAGAACGATAAGCGATTCCTGAAAGACATCTCTGGCATCATCAACAGAACCCTGATTGGTCAGGATCATCGACTGAACACTATTGTAGCTTCCTTTGTAGATGGCTTCAATAGACTTACGGTCGTTAGTAGCGAGCCCCTGTAAGAGTTCTTTTTCGTCCATGTCTTCCTCGGTCACCCGTTAGTTAATACGGGTCGATAAAAATAGTAACCTTGGTCGGGCTGAAAAAAAATCGATCGCCTCCGGGTTACCTTTCTTCAAAATCGGTATATATTTGCGAAATATTTCACATTTAACCCCAAAAAGAAATCGAATGAAAAAGTTTTTTGCGATCGCTTTCGTTGCTGCTTTCCTGGTAGCTTGCGAAGAGAAGAAGGCTGAAACTCCGGCCACTACTGGTGACACTACTGCTGCTGCTCCTGCTCCGGACACAACTAAGAAGGACACAACAGCCGTTGCTGCTCCTGCTCCGGACACAACTAAGTAAGCAATTGCCTAACCTTGGTTAGGATCAAGAGCCCGGGCCGTTCGTAAGAACGGCCTTCTTTTTTCCATTAATTGGTATGGCCTGCCATTCAGGCTAAAACAACGTGAATACATTTGAATCACTGGGGCTCGTCCCTGGTCTGCTTTCCTCGCTCTCCAAACTGGGTTTTACTGAGCCCACGGCCATTCAGCAGAAGGCCATTCCGGTATTGTTAGAAGGTACAAAGGACTTTATTGGTTTGGCTCAAACCGGTACCGGTAAGACGGCCGCTTTTGGTTTGCCGCTTCTGCAATGCGTAGAACCCCGCAATAAATTTCCGTTGGCCCTGGTGGTTTGTCCAACCCGTGAGCTCTGCATGCAGATCGCACAGGACATGAATCGCTTTCGCGACCCGCAAAAGGGGCACCACATCCTTCCTGTCTATGGAGGGGCTCCCATTACCGGTCAGATTAAAGACCTTAAAAAAGGAGCTTCGATCGTGATAGCCACACCTGGCCGTTTGATCGATTTGATTGAACGAAAAGCAATCGATCTCGAAGAGATCAAATGGGTGGTTTTGGATGAGGCGGATGAGATGCTGAACATGGGATTCCAAGAGGACATTGAATTCATCCTAAAAAATACACCTGAACGGGAGAGCCTTTGGCTTTTCAGTGCCACCATGCCGACCGAAATCCGGAAGGTCACGAAGCGATACATGGAGTCTCCGGTTGAAGTAACCGTTGGGGTGGCCAATTCCGGAAACGCCAACATCGACCATCAATATTATTCTTGTCAGCACCATAACCGCTATGAGGTGCTAAAACGCATCATTGATTTCAATCCGGGGATTTACGGTATCGTTTTTGCCCGAACCAAAATAGAGACCCAAGAGATCGCTGAAAAGCTGACGCGGGAGGGATATGACATCGATGCTATTCATGGGGATCTGACCCAAGGGCAACGCGATAAAGTCATGGCCGCATTCAAATCAAAGCACCTACGGCTGTTGGTCGCGACCGATGTGGCTGCCCGTGGCATTGATGTAAAAGGCATCACGCACGTGATCAACTATGAATTGCCCGACGACCCGGAGGTATACACGCACCGAAGCGGACGAACCGGCAGAGCTGGCAACAGCGGTATTTCCGTGTGTATCGTAACGCCCAAAGAAATGTACCGCTTAAAGCAGATCGAACGATTGCTGAAGACTCAATTTCACCCCCTTGATATTCCCAGTGGGAAAGATGTTTGTCGCAAACAGTTCTTCCACTTTATCGATAAATTATTGCAAGCCGATATTCAACACGGCGATTACGAGACGTACTTGCCGCTGTTGCAGGAGAAGTTTGCAGATATTACCAAAGAGGAAGTGCTCCAGCGCGTAGCCAGCCTTGAATTCGATCGGTTCTTGAATTATTATGCCAATGCGACCGACCTGAACTTGCGGGCCGGTGCGGGTAAGAAGGAAGGCCGGAACAAAGACCGGGATGCCAAACAATCACCGGAGGGATCGTATCGCCGCTTGTTTGTAAACTTGGGCACCAAAGATGGCTTTTACAAAGCAAGCTTTCTCCAATTTATTCTGGATATGAGCGAGCTACCCAAATCGGTCTTGGGACGGATCGATATGAAGGATATGAACAGCTGGGTTGAGATCGAGGCCGATTCCATCAATCAGATGATCCGTGCCATTGACGGTAAAAAATTCAGAGGTCGTAAGATTCGCATGAATGATGCTGAATCTGGCGGCAAACGAACTAGATAATAGCCCGTTGCGGTTTTTTCTATTTTTGTATCTTACTAAGACATGAATTACGTCTCAACGGATAACAAGGACGCGCTTTGGGGCCACCGCCCCTGGATCATCAGTGGTCCGTGTAGTGCCGAAACTGAGGAGCAGGTTCTCTCAACCGCTCGAAGCTTGGCCGCTTCCGGTAAGATTCATTTGTTTCGGTCCGGGATCTGGAAACCACGCACCAAGCCCGGTGGGTTTGAGGGGGTGGGCCGTGTTGGACTGGAATGGCTGAAAAAAGCCAAGTCCGAGACCGGTCTGCCATTCACAGTAGAAGTGGCCACTGCTAAACAAGTCGAAGAAGCCCTGGAATTCGGGACCGATGTACTTTGGATTGGTGCGCGTACGACCGTGAATCCATTCAGTGTGCAAGAGATCGCCGACGCCCTGAAGGGCATCGACATTCCGGTGCTTATAAAAAATCCCATCAACCCCGATCTGGAATTGTGGACTGGCGCCCTGGAGCGCATGCGGGGTGCTGGCATCCGACGCATTGGCTTGATCCATCGAGGGTTTTCTACCTATGGTAATACAGAATACCGCAATGCACCGCTTTGGCACCTGGCCATCGAGATGAAGTTGCGCTACCCGCAGATTCCCATGATCAATGATCCTTCACATATTTGTGGTCGACGGGATTTACTGATGGATGTGATGCAACGATCGGTCGATTTGGATTTTGACGGGCTCATGATCGAGTCACATCCCGAGCCCGAGCAGGCCTGGAGTGATGCCAACCAGCAAGTAACACCTGACCGACTTATTGAAATGCTGGAACAAGTTCGTTGGCGTGCAGAGGATGTAAATTCCGATACCTTCCATTCAGCTCTGGATGCCTTACGGCAGCAAATCAATCAACTTGATGTTGAAATGTTGCAACTGCTCGGACGACGTATGCAGGTTGCCGAAGAGATCGGCCGGTATAAAAAGGAAAATAATATTACCATACTTCAGGCTGGCCGTTGGCAAGAGATCATGGAGAATGCCTGCGCCCGTGGGGAACAGGTCGGACTCAGTCGCGAGTTCATCACCCGATACCTGGAGGCCGTTCATATGGAGAGCATCAATCGACAAAAACGTATTCTGGACAGTTAATTCAACTACATGGCTCGTCCGCATACTTTTCATATCGGTCAACAGCGCACGCTTTTTTTTCCTAATAGGAGTTTGAGTGATCTTTCTTCCATACTTCCGGGTCGTCGGTTGATACTGATCACCGATCAGCACGTTTATCGAAAACATCGAAACGTCTTCTCGGATTTCGATACCATTGTTTTGCGGGCAGGGGAACAATACAAAGTACAGGCAACGATTGACAGCTTGGTCGAGCGACTGATTCGGATGGAGGCTGACCGAAAGACGGTATTGGTTGGTGTGGGCGGTGGCGTTGTAACGGATCTCGTAGGATATCTGGCCGCTATCTATTTACGCGGTGTGGATGTTGGTTTTGTGCCTACCACCTTACTGGCTATGGTGGATGCTTCGATCGGTGGCAAGAACGGTGTGGATGTAGGAGCCTTCAAAAACCTGGTCGGCACTACACGTCAACCTCTATTCTTATTGCATGATCTTAGCTTGCTGTCAACCTTGCCTACGCATGAATGGTCGAACGGTTTTGCCGAGATCATCAAGCATGCAGCTATCGGCGATGAAGCTATGTTCCGGGAGTTACTTAAAAGCGATCTGAAAGTATACCGTAACGATCCGGTTAAGTTGCGCCGTTTGATCGCACGCAATGTTCGATATAAGTTCAGCGTGGTACAGCAAGATGTTTCGGAGAATGGCGAACGCAAGAAGTTGAATTTTGGCCACACGCTTGGTCATGCCTTGGAGATGCAATATGAGCTTTCACATGGTGAGGCCATCTCATTGGGTATGATGTTTGCCGCCCATCTTTCGGAGAAGATGAATGCGTTCACGGATCTTTCATCGCTCGGTGCTTTATTGATTAAATATGGGTTGCCGGTGGAGGCGGGCTTTTCTGCTGTTAAAGTGCTGCAGTCCCTGAAAATGGATAAAAAGCGAGTGCGCCACTCGATCGATTTTGTGTTATTGAAACAAATTGGGAAGGCGGAGGTGCGTGCCATTCCGATTGTTGACCTGCAACGTTTTTTGAAGTCCTACGCATGATCGCAACGGTGTATCCATCAACGATTCGGGGTTCGATACAGGTGCCCGTTTCTAAAAGTGCCATGCAGCGGGCACTGGCTGCTGCATTGATACGAAAGGGTCGAACTGTATTATACAATCCGGGTCATGCCGCGGACGATCTGGCTGCATTGGCTTGTATTCGTTCATTGGGTGCAACGGTTGATGTTTTTGCGGATCGATTTGAAATCCTAAGCCATGGTGTCTGTCCGACGGGCGATGTACTGGATTGCGGAGAGTCAGGCTTGAGTATTCGGATGTTCACTTCGCTGGCTGCCCTATCGGATCAGCCGATTCGGATCGTGGGCAAGGGTAGTTTATTAACCCGGCCCATGCGTTTTTTTGAAGAAGTCTTGCCATTATTACAGGTGCGTATACAGTTGAATGATGGTCGTTTGCCCATAATGCTCCAGGGCCCGATGATACCTCGAAACATAACAGTAGATGGTTCATTGAGTTCGCAATTTCTGACGGGCTTGTTGATGGCGTACACTGCTGCGGGTGCCGGTGGAGTGACGATAGAGGTGAACGAGCTGAAAAGTCGTCCGTACATTGATCTTACACTAGATATTTTGAAACGATTCGGGTTGCCCCTTCCTGAAAACGACGGGTATCAGCGTTTTCATTTCAGGCAGCGGGAAGCACTGTTCTCAGCCCAAGAAATTCAGTACACGGTAGAGGGCGACTGGAGTGGAGCCTCCTTTTGGTTTGCGGCCGGATCCGATACGGGAACGATCGAGCTGACAGGTTTGGATGCCACGTCCACGCAGGCCGATCGAGCGATCAGCAGCGTGGTGTCTCATCAACGAAACAAGACAGCAGCGGATAATGATCTTTACTTGATCAGGGAAGGAAGGAGTGGGGCTTTTGAATTCGATGCAACGGACTGTCCGGATCTATTTCCACCCTTAGTGGCATTGGCTGCACATATTAAGGGCGAGTCAGTTATCTATGGCACCGACCGATTGCGACACAAGGAAAGTGATCGGGCCATTGTATTACAACGCGAATTTGGAAAGCTGGGGTTACCCATTGAGTTAGATGGTAATGCAATGAGAGTAGTTGGAGGTGCAGGCTTGCAGGGTGGGGTAGTACATGCGACCGGCGATCACCGGATCGCGATGTCGTTGGCGATTGCTGCCTTGCGTGCGAATGGCCCGGTTGTGATCGAGGAAGCTGAATCGGTTCGAAAGTCGTACCCGGACTTTTGGGATGACTTGCGTTCCGTTGGGGCATCTGTATCTTTAAGTGAATAAATAATTTACCGTGAACACATTTGGCAGATTGTTTCGGGTACAGATACTGGGCGAGTCCCATGGTGAATTTGTTGGGGTTGTCATCGATGGATGTCCGGCGGGTTTATCTCTTTCTGTTGATGATTTTCTACACGATATCGAGCGAAGAAAAGGAGGCACGCAAAAAGGAACAACCCCAAGAAAGGAAACTGATCTACCACGTTTTGTTACAGGATATTTTAACGGGAAGACGACCGGCGCGCCACTGACCATATTATTTGCGAATGAGAATACCCGTTCTGCCGACTATGAGAAGCAGCGCGATATACCGAGACCGGGTCATGCCGATTTCGTCGCCAATCGGAAATTCGGTGGGCACGAGGACTATCGTGGCAGCGGACATTTCAGTGGCCGACTGACGGTATGTTTGGTTGCCGCCGGTGTCATCGCTAAAAAATTATTAGCTGACATTACCATCCAAGCCCAGTTAATCGAGGTAGGTGGATATGCGTCAGTGGAGGCGGGCATTCAGCATGCTATCGAGGTGAAAGACAGTGTTGGTGGGATAGTAGAATGCAAGGTGAACGGATTGCCCATCGGGTTGGGTGAACCCTTTTTTGATTCGACAGAATCGTTATTGGCCCATTTAGCTTTTTCCATCCCGGCTGTAAAAGGAATTGAGTTCGGCTCGGGTTTTTCCGCTGCAAAAATGAAGGGCAGTCAGCATAATGATTCCCTGATCGATGGATCCGGTATTACAGCTACCAACCATGCTGGAGGTATTGTTGGTGGGATCACCAATGGTAATGAACTGGTATTTCGTTTGGCGATCAAGCCAACCTCATCCACTCCGAAAGAGCAAACGTCCCTCAATTGGAGTTCCGGCCTGCCAGAAGTTTTTTCAGTGAAAGGCAGGCATGACCTGTGCATCGCACTACGTGTTCCGGTGGTGGCGGAGGCCATTGCAGCAATTGTTGTTGCTGATATGATGTTATTGGAACAACGTATTCCCAGATTGATCAGCTAACGCATCCGCTTCAGTTTTTCGAAAGGGATATCCAGGACTTCGAACCGAGCTGGGTCGGGCCAGCTGTAGTGCCACCATTCTTCCTCATAGTACTTGAATCCATATTTTTCCATCGTAGTTCTGAGTAAGTTGCGATTCGATGATACCTGTATGGGTAATTGATTAAATGAGTGATGTGCGGTGTCACTGAAGTGATCAAAGCCGGTTCCCATATCGATTTCTTTTCCGCTCGGTAGCTCAATGAGGGTCAAGTCTACGGCAATGCCTCGGTTATGCCCGCTGCCTTTTGCCGGGTTGGCCACATATCGCTCGTCGCCGATCAATTCCCAAAAGGCAACAGTTACGGAGTGGGGTCGGTAGGCATCCCAAATCTTTAATCCCAGGCCTTGATGGTTTAGTTCTTGCTGCACTTTTTGCAAGGCCTCGGCCGCTGGCTTTCTAAGAAAGGTAACCCGGGTTCGGGTGGGGTACATAGGTTTGCCAACGAAATTATTCGAGCTCGCATAGCGCAACTCATATTCAAGCGAGGGGATCCGTGTTTTCAGTTCCACCAGCCGGTTTTCCGCGTTTTGCTCGATGCTTCGTTGAAGCGAATCCCGGGAACGGCAAACAGCGACTTGAGCGGTAGTCTCAGTAGGGGCTGATTGAGTCAATAGGAACACAAGCGCTATCAATGAGGGGCGGGGGGAGGTCATGGTGTGGCTATGGGGATAAAAATCGATCGCAACCCCATGAAAATTAGGGAAATAATTTATTTTAGGATGTTGAACATACCCGTTATTTTTGCTTAGCTTAAACCAAACTATTTCCTTATGAAGAAGGTCCTTTACGTGATCGCTTTGTTCTTCATGGTTCCCTCCGCCGTAAGTGCACAGGATAAACCCGTGCTAGCTAAGGCTCTCGGAGTGAATTTTTTCTTTAATGATTTTGTGACCCCTGATCGGATCCGAACCACTTCGCTCAATCAGGTACTAGCCGATAAGCGTTTTGCGCGCATGCGTGAAATGACCTCCGGTTTGGCTGTTACATATCTCAAGGGCCTGCGTCCACACTTGGACATGTCAGCGTCCCTCGGTGGTTCATTCTTCCGCTATCCCATGCCCGGTAAGAATTTCACTAATAACAGCTTGTTATTGGAAGCCACTGCCAGCATGCACTTCAAAATGACGACAGAAGATTACTGGGTGCAACCCTATTTGATCGCCGGTGTTTCTGCGCATAAATACCGTTCCTACTACGGAGCTACACTGCCTTTGGGATTGGGCTTCAAAGTGAACCTGTTGGATGAAACACACCTATTCGTAAATTCTACATATCGTGTTCCTGTAACCACAGAAACGGCTAATTATCACCTGCAACATAGCATCGGTATCGCCGGTAGCTTGTTGAAGAAAAAGAAGCCTGAGGTGAAAGTGCCTGAGGTGGTTGTTGCTCCTCCAGCTGATACGGACAAGGATGGCATCATCGATACACAGGATAAATGCCCAACAGTACCCGGTCTTGCTAAATACCAAGGTTGTCCGATCCCGGATACCGACAAAGACGGAATCAACGATGAGCAGGATAAGTGCCCAACTGTTCCAGGTTTGGCCCGTTACCAAGGTTGTCCGATCCCGGATTCAGATGGCGATGGTATTAACGATGAAGAAGACAAATGTCCCAAAGTAGCTGGTTTGGCTCGCTACAATGGTTGCCCGATCCCCGACACTGACGAAGACGGCTTGAACGATGAGGTGGATAAATGTCCTAAAGACAAAGGATCTGCTGCGAATAATGGCTGTCCGTTGCTGGAAGAACTGACTGAATACAAATTCGATTTCCGCAAGGTTCAATTTGTGACAGGTAGTGCAGCACTTACCAAGGTTGCGAAAGCAGAGCTTGATAAAGCTTCCAAGATCATGACAGAGCACCCGGATATCAAAGTGTCTGTTGAAGGACATACAGACAACACCGGACGTGCTGCTTCAAACCAGACCCTCTCTGAAAAAAGAGCGGCGGCTGTAAAAGCTTACATTGTTGCTAAAGGTGTTGCTGCTGATCGTCTGCAAGCCAAAGGGTTCGGTTCTACCAAGCCGCTGGCTAACAATAAGACACTTGCCGGGCGTGCGCTGAACCGTCGCGTTGAGTTCAAGTCAGCCAACTAAAAAGCGCGCAATAAACTTTAACCCCGCCTTCGGCGGGGTTTTTTATTTCCGTCGGGTCCTATTTCCGGGGCTTCTTGCGCAGGAATCGGTCTATTTTTCCTACTTTTGCGCCGCCTTATCGGAAGAAACCGGATGGGCAGTAAAACACAGAAAAACTCCTTTTATGGCTGACCTCAAATTCCAACGGAACTTTGGTATTGCGGCGCACATCGATGCCGGCAAAACCACGACAACGGAGCGTATCCTCCGCTATACCGGAATGATCCACCGTATCGGTGAAGTACACGATGGTGCGGCAACTACCGACTGGATGGAACAGGAAAAAGAGCGCGGTATCACCATCACCTCTGCTGCTGTAAGTTGTCAGTGGAATTTCCCGACCGTGTTGGGGAAAGCGACGCCTGACACCAAAAAATACTATTTCAACATCATCGATACGCCTGGTCACGTTGACTTTACCGTAGAGGTAGAGCGTTCCATGCGTGTACTCGACGGACTGATCGCCCTGTTTTCCGCGGTTGATGGCGTAGAGCCTCAGTCGGAAACCGTATGGCGTCAGGCCAACCGTTACGGAGTTCCCCGTATCGGTTTCGTAAATAAAATGGACCGTGCAGGTGCCGACTTCCTCAATGTGGTGAAGCAGGTTCGTGAGATGCTTGGATCGAAAGCAGTTCCCCTGCAGTTACCGATCGGTGCGGAGGATAATTTCAAGGGTGTGGTAGACCTGATCAAAATGAAAGGGATCATCTGGCACATGGAAACCGAAGGAATGACTTTCGACGAGATCGACATCCCTGCCGACATGGTAGAAGAAGCCAACGAATGGCGTGCTGCACTGGTTGAAGCCGTTGCAGAATACGACGATCAGTTGATGGAAAAATTCTTTGAGGATTCCAATAGCATCAGTGAAGATGAGATTCACGAGGCAATCCGTAAAGCCACCATCGATCTTAGCATCGTTCCAATGATGTGTGGATCTTCTTTCAAGAATAAGGGGGTACAAACTGCATTGGATGCCGTTTGTCGATACCTGCCTTCACCTGTTGATATTCCGGATACCATCGGTACCAATCCTGATACGGGAGAGCAGATTTCTCGTAAAGCCGATCCCAAAGAACCCTTTGCGGCACTTGCCTTCAAGATCATGACGGATCCGTTCGTGGGTCGTTTGGCGTTCTTCCGCGCTTACTCTGGTCACCTTGATGCCGGTTCGTATGTACTGAACGTGCGCAGCGGAAAGAAAGAGCGTATCAGCCGGATCATGAAAATGTTTGCCAACAAGCAAAACCCGATCGATTTCATCGAAGCTGGTGATATCGGTGCGGCCGTAGGTTTCAAAGAGATCAAGACCGGAGATACACTGTGTGATGAGAACCATCCGATCACGCTGGAGAATATGTTCATCCCAGAGCCGGTGATCGCGATCGCGGTTGAACCAAAGACGCAGGCCGATGTCGATAAGATGGGAATGGCTATTGCCAAGCTCGTAGAAGAAGATCCTACGTTGCGTGTGAATACCGATGAAGAGACTGGACAAACCATCCTTCGCGGAATGGGTGAGTTGCATCTCGAGATCATCATCGATCGTATGCGTCGTGAATTTAAGGTTGAAGTGAATCAGGGTGCGCCGCAGGTGGCGTACAAAGAGGCATTCACTGCCACTATCGAGCATCGCGAGACTCTCAAGAAGCAAACGGGTGGTCGTGGTAAATTCGCTGATATCGTATTCAATCTCGGTCCGGTTGACGAAGAATGGCAGAAAGAGAACCCTGACAAGCGTTATCAGTTCGTGAATGATATTTTCGGTGGATCCATTCCTCGCGAATTCGTACCGGCTATTCAAAAAGGATTTGAGCAAGCGATGAACACGGGTGTATTGGCTAACTATCCTGTTGCGAATCTGAAGGTCCGCGTATTCGACGGAAGCTTCCACGCGGTTGACTCTGACTCCATGTCATTCGAGCTTTGCGCCAAGCAAGGTTTCCGCGAAGCCGCTCGTAAAGCAAAGCCTGTGTTGCTGGAGCCCATCATGAAAGTGGAGGTGGTAACGCCTGATCAGTATATGGGTGATGTGACTGGTGACTTGAACCGTCGTCGCGGAATGATGGAAGGTATGGACAGCCGTGGCGGTGCACAGGTGATCAAAGCTAAAGTGCCCCTGAGTGAAATGTTCGGATATGTGACCCAACTCCGTTCGCTTAGCTCCGGTCGTGCCTCTTCTACGATGGAATTCTCTCACTACAATCCGGCTCCGAATAATATCGCGGAAGAAGTGATCGCAAAAGTGAAAGGTAAAGCGAACGCTTAATCGATCAACACAACCATACAGAGATCCCGATCGGTAACGGTCGGGATTTTTTTATACCCAGTTGAGTTTGATGTGGTCGATCCCTTCCCGTTCGATCGATGCTTTAATTTTTTCTAGTGCGGGTAACTGTTCAGGGATCTTGGTCTCATGTGTTTCCACGTACAGACGGTCGAATAGTCCCCAGGCTTTCTCTTGCAAGATCTTTTCCAGAATGGCGATCTCAGCTCCCTCCACATCGAGTTTGATCAAGGAAACGCGTTTCTGTGTTCTTTTGAGAAATTCGATCAGGTCGATCAGTTTAACTTCTCGGCTTCTACCGGTATCGATGTTCTTTTTAGCGGCGATCAGAGAGGATCCGACGGTGAAGGCGGTTTCATCTTCCATTCCTTCTGCATGGTCGAACAAGGGAAGTACATCGGCTTTATCCCATACGCCTTCATTACGCAGGGTGACATTTTTCAAATGCCCGCATCTTTTTTGTAGTTGGCTGAAGGCTCGTGGGTCTGGTTCAAACGCGATGATCTGTGCGCCGGTGGTGGCCAGGAATCGGGTGATGTATCCGACGTTGGCGCCGCAGTCCAATACCAGATCGTTTTTGCCTAATCGGAACCAATCGGGAATCAATTTAAAATAACTGATGCCGATGGCACCGGCATTCAGGAATTGACGTTTTAGCAAGGAGAATCGAAACGACATGCGGGCAAATCTACTTTGATTCGGTGAGGGGATCTCGGAAAATATAGAGGGCACCCGGCAGTGCGGTCAGCAGTGTCACCCCATAAAAAAGCAAACTGATCATCAGTGCTTTCTCGATGGGTAATCCAATCCACTCGGCACCTTGTATGGAGGCGAATTCACGGATGCCCAATCCGCCTCCAATGGATATGGGCAACACCGAGAGTGCTGCAGCGGATAGAAACACCAGCAGGTATTTTAAGCTGTCGGGAGTGACGTTCATCGACAGGATCAACGAAAAGACGGTCAGTACCACCAGCAGTTGCACGCCTGCCCCAAACCAGAAGGTTCTATTGAATCCTTTTGCTTGCTGGGGTAGGAGCTTTTTTAAAAGTTGTTTACTGAATGGGATCAATAATCCGGCTCCGATCAGGCCTGAAAACGTGACCCAGGACGGGGGGAGTACCCATGCATACAAGAGGGCCAGGATCAGCATCAGGGATAATAATCCACTGAACCGGTCTAGCAGCACCGCCAGCGTCAGTGATTTTCGGCTGAGTCCGGGGGACTTACCCAATACCATTACTTTATAGGCATCACCCGTGATGGCACCCGGCAAGAGCAGGTTGTAAAGCATACCCAACCAGAACAGGCGCCGGTTAGCGCGTTCAGTCAACTGCAGGCCAATGAGCTCAAAGTTGATATTTAGTCTTCTGGATGCCAGTACTTTAGATAAGGTGTAGGCGCTTAAGGCAACCAGTACCCAGGCCGGGCTAACTTGTTCCGCAGCCCGGACCAGCTGGCCCCAGTTTGGCTTGGTCAGCGCATACCAAAGACAAGCGAGGCTGAGGGCCATTTTGAGGTAGGTGGTGGCGTATTTAGGGAGTTGTATTTTCACCGGCCCGAAGGTAGCGTTTGGGGCCTAAAAAATTAATCGACAACTATTTGGCAGCTACCAACTTGTCTCTTACCTTTGCATCCCCTAAACAAAAGGGATCCACAAACATGTCTCAGCGTATTCGAATCAAATTACAGTCTTACGATCACAATCTCGTCGACAAATCGGCAGAGAAGATCGTCAAGACCGTTCGCAGTACAGGAGCCGTGGTCACCGGACCCATTCCGCTGCCCACGCATCGTAAAATTTTCACGGTATTGCGTTCCCCTCACGTAAATAAGAAAAGTCGTGAGCAGTTTCAGTTGGCGACCCACAAGCGCCTCCTGGATATTTATACATCTACCAGCCGCACGGTAGATGCGTTGAGTAAGTTGGATTTGCCTAGTGGGGTAGAAGTCGAGATCAAGGCCTAACGGTTTTGAATCGCATTGTTCTTATAGATTGAATTTGTAATTAATTGTCATCTCTCAATCCGTTTCGGCGGAAAAAAGAGCGCTGGCTGAATCACATAAAACAAGCCATTCAGGGTTTGTTTATCGTCGGTACTTCCCCAGAAAGGAAAAGGTCGACGACGAACGGGGATTGAAGTCTGGTCCATACCACCGGATTGTCCCGATATCCTGAAGGCATAAACGAAATGTTTATGAAAGGTATCATTGGGAAGAAAATCGGAATGACCAGTATCTTCGACTCCGCAGGCAAGCAGACCGCCTGCACCATCATCGAAGCGGGTCCTTGTGTAGTGACCCAGGTCAAAACAGAAGCGTCTGACGGCTACAACGCCCTCCAGTTATCATTTGGCGAGAAGAAAGTAAAGAATGCCTCTAAAGCGGCTGTGAATCACTTCGCCAAGTCTCAAACAACTCCAAAGAAAATTTCCAGAGAATTTCGTGATTGCTCCCTCGAGAAAGCTCTCGGTGAGTCGGTTACCGTTGACATTTTTGCCGAAGGCGAAAATGTTGAGGTGGTTGGTACAACCAAGGGTAAAGGTTTTCAGGGTGTTGTAAAGCGTCACGGTTTCGCCGGTGTCGGTCAGCAAAGCCATGGTCAGCACGATCGTCAGCGCGCTCCGGGTTCACTCGGTAACTCCTCTGATGCCAGCCGCGTTATGAAAGGTATGCGCATGGCCGGTCGCATGGGTAATGATCGCGTGAAAATGAAGGGGCTGAAAGTGGTGAAGATCTTCGCCGATAAAAATTACATCCTGGTCAGTGGCTCTGTACCCGGACACAACGGTTCCATCGTATACATTCAGAAATAATCCGGTAAACCAACAGTTGCCGATAAAAGATAAAGTATGAAACTCGACGTATTAAATAGCCAGGGAAAGTCCACCGGACGTTCAGTTGAACTCCCCACCGAAATTTTTGGTGCTGAGCCCAACGATCACGTGATCTATCTGGCCGTTAAACAATATTTGGCTGCACAGCGTCAGGGAACGCACAAGGTCAAGACCCGTGCGGAAGTGAAAGGTGCCAGTCGCAAGCTGCACAAGCAAAAGGGAACGGGCGGAAGCCGTAAGGGTAACATCCGTAACCCGTTGTACAAGGGTGGTGGTACCATTTTTGGTCCTAAGCCGCACAGCTATGACATCAAACTGAACCGCAAGGTGAAGGACCTTGCCAAGATTTCTGCACTCAGCTACAAGGCGAAAGAGCAGGCTATCGTGGTGCTTGAAGATCTTAAAATGGACAAGCCAAAGACCAAGGAGTTTGTGGGAATTCTCGGAAATCTGAACCTACAGAACAAGAAGGTTATGTATGTTCAGCCCGAGCACAACCTGGAACTCGAAATGTCTATGCGCAATGTTCCAACCGTACAAGGGGTGATGCTGAGCGATATCAATACCTACGACATCGTGAATGCGGATGTACTGGTATTGACGGAAAGCGCCGCCAAGATCTTCTCTGATAACGAAGCCTAATCAACAGACAATCACGAATCAAACGATATTTCATGAAACTGAGCGAAGTACTGATCAAGCCCATTCTTACTGAAAAGGCGAATAGCCAACAGGAGAAGCTCCGTCGCTATGCCTTCAAAGTGGCTCGCAAAGCGAATAAGCTGGAGATCAAAAAAGCGGTGGAAAGCTTTTACGGTGTTTCCGTCACTGCGGTGAATACCTCTGTGGTGCCCGGCAAGCATAAAAGTCGCTTCACCAAATCCGGTGTGATCGAAGGAAGAAAGCCCGCCTATAAAAAAGCATTTGTAACCGTAGCGGAAGGCGAGAGCATCGACCTGTACGCAAGTATCTGATTGAATAATTGAATGGCCGCAACAGCCGCGAATGTTGATATAAAAAAGAAAGAAAATGGCACTAAAGAAATTCAAACCCATCACCGCCGGAACTCGCTGGCGCATCGGCAATGCCTATGCCGAGGTGACGACCAATGTACCGGAGAAAACCCTGGTTGAGCCCAAGCCTCGTACAGGCGGACGTAACTCATCCGGTCATCTGTCCATGCGTTATCGTGGTGGCGGACACAAAAAGAAATACCGTATCATCGACTTCAAGCGTAATAAAGAGGGTGTTGCTGAGGTGCTCTCCATTGAGTACGATCCAAATCGTACTGCTTTCATCGCGCTACTTCAGTATGCAGATGGTGAGAAGCGTTACATCCTTGCTCCACAGGGATTGACCGTCGGTGCTAAAGTAGAAAGCGGAAAGACGGTAGCGCCTGAAGTAGGAAACGCGCTTCCGATGCGCAATATGCCGTTGGGTACTAACATTCCCAATATTGAAATGCAGCCTGGTCAGGGTGGTAAGCTCGCTCGCAGTGCCGGTTCTTCCGCGCAGCTGGCGAATAAAGAAGATCGCTATGCGATCCTCAAGATGCCTTCCGGGGAGCTTCGTAAAGTTTTGATCGACGGTTATGCAACAGTAGGTGTGGTCAGCAACAGCGATCACAGCTTGCAGAGCATGGGTAAGGCCGGTCGTAACCGTTGGCGCGGTATCAAGCCACGTAACCGTGGTGTGGCCATGAACCCGGTGGATCACCCGATGGGTGGTGGTGAGGGTAAGGCCTCCGGAGGTCAGCCTCGCAGCCGTAATGGTCAATACTCTCGTGGTCTGAAAACCCGCACCAAGGGTAAGTCCAGTGATAAGCTGATCATCCAGCGCAAGAACGGAAGTAAAATTTCCAAGTAATCAACGCATAAACGAATAAGAAAATCATATGGCTCGTTCGATTAAAAAAGGTCCTTACATCGCAGCTCACCTCGAAAAAAAGGTGATGGGCATGAATGAAGGAAAATCCAAGAAAGGCGTGATCAAGACCTGGAGTCGTCGTTCCACGATCAGTCCCGATTTCGTCGGACACACCTTCGCGGTCCACAACGGTAATAAGTTCATCCCGGTGTATGTCACTGAGTTCATGGTAGGGCACAAGTTGGGTGAATTCGCACCTACCCGCCAGTTCAAAGGGCACTCCAAAAAAGATTAATCATTAAGTAACTGCACATCATTATCATGGAAGCTGTAGCAAAACTCAGAAATTATCCGACCTCGCCGCGAAAGATGCGCCTGCTGGCCGATCTGATCCGCGGAGAGAAAGTGGAAAAGGTACTGGCTCAATTGGAGCACAACCCAAAGCATCCCGCGGTGCCTCTTCGTAAACTCGTACTCAGTGCCATCAGCAACTGGAAGCAGAAAAACGAGGGTGGTGATGAAAGCCAGTTGGTGGTGAAAACCATCTTCGTGGACGGAGCTCGCACCTTGAAGCGTATGCGTCCGGCGCCCCAGGGCCGCGGTTACCGCGTGCGCAAGCGCAGCAACCACGTAACGGTCATCGTAGACACCCCAGCAAAATAATCTTCAACTAATCAACGAATAATCAACGACCATGGGTCAAAAAGCAAATCCGATCGGTAATCGCCTAGGTATCATCCGGGGTTGGGAATCCAACTGGTTTGGAACCAAGAAAGACTTCGCGGGGAAACTGATCGAGGACACCAAGATCCGTAACTACCTCAATGCCCGTATCAACAAGGGTGGTATCTCCAAGATCGTCATCGAGCGCACCTTAGGGAAACTGATTGTGACCATCCATACTTCCAAACCCGGTATCATCATCGGCAAAGGGGGTGGGGAAGTCGATCGCATCAAAGAGGAATTGAAGAAGCTCACCGGTAAGGAAGATGTACAGATCAATATCCTCGAGATCCGTCGTCCGGAGCTCGACGCGATGATCGTGGGTGATAATATCGCTCGCCAGATCGAGAACCGCATCAGCTACAAGCGTGCCATCAAGATGTCGATCGCTTCTGCACTGCGCATGGGTGCTGAGGGGATCAAAGTGAAAGTGGCTGGTCGTTTGGGTGGTTCTGAGATCGCCCGTACGGAAGAGATCAAACAAGGTCGTGTGCCGCTGCATACATTCCGTATGGACATTGACTATGCAAACGTATTTGCACAGACTGTTTACGGAAAGATCGGTATCAAAGTATGGATCTGTAAAGGGGAAGTACTGGCCAAGCGCGACCTGAATCCCAACTTTATTGGCGGTAAGAACGAAGCTTCTGATCGTCGTGGTGCTGGCGATCGTGGAATGGATCGTCGCGACGACCGTCGTGGTGGAGGAGGAGAGCGTCGCGGTGGAGGACGCCCTCGCAGTTAAGTAAATCAATCAATAATTCATTCGAAATAACCATATATGTTACAGCCGAAACGTACCAAGCACCGGAAAATGCAGAAGGGTCGCATGAAAGGCGACGCGAAACGCGGTACAACCATTTCCTTTGGATCCTACGCCCTTAAGGCGATGGATGAACATTGGATCACCGATCGTCAGATCGAGGCAGCCCGTCAGGCGCTGACCCGTGAGATGAAGCGTGAAGGAAATGTGTGGATCCGTATTTTCCCAGACAAGCCCATCACCCGCAAGCCGCTCGAGGTACGTATGGGTAAGGGTAAGGGTAACCTGGAGTTCTGGGCTGCCGTCGTGAAACCCGGTCGTATCCTGTTCGAGATCGATGGAGTCAGTGAGGAAGTAGCTCGTGCCTCTCTCTCTCTTGCAGCCGGCAAACTGCCCATCAAAACCAAATTCATCATGCGCCGCGACCTGGTCACGGCCTAATCATACTTAAAATCACAGGCCATGTCCAAAAAAGCCGATTTTCTGAAAAGCATTCAAGGGTTGAACGAGCAAGACCTCCGTTCACGCCTGGAAGAGGATAAGCTCCGTCTGAAGAAGTTGGAGTTCGCACACGCTATTTCTCCACTGGAGAATCCCATGACCATCCGGGGCCTGCGTCGCGACATCGCTCGTCTGCAAACCCAACTTCAAAACAAGCAACAGCAAGCCTAATAAATCCACCAATCGATGGAAGCAAGAAACTTAAGAAAAACACGTATCGGCGTTGTCACTAGCAACAAGATGACCAAGACAGTCACTGTTGCCGTTGAGCGTAAAGTGAAACACCCGATCTACGGAAAATTCGTGAAGAAGACCACCAAATTCCATGCGCACGACGAAAAGAACGAGTGCAGCATCGGAGATCTGGTCAAGATCATGGAGACCCGTCCGCTGAGCAAGACCAAGCGCTGGCGCCTGGTGGAGATCGTGGAGAAAGTGAAATAAACTGACCCTTAAAAAGAAAATAAATGATACAGCAAGAAAGCCGGTTGAACGTGGCCGATAACAGCGGCGCCAAAGAGGTACTCTGCATCCGTGTATTGGGTAACAGCGGACAACGTTATGCAGGCATCGGCGATAAAATCGTGGTTACCGTAAAAGATGCCCTGCCTTCCGGAGGTATCAAGAAAGGAACCGTAGCCAAGGCCGTGATCGTGCGCACCACCAAGAAGCTTCGTCGTAAGGACGGTTCTTACATCCGGTTCGACGACAATGCCGTTGTGATCCTCAACCAGTCGGATGATCCCCGTGGTACCCGCATCTTCGGCCCAGTGGCCCGTGAACTCCGTGATAAAGGTTACATGAAGATTGTTTCATTGGCACCTGAAGTTCTTTGATCCCTTAATACTACAACAGAACAATATGAAAGCACGCTTTAAATCAAAATACACCATCCGCAAGGGTGACACCGTAGTGGTGATCGCCGGAGATGATAAAGATCGTAGCCGTCCCCGTCAGGTAAAAGAAGTTTTGCTTGAAGAAGGTAAACTGATCGTGGAAGGAGTGAACATGATCACAAAACACACCAAGCCTTCTGCCCAGAATACACAGGGAGGTATCGTGAAGAAAGAAGCCCCGATCCAGATCAGCAACGTGATGCTGTGGGATGCGAAGGCAAAAGCGGCTACCCGTGTCACCAAGAAGCGTGCGGAGGGAAAGACTCAGCGGATCTCTAAAAAATCCGGAGACGCTATTTAATCACTGATGCTAATCTGAAACGAATATGAGTACAACACAATACAAACCCAGACTGGCCGCTAAGTACAAGCAGGATGTCGTGCCCGCACTGGTAAAGAAATTTGGTTATGGAAGTGTCATGCAGGCTCCCAAGCTGGAGAAGATCTGCGTAAACCGTGGCGTGAACGGTGCGGTATCCGATAAGAAAATGATCGACATCGCAATCGACGAGTTATCACAGATCACCGGACAGAAAGCCGTTGCGACCATGTCCAAGAAAGACATTTCGAACTTCAAGTTGCGTAAGAACATGCCGATCGGTGCCCGCGTAACACTGCGTGGAGAGAAGATGTATGAATTCCTGGATCGTCTGGTATCTGTAGCACTGCCCCGTGTACGTGATTTCAAGGGTGTGAGTGAGAAATCATTCGATGGCCGTGGTAATTACACCATGGGCGTGACCGAGCAGATCATTTTCCCGGAGATCGACATCGATAAGGTTAGTAAGATCACCGGTATGGACATCACGTTCGTGACAACAGCCAACACGGATGAGGAAGCGTATGAACTGCTCAAAGAAATGGGCATGCCTTTCCGAAACAACAAAAACAATTAATCAGATAAACTGAATCCTTATGGCTAAAACTTCCATCAAAGCCCGTCAAGCCAAGCGCGAGCGACTGGTTGAGCTGCATGCCGCTAAACGTGAAGCACTCAAGCAGGCAGGCGATTGGAAAGCCCTCGATGAAATGCCTCGCAACTCATCCAAAGTACGCCTGAAGAACCGTTGTCAGCTTACCGGTCGTCCCAAAGGTTATGTACGCTACTTTGGAATTTCCCGTATTGCATTGCGCGACATGGCGTTGAATGGCAAGATCCCCGGACTGAAAAAAGCCAGCTGGTAATTCGAATCAACAAACAATCCAAACCATCCGGTGCTATGCCGGATTAACAGGAGGAAATAATATGGTAACCGATCCTATCGCAGATTTTCTGACCCGCATCCGGAACGCACAAATGGCCGGACACCGTGTCGTTGACATCCCAGCTTCTAACCTGAAGAAGCGCATGACCGAGATCTTGTACAACCAGGGCTACATCCTGAAGTATAAGTTCGAGGATAACAGCAAACAGGGTATCATCAAGATAGCCCTGAAATATGACCCTTCAACCAAGCAGCCTGCTATCCAGAGTATGGAACGCATCAGCCGTCCTGGTCTGCGTCAGTATGCTAAGCCCGGTGAATTCCGTCGGGTAAAGAATGGTCTGGGTGTTGCCATCGTCTCTACCTCCAAAGGGGTGATGACTGATAAAGATGCCAAGGCACAGAATGTTGGCGGAGAAGTTCTTTGCTACATCTATTGATGAAGCAACTGCCGGGTCCAACCTCCGGGACCTGGTTCGTAACCCAACCGGCCTGTTTATTAAGAGCGCTATACGGCATCTGAACACAGGACGGCCACCGGAGAAATAAATTAAATAACAAACTTTTGTTATGTCACGTATAGGAAAAAAAACGATCGTTCTCCCGGAGGGTGTAACCCTGACCGTTGGTAAGGACAATGTTGTTACCGTAAAGGGTAAGAAAGGCGAATTGAAGCAAGCTATTGACCGCGACATCACGGTCGAAGTGAAAGACGGACAGGTGCACATCACCCGTCCGACCGACCAGATCCGTCACCGTGCCATGCACGGACTTTATCGCTCCTTGCTTTCCAATTTGGTAAAAGGGGTGACCGATGGTTATGAGCGTAAGCTCGAACTGATCGGGGTAGGTTTCAAGGCCGCTAATACCGGTAACTTGCTCGACCTGGCGCTCGGTTTTTCTCACAACATCATATTCGAAGTACCCAAGGAGCTGAAAGTTGCCACTGCTCAGGAAAAAGGTCAGAACCCTACCATTACCCTGGAGGGGATCGACAAGCAACTGATCGGCCAGGTTGCTGCTAAACTCCGTGGCTTGCGTAAGCCAGAGCCGTACAAAGGAAAAGGTGTACGCTATGTTGGTGAAGTGGTACGTAAGAAAGCTGGTAAAGCGGCCGGTAAATAATCGTTAATCGTAGCAGGACGCAAGTCCACTAAAATAAAAAAGATGAACCCGAAAGTAAAAGCCCAGAAGAAGCAAAATATTCGCTACCGCATTCGCCGGAAGGTGAGCGGTACAACATCTCAGCCTCGTCTTGCGATCTTTCGCAGCAATGCTGACATTTATGCACAGCTGATCGATGACAGCAAAGGGCAGACCTTGTGTGCTGCTTCTTCAAGAGATAAGGATATTGCTGCTCAAAAAGGAACCAAGTCTGAAAAAAGTAAGCTGGTGGGAGCTGCGATCGCTCGCAAAGCCGTAGAACTGGGTGTACAGGCCGTTTGTTTCGATCGCGGCGGAAACCTTTTCCACGGTCGTGTTAAAGCTGTTGCTGATGGCGCTCGTGAAGGCGGACTTAAATTTTAATCAATCGAATCAACACAAACCGAATACATGTCAAAGCTTACGCTGAACCGGGTAAAAGCCGGTGATCTGGAACTGAAAGACAAGGTGGTTGCCATTAACCGCGTGGTTAAGACCACCAAAGGCGGACGTACCTTCAGTTTCTCTGCCCTCGTTGTTGTGGGTAATGAGAATGGAGTGGTAGGGCACGGACTGGGTAAAGCCAAGGAAGTCCAGGAAGCCATCACCAAGGGTATCGAAGATGCCAAGAAGAACCTGATCAAGGTGCCCGTGATGAAGGGAACCATCCCGCACGATCAGTGGGCAAAAGAAGGAGCCGCAAAGGTTTTGATCAAGCCCGCCGCTCATGGTACGGGGGTGATCGCCGGAGGTTCTATGCGTGCGGTACTGGAGAGTGCCGGTGTAACCGACGTATTGGCTAAGTCACTTGGTTCGGCCAACCCGCACAACGTGGTGAAGGCTACATTCAAGGCATTGGCACTGCTTCGTGAGCCGGTGCAGATCGCCAAGACCCGCACCCTCGGACTGAAGAAAGTTTTCAACGGATAATCTGCGCCTACGCGCGATAAAACGAATCGTATGAACAAAATCAAGATCACACTGGTCAAAAGCCCCATCGACCGTCCTGAACGTCAAAAACTGACCTTGCAAGCACTTGGGCTTAATAAGACCAACTCATCCAAAGAGGTAGAAGCTACACCTCAAATTCTGGGTATGGTCCGTAAAGTGACTCACCTGATTAAAGTGGAAGAAGTTAAATAAGTCAATCCAGCCTTTCAACGGCTTTTTTTAAAAGCGAGGGGAGCGAACCCCGTTGAGTAAAAAACAAACTATGAAATTACATCAGATCCGTCCCGCTAAAGGCGCGACACACAAAGAAAAACGTATCGGTCGTGGTGATGGTTCCGGACATGGAGGAACCTCTACAAAAGGTACTAAAGGTGCTCAAAGCCGTACCGGTTACAAACGCAATCTGGGACATGAAGGCGGACAGATGCCTATCCAGCGCCGTGTTCCCAAGCGTGGTTTCAAGAACCCGCATCGCATCGAATACAAAGTATTCAATCTCGGTCAACTTCAGCAGCTGGCTGATAAATACAACCTCAGCGAGATCACGCTGGAAAATCTCTACATCCATGGCTTCATCGCTCAAACCGACCGCGTGAAACTGCTCGGTAATGGCGAGCTGACCGGCAAGTTCACTTGTAAAGTGAATGCGGTTAGTGAAAAAGCCAAGGCGGCCATTGAAGCTGCCGGTGGTACCGTTGAAGTCGTTGCCTAAGTTTCCCCACAAACTGAAACCAAGTGAAGAATCTCATACAGACCCTAAAGAATATCTGGAGTATCGAGGAATTGCGCGGCAAGATCCTCTACACGATCCTGATGATCCTGATCTATCGGATCGGTGCTCACATCGTTCTGCCGGGTATCGATCCACAGGCCATGGAAGCCGGTACGCAAGCTAATACCGGTATCCTCGGATTGATCGATGCCTTCTCTGGAGGTGCCTTCAATCAGGCATCTATTTTCGCATTGGGTATCATGCCCTATATCTCTGCCTCGATCTTCATGCAATTGATGACCGTATTGGTACCTCAATTTCAAAAGATGCAAAAAGAAGGGGAGAGTGGGCGTAAAAAGATCAATCAATACACTCGCTACCTGACAGTGATCGTTACGATTCTTCAGGCCTCTGCTTACGTTACTTACCTGAAAGGAATGACCCAGCAATCTGGAGCCATACTTCCCGGGTTCGCGCCTTATTTCTGGCTATCAACGGTTGTATTACTCACCGCCGGTACATTATTCGTAATGTGGATGGGGGAGAAGATCACCGATCGTGGTCTTGGTAACGGAACATCACTGATCATCATGATCGGTATCCTGGCTCGTCTGCCCCAATCATTCCTGCAGGAACTCAGTGCGAAATCCGTTCGTAACGGACAGATCCTGATTTTCATCGTAGAAATCGCTATTCTGATCGCCATTATCCTGGGATGTATCCTGCTCATTCAGGGGGTACGAAAAGTTCCGGTGAATTATGCCAAGCAGATCGTTGGCAATCGTCAATTCGGTGGCGCTCGTCAATTCCTGCCATTGAAGGTGAACAGTGCTGGTGTAATGCCCATCATCTTCGCACAGGCCATCATTTTCATTCCGACCATCTTCGCAAACTACAATACACAGTCTAGCGGATTTTTGCAGGCGATCACGGATCAGAGTAATATCTGGTACATGGTGATCTACTCGGTGGTTGTGATCGCATTCACTTATCTCTACACGGCCCTTATCTTCAATCCGAAGCAGATCGCAGATAATCTCAAGCAAAGCAATGGTTTCATTCCTGGTGTAAAGCCTGGTCAGCCTACGGCAGACTATATCGGTGCGATCATGGACCGCATCACTTTACCCGGCGCCATCATGCTGGCCTTGTTGGGAATCCTGCCCGGTATTGCGCAGCGGCTGGGAGTTACTCAACAGTTTGCCACTTTCTTCGGTGGTACTTCCCTGTTGATCATGGTAGGTGTTGTACTCGACACCCTTCAGCAGATCGAAACACAGTTGCTCATGCGTCAGTACGACGGACTCATGAAAGGTGGACGCATCCAAGGAAGACAAACCTCTTCTGCCGTCCAAATGTAATAAGCATAATCTTTCTCTCGAACCCGGCTTCGGCCGGGTTTCTTTTTTAGGATATTTGTTAGAACATGATGTATTGTAAGACAGCCGAGCAGATCGAGAAGATGAGAGCCAGTGCGCAATTGGTGAGTCGTACACTCTCCCTGATCGCGGCTGATCTGCGTCCGGGCATCACCACCCGTTCGATCGATCAGCAGATCAATACGATCATCCGAGATCACGGAGCGATCCCATCCTTTCTGAATTATCATGGCTACCCATTCCATTCTTGTATATCCGTGAACGACGTCGTGGTGCATGGCTTCCCATCCGACAAGGAGTTAAAAGAGCGGGATGTTGTATCGATCGACATCGGCGTTATACTGGATGGCTGGCATGGAGATCATGCTTACACGTTCGTATTGGGTGACCCGGGTCCGGCGATACTCCAACTCATTCGCGTGACGAAGGAATCGCTCTATAAAGGAATTGAAAAGTGCACCACCAATCACCGAGTGGGGGACATCTCTTTTGCTATCCAAGAGCACACGGAGAGAAAACATGGATATGGCGTGGTGCGTGAGCTGGTCGGACATGGACTGGGCACGTCGCTGCACGAAGATCCACAGGTGCCTAACTATGGGAAACGTGGGGTAGGACCTAAACTAAAAGATGGATTGGTACTGGCCATCGAGCCGATGATCAACCTCGGTAAAAAAGAGGTGTTCACGGACTCAGATGGGTGGACCGTTCGAACTAAAGACGGCTCCGTGTCCGCACATTTTGAGCACGATGTTTGCGTGCGTCCGGATCAGGCCGACATCCTTTCTGATTACAGGCCCATCGAAGCAGCTGAACGGAATAATCCCAACCTATTTACGATCGATTGAGTTCTGATTCAATCCGTTTGACGAAGCCAAATCAGCAGTGTTCTCACTGTGAGCGGTGCCGCTAATCCCAGCAAGGCACCATACAGCCCCCACTGAAAAAATCCAAGGCTGATCAGTCCCGCCCAATAGAACGGATATAAAAGCAATAAGAGTCCGGCTATGATCGAATCAAAGTGATCATTGTATCTAGACGTCACCGCTACCAAGACTCGTATGGGGAAATACAAAGGGAAATGCAACAACCAACCGATGGCTGCAGGGATAGCACTCCATGCATAATGCCAAGGGGTATATTTTTTTTGGAAGATTTTTTTTCTCCCTGCCTGATCCTTTCCGTCCAGTTGTATGACGCCCGCTTGTAAGGATCGCTGTAGTTTTTCATTGAACGCCTGATGCCGTTTCCCTTCGGGTTCATTCCAAGGGATATCGGTTGATTCGATCACGTCGCCGAATTGAATGATGAGGTTCTTTCCGTATCGATGATAGGAGCTGTAATTGATCGACACCGGTAGCACGCGCAAAGGAATACCGGCCGACCAAGTTTGTATCGCCAATCGGGCGGTTCCTTTTCGAAGTGGACGCAATCGCCACTCATTGATGCATTTTGCTTCGCTGTAAATCGTTACGATCCCTTTTTCACGAAACAAGTGCAAACAGGATTCAAAGGTTCGGTAATTGATGTGTAGGTTCTCAGGGCCTTCACTGGTTCGATATACAGGTAAGATCCGAAGCGAATGAAGGATACGGGCAACCCATTTATTTCGAAAGGCATCGCCCCGGGCCAAAGACCAGATCGGCTTCTCAAACAAGGTGTCGAGCAGAACGGAATCGAGAAAAGAGTTCGGATGATTGCAAGCCAACAACAACGGTCCGTCCCATTTTAACCGGTCAGGTTCCTGTATCCTGATTTCGCGCACGTAAAGGGGGAGAAACAGGCGGGCGATTAATTTGAGGATCGTATACAGCAAATCGGTGGGTTGACTGGTGTAAGTGGCTGGTTTTCAATATACTTGAAAACCGATTTCGACACAGATTTTATCGGCTGAACCGCCTTTGAACCGGTGGTTTTCATTATCTTTGCCACCCCGAAAATAAAACCCTTTCGGGAAACACACATGTTTCAACAGTTGATTTACAAACACCTAAACGCTGATGCACAGGAGTCCGGCGCGGATACCGCGGCCGCTACAGCGACAACAAATGCACCTGTGATCGCCACAGCCCATGATGATTTTGATTGGAGTGTGGATCGTCGTAATCTGATCTCTTATACCGCCAGTGAGCGGGAGAAGTATGACAGTGTATACGACAACACGTTCGTTCAATTGAACGACGGAGAGTTGATCAAAGGCCTGGTGGTTGGTCTGACCAAGACTGACGTCGTGCTGAACATCGGTTTCAAGAGCGATGGATTGATCTCTCTCAATGAATTTCGCGACATTCCCGGTCTGGCGATCGGTGATGAAGTGGAAGTAATGATCGTTGAGAAAGAAGACCGCGATGGTCATCTGAACCTCAGCCGTCGTCAAGCTCGCATCACTCGTGCATGGGAGCGCATTGTGGAAGTACATAAGACCGGCGAAGTCATTACCGGTACGGTTACCTCTAAAACCAAAGGTGGCTTGATCGTTGATGTATTCGGTATGGAGACCTTCCTGCCCGGATCACAGATCGATGTGAAGCCCGTTACCGACTACGATCAGTTTGTTGGAAAGACGATGGAGTTCAAGGTGGTGAAGATCAACGAAGCCATCAAGAATGCCGTTGTATCACACAAGGCACTGATCGAAAGCGATATCGAAGCACAGCGTGCCGAGATCATGAGCAAGCTCGAAAAAGGTCAGGTGCTGGAAGGAACAGTGAAGAACATCACCGACTTCGGTGCGTTCATGGACCTGGGCGGACTCGACGGATTACTCTACATCACAGACATTTCATGGGGTCGTATTGCACATCCTTCCGAGGTGCTCAAGCTCGATCAGAAAATCAACGTGGTCGTATTGGATTTCGACGACGAGAAGCGTCGCATCAGCCTCGGTCTGAAACAACTCACGCCACATCCTTGGGATGTACTGGGTGAGAATATCGGCGAAGGAAATGTAGTGAAAGGTAAAGTTGTGAACATCGAAGATTACGGTGCGTTCCTGGAAATCCAGCCGGGTGTAGAGGGACTGGTACACGTATCGGAGATCAGCTGGTCGAATTCTCCCATCAACGCTAAGGAATTCTTTAAGCTGGGTGATGAATACGAAGCAAAAATCGTCACACTCGATCGCGATAGCCGCAAGATGAGCCTATCTATCAAGCAGCTTACCGAAGATCCTTGGAACGATATCGAGATTCGCTTCCCAGAAGAGAGCAAGCATGCCGGATTGGTGAAGAACATTACCAACTACGGTGTATTCGTGGAATTGGCTCCCGGTATCGGTGGAATGATCCACATCAGCGACCTGAGCTGGTTGAAGCGATTCAATCATCCGACTGAGTATACCAAAGTTGGACAGGCCATCGACGTCATGATCTTGGGTATTGATAAGGAAAACCGCAAACTCCAACTCGGACACAAACAACTTGAGGACGATCCCTGGAATGCATTGCAGGAAACCTTCACCATCGGAAGCTTACACGAAGGTCATGTGATCCGTCGCGACGATAAAGGAGCGGTGGTTCAACTGCCATTCGGACTGGAAGGATTCGCGCCTAACCGTCACCTGAGCAAGGAAGATGGTAAGAGTATCGCAGCCGAAGAAACAGCCCAATTCATGGTGATCGAATTCGATCGCAATGAAAAACGCATCGTTCTTTCCCATACCCGCATCTGGGAGCAAGGAAAGATCGAGGAGGTCGAAACAGCCAAAAAGGATGCTCGTAACGAAGCAGAAAAAACCAAGAAAGCTGTTAAGTCCATTCAGGGCAAGGTTGAAAAAGCAACCCTGGGTGATCTGGGCGTTCTGGCTGATCTCAAGAAGAAAATGGAAGGTGGCGAAGCCGGTGAAACACCTGCTGCCGAATAAATTCGACAAACATCATTCCTATACAAGGCTGTCCACCCGGACAGCCTTTTTTTGTTCGTTCGATTTCCAATCTTAGTACATTTGATTTGTTGGTGTACGATCATGGATAGTAAGACAAGTAAATGGCAGTTCCGAAAGCGGCTGGTACATCTGGTGATCGGATTGATCAGCTTTCCCGGCCTGGTTTGGTTCAACCGAATGCAGGTCAAAGGCATGGATATACTGGCTAAATTGCCCCGCCAGCGGGTACTCTTCGTTAGCAATCACCAAACCTACTTCTCAGAGGTAATCACTTTTCTGCATATTTTCTCCGCTGTCAAGTGGAAGTATCGTAAACGCTTGGGACTTCCTTTTTATCTCTTTGCTCCTTTTTTGAATGTTAATTATGTGGCGGCCGCAGAGACAATGAAAAAGAATT
>CANGWB010000006.1 GCA_947457465.1 Chitinophagaceae bacterium | reverse complement strand
TGTAAGTACCCCTTTTAACAGACAGTCGTTGATTTGTGAATTTCGGTAATTTCTATGTTTCTTTTCCATTCATCCGGTGTTAGATTGTTCAGGGCTTCGTGGGGTCTTCGGTAATTGTATTCTTCTATCCATTCCCTTGTCAGGTATCTAACCTCTTCAAGGTCCATGAACACGTAGGCGTCAAGAATAGCTTCCCGATACAGCCTATTGAATCGCTCTATGTAACCGTTCTGCATGGGTTTACCAGGTTGGATATATTGATTTTCAATCCCCTGATCCTTACACCAGAGCTCAAAATCTTTGGAAGTGAACTCAGGTCCGTTGTCTGTTCTGATTGTTTTGGGTTTACCTCGTTGTTCAATAATGCGTTCCAGTGTGCGTATGATCCGTTTAGCTGATAGCGATGTGTCAATCTCAATAGCCAGAGCCTCCCTGGAACAATCGTCCATTACGTTGAAGGTCCTGAACTTGCGGATACCCATCAAGCTATCACTCATAAAATCCATGCTCCAGCTGTTGTTGATTTGCTCCTGCTGAATCAATGGTTGTTTTACTCTGGCAGGGAGTCTGCGCTTCCCTCTTCGCTTCTTGTTCAGTTTTAGAAGCTTGTAGACTCTGTAGACCTTCTTGTGGTTCCAGGACTTGCCAGACCTTCTGAGGTAAGCGAAAAGCTTCCTGAAGCCGTAAGAAGGGTGTTTAAAAGCAAGCCCCTGAAGAGCTTCTATCAACTCTTTATCGTCTCGTTTACTGCTGTAGTAAAACTGAGAACGAGGAAAAGAAACCAACTTGCAGGCCCTGCTCACCGGAACGCCTTGATCACGTACCAGTTCTTCTGCTAGCTGCCTTTTTGTGGCAGGGCCCAGCCTTTTTTTGTGAAGAGGTCTTTGAGAATCTGATTGTCCATGGCCAGATCGGCATACATTTTCTTCAGCCGTGCGTTCTCCTCTTCCAGGGACTTCATTTTCTTGACGTCAGAGATCTCAAGGCCCCCGTACTTGGCCTTCCAGTTGTAAAAGGTGGCTTCGGTGACACTCAGTTCCCGGCAAATCTCCCTGGTAGGGATACCGGCTTCTTGTTTTTTAAGGGCAGAAACAATCTGCGCCTCTGTGAATCGGGATTTTTTCATGACAGTTTAAATTTAAGATGAATACTCAAGTTTTAAACCGTCTGCTTTTTAGGGATACTTACACGGCGGCCATTTTTTATTCAAGGACTGAAATAATGGCTAATGTTTGACGTTATATATCCGCTTCAATAATCGGGTGACTCGGGAATGCCGTTTTGTACTGCTGAAAGCTAAAAGACCCTGCTGTATGTAATCCTCGAGTTTTTTTCGGTCCATCTTCCGGGCCAGTTTATAGGTAGGTCGGAAGCGGTAATAGTAAAGTTGAAAAGAGTCAGGCGGCAGATTAGCAAGCTGTCTCACTCTTTCCACTGGAAAGATGTAATCAACGTAAGCCTCTTTTTCGCGGGCTTTAATTCTTTTTTTAAGCCGCCTCTCCTGTGTGGCTGCTTTAGAAAAATAGGTTAGGGGGCTAAGTGTGATTCCAAACCCATCGTGGGTAGTTGTGTTAATCAACTGTTTTGGTCTTTTAGAAAGCAGCTCGCGATAATAGATGCTTCTGGCAATTGAATCGGCCTTGTAATTAGGTTGTTTTATCAAAACGCTGGGAAGAGTAAGCACCCGGGGTTTTATCGTATCTGACTGGCATATAGCTTTTGTCGATATCACAGATAAGCATAAACATAGAGCCCATTTGCAGTATAGCCACATCATTTAATGTACAACGCATCAACCTTGTGATCCCTCCTGCTGTCACCAAATAATCGTTAAAATTTACTTACCAGGTAATCGTAGTGAATTTCACTTGCACACTTGAAATGCGAATGTTTACCCCCCCTTGTAAACACTATAAATCCTTCAGCTTATCGCGATCGTATGGCGAATGATACATAAAAAACAAGGCAAATTTGCCAAATGGGATTTGGTGAGTTCACACATCGGTCGGAGATCATTCGTTTCCAATCATATCAGATTGTTTCCCACTCTCATCATCTGGCTACCGCTAACCCTTGCTCAAAATCCTCTTTTCAAGTATATTAGTAAAAGCTGAACCAAGATCACCAGCAGGTGTATTGGCGGTTTTTATATGGCAGATTTGAGTAGATGTGAATTAAATGGAAACATTTGAGATTACATTTTTGAACAAGCCATGCAATGGCGAAAGTTCATTCGTAAAATGTACTGAAACATTTTTGATATCAGCGATAGTCACTAAATCGGAAGAGGGCTTGACTGATAGATTTCACATTAGCCTCAAAGATATTGGGCTTAATAGTTTATATGGAGAGTTCGATATTTTACGGAAGAATGGAATGTGGCAAACTTCCGACCGAGATTCTGGAGGCTTAATCAATTTAAAAAGAAATATTATCATTGAATTGTTAATTCAAAATAAATAACAATCATGGGTGATCCTTCTTTAGCAACTACTCCTTTCCAATTAAGTGATGCAAATCAATTTTTTGAGCTCTCTAAGGATCCCGATATACGGAATGAGTACCCTAATATGAGGTTTGAAAATATTGAAGAGGCCAAAGCGTATTTGGAAGCTCAAATCGATTTAACTGAAAACTCGGGGCTAAGCTTTTTTAAAGCAATAAGAATTGTATACGACGGTCTAGAGCCCGTTTATACAGAAGAGAACAACATACTTGTTGGGTTTATTAGTTTACATAAAATAGGAGCGTTGGATCAAATATTTGCAGGAGGTTTTCAGCAAACCTTGGGGTATGCTATCAAGTCAGCTTATAGGGGCAAGGGTTTAATGACAATTGCATTAAATATGACTTTGGATGCTATGAGGCGAGATGGCTACAATGTAATGGCTGCTGCTGTTAAAAAGCAAAATATCTCAAGCATAAGAGTTCTCGAGAAGTGCGGTTTTATAATGGTTAGAGACTATCAAATAAGCCTTCTGTATGTTAAGCGAATTACAATGGATAAGGACGAATTTGATAAATTGTTTATTTTGTGATATTGATGAAAGGAAATATTTATCATCCTATTCTTGAGATTGAAATGGCACATCTTTTTAATTTTTGACGTCATCTTAACGGGCATGATAAAATCAGAAAAGGAGTTAATCGAAAAGTAACAGCAATTAGATATGGGATACCATATACAAGTCTAGTACCACTCCGTGAAGAAACATTTCGATAGACAGGTTAAGTAAATTCTTCCTACTTGAATTTCAGTTTCATGATTTTATATTTATTACAACTTTCCTACGACCCCCATCATCTCCCCTTTCACCTTACTCGCTACCACCTTGGCATATACCTGGGTATGCTTAATCGAGATATGCCCCAGCATACTGGCGACGGACTCCAACGATACGCCGTTGCTTAAGGTAACGGTTGTGGCAAATGTGTGACGGGCCAGGTGTACAAACACTTGCTTTTTGATACCCGCCAACTTTGCCAAGCTTTTCAGTCCTTGATTAAATTTTTGATTACAGGGGATCTTCCATTGAAAATCCCGGATGTCTCCGCTCGGTGAATATTTAGTGAGAATAGCTTCTGCCTTCGGTAACAACGGAATGATACTTTCCACTCCGGTTTTGGTACGGCGGATCTTCAGTAAATAAATCCCATCGTTATCCCGAAAAATATGCGATCGGTTCAGTTTACTGATATCACTGTAGGGCAATCCGGTATAGCAGGCAAACAAAAACGCATCCCGTTTGAGCGTAAGTGAATCCGATAGTCCATCGAGCATTTCAAGAGCGAGAATTTCATTCTTCTCCAAAAAACCTCGTTCCCGCTGTTCCCGTTTCATGATGCTGGTGTCAAAGGGATTAGCTCGGATGACCCGGTTCTTGACTGCCGGAAGCATGATCGCCTTCATACAACACATCAGCGCAGAGCAGGAGTTATGGCTATTGTTTTTTTGTCTTCGCAGAAATCGATAAAACTCGTTGATGAAATCAGTATCCACCTTACTAATGGCTATGTTTCGATTTTGATACTCGATCCGGATATACTCGCGTAAATAATTGATCACACGGCGGTATTTATACCAGGTGGTCACGCTTATCTCCAACCCCTTTCTTCTATATACCTCATTTTCCTTCAGATCGATGTACTCCTGCAGTGTTTGTGGGGGAGGGGTGTTGCCTTTCATTTCGTTGACCAGATCGTCGAGGGTAAAAGCCTCTCCCAGAAACTTCAACTTATTGAAGTGATGCTCGGCGTTTGCCAGAATGCGGTGAAGCTGATGATTGATGGTCGACGCTGTGGGGTAGCGCAGGCTTACACTTCGCTCCTCTTTTAACCAATGCTTCGGCGGACAGGACAATCCGGTGAATACATCTTTTCGTTGCCGTCGGTAAATGATCCGGAAAACGATGGGACACTCGCCGTTCAGGTTCGGGCGACTGGATTTGAGTTGGAAGCTGAAATAGATCTCTTGGGCGACCGGAGTGTTCGGTTTCATACAGTGAACGTTTGAAGGGTTAAAAATCAAACCGTCACAGCGTTTGAAACGATGCTAAATGAAGCAGAAAGAAGCAGGTTGTGGTGTGTACTACACCAACACCCTAAAAGTGCTCGGAAAGTGCTCGGCCAGGCTGCATTTTCCCGCTTTAATTTGCACTTTTCTGCATATAAAAAAGCCTGAAAATCAACTAAATAATTGATAATCAGGCTTTTAGAAGTGGTGTGGGGCGGGATCGAACCGCCGACACAAGGATTTTCAGTCCTTTGCTCTACCAACTGAGCTACCGCACCGTTTGGGAGGGCAAATTTAGGGGAAAAAAATAAAAAGACAATTGAACCAACCGTCTAAATGATCATTGGTTCCTAGGTCAGGCGATCGATACTCTACCCTCATCTCTCATCTTTCATCCTTCACCCTTCATCTCTCACCTTTCATCATTCGCCTCACCCCATTTCTCTCTTGCTTCTGCCGAAAAAGATCTGAAAGAAAAGCGGCAGTAAAAACAGATATACCACCCAGGGTGTACGCAATAAAGAAACCGGTATGATCAATAGATAAATGATGATCGGAAATACGATCCGCCAGATCATGTTCCGATAAAGTCGGGTATCGACATAGGGATGTATGAAACGCTTTCGCCAGGAGTACACCAGCATCGCTAAATGCCAGGAACTCACCAGGATCAGGTTGATGCTGTATACGATCACACTGATCGAACTATATAAATAATTGGCGAGGAGGCCTGATGAGAAGGGGATCAGACAGATGAACATCAGGAAAAAAATATTCAGCCAAATGCTCACCTTATTCACTTTCAGTATATGGTGGTGGTTATAATGCGTATCGATCCAGTACGCACCAACGATCACAAATCCCAAAAAGAAAATGAAAAGCTTGGGCAGGATCTGATCAGATAGAAAACGCTTCAATCCTTCATCGTTCTCTCCGGGCGGTACTACCAGTGTCAAAGACAAAATGGTGATCACGATCGCAAACACCGCATCCGTCAGTGATTGGATCCGCTTTACATCCAAGCTGGCATGTTCTTTATCCTGTAATGAGTCCATAAGGAGCAAGATAGAAGTAAGGGGTCCGCTTAATTATGATCAGGATCACGCTCAAATGGTCAATCAAACATTTACGCGTGATACCGGCTCTCAAAAATTATTTATCTTAACTTTTCTACATTAAACCTTCTACTTTAAACTTTCTACTTTCTATTGCGCCATGCTTCGACTTTCTCCGATCCTATTCATGTTCATTTGTTCCTGCACTACGCTTCGTCAGACCTGGCCGAAGTCTAGCGAAATGACCGGATCGGAATATTATCGCATCGCTGCCTCCTATAACTGGAAGCAACGCGATTCGTTGACTGAAGCATTGATTCTACGAGGAAACATACCCGATTTTCTTCGCCGATTCGTTCGCATCAAAACAAAAAAAACCGAAACGGTCACCGGGGAAACCATCGTCACTAAATTTTGGGTAGCCCCCGATTATCTGGCCGTTGGTACAAATAAAGATTGGGCCCGCGTTCATGTAAGTGCTCGACTCGCGCAGCGCCTGGCCGATAGTTTACATTGTATATTGCCCACGACGCAGATGGTCGACCATATCTATGCTGCGGCCCGAGTCAAGTTAGAGCCCATACCCATGTACGCCTACCGCGACAGTACACCCACCTTTTGGCAGCATCATTTAATAATAGAGGGACAACGAAAAGGCCGTAAAGGACTTATTGCGGGTATTAAAAAGGATATCGTTCAAACAGAAAAATTGAAAGCTTATCCCAACAATGATCGAGTGGCCATCTATGGCTGGCACCGACTTAATGGCAAACCGATTCAGCCGCTATATCTCGGACATGTTTGGTGGTATGTGGATTATAGTCAGGGACTGAGACTTGTGAAGCTCAGTAGAAAGTTTAAAGTAGAAGGTTTAAGGTAAAAAGAGTCAAGGCCTGCTCATTACTGCGATACGATCCGGGCCATCGATCGAAATCTCTTTTCGATCAAATGCTAGGAGCACATCTAGATTCAGTCGATAGCGATCTGTTTCATTTCCAAAAACAACCGGTGCTTCAAATAACACCAGCTCGTCAATAAGATCTTTCTCCAAAAAATGATTGATCAATCGCGGACCCGCCTCTACCAGCAGACTATAAATCCGATGCTCTTTATATAATTTTTCGAGTAACAGATTCATATCAATTATTCCCTTTTCAAACTTCCCATCGATTTGCATGCACTTTAAATCGGTCTCCGGAAATGCAGATCGATCCGTAACCAAGTACAAGCGCGAAGAGGATCGGGGATAATGAATGGATAGTTTGTTATTTTTCAAGAGATCCAGTTCTCTGTCGATCACGATCGCCGTACATTCTTTTTCATCCGCAGACGTTCGCACATTCAGTTTCGCATCATCCGCCAAAACAGTTCTGGCCGTGGTGAGAATGGCATCTACTTGTGCACGACAGTGATTGTGCGCCCAGGCTCGACTTTCCGGCGAACTGATCCATTTGCTGTCGCCGTTCTCCCTTGCCATGAAACCGTCGCTCGTGATCGCAGCTTTTGCGCGGATATAGGGACGTTTGAAACGTTGGTTTACAAAAAATTCGGCATTGAGATCCAATGCTTCTTTCGATTCTTCCAATACGACTTCAACGCCGGCTTCTCGAAGAATGTCCATCCCATTCACTAAGGGATTGGGATCTTTTGATCCAACCACCACCTTTCGTATCCCACTGGAAATGATCAGATCGGTACAGGGAGGAGTTTTACCTGTGTGCGAACAAGGTTCAAGTGTAACATATAAGATACAGGTCGACAAGTCGGCCCCATTGTTTACCGCTTCCCGGATGGCAAAAACCTCAGCATGGGCTTCACCATATTTTTTGTGGAAGCCTTTTCCCACAACCGCACCGGCATCGTTGATCACAATAGCACCTACGAAGGGGTTGGGACGGATCGCTTCTCTGGAAGCACCCCTTGACAGTTCAATGGCAGAATTAATATGTAACGACGACTGAACGCTCATACCTTTGCGTCACAAAATTAGCATACCATGTTCACCGGCATCGTTGGTTCGGCAGAAATAGAGCGATTAGACCCCATTGATGGCGGCATGCGGCTTGGCGTTCGCTTTCCGAACGACCTCCCGGCCTGCCAATTGGGCGACAGCATCGCAATCGATGGTGCTTGCTTGTCGGTAACGGAGATCTCAGAAGAACTGCACTCTTTCTATGTATCGCCGGAAACCATCGATAAGACCATCATCAAACATTATGTACCCGGTCGCAAAATCAATTTTGAATTACCGTTGCGACCTACCGATCGCTTAGGTGGTCATTACGTGCTTGGGCATGTAGATGGCGTAGGGCAGATCAGCGAGATCAAAATAGAAGAGGCAAGCTGGATCCTGACCGTATCGATCCCCAAACATTTATCCAGATACGTTGTTTATAAAGGGTCCATCGCCATAAACGGTATCAGCTTAACGGTGAACTCCGTAGACGGTGATCGAATCAGTCTTTGCATCATTCCCGTTACGCTTCAAAAAACCAATATCAGTACGCTGACGGTCGGCGATGAAGTGAATCTGGAAATGGATATACTGGCTAAATACACAGAGAAATTATTACCCACCCATGGAGATCCGGTTTGATGATATTGCTTCAGCCCTGAGGGATTTTGCCGCCGGCAAACCATTGGTCGTGGTCGACGATCAGTCCCGCGAAAATGAAGGAGACATCATTCTCCCCGCACAGCACGCCACACCGGAGTGGGTCCATTTTTGCGCGCAGGAAGCGAGAGGACTCATCTGCATCGCCATCAGTACGTCGATCGCGGAACGGCTTCAGTTGAAGCGTTTGCGGTCGAACCGAAAAGATCTGTTGCAAACTGCTTTCTTGGATCCGATCGATGCCAACCAATCTTACGGCGTCACCACCGGCATTTCTGCGTTCGATCGTTCCATTACGGCCAAGCTGGTGATCGATCCGAACAGTACGGCAAGCGATTTTATTGTGCCCGGTCATCTCTTCCCCTTACAGGCTGTACCCGGCGGAGTCATTCAACGGCAGGGTCATACCGAAGCAGCAGTGGATCTTTGTCGCCTGACGAACCAACCTGAAGCGGGGATCATTTGCGAAATACTGGCGCCCGACGGAACCATGATGCGTCGGGATGCGCTTCGAGCATTTGCAGACAGTCATCAATTGAAGATGATCACCATTGAAGATCTGCGCGCGTATCGATATCAACAGGAGCAAATTTGCTCAATGGTTGCCGAATCGCTCATTCCCACAGCGTATGGTGAATTTCAAATGAAGGTTTTCCGAAATATGATCACCGGTGTTGAGCATACGGTATTGGGTCAGAATCATAAACAAGAGAATAAGCCGTTGGTCCGTTTGCACAGTGAATGTCATACCGGTGATATATTCGGCAGTCAGCGTTGCGATTGTCGCGATCAGTTGCAGGGCGCGATGAAAGCCATTGCCGAGAATGGTCACGGTTGGCTGATCTATTTAAAAGGGCATGAAGGAAGGGGGATCGGTCTGGCTAACAAACTGAAGGCGTATGCCCTGCAAGATCAGGGGCTTGATACGTACGCAGCTAACATTGAACTGGGATTTGCACCTGATCAACGGGAGTATCTCGAGGGAATTCAGATCCTGAAAAAGGTTTGCTCCGAAGAATTTGTTTTGCTTACCAATAATCCGACTAAGGTTGAGGCCATTCGATCGGCGGGACTTTCCTTTTCTGTTGCGGCCCATCCGGCAGCACCGAATGAACACAACCAGCGCTATCTCTGGGAAAAACAAAAACTGGGCAAACACGCCAATAACATACTTATATGATCGCGATCGTCAAGGCTAACTTTAATCAGGAGATCACCGATAAATTATTAGCGGGTGCGGTAGCTGAATTGGATCAACGATCAGTTGACCATAAAGTATTTGTTGTTCCCGGAGCGGTTGAAACGGTTGGCTTGACCAAGCAGCTGCTGGATACTTCTTCTTACAAGGCGATCATTGTGCTGGGTGCTGTGATCAAAGGCGAGACCGATCATTATCAATTTGTTTGTGACTATGTTACGCAGGGATTGAGTCAGCTGTCGACGGTTGCCACCATCCCGATCATCTTTGGAGTACTTACCACCTTTACGGATGAGCATGCGCTGGAGCGGGCCTGTCCGACCCGGATGAACAAGGGGGGCGAGTTCGCGGCCACGGCCCTTGAGATGATCGATATATACTCGAGCGCCAAGCTTGCCTAAGACGTCCCCGGCCAAAACTTGTTTTACGTACATTTTCCCCCTATCTTTGCACCTGCAAACTGTGAGAAGGGAACGGAGACGTTCCCTTCTGCTTTTTTAGTATATGAGCAATTTGGAAGTCATAGAGGCTGTCCGGAGCCGCGTGGAGGCGCTGATCGCTGAAGATCAAAGCCTGTTTCTGGTCGATATACGGGTGAAACCTACCCTGAATTTTCGTTTGTATATCGATGGGGATCAAGGAGTTAGCGTCGAAACCCTCATCCGTTACAACCGGGCGCTGTACCGGCAACTGGTGGAAGAGGGCATTTTGCCGGACGGGGAGTTTTCGCTGGAATTATCCTCCCCGGGGGTGGGTGAGCCGCTGAAGTTGTACCGGCAGTATGTAAAGAATGTCGGCCGATCGGTGGAGGTGGTATTACCGGATGGATCCAAAGTAGAGGGAAAGTTGACCGGGGTGACTGAATCCGGCTTCACGGTGGAGGAGGTGAAAGGAAAAGGAAAGAAGCAGGAGGTAAAACAGCACACGTTTGCATTCAACGAGATTAAAACAACAACCATACAAATCACTTTTTAAGCGACCTAAACAAAAACGACCATGGCCAGTATCAACCTGATCGATGCCTTCCAGGATTTCAAGGAAGCGGAAAATATCGACCGGCCCACTATGATGAAAGTAGTGGAAGATGTTTTCAAGACGCTGTTGCGTAAAAAATACGGCAGTGATGAAAACTTCGATGTCATTGTGAACGCCGAAAAAGGCGACCTCGAGATCATCCGTCACCGGATGATCGTAGAAGATGGTACGGTGGAAGATCCGCTGGCGCAAGTCGGCTATTCCGACGCTGTCAAGATCGAACCGGATTTCGAAGTGGGTGAGGAACTCTACGAAGAGATCGACCTGTTGGATTTCGGTCGTCGTGCTATCCTGGCTGCCAAGCAAACCTTGGCCAGTCGCATCGGTGATCTGAAGAAAAACGCACTTGCCAAAAAATACAATGACCGCATCGGTGACATCATCAGCGCGGAAGTGTATCAGATCTGGAAAAAGGAGATCTTATTGCTCGATGAGGAAGGAAATGAATTGATTCTTCCGAAGAGTGAGCAGATCCCACAGGATTACTTCAAGAAAGGCGAATCGGTTCGTGCCGTAGTACGTCGCGTTGATATGAAGAATAACAGTCCGGTGATCATCCTTTCTCGTACCGCGCCTGAATTCCTGGCGAAACTCATGGAGATCGAGGTACCGGAGATTTTTGACGGACTCATCGTGGTGAAGAAGATCGTACGTGAGCCCGGCGAGCGGGCGAAAGTGGCCGTGGAGTCATACGACGACCGTATCGATCCGGTGGGTGCCTGTGTGGGTATGAAAGGAAGCCGTATCCATGGTATCGTACGCGAACTGAAGAATGAGAACATCGATGTGATCAACTATACGCAGAACATTCAATTGCTGATCCAGCGTTCACTCACGCCTGCCCGTATCACGAGTATGGAGTTGGATACTGATCGCAAGCATGCGAATATCTTCCTGCAGCCCGATCAGGTTTCACTCGCGATCGGTCGCCGTGGTGTGAATATCAAACTGGCCACTGAGCTGACCGGATATGAATTGGATGTGTACCGCGATACGGAGGAAGATGTGGATGGCGGATTCGACATCGATCTGGAAGAATTCACCGATGAGATCGATGCGTGGATCATCGACGAGCTCAAGCGTGTGGGATGTGATACAGCCCGTAGTGTACTCGACCTGACTGATGAAGAACTGGAGCGTCGTACCGATCTCGAGAAAGAGACCATTGCGGATATCCGTCGTGTGCTCCAGGAAGAGATGGACAAAGAATAATTTTTTTAAAAGATCCGATCCTAGAAGAACCAAACGTAAGCATTAAAAGAACCGAATGTCAGAATTGAAACTTCCCCGTCTCCTGGCCGCTGCCAAGGAATTCAACATTGGTCAGGATACCCTGATCGACTTCCTCGCGGGCAAAGGATTCTCGAAAGATGATCTAAAGCCTACATCGAAGTTGAGCGAGGACATGTACCGCTCGCTGCAACAGGAATTCCAGAGCGACAAGGCTGCGAAAATGAAGAGCGATCAGCTCGAGTTGCCCAAGGGCGCGGTGGCGGATGCCAAGAAGAAGAAGGAGGAAGAAGAAATAACCTTCAAGAAGGAAACGAAGAAATCGCCGGCTAAGAAAGAGGAGCCGAAGGTGGAGGAAACAGTAAAAATCGAAGCGCCGGAATTGGAAGGTCCAAAAGTGGTGACCAAGATCGATCTGGATGCAGTGGAGTCCTCTACCCGACCAAAGAAAACGACCAAGGCTAAAAAAGAGGAAACACCCGAAGTAACGAAGTCCGCTCCTTCAGTCGCTGCGGAAGAAGGAAAGCCGAAGAAGTCCACCAAGAAAGCAAAATCAGAAGAGCCTGTTGCTGAGACTGCACCGACGGCTGCCGTGCCTGAAACCGCACCAGCACCATCGCCTGTAGCAGCTGCAGTGCCCCCTGCACCAACTACTCCGCCTGCTCCGCCGACGATCGAAAACATCGAGGTGCAAAGACTTTCCGGTCCCAAGATCATGGGTAAGATCGATCTGCCTACTACCAGTGATACACGTCCGGTTCGGGATGATAAAAAGAAGCGCGCGCGTATTCCTATTTCCAAGCGGGAAACACCCGGTCATCAAACTTTCGTCAACCCCGATCAGCCAGCAGGTGCCGGCGGATTCACACGGGGTCGCGGCGGTATGGCCGGACGTAGAGAGCGTACGGCGTTTACGGCTCGTCGCGATGGACAAACCATCGACGAAAAAGAGATCCAGAAAAAAATCCAGGAAACACAGGCCAAACTCTCCGGAGGCGGTGGTGGTAAAGGAAAACTTAAAGCCAAGCTTCGTCGGGAAAAGCGCCAGGAGATGGCGGAGGCCCGCGGCGCAGAATTGGTTGATAATAAATTACAGGTTACAGAGTTCATCAGTGTGAGTGAGCTCGCGAGTTTGATGAACGTAAGCTTTGCTGAAGTGATCAGTAAGTGTATGAGTCTCGGTATCATGGTGTCGATCAACCAGCGTTTGGATGCGGAGGTGATCGAACTGGTAGCCGGTGAATTTGGATTCGATGTGTCATTCATCGACATGGAGAAGCAGATGGAGATGGAGGAAGAGTACGAGGCCGATGAGGAAGATGAATTGCAGCATCGTTCTCCGATCGTGACCATCATGGGTCACGTTGACCATGGTAAAACTTCATTGCTCGACTATATCCGTAGTGCGAATGTGGTTGCCGGTGAGGCCGGAGGGATCACCCAGCACATCGGTGCTTACCGGGTGGAATTAGCCAATGGAAAGGATATCACATTCCTGGATACACCGGGTCACGAAGCCTTTACGGCCATGCGTGCTCGTGGTGCCAAGGTGACCGATATCGCGGTGATCGTGGTAGCGGCCGATGATGCGGTGATGCCACAGACGCGCGAGGCGATCAGTCACGCGCAAGCAGCGGGTGTGCCAATGATCTTTGCGGTCAACAAGATCGATAAAGATGGCGCGAACCCACAGAAGATCTATGAGCAATTGTCGCAAATGAACATCCTGGTCGAAGAATGGGGCGGTAAGTTCCAGTGCCAGGAAGTAGCGGCCAAGTCGGGCTTGAATGTCGATAAACTTCTTGAGAAGATTTTGTTGGAAGCCGAACTGCTCGACCTGAAAGCCAATCCCGATCGGGAGGCCAGCGGTACGATCATCGAGGCATCGTTGGATAAAGGGCGCGGATTCGTGGCCACCTTGCTGGTGGAGAACGGAACACTGCAACCCGGAGATTTGATCGTGAGCGGACAATATTATGGACGCGTCAAAGCGATGTTCAACGAACGGAATAAAAAACAAGAGGAAGCAGGTCCTTCTGTTCCTTCTGTCGTATTGGGATTGAATGGTGCGCCGCAGGCAGGGGAGAAATTCCGTGTCTATGAAGATGAGGCGGAAGCAAAAGAGATCGCGAACCGTCGTGCACAGATCTTGCGCGAGCAGGGTATTCGTACGAAGAAACACATCACGCTCGATGAGATCGGTCGTCGTTTGGCATTGGGCAGCTTTAAAGAACTTAAAGTCATTATCAAAGGTGACGTGGACGGATCGGTGGAAGCCCTCAGTGACTCCTTGCAGAAGCTTTCGACGCAGGAGATCCTGGTCAGTGTGATCCACAAAGGGGTCGGACAGATCAACGAGAGCGATATCGTGCTGGCGGAAGCCTCCGATGCGATCGTGATCGCGTTCAACGTTCGTCCTTCACTCCAAGCCTCGAAGCTGGCGGAGAATGCCGGTATCGAGATCAAGATGTATTCCATCATCTACAACGCCATCGAAGAAGTCAAGAGCGCGATGGAGGGAATGTTGGAGCCGAAGGTGCAGGAGAAGATCGTGGCGAATGTGGAGATCCGCGAGGTATTCAAATTCGACAAGGCTACGGTTGCCGGTTGTTATGTGCGTGACGGAAAAATCAAACGCGACTCGAAAGTGCGCTTGATCCGTGACGGTATCGTGATCTATCCGACTGCTGAAGGGGTACAGGCTGAACTCGCCTCGTTGAAGCGATTCAAGGATGATGTGAAGGATGTATCGACCGGTATGGAATGCGGATTGACGATCAAGAATTATACGGATATCAAAGTGGGCGACGTGGTGGAAGCATACGAGCAGGAGGAAGTGAAGCGTACACTCTGATAAAAAGGTTTTGTTAAATGGAATCCGGGCAGTTCGGATGAACCCGCTGCCCCATTAGTTTTGAAAGCTATGCGTAAACGGACGTTCTTATTCGTGCTGACTTTATTGAGTGTCAGCCTTGCCGCTCTGGCACAACCCAAAAAAGTCGTGACCGACAAGGTGACGGCGATTGTGGGAGACCGGATCATTTTACTTTCTGATATTAAAAACTCCTTGGCCGATATCGCTCGTCAGGGTGGAACCGTGCCCGAAAATGGTGAATGTATTTTGACCGAGCAGGCCATCATCTCCAAAGTGATGATGTTGCAGGCCATGAAGGATTCATTGCCGGTGACGGATGAAGAAGTGGAGGCGGATCTGGACAATCGTATCCGCAGTTATATCAATCAATTCGGAAGCCAGGAAGCGCTTGAAGAAGTAGCCGGTAAGTCGATCTATCAGATCAAGGACGACGCAAGAGAATCCGTAAAGGAGCAAAAATTTGCTCAGGCTATGCAACGTAAGATCGTAGAGAACGTTCGCATCACGCCGGTGGAAGTGAAGACTTATTTTGAAAATATTCCGAAAGACAGTCTGCCTTTTTATGAGTCGGAGTTGGAGATCGGTCAGATCATTGTTTATCCGAAGGCCTCACGCGATATCGAACAGTACATCGTAGGCGAGATGAATAACTACAAGAAGCAGATCGAGCTGAAAGTGGTCACCTTCGATCAAATGGCCAAGCGTGTTTCCGAAGATCCGGGTAGTAAAGATCGAGGCGGTCAATATCAGGTGAATCGTACAGAGAAGACCTGGGATCCCATATTCCTTTCAACGGCGTTCCGACTGAAGGAAGGGGAAATTTCCTCTCCTGTTAAGTCGAAGTTCGGATATCATATCATTCAGATGGTGCAGCGTAATGGTGACGATGCGGTGATCCGCCACATCCTGCGTATTCCACCGGTAACTGAAGAAGAGATCGGTGCGGCAAAAGTCAAATTGGATTCCGTTCGCGCCAAAGTGATCAAAGGTGATCTGACCTTTAACGAGGCCGGCACGAAATACAGTGATGATGAGGCAGCCAAGTATACCGGTCCGTATCTGACCGGCCGCGACGGATCAACATTTGTTACCATCGATCAGCTCGATAAGGCATTGGTCAGTATGCTCGACAAAATGAAAGTCGGTGAATATTCCAAGCCGGTGGAGTATGAAAGCGAGCAAGGGAAGAAAGGTGTTCGGATCGTGCACCTGAAATCACGCAGTCAACCGCACCGCATGAATCTCAACGATGATTACAGCAAGATCTCACAGTTCGCGCTGGAGGAGAAAAAAGCTCGTACCCTGGACAAGTGGTTGCAAGGCAAACTGCCCACTTACTACGTGATGTTGGATCCGCAGACTGCCGAAGACTGTCCGCTGCTGAAAAAATTTGAACCAAAGAATTGATATAGCCGCCTTCGGGCGGTTTTTTGTTGATACGAACCGAGTTAAATTTGATTTTCGAACTATATGAGCGATCCCATAAAACACGAATGCGGCCTGGCCTTCATTCGTTTGCGTAAACCTTTTTCGTATTATCAACAGCGGTATGGTACAGCCCTGTGGGGACTGAACAAGCTTTATCTGCTGATGGAGAAGCAACATAACCGGGGACAGGACGGGGCCGGCATTGCGACGGTGAAATTGAATGTGGAACCGGGTTATCCGTTCATGAATCGCTTGCGAAGTAACGCACAACAGGCCATCGCAGATATATTTCAACAGATCGGACAGGAAGTAAGTGAGCTCGAGAAATATCATCCGCAGATCAAGAATCAACCCGGTCTGCTAAAAGGACATTTGAATTACCTGGGCGAACTGATGATCGGTCACTTGCGATACGGAACCCAGGGAAAGAACAAGGTTGAGTACTGCCATCCTTTCATCAGTCGGGATACGATACCGGCTCGTAATCTGGCTCTTGCCGGTAATTTCAATATTGTCAACGCTGAGGAATTGTATGCTGCTACCGGCAAAGTACCACAGGAGTCAGTTCGTTTCAGCGATCTCGCGGCAATGATCGAACTGATGTATACTCGTCTGTGTGAGGTAGATGAGAAGTCGCCCGAACAAATGAATATCGAGCAGGTATTGAAACAAACGCTTCCAATGCTGGATGGCGGATTTTTTGTGGGGGGTGCTACGGGCAATGGTATCGGATTTTTATTCCGCGATGCGCATGGTATCCGACCAGCTTATTATTATATGGATGATGAAGTGGTAGTAGGTGCATCCGAGCGTGCGGCGATCCGTACTTGTTTCAATGTGGGAGAGAATGAGGTCAAGGAATTGATGCCTGGTCAAGCGCTGATCGTCAATGAGAAAGGAGTAGTGGAGCTGAAGCAAATTTTAGAACCGAAGACCCGACTCGCTTGCAGTTTCGAGCGGATCTATTTTTCGAGGGGCAGTGACGAGAAGATCTATCAGGAACGCTTGGCGCTTGGGTACAATCTGAGTGAGCAGGTGCTTACCGCGATTGATCATGATCTGAAGAACACCAAGTTTTCCTTTATTCCAAATACAGCAGAAGTGGCGTTTTACGGATTGCTGAAGGGGATGGAGGATTATTTGAATCAGATCAAACTGGAGCGGATTCTTAGCTGGGGTAAGGATTTTGATGAGGAGAAGCTGCGCGAGATGATCACCCGTAAGATCCGTATCGAGAAGATCGCGATCAAGGATGTGAAGATGCGGACGTTCATCACCGAGGATGCCAGTCGCAATGAGATGGTGCAGCACGTGTATGATATTACATACGGAACGATCCGTGCCAACGAGGATGCACTGGTGGTGATCGATGATTCGATTGTTCGGGGAACGACGCTTCGCGAGAGCATCATTCGGATGTTATCTCGTTTGAAGCCGAAAAAGATCGTGGTGGTTTCTTCTTGTCCGCAGATCCGTTATCCGGATTGCTACGGTATCGATATGAGTAAGATGGGCGATTTCATTGCCTTCAATGCAGCGGTATCGTTGGCAAAGAAAAAAGGATTGACCGGAATGATGGAGGAGTTATTGGATCGTTGTCGATCATTGGAAGCGGCCGGCGAATTGCATACGGTTAATGTAGTAAAGGAGTTCTACAGCCATTTCTCTACCGATGAGTTGACGCAGGAGATCGCATTGCTGATCACGCCGCCCGAGTTGAATATTCCGGTGCAGGTGATCTTCCAGAACATTGAGAATTTACATAAGTCTTGTCCTAATAATCGGGGTGACTGGTACTTCACCGGTAATTATCCCACACCCGGAGGGAACCGCGTCGTGAATCGTGCCTTTATGAATTACATGGAAGGTCGGAATGAGAGAGGGTATTAGGAGTAGGAAGATAGAGGATTGAATATGGAAGTTTGTTTAAACAACTAACCCAAATCCCAATCTTTCATTTTCAAACTATATTCCTAGTAGCGTAGAGATTTAAATTTTTCTTTACAATTTTCTCTCCTGTTTGCTCGTTGAAGATTCACATATGCCAGTTAGATCAGTCAATTATTTCGGAAGTTATTTGCAGCGCTTTCTCGGTGTGGTGGTCGCCGTTGTGATTTTGTTGTTGATCGCCGGATGCGCGGATCGTTCTGCGGCGCAAAAGCAGAGCGGCCCATCGAAGGTGGGGCAGGATAAGCGAGGGGAGCTGCAGGAGGGTGATATTTTGTTCCAGGTATCGCGTTCGGGCCAAGGAGCGGCCATACAGGCAGCCACGCGTTCACCGTATTCTCATTGCGGAATATTTTTTCAGGATAGTGGTAAATCTTTTGTGCTGGAGGCGGTTCAGCCGGTGCGCATCACTCCATTAGAGAAGTGGATCAGTCAGGGAGATGGAAGGCATTACGTAGCCAAGCGACTCAAGAATGCAGAGATGGTGTTGACTCCAGCTGTGATACAACAAATGAAAAAAGAAGGCAAGAAACACATTGGGAAAAAATACGATTTCACATTTCAGTGGTCAGACGATCGGATCTATTGCTCCGAACTGGTCTGGAAGGTGTATGCTCGTGCTACTCAAATCGAACTGGCTTCGTTGGATTTGTTCAGCGATTTCGATCTGTCCGGCGAATTGACGCGTAAGATACTCCGTGATCGATTCGGGGATGATATCCCATTAGATGAAAAAGCCATATCCCCCGGAAAGATTTTTGAAAGCGATAAATTAAAGACGATCTTGACTGTGAATTGATGCATTTTCATTATGTATTCTTTAGTACATGATCCGGAGATTTTTATATGTGTTTGTAGTGTTTCTGCTTTTGTTGTTGATGTTGTTTTTCTTGTATTTGAATAATACGCGTTTGGTCGAACCAACTGTCCTTCAATGTTATCAAACAGTAAAAGAGACGCTTCGGAAGCGAGGTTATTCACCCAATTTGATGGTGATCAGCACCAAGCGACATAAATGGCTGAATAATCTGCTGGTGTATTTTAATGGAGCGGCTTCGGAGAGTCTTCACTTACAGGGGCAAGCCATTGATTTCATTGTATACGATGTGAATCGCGATGGAAAGTCCGATGGAAAAGACTTGGATATAGTATATAAAATATTAGATCAGGAGATCATCGTCAATAAAGGTGGTTTGGGTATCTACAAAGAAAAAGGTGGCTTCTTTAACAAGCAGATGATCCACATTGATTGCAGAGGATTCAGAGCAAGGTGGGAGTAGCTAAGGTTGCCGGTAATAGCAAAAATTTTTTTTGGCCTGGTGGAACTCCTTCCAAGTATTGATTGCACATTCAATTACAAACACCGATCCTGGTTGCATATGATCGATGCGGGCATCGGTGAGTTGGTTGGCAAAATGCGTTATGCCGTCGTTATGTGAAACAATCACTAAAGTATTCACTGTATTCGACACCCCGCGGATAACATCAAAGAACACGTCGGGTGTTGCATGATAGAGTTCATCTTTGAATTCGATTGATGCGTTTTCTATTCCGATCGCAGCGGCTACGATCAGGGCGGTTTGCCTAGTCCGTTCCGCCGAACTGGATAGTATCTGATCGATAGAGAGTTGCTGATTTTTTAGCCAGTCCCCCATTTTTTGTGCATCGACTTCGCCGGTTTTGGTTAGCAACCGATCGAAGTCGCGTTTGAGTGTGTATGGCGACTCCGTCTTCGCATGCCGCATGAGCAAGAGGCGCTTATTGTTTAGGGATGAGGGATGAACGTTGAGATCGAATTGATTGTTATTCATGCGAAGTTTCTTCTGCTATTCAAATACACGCCCAAAAATATGAGTCCCCCGGCCACTAATTTTCCGGGCGTGGGATGATCATTCAGAAAAAGGATCGCGATGATCGTTGCAAAGACGGGCTGAAAATAAATATACGATCCGGTGATGCCGGCACCCAATACTTGTATCCCTCGAATATTCAGCAGGTAAGCAAAATAGGTGCCGAAAATAACAACGGTGCCGAGTGCCAAAATTTCCTGCATATGCATGCCGCTTTCTTGCAGGTCCAGCGCTTGTGGGATGCCGAAGGGGATGATACCGATAGCGCCGAATGTGAATACCCAGCGGATCACTTGCGTAGGCGGATAATATTGCATCAGTGGTTTCACTAGGATGAAATAGATCGCGTAGGAGATCGCGTTGATGATGATGAGTCCGTCCCCTACCATTGAATCAGCCCCCATGTCGGTTCGATCCATGATTAAAATAGTGGCACCGGTTAGTCCCAACATCAATCCGACCAATTGAATCCAGCGTAATTTTTCTCTGAGTAGAAAAGCGGCCAGTCCGGTGATCAAAAGCGGCGTACTTAGCATCAGGAGAGCTGCATGGATTGTTGAGGTCATCGTTAGTCCCTTGATGAACAGCGTCTGATTCAGAAAAATGCCGGTGAATCCGCAAAGTGCGAGTCGACCCCAGTCTTTCTTACGTATCGGTTTTTCCTCGGCGGATCGATTGATGCTTGCCATCATCCAAAACAGCAGCAGACTCCCGCCAACGCGAAAAAGATTTACGCCATAAGGGCCTAACGGTTCGGGAGAGATGAATTGAACCAGACTCAGGTTCAGCGCAAAAAAGAAATTGGTGAACAGTACACCGATGTGGGCGCGGGATTGAGGATTCATCTGGCGGCAAATTTATCATCTGCTACCGACTTCCTGCTTGCTATTTCAACTACTTCGCGTAGATCTTGTTGTTGATCAATAATAACATACTGTGATCGTTCTTTCATCCGACTCGCCAGATACTCCTGTTCGGGCTGACCAGGTGTTGGAATCAATATTGCTTTTTTGTTCAGTACAGCAAGATCCATGATCGTGCTGTAGCCACAGCGCGAAATGAAATGTTCCGCTTCTTCGATTTCTTGCTGTAATGCATCGATTGAAAGATGATCTGATATTTTCCAATGTGCAGGCGCTTGTAGGGTATTACTGCCGTTGGGTAATCCTCTAACGATCGTCACTGGACCATCCCAATCATTCAATTCGCCTAAGCATTTTTCTTCCAGCAGTGTTCGTTGTGGCTCGGGTCCGGATAAAACAACCGTGATCTTTTTTGGAGTGTAGCATCTGTTTGTCTGCGTAAACCGACTTAGCGGACCGATGTATTTCACGGGCACCGGTGGTTTATATTTTGGGTGACCTAATTCGCCGCTGAAGTTGGGTTCATCTTCATGATCCGGAACCCATATTTCGTGAAAGCGTTTCAGCAGCCGGATCAACATCCATTGCAGCACCTGATCGGCCCAGCTACCGATGCCGGATCGCAATCCGAGTTGATGCGTGATCAAAATATTTTGGGTACCGTGGTGATGGAGTCCGTACCGATTATCAGATATGATCTGATCGATCGGTTGTGTATTGATGAATTCTTTAAGCCATTTTTTCTCTGAACGGATCTGTTGGCTCAGTGCTGGGATTTGTTTGAGGATCATCCAGAATAAGCCTCGTCCCGATCGGGCGTAGCGGACGGAATGGGAAGGGATCTCGGAATAGGGCAGATCCGGGAATTCGGATCGGAGTAATTGACCGGATGGGCCGCTTCCGGCCAGGAAAATCTGATGGCCGTCACGCAGAAGGCGACGGATCAGGGGGATACACCGGGTGGCATGTCCCAGTCCCCAGTCGAGCGGGGCAACCAAAACCCTCCTTGAATTGTTATTTTTAACGTGCGGCATACGAAACTGTGCTCAAAATAGTTTTATTTTGAAAGCCGAATCCCATGCGAATCTTCTACAGAACAATATTTGTGGTTTTTCTCTCCGTAGTATTGCTTGCCTGCAACCGGAATTATTATTCGGGGGGCGGTAAAGGCGGAAAAAACTGTGGTTGCCCGAGCCACAAGGGCATGTCGGGATATTGATCATGCAACGCGTGTCGAAACATCATTTACTCGTCCTTTTTGGGGACACACAGGCAACGGAGCATCGTCGGATGACGCAATGGCTGCGGGAGCGGTTAAGCGATGATGATTTTGCACGCGCATATCAACTGGTCGATCGTAATCACATCACACTATCTCCCAAGAAGATTCTTCAAGAGGCCAGCCGCGATCAATTGCGACCCTTTCGTTTTCTCATCGGAAAGAACTGATCAGGGTTTGATCAAGGTTCCCAGCGCTGCACGGAGTTTACCCAGCATTTCACCGATCTCCTCTTTTTTACAGGTACCTACGCTGAGGCGATACCAGGGGTTTTCCCGATCGCTACCGAATGCGTAGAAGGGAACGAGAGCCAGTGATGCTTCGTTCAATAGGAAATGTGTTACGTCACTTTGTTCCGCAAGAACGGATCCGTCAGCTTTCTTCCATCCTTTCAGATCGACTTTGACGGTGAGATAGATGGCTGCTTCCGGTGCGATGGCATCGAGGGGGTATCCATCCTGTTTGAGGGCTATGATACCGTCGTGGATGCTGTTCAGTCGAAATAGGACTTCTGATTTGAAATGCTTGAGGTATCGGTCGATGGAGGGAAAATCGTTGAGGTAGTCGGCCAATCCTTTTTGTTCAGCCATCGGGGCCCAGGCGCCCATGTGCGTGAGGATGGATTTCATTTTGGCGATGACAGGTGCCGGACCGAGTCCCCAACCCACACGAAGACCAGTTGAGGAGAACACTTTACTGATCGCATCCACAAAGATGGTGTAGTCTTTCATGGCCGGACGAAGCGATACGGGGTCGTGGTGCTCAATATCGCCATATGTGAGGTGCCAGTACATCTGGTCGAACATCACGTAGAGTTTTTTCTGCTCGTCGCCGCGTTTGGCATTCTCTTCGAGGACGAGGTCGCAGATGGCTTCCAGTTCTTCTTTTCTGAAGGTGGTGCCGGTGGGATTTTGCGGGGAGCAGAGGGCCAGCAGGGTGGCGCCGGCCAGGTGCGGTTTCAGTTCGGCCGCCGTAGGCATGAAGTTATTTTCCGCTTTCGCTTCGAGTACTACATGTTCTGCCTCTACGAAATGCGTGTAATGGTTGTTGTTCCAGGAGGGAACGGCGTAAACGATGCGGTCGCCTTCGTCACAGATGGTTCGGAAGATGGTGTAAATGAGGGGACGGCCACCGGAGGCGACCAGGATCTCAGACATTTCATAGTCGAGCCCTTGGTAGTGTTTAATGAAGGATTTCAGGCCCTGGCGCAGTTCGATGTTGCCTTCGGCCATCGGGTAGTTCGTATGCTTTTCCTGGTAGGCTTTTTCGATGAGTTGTTGGAGTTCGGCAGGGATGGGGAAGACGGATGGATCGAAGTCGCCCACGGTGAAATTATAGACCCTGGCACCCTGACGGATGCGCTCTTTGATCTCGGCGCCCAATTTGACGATCTCGGAGCCGATCAGGGTTTCAGCCAGCTGGGAGAGTTTGGGCGCTTTCATAGCGCGAAATTAATGGAAAAGTAGAAGGTAGAAGGTGGATGGTAGAATGTACAAACTATAGGGTTAGCAGGGGCCTTAAATCTTCCACATTCTACTTTCTACTCTACGTTAGTAGAAGAAAAAGAAGAAAAATAAAGCCGCGTCGATTCGGCGGACGCCTTCGAAATATCCGAGGGTGCTGCGGGAGCTGTTCAGGACACGGCCATCTTCGATGTAACCGATAGTGCTACGTGAGCTATTCATCACACGGCCGTCGTCGATGTAGCCGATGGTGGCGCGCGAACTATTCATAACTCGTCCATCGTTTATGTAACCGATGGTGCTTCGCGAGCTGTTCATGACTCGTCCGTCATCGATGTATCCGATGGTACTGCGCGAGCTACTCATCACCCGGCCATTCTCAATATAGCCCACGGTCGATCGGTTACTCCCCATCAGTCGTTGTGCTTGTATGGTTTGAATTGAAATTGTCAATAGGAGGGCTAAAAAAATCTTATTCATAGTATTTATTGTATTTGAGTATGTCAATATGAAATGTACTATTTATTCTCCAATTATTGATTGGTGCTAGTGACTCATTAACTATTTCACGTTAACTTTAATGATAATTTTTTTTATGTACCGCGATGTAAACAATAAAATGATGGGTGGCGTGCTGTCCGGGATTGCTCGTTCGCTTGGAACCTCTGCCGGTTTGATCCGCGTGATCTTTCTGATCGGATTTTTCGCCATCGGCGGGATTACATTCGGTATCTCCTCCGCGGCGATGGCGGCTATTTATTTTCTGTGTTGGATGTTTTTGCCGGCACGCTAGAAGCGTAGAGTGCAGAAAGTTTAATGTAGAATGTGGTTAAACCATGAACCTTCTAACTTCTACTTCTTCCCATCCCCTTTCTTAAAATCCAATATCACCCCATTGATGCAATAGCGAAGTCCGGTGGGGGGCGGACCATCATCGAATACGTGGCCCAGATGCGCTTTGCATCGACCGCATTGCACTTCGGTGCGGCTCATACCATGACTGTTATCCGGCGTGTAAATGATATTTCCTTTTCCAAGCGGTTCGTAAAAACTCGGCCAGCCACATCCGCTTTCAAACTTCGTATCGCTCTTGAATAAAGGATTGCCACAAGCTGCACAGTAATAGGTACCGATCTCTTTGTGCTTTTCGAAGGGACTGGTCCAGGGACGCTCCGTTCCTTTCATTCGCGCGATGTAAAACACATCAGCCGGTAACATCTTCTTCCACTCCTCCTCTGGTAAGTTCACTTTGTTGGAATCGGTATGCGAATAGATGGGATTCTTTTTTTCCATGACGGGTTTTGTGGCTGAACGATTGTTGGACTGGGCACCGCAATGAATGCTTGTCAACGACATAAAAACTGCGGCAATCAGGAGGATGGGGTTTCTCACTCGACAAAATTCATGGATTTCCCCGGAAAATCCGTACTGACACTTGTTAAGGATGGGCCATATTTTCTCTCGGAAAATCGGCGCGCGTGCGATAAATTTGTCCCAATTCGAATCGCCTCATCCCCATGTTCAACCTCGTCTTATTCGGCCCTCCGGGCAGTGGTAAAGGAACCCAATCCGACAATTTGGTGGCCCGTTACGGCCTGAAGCACCTTTCCACCGGAAACCTGCTTCGTAAAGAGATCGCCGACCAAACCACCCTCGGAATGGAAGCCAAACGCTACATCGATGCTGGTCAGCTGGTACCCGACGCGGTCGTTATCGGCATGGTAGGCGCTTATTTCGATCAAAACCCCGATGCGGCGGGCTTTCTATTCGACGGATTTCCCCGTACGGTTGCACAGGCTGAGGCGCTCGACCAACTGCTTGCCGAACGAAACACCTCCATATCATTGGTTTTGGCCCTGGAAGTCACCGAAGAAGAATTGGTGCGTCGTTTGTTGAATCGTGGGTTAACCTCCGGCCGAACCGACGACACCGATGAGGCCGTCATCCGCAAACGATTCTCCGTATATACTCAGGAAACCAGTCCCGTTGCCGGCTATTATCAGCAATCCGGTAAATCTCAATCCATCGCAGGTGAAGGAACTGTAGAAGGAATTGGCGAGGCCCTTTGCAAGGCCATCGATGCCGTTCGTTAATCCAATTCGTTACGCGACCGGTTGAGGATCTTTTTTTCCTCTTCGCTGAGGCTATCTATGCCTTGCTGACCGATCTTATCCAATATTGCATCGATCCGCTCCTGTGTTACGTTCGCTGTCTTTTTGAATGGGGGATGATTGGACATGTAATACAATTTCCCTTTATCAGGACGGCGGATCTGTTTTTCGGGGTTGAAAAGTTCATTGAACCAATCGAACAAGCGGCTCATCCATTCGGTCATATCGATTCCTTCCCTTAGTACGAGATAATAGACCAGCCCGGCGATAAGTCCGGATACCTGCGGCAACGCCCCTGCCAGCGTATAACTGTTCAATGAGCTCAGGGTGCTGAGGATGTAGAACAGGGTAAGTCCCCACAGCGGAATGCCCCCACCCAATAGCGGGAAGATGCGGTAATACGGAGAGATGAAGGTGGTCGCAATGGCGATGGCGCCCACGCCAGCGGTGGCGCCGAAATAATATTCATTCGAGCCGGGCAGCAATAAGAACGTGATGCAACCGAAGATGGATCCGTAGAGGAAAAGGGGAATGATCTTGCGGTTACCGCTGAGATCTTGAAGAATATAGCCGAACGACCAGAGCCAGAGCATATTACCGAATACGGTCCACACACTCAGATGCGAAAACGGTGCGGAGAGTAAGGTCCATGGTTTCAGAAGCCATTCTTTCCAGGTATCGGGCAATCCGAACCAGGTGAAGAACTGCCTTGTGAAATCGCCCAGGGCCGTAGCTTCATCCGGTCGAGTGAAGTAGAAATAGGTCCGCGCCATCATCAGGGTGATGAATACGGTGAGGTGAATGGCAATGAGACGGGTGAGGGCGTTCTTTCGATCACCCAGGGATAGTCTTTCTTGATAAAATTCGGGAAGAGGCATAGAGCGAAGCGCTTACGATCAGAACAACGATCTCCGGTTCGTTTTGTTCCAATAGAGTACAAGTAAAAATCCGGTGAGGGCTCCACCGAGGTGCGCAAAGTGAGCGATGTTGTCGCCACTGATGCTGGCTACCCCGCCGAACAGGTCGATACAGGCCAGTCCGATTACCGCCCATTTGGCTTTCACCGGAAAGGGGATGAACATGATATAGAGTTCCGTATTGGGGAAGGTATATGCGAAAGCCGCCATCACGCCCATGATCGCACCCGAAGCGCCGACGGCCGGGGCTAGAAATCCTGCCTGTTGGATAAGCGCTTGGGCTGTGGCTTGGTCATCTGCATAATAAGCCTCGTAGATATCATTCATCAGTTTAGGGTCGTACTGAATATGTTGAACAAGTAAGTGACAGGCGGCGGCACCGACTCCACTGATCAGGTAAAAAAATAAAAATCGTTTGCCACCCCAATAGTTCTCCAGTACCCGTCCGAACATCCAAAGAGTAAGCATATTGAAGAGGATGTGAAATAGCAGTTGCGGCGAATGGGTGAACATATGCGTCGCAATCTGATAAGGCTTGAATTCAGGACTGTCAACCGGGTGGAGTGCAAAAAGCTGTGTGAGTTGATATTGACTGTCCAACACCAACTGCGCTACAAATACCAGCGCGTTGATGATGATGAGATTTTTGACGATGGGTGGAAAGGGCTCGGGTCTCGTGTATTCGAAGGACATCCCGCAAAGTTACTGTATCGCGCGGGTTAATCGGAGTTGCACGATGTTTTCAATGTGCAGGGTGTGGGGGAAGAGGTCGACCGGTTGAACACGAGTGACGGTATATTTCTCGGTGAGTCGCTGCAGGTCGCGGGCCTGTGTAGCCGGATTACAACTGACATAAACAACCAGAGGCGCTTCCATATCCAGGATCTTCTGCACCAGTTTGTCGTGCATCCCGGCGCGGGGTGGGTCGGTGATGATCACGTCGGGGCGGCCATGTTGATCGAAAAAAGCATCGTTGCAGATGTCGATCACATCGCCTGCAAAAAAATCGGCATGCCCGATCCCGTTTCGTTCGGCATTGATCTTGGCATCGTCGATCGCCGCTTCGATCAATTCCACGCCGATGATCTTCTTGGCGTTTTTGCTGCAAAAGATCCCGATGCTACCGGTGCCGCAATAAAGGTCATACAGCACTTCTTTTCCGGTCAGTTCGGCAAACTCCCGGGTCAACTGATACAATACTTCCGCCTGTTGGGTGTTGGTTTGAAAGAATGAGGTGGGACTGATCTTGAAGGAGAAATCTTCCAGGGTTTCGATCACGTAACCCGGACCTTTCCAGGCCACCGGCTTCAGATCGGAGATGCTGTCGTTCCATTTCAGATTGATCGTATAGAGCAGGGTAGTGATCTCGGGGAAGGCATCGCTGACCGATTGCATCAAGGCCTCAATCTTGCTCAGGTCGTCTTCACCCACGATCACGTTCACCATCAATTCTCCGCTTCTACAAAGACGTAGTTGCAGGTTGCGGAGGAAACCGACATGTCCGCGGATATCGTAGAAAGTCCATTCTTTTTGTTGAGCGAGTTCACTGATGAAGTTTCGGATCCGATTTGTGGGTTCTGCCTGCAGGTGACAGGCATCGATGCGAACTACTTTATCGAAGAATCCGCGCGCATGAAATCCGGCGGCTCCTCTTGTTTCTTCCATCTCCACGGCTTCGCTCATTTTTTCCTTGGGGATGAACTCGCGGGTACCGAAAGTGTATTCGATCTTATTACGATAATAGCGTTGTTCGGCTGCGCCCCGAATCGGTTGAATCTCCGGGAGTTCAATACGACCGATACGGGTCAGTACATCGACGACTTGCTGGTGTTTGTACTGCAGTTGTTTTTCGTAGGGCAGCATTTGCCATTGGCAGCCGCCGCAGGTTCCGAAATGATCGCAGAAGGGTTGGGTGCGATCGGATGAATAACTCCGATAGCGAAGCGGGAATCCTTCTGCCCAGTCTTTTTTGCTCTTGGTGAGCCGCAGGTCAACTACATCGCCCGGTACGGCGTGTTCGATAAAGATCACCTTTCCCTCGACCCGGGCCAGGCTCTTGCCTTCGGCAGCATAGCTTTCGACGAGTATATTCTCGAGGACGGGGAGGGGTTTTTTGCGGGACATGAACGCGAATATACCTCAACTCATTTTTAGATCATTTTAACCCTTGATCAGCTAACTTTACCTTCTCAAAATGACCCGAAAACTACTCCTATTCGCGATCCTGATAACCGGTATCGCCGCATCTGCCCAAACCGGTTACGAGATTCAGGTTACCCTGAAACCGTTCAAGAATCAGTACATCTACCTGGGGCATTATTTCGGGAAAACCTATCCGATCGTTGATTCCGTCAAACTGGATGCGAACAGCAAAGGAGTTTTCAAGGGTTCCAAATCTTTGCCCGGCGGTATCTACCTGATCGGCTATCCGAACAAGTCCGGATTTTTCGAGATGCTGGTCGACAAACAACAGCATTTCAGCATTCTGGCAGACACTTCTACCCTCACGCAAACCATCCAATTCGAGCGATCGCCCGATAATACTGCTTTCCTGAACTATCAGCAGACCATGCGCGATCTGGGCATTCGGATACGTTCCTTGCAAGAGCGTCTCAAACAAGGTGAGGCTGATTCCGTTAGCATCCGAAATGAACTGTTCGCTGCCGAGAAGGAGATGAACGATTATCGGCTCAATCTCATCAATAATCAAGGCGAAACCTTTTTGGGTGCTTTGATGAAGGCCATGCGCGAACCTGAACTACCGGCCAACCTCAAAAGACCTGCTAATGCGGCTGATTCGCTGGCTGCTTTTCGTTTTTACAAGGATCATTTTTGGGATGGGGTTAATTTTTGGGATGGCCGTTTGGCGTATACACCTTTTTTCGAGGAGAAAGTCGATCGCTATTTCAAGCAACTTGTTAGTCCAGAGTCGGATTCCGTTATCCGCGAGATCGATTATATGATGGCCTACGCCCAGATCAATTCGGAGATGAATCGATTGCTGTTGGTCAAATTCCTGAACCGGTATCTGACACAGCAGTATATGTGGGAGGATGCGGTGCTCGTGCACTTGTATGAAAAGTACATCTCGAACAAGACTTATCCTTGGTTGGATGAGAAGGGAAGAAAGATGGTGCAGGACCGTGCATATAGCTTGATGGCAAATATTCTGAAATCGCCTGCAGCGGAAGTTGAATTGCCGGACCCCACCGGTGCGATGCGTTCGCTATATGATGTGAAAGCTAACTACACGCTGCTTGTTTTTTGGGATCCAACCTGCGGTCATTGCAAAGAGACACTGCCCCGCATCGATACGATCTACCGACAAAAATGGTCCAAGCAAGACATCGGTATCTATGCCGTAGCCAAAGAGACGGAGGGTGATCAGAAGATGTGGACTGACTTTATCGAATCGAATCAGCTGAAGGGCTGGACGCATGTGTATTATTCCAAAAAAACGGAGAAGCAACGCGTTGAAAATGGGATCCCGAGTTATTCCCAGTTATTCGATGTACAGACATTTCCGACTTTATATCTGTTGGACAAGGATAAAAAGATCATTGCCAAGAAGCTCACCTTTCAGCAAATGGATGAGATATTGGAGCTGCAACGCACCGGAAATAATTAGACTATCAATCTGAACATATGAGATCTATTTACTCGGCTGTAATCGCCCTGTTGATTTTACATGGAGGTATCTCTGCTCAAACATTGCTCACGTATGGAACACATGAAGTAAATGCCAAGGACTTCATGCTGGCCTATCAGCGAAACAACACCGACACAGTCAGTTCCAAAGAGAAATCCATTCGAGTCTATCTAGATCTGTATGTCAATGCTAAGATGAAAGTTCGCGAGGCTTATGCCCGTCGATACGACACCCTTCCGGGCATCAAGCAGGAAGTAGAAAATCTGCGCGTACAGCTTATCGATAAATATATGGCCGATCCTGTTTTGCTGGAGCGTCTCAAGAAAGAAGCCTTTGATCGCAGCCAGACCGATCGGGAGGTTGCACACCTGTTCATTTCTTTCCGCAACTTGAATCGGGAACCTGATTCAGCTCGGGCACAAACACGAAAAGCAGCGGTGGAGGCGAAGCTGAAAGCCGGACAGGACATTTTATCGCTTGCAACGGAATATTCGGATGATCCGTCGGTCGCTCAAAACCAGGGCCGTATCGGATACATCACGGCCTTTACCCTTCCCTACGAGATGGAGTCGGCTATTTATCAGACGGCAGTTGGAAATAACAGTCAGTGGGTCCGGTCTAATATCGGCTATCATATTTTCCGCGTGTTGGGCGAACGCCCGGCCATCGGCAACATTAAAGTCAGACAAATTCTGTTAGCATTTCCTCCCGGCGCCGACGATACAGATAAAAAACGCGTAGAGCGATTGGCAGATTCAATTTATCAGGCTTTACGTAAAGGATCTGCATTCGGAGAATTGGCCCGCTTATACAGCAACGATTACATTTCTGCTGCGAATGGTGGCGAGATGATGGAGTTTGGGGTCGGACAATTCGATCCGGCTTTTGAAAATAAGATCATCTCGCTGACGAAGGATAATGAGTTGTCTGCTCCTTTTCTCACGCGTCACGGATGGCACATTGCGCAGCGGATATCCATCACCCGTCCGGCTACTGATTTAAACGCGCCTGCCACGCAGACGCAGATCGATCAGCTGGTTCGTGCTGATGATCGCTGGCGCAATGCAAAGGATTTCATTTACGAACTGATTCAAACTCGAATGGGGGCGCGTCGTCCTGCTTATTCCGAAGCGGCTCTTTGGCAGTATTCGGATAGCTTGCTTGATCTGAAAGTGATGACTGCAGCCGGACGCACGATTCAAAAAAATACTGTATTGTTCACCATCGGGAAAGACCTTGCTCGTAAGAATTATACCACAGCAGACTGGATCTCGTATGCCACGAACTTTCGCTATCAGCCCGATGGCAGTGGACTGAAGCCACATGCGCAGGTGCGTACGGAATGGGAGCAGTATGAGATGGTTGAGTATTACAAGAACAACCTGGAGTCATTCAATGATGAGTATCGCAATCAATTGACGGAGTTTCGAGATGGTAATCTCTTCTTCGAGATCATGCAACAGGAGGTTTGGAACAAGGCCCAATCCGATACAGCCGGGCAGCTTCGTCTCTTCAATAAGCAAAAGGAGAAATATAACTGGAAGGCCAGTGCCGATGTCGTGCTCTTTTTTTGTTCGGATGTGAATGCCGCGAATGAATTGCATGCTCGTCTAAAAGCGAAGCCTTCGAATTGGAAAAATGAATCGCTTTCATTCGGAGAGCGCGTGTTTGCCGACTCTGCTCGTCTCGAATGGGAGCAGGTCCCCAATTTAGGAAATCAGACGCCCAAAGCCGGACAATTACTGGATCCCGTGATCAATCAGACCGATAACAATGCCAGTTTTGCCTATGTGTTGCGAGTGTACCCTCGACCTGGTCCCAAAACATTTGAAGAAGCACGCGGCTCTGTAATAGGCGATCTGCAAGCCGAATTAGAAAAGAATTGGGAGGCGAACTTGCGGAAAAAATATCCGGTCAAGATCGACCAGAAGGTGTTGAGCTCGCTGTTAAAGTAAGGTCGATCAGATCTGTCCGACTACATCGGCGATCAATTGCGGACGTCCCAAAGTATAATAGTGCAATACAGGCACGCCAGCTTTCTTGAGCTCGCGGGACTGCATGAGTAGCCACTCGGCGCCTACTTTTTCTACCTCGAGATCCGTTTTGCATTTATGTACGGCATTGGCCAAGTCGGTGGGCAGATCGATGTGGAAAGTCTTGGGAAGTATGGTCAACTGCTTTTTAGAGTAGATGGGTTTCATCCCGGGTATGATTGGAACGGTGATGCCCATCTCCCGGCAACGCTTCACGAAGTCATGGAATTTTTGATTGTCGAAGAACATCTGTGTGATGATGTAATCGGCACCCAGCTCCACTTTTTTCTTCAGGTATTGCATGTCGGTATCCATGTTCGGCGCCTCGAAATGTTTTTCAGGGTAGCCGGCCACACCGATACAGAATCCGGTTTTGTGTGATTCACGCAGGTCTTCTTCCAGGTAGATCCCATCGTTCAGATCGACCACTTGTTTGAGCAGGTCGGATGCGTATTTATGTCCCCCGGGTTCGGGCTCAAAGGTCATTTCATTTTTGGCGGCATCTCCACGTAGTACTAATACGTTGTCGATTCCCAGGTAATGCAGGTTGATCAGGGCATCTTCGGTTTCATTGACGCTGAATCCGCCACAGATCAAGTGAGGTACCGTATCAACATTGTATTTATTCAGGATCGCAGCACATATACTCTCCGTACCGGGACGCTTGCGGACCACTACTTTTTCAAACCCTCCGTCAGCGCGTTTCTTGAAAACGTGCTCGCTGCGGTGGTAGGTTACGTTGATGAAAGCCGGTTTGTGCTCCATCAGGGGGTCGAGGTGTTTGTACAATGCCTCGATGCCTTTTCCCTTCAGGGGTGGCAGCACTTCAAAGGATATGAGGGTATCCTTGGCTTGACGTATATGATCGATCACTTTCATCGCGCACAAAAGTAATGAATATGGCCCGTTTGCATCGGGTCGTTAAAATGCCCTACCGGCGGGCTGAAGACCTTAAATTTGCCGTATGTCCATCACCATTCAGACCCGCGACCTGCTCAAGCGCTACGGATCACGTACGGTCGTTAATCAGGTTTCTTTTGAAGTATCCCAAGGAGAGATCGTGGGCTTGCTTGGCCCCAATGGTGCGGGGAAGACGACCTCGTTTTATCAGGTGGTCGGACTCATCAAGCCCGATGCCGGTCAGGTATTTCTGGATGGCGAGGATATCACGGCACTTCCGATGTACAAAAGAGCGCAAAAAGGCATCGGATATCTCCCCCAGGAAGCTTCCATTTTTCGGAAACTAACTGTAGAGGATAACATTCTTGCGGTGCTCGAAATGAAGAATTATTCCAAGGCGGAGCAAAAGGACCGATTGGAATCGCTCTTGAATGAGTTTCGGTTGCAGCATGTACGGAAAAGTATGGGCGATGTACTCAGTGGAGGAGAGCGTCGTCGTACTGAGATCGCGCGGGCATTGGCCGTCGATCCCAAATTCATTTTATTGGATGAGCCCTTTGCGGGTATCGATCCGATCGCCGTGGAGGATATCCAGTCGATCGTGGCGCGTCTTAAATACCGTAACATCGGCATCCTGATCACGGATCATAACGTTACGGAAACCTTATCGATCTGTGATCGAGCGTATTTGCTGATCGAAGGGAAGATATTCAAGCACGGAAGTGCTGAGGAGTTGGCTGCCGATGAACAAGTGCGGAGCCTGTATCTGGGTCGCAATTTTGAATTAAAACGAAAGGATTGGATCTACGAAGAAGCCATGCAGGCTGGTCCGATAACAGGATCCAACGCTCAATAATCTCTTTATCATATCAATGGATTTTCGTCCTCTTCCCAAGATCGAATTGCATCTGCACCTAGACTGTAGTTTAAGCTATGCAGCGGTGCAACAACTCGATCCGTCTGTCACGGAAGCCGTATATCAAAACGAGTATGTAGCTCCCAGTAGGTGCAACGATCTGGTCGATTATATCCGTCGGGCCGAGAAGCCCATTCAATTGATGCAATCGAAAGAGGCGTTGCGTTTGGTTACACTTGATCTTTTTGAACAATTAAAAGCAGATGGAGTCATTTATGCAGAGATACGGTTTGCGCCGTTGTTGCATGTAGCCGGCGGATTGAGTCCAACTGAAGTGGTAGAGGCCGTTGAGGAGGCTACAAGAGAAGGTGTTACCCTTACCGGTGTGGAAGCCGGACTGATTCTTTGCACGCTTCGACATTATAACGAGGAGCAGAGCATGGCCACTGTGAAGTTGGTGGAGGCTTTCAAAGGCACTCGCGTAGTGGCGTTTGACATTGCGGGTGATGAGGCGGGATATCCGATCGAGGCGCATGTGGCGGCCTTTGAATATGCACAACAACAAGGGATCTCTTGCACGGCGCACGCCGGGGAGGCTTGTGGCCCATCGAGTGTTTGGGAAGTGCTGAAAAATTTTCATCCCACCCGCATCGGTCACGGCGTACGCAGCACCGAAGACTCCAAGTTGATGGAGCATTTGAAAGCGCAGGACATTCATCTGGAGGTTTGTCCGAATAGTAACCTGCAGACCAATATTTATCAGTGCATCGAGGATCATCCGGCCGATAAGATCCTTCGCTCCGGTGTGTCCATGAGTATTAATACAGACGCCCGTACGGTAACACCCACGACTTTATCAGATGAGTATGCCTTACTTCACCGAGTGTTCGGGTGGACGCTCTCCAATTTTCGTCATTGTAATTTGGAGGCAGTTCGACATTGTTTTGCCAAGGCGGATCTGAAGCAGCGGCTCAAAGAACAAATTGAAAAGGGTTATCCAATAGCCTGATGAGTTTCATCATCCCTTCGGTATACATTCAGATAAAATGGTTTATTTTTCAAATCGATGAATCTACTATCACCGGCCATTTCATCTTTGGCGCGTATGCGCAGCTGGCGTATTGATGCATGGCGTGATAACCCAATGAATGCACAGCGCGATGTGTTGCAGGAGTTGGTGACCGCTGCACAATACACGGCTTTCGGAAGACAATATCAATTTTCTTCTCTTTTTAATATCCGTTCTTTTAAAGAGGCTGTACCGGTTCATGAGTATGAAGATCTGAAGCCTTATATCGATCGGATCATGCAGGGCGAACAGAATGTGTTGTGGGATACCCCCATTTCCTGGTTTGCCAAGAGCAGTGGTACCACAAGCGATCGGAGTAAGTTCATTCCAATCAGTCAGGAAAGTTTATCAAACGGCCATTACAAGGCATCGAAGGATGTGCTGACGATGTATTATCAGTTTCATCCCGAATCTAACCTGCTTACCGGGAAGGGATTAGTGATCGGAGGCAGCCATACGTTGCATGCGGTGAACCCGGAGGCGCAATATGGAGATCTCAGTGCGGTGCTTTTGCAGAATTCTCCTTTTTGGGGACATTGGCTTCGTACGCCCGATCTGAGTATCGCATTGATGGATGAATGGGAGTCCAAGATCGAGAAGTTGGCGGAGGCGACCATTCCGGAGAATGTGACGTCTATTTCAGGGGTACCTACGTGGACGTTGGTGTTGTTTCGTCGGATATTAGAGATCACCGGGAAGTCGGCTATGCATGAGGTGTGGCCCAATCTGGAGTTATATCTGCATGGCGGCGTTTCCTTTACGCCGTACAGAGAGCAGTTCGAGCAGATCATCGGTAAGCCCATCCATTATTTGGAAATGTATAATGCCAGTGAGGGATTTTTTGCCGCACAGGATTGTCCGGGTACAGACGGAATGTTATTGTTCCCAGATCACGGCATCTTCATGGAATTCATGCCGATCTCCGAGTATGGTAAAAAACATCCTGAAACGGTGGGCCTTGATAAGGTTGAGTTGGGTAAGCAATATGCGTTGATCATCAGTACCAATGGTGGTCTTTGGCGATATATAGTGGGAGATACCATTCAATTCACGCAATTGAATCCGTATCGTATCCGTGTCAGTGGTCGACTCAAGCATTACATCAATGCCTTTGGCGAAGAGGTGATCGTTGATAATTCTGACCGGGCCATTGCGGAGGCATCACGCATCACCAATGCTATTGTATCGGATTATACCGCGGCTCCTTTGTATTTTTCTGCGGATGGAAACGGATCGCATGAGTGGATTGTGGAATTTGAACGAGCACCCGATTCGTTGGAACGATTTACGGAAGAATTGGATCGGTCATTACAACAACTCAATACAGACTACGAGGCCAAGCGTCACAAAAGCATCGCGTTGCGTATGCCGGCGGTGCATCAGGCGCGTACTGGATTATTCGCAGATTGGCTGAAGGGAAGAGGAAAGCTGGGCGGACAACACAAGGTGCCCCGGCTCAGTAATGAGCGTACGCTCATCGAGGAATTGCTTTCCATGAATAAGGCCTAATTTTGCTGCTAACAAAACACTGTTTATGAAATTGCTTGAAGGAAAAGTTGCGATCGTTACCGGAGCCGCTCGTGGAATCGGCGAAGCCATTGCCATTCAGATGGCGGAACAGGGTGCTAATGTGGCATTTACCTATGTCAGTGATAGCAGTGCCGAGAAAGCTGCTGCGCTGGAGCAAAAATTGCAGGCGATGGGTGTGAAGGCTAAAGCCTGGAAAAGCAATGCCGGCGATGCGGCGCAGTGTGAGTCGTTCGTGAATGAAGTATTGAAGGAATTCGGACAAGTGGATATCCTTGTAAATAATGCCGGCATCTCCAAAGACAATCTGTTGATGCGGATGACCAATGAGCAGTGGGATCAGGTGATACAGGTGAACCTGAACAGTGTTTTCTATATGACGAAACAGGTGATCCGTCCCATGATGAAAGCCCGAAATGGTGTTATCATCAATATGAGTTCCATCATCGGAGAGATCGGTAATGCCGGTCAGGCCAGTTATGCGGCGAGTAAGGCCGGTATCATCGGTTTTACTAAATCGGTTGCCAAGGAGTTGGGTAGTCGCAATATCCGTTGCAATGCCATTGCGCCGGGTTTTGTAGAGACCGATATGACTCAATATTTGAAAGATGGTGAAGGTGCAGATAAATACAAGGCCGGGATTCCGCTCGGGAAGTTTGCCTCTGCTTCAGATATTGCAAACGTTACGGTGTTTTTGGCCAGTGATATGGCGTCGTATATCACGGGTCAGACCATCAGCGTTTGTGGCGGATTGAATATCTGATGGTCAGTCCTTGACCTTCACTTTTTTCCGATTCATATACTCATGCCACAAGATCATCGCTGCGATGGTGCGGTTCGGTCGCCAGGCATCTGCTAGTTGAAGCATCGTTTCTTTACTGACATCATCCGGCAGTCGTTTGTTCCGTTTCAGGCTATTGACTAATGCGATGTCTCCTAATGGGAATAAGTCGGTTCGCCGGAGGGCATGCATCAGATAGACGTCGATGGTCCAATTGCCGATCCCTTTTAATTGGATCAATTGTTCTCGCACTGATTCATCGGGCTGATGATGCAGGGCCCGCAGTTTGATCCGTTTGGATCGGACGGCCTCTGTGAGTTCACGGGCGTAGACGATTTTCTGTCGGGTGAAATAACATTCTTTCAGTTCTGTATCGGTCAGTTTGGCGATTTTTTCCGGTGTAACCACTCCGATCCGATCTTTTAATCGATTGAATGCGGCGTAGGCGGCTGCAAGGGAAACCTGTTGTTCGAGAATGGTCAGTATCAGGGTTTGAAAACTGTTGGGTCGGACCCACATATTCGGATGACCGTGATCCTGAATGATCCGTTTCAGGTCGGCATCACGTTTGGCGAGTCCGTCGCAAAGCCGTTTGAAATTATCCGCGTCGAAGCGCCGGATCATTTTTTCTTGAATTGAGCGATGGCATTTCGGGTGAATTCACTGAGCACAAGACGGCCACTGATCGCAGCCCGTTCGATGAGCAGGTTATCCCAATGATCCGTACCGGCCCAGCTGGCTCGCTTGATCTCTTTCATGGCTTCCGGATTCGAGTTGGCCAATTGTTGTGAGAGACGTTCGATGGAGGCATCGACTCCGTTGATGGATTCATGTACTTCAGCAAAAAGTCCTTTTTCTCTGGCCCAGGCAGCTGAGCGCCAGGATTGGGCATCGAAGGCCAGTTGGGTGTAGGTGGCCGTACCCATTTTAAGTTCTACAACCGGTCCGACCACAAACGGTCCGATACCCACAGCCAGTTCACTGAGTTTGATCGAGGCATTTTCAATAGCGATCGCATAATCTGCGGCTGCGGCTACGCCTACGCCCCCACCGACGCATTTTCCGTGTATGCGGGCGATGATCGGCTGCGGTGTTTTGCGCATGGCGTTGATGACATGTGCGAATCCGCTGAAGAAATTCAAACCTCCGGCCTCATCATCGATCGCTATCAATTCATCGAAAGAGGCGCCGGCGCAGAAAGCTTTTTCGCCAACGCTTTGCAAGATGATCACTTTTGTGTCCGGGTCGTTTCCGACGGTACGGATCGTTTCGGCCAACTCCTGCAGGATCTTCCCCGGCAGCGAGTTGCTCTGCGGATGGAAGAATTCAATGCGGGCAATGCCCTCTTGTAATGATCTTTTTACATATCCCTCTTGCATAAAATTCCGTTTCTAGTAAGCAGAACCAATCGGTTCTTTGTTTGTTTTGTTGGTACAAACATTTATATATGATAAAGGTAAGCACACCTCTTATGATTTTGATCGGTACGATGCTTTTGTCTGCCAGCGCATCGGCCCAGAAATCTACACCCTCCCCTCAAAAGCGATATTGTAACCCGTTGGTGATGGGTCAGTCGCCGACGAAGCGACTGTCTGTCATTTATGAATATCAGGGCGGGTTTCATGTGCCCGGCCAATACACTAATACGTTGTTGCCCTCGCCAACTACGCATATCAATGCCGGCCATAATCTCCGCATTCAATACGGAAAGAATCTGATCATGAAGCCGAAGTTTTACATGACGTTCAATGCCGGTTATTGGTTCACCGGTTATAACGTGGATTTTCAACTTGGGGTTCCAACGCCCAACACATTCGCCAAATTGCTTGATCAGCGCTACTTCCATGGATTTTCCGCCAGTACCAATATGTTCAAGCCCCTGAACAGTAAGAATTTTCTGTTGGTGAACCTGACGGTTGAAGCAGCTGGTAATGGATTGGCGTTACGCGAATTCAGCGGCGACAATCTGTTGGCGGGTGGCGCCGTTATTTACGGCTGGAAAAAGGGTATGCAGCGGATGTGGGGGCTTGGGGTTTTCCGAGGCTACCGACTCGGCCGCGTGATACATGTTCCGGCGCTGTTATACAATGAGTCCTTCAATAAAAAATGGGGCGTTGATGCCTTATTACCGGCGCGTGCGCAGGTGCGTTACAATCGCTCGGCGAAACAGATCTGGACAGCCGGATATGACCTAGACGGTACTCAATATGCATTGCGCACGAATGGTGGTGCATTCGACGGACAGTTTTTCCAGCGAGGCGAAATCCGTCCCCGTATCGGGTTTGAACGTCAGTTGGGCAAGTACGGAGCCTTTACGATGAACGGAGGTGTTCGTTTCAACGGGCGGTTCGACATCAGCAGTGACTATGCAGGAAAACAAACAGTATTGGAGAATAATCCGAAGGCCGGATTGTTTGTCAACGCCGGATTTCACGTAACAAACTTTCCGAAGAAAAAGAAAAAATGATCTGACGATACGAATGCTAATTGAAGGCCGGTTACTGTGTAGCAGGCTTTTTTGCGACCATGGTAAGGATCGTAGCGATGCCGGTGATCTCGTTGGTATCATCGATCATTTCGACTAACCATTTCACGATCCCTTTGTCGATGTCATCGCCGCGTTTGAAGTCCTCCGGCTTTTCCACGATCCGCTTGTCATTCGGCAATTTTTCTTTGCAGGTGAATCGGATATGCAGTCTGTTTCCGGGGTATACCGGTTTGGTGAAACGAAGTTCATCGATACCATAGTTCAGCAGTACCGGATTTTTTTTATAGCTATCTACAAACAGTCCAGCCGCCAGACTCATAACAAAATATCCGTGCGCTACCTGTTGTTCGAACATAGTCCCTTCAAATTCGGTGTCGACCATGTGTGCATAGAAGTGATCGCCGCTCAGATCGGCAAAGGCGGTGATGTCTTCACTCGTAATGAGCCGTTCTTCCGTGATCAGCTGATCACCGATCTGCAGTTCTTCAAAATATTTTTTGAATGGATGTTTGCCCGGATCCTTCCCTTTTCCGAATGGTTGGTAAACCTGTGTGATCTCGGTGAGCATAGTCGGAGATCCTTGTATCGCGGTGCGTTGCAGATAGTGTTTTACGCCGCGGATGCCGCCCATTTCTTCGCCACCGCCGGCGCGACCCGGACCGCCATGCACCAAAAGAGGCAGTGGGGAGCCATGTCCGGTGCTTTCTTTGGCACAATCATTATTGAGCACGAGTATACGTCCATGGTGCGTAGCGGCACCGATCACATATTGTTGCGCGATCGATGTGCTGGCGGTTACAATGGTGGAGCAGAGGCTTCCTTTTCCAAGTTTACTGAGGGCGATGGCATCATCGATTCCTTCGTAGGGCATGAGGGTGCTAACCGGACCGAAAGCTTCTACTTCGTGAACAGAGCGTGTTTGCCAGGGGGTTTCATTCAGCAGTAACAAAGGGGAAAGGAATGCGCCGGCTTTTGCATCTGCATCTATTACATCCACTTCATTCATCGATCCGTAGATCAACTTGGAATCTTTTAGCAAGATCTGTGTCTGATGCAGTACTTCTTCGCGTTGTGTTTGTCCGGCCAGTGAACCCATCCGAACTTTTTCATGCAAAGGATTCCCGATGAGGGTTTGGGAGAGTGCGGTGGACAGAAAACGGGCGATGTCTTCCAGTTTATTTTTCGGTGCGAAGATGCGTCGCACGCCGGTGCATCGCTGACCGGCTTTGAGTGTCATTTCTTTTCGAATCTCTTTGATGAAGATGTCCCACTCCGGCATACCGGGTGTTACATCATCTCCCAGAACGATACAGTTCAAACTATCTGCTTCCATGTTGAAGGGTACATTCTCTTGGAGAATGCGCGGATGGCTTCTCAGGGTGAGTCCAGTAGAGGCACTTCCGGTAAATGTTACCACATCCTGATAATTCACGTGATCGAGCAAGTCACCGGCCGACCCGCACAGTAATTGAAGCGATCCTTCCGGAAGAATGTTGGATGCGATGATCTCTCGTACCACTGCCTCTGTAAGGTACGAGGTGACGGTGGCGGGTTTGACGATCGCGGGCATACCTGCGAGCAGGTTGACGCCGATCTTTTCCAGCATACCCCACACGGGAAAGTTGAATGCGTTGATGTGTATGGCCACACCTTCTTTGGGGACGAGTATATGCGTACCCATGAATGTGTTACCCTTGCTCAGGTTGTGTGATTCTCCGTCAATGCAAAATGGTTGATCAGGAAATTTTCGGCGAAGGGAAGCATTGGCAAAAAGGTTACCGATGCCTCCTTCAATATCTACCCAGCTATCGGCTTTAGTGGCCCCGGTTTGGTAGCTGATCGCATAAAATCCATCCAGCTTGGTGCGCAAGTGGAGTGCGAGTGCTTTTAGCATGTTGCCTCGCTGGTGAAATGTCATTTTACGTAGAGCCGGGTTTCCGACCGTACGGGCATATTGGATTGCAGCCCCCATATCGATACCCTTGGTACTGGTTTGGGCGATGGGTTCACCTGTGACGGCATTATAAAGTGTCTGTCCGTCTCCGTCTCCCGAGATCCATTGTCCCTGTACGTAGTTTTCCAGCTTTTTCATGGCAGCATTTAGAGGCAAACTTAGTCCAAGTTTTGCTCTAATTTTGGTTCTCTTTTTCATTCAACCCCTATCTATGCGCTTCCTTTCTTTTTTAGTTGTTTCTGTTTCGCTGACCATTATTTCCTGTGGCGATTCAAGTCACGACAATCACGAATCGAAATCTGAACCTAAGACGTCCCTGGATTCCCTTTACTCATCGATCTGGGATGCGCATGATGTGGTGATGCCTAAGATGGGCAAGATCCGCGGGGCGCAGAAAAAAGCTGCCCGCATGTTGGATTCATTGAACATTGCTTGGGCCAATAGGGGAATGGCCGAACCGGCTGAGGTCAAATCCATGAAGCGCTCTTTACAGGATCTGATCGATCAATTGAATTATGCCGATTACGCGATGGATCGCTGGATGTCGGAGTTCAATATCGATTCGGCACAAACAAAGGGAGAGTCTCGCCGTCCATATTTGGAGTCCGAGAAAGTGAAAGTCGATCGCGTGAAAGAGGCCATTTTACGCGGACTGGCACAGGCTGATTCATTATTCTCGGTGATCCGATAAGCAGCAGAAATGGCCAGCGCGCTCAGGATTTTTACGCGACGATTTTTTATTTACATCAATGCGGTGCTGGGGATTCTTTTCCTGTTGGCCTGCTTGGTGCCTCAGCTTCCACCACAGGACTGGTGGTTCATTGCTTTTCTGGGATTGGTTTTTCCTTTCTTGCTGGCCGGACTCTTGATTTTTTTCATCGGTTGGCTGATTCTTTGGAAACCGGCTCGTTTGCTGATCTCTTTCATACCCATTCTGATCGGATGGGGACAGATCCAAAAAATGATCGCATTTCATGGAGCGTCAACTTTTACGGAGAAAAAAGCACCCGGTACGATCCGTGTCGTGAGTTGGAATGTGGCGCGTTTCATTGAGATGAGAAAAAACAATAACAAAGGCAGTCAGACTCGACTAAAAATGTTTGATCTGATCAAGCAACAGGATGCAGATATCCTTTGCTTTCAGGAGTTTCAGACATCCTTACATCCTGAATTTTATGACAACATTCGTCCCATTCAGGCAATGGGTTATCCCTACTTCTATTTTTCTTACGATGAAGATGGTGATATGCATTACTACAGCTCTGCCATTTTTTCTCGCTATCCGATCATCGACACACAGAAAGTTCGTTTCCCGGCCCCGAGTTTGCCGGAAGTCTTATTGCGTGCGGATGTTCGCCTTGGGTCTGATACGATCAGTGTATTTGCCACGCACCTGCAGTCTTTTCAGTTGAATCCGATCGATTATCGCCGGATTGATGAGATCAAGTCCGGCGAGGACAGTGTGCTCAGCCATTCCCGAAACATTTTTGCCAAGTGGAAGCGTGGGGTGGTGAACCGCACCCTGCAGGCGGAGATGACCCGTGAGGTGGTCTCCAAAAGCCGTTTTCCCTCTCTTCTTTGTGCCGACCTCAATGAGATTCCCAACTCCTATTCCTATGCACAGGTGCGGAATGACTGGCAAGATGCTTTTCTGGAAAAGGGTTCAGGCATCGGAAGGACCTTTCTTGGGTTATCGCCTACGTTGCGGATCGATTATGTGTTTGCAGACAACCGTTTTGAGGTCCGTCAATTCACCCGGCGGAAACAGCCATACTCCGACCACTTGATGTTGGTAGCGGATCTTGCTTTGCGGGCTGAATGATCGTACAGATTCGGGGCTTTTTGTTCATCTTTGCACTCTAATTATGTCAGCTCTCCACATCTATAATTCACTTACTCGCCAGAAGGAAAGATTCGAACCATTAACAACGGGCCGAGTTGGCATGTATGTATGCGGCCCTACCGTCAGCGGCGAGAGTCATCTCGGGCATGCCCGTCCCTATATCACCTTCGATGTGGTATATCGGTATTTGCAGCATTTGGGTTATCAGGTGCGTTATGTGCGGAATATCACCGATGCCGGACATTTTGAAGAAGAGGGACGCGATGCGATCGACAAGGTAGCAGAGCGATCCAAGTTAGAGCTGCTCGAACCAATGGAGTTGGTCAGTAAATACACGCGGCTTTTTCATTGGGCCATGGCGCAGTTCAACACCATTCCTCCTTCTGTTGAGCCCACAGCTACCGGACACATCGTGGAGCAGATCGAGATGATCAAGCAATTGATCGATGCCGGCTATGCGTATGAGCAGAATGGATCGGTTTATTTTGACGTGAAGAAATACGCATCCAATTATGATTATGGAAAATTGAGCGGACGGATCCTGGAAGATCTATTGGAAACGACGCGTGAATTGGAGGGACAGGAAGAAAAAAGAGATCGCGCCGATTTTGCTTTATGGAAGGCAGCGGCCCCCGAACATATCATGCGCTGGGCCAGTCCTTGGGGTGTCGGTTATCCAGGCTGGCACATCGAGTGCTCGGCTATGGCGACTAAATATTTGGGCACTCAATTTGATATTCATGGTGGCGGGATGGATCTTCTGTTTCCGCATCACGAGAGTGAGATCGCGCAGAGCACGATCTGCAATCACGTGGCGCCGGTCCGTTATTGGATGCACAACAACATGATCACCATCAACGGACGAAAGATGGGGAAGAGCTACAACAATGTCATCAAGTTGACAGAGTTGTTCGCAGGCGATCATCCGGAGCTTTCGCAGGCCTATCATCCGATGACGGTTCGTTTTTTCATTTTACAGAGTCATTATCGCAGTACGCTGGATTTCAGCAACGAAGCTTTACAGGCCGCTGAAAAAGGATTGAAACGATTGTGGGATGCCTATGAAGGATTGTCATCGCCCAACTGGACTGCAACCACCACTCATAGCGAAGCGGGAGATGCTGAATTAGATGCGAACGTGAATCGGTTGCTGAATGAGATCCCGGAATTTGTCAACGACGATTTCAATACCGCCAAGGCGCTCGCGAATTTGTTTGAATTGGTTTCTACATTGAATTCGGTGAAAGACGGCGTGATTTCGATGACAACGCTTTCACCTGCAACGATCATGCGTTTGAAGACGGAAATAAAAATCTGGCTGGAGGATGTATTCGGTTTGTTGGGGGTTACGGAAGCCGACAATGAGAAGCTGCAAGGCGTTATGGAGTTGTTGATCGAGATCCGCAAAGAAGCTAAAAGTCGGAAGGATTTTGTGACCTCCGATAAGATCCGAGACCAATTGGTAGCAATGGGTATTCAGCTGAAGGATGAGAAAGGTGGCGACACTTCCTGGACGATCGGCTCTTGATCTTCTTAGAATAAATGGAAGACCACGGTCAATTGCATGCCTATTGCTGTGGTCAGGCCATAAATCGGCACGATTCACTTTTTAATAGCCAGTCTTCTGAAATTTTAGCTCCCAGTCCCTGTGTATCCGGCACTTCGATAACGCCACCCGGTTTGTATATAATGCCTCCTTCAACCGGATCTTCGCGCAGCATCAGGGCCGTATCAAAATCGAAGTGGACGATCTGGTCGCTACAGAGTGCAAAATGTGCAAAGGCGGTCATGGCAAGCCTTGATTCGATCATGGCGCCTACCTGTAGTTTTATGCCGGCCTGCTCGGCGAGCCGAACGATTTCGAGGGCGTGAAAGATTCCGCCTGATTTGCCGAGTTTAATATTCATGTAATCACAAGCGTTGAGTGCGATCAATCTGGCTGCATCGTGTTCGTCGCCCAAGCATTCATCGGCCATGATAGGGATGGGAGATGCTTGCCGTACGCGGGGAAGTTCCAGGTAGTTCCATCGAGCGATTGGTTCTTCACAATGTTCAATATCAAGAGGGGCAAGTGCCTGTAAGGTTTCAATCGCCTCATCGACCGACCAGCCCTGATTGGCATCGATCCGCAGAGGGATATTCGGTCCGATCGCCTCACGGATTTTTGTCATGCGGATGACATCTGTAGGTCCGTGCTTACCTAATTTGACCTTGATGTAAGGGAATCCTCTTTCAAGGATCTTCACGGCATCGGCTGCCATCTGATCCGGATCGCCGATACTCACGGTGTAATCGGTAATGATCGTTTTGTTTTTCTTCTCGCCTAAAAATGCATAAAGTGGTTGTCCAGCTGCCTGTGCAGCAATATCATAACAAGCCATATCGAATGCACTCTTGATGCTGTCATTGGCGTAGATGATCGAATCCATCCGATCATTGATGCCTTTGATGGCAAGCGCATCCTGCTGCAGCAAGGCTTTTGCGAGTAATTGTCCGACCGAATAACAGGTATCCTGACTCTCTCCGTTAATTGGCATGTACGGGCTGCATTCACCGAATCCGATCAGTCCCGATTCTGTTTTTATACGCACCACAACATTCTTCGCGTCGTCATCTCTTCCTAATGAAGTAATGAAGGGCTCGATCAGCGGTATGCTGAGCTTGTGTAGGGATATTTCTATTATACGCTCCACTGGTAGAAGGTAGAAAGTAGAAGGTAGAAAGCTTAAACGTTAAACCTTCTACCTTATACCATCTACATTATTTCATGATTTTCAGTTCCTCAATGATGTTCTTCCCGCCACCGAGTTTATCGATGCACCAGAGTACGTAACGAATGTCTACGCAAATGGTACGGTTCAGGTCTTTATCAAAAGCCAGTTTATGACTGAGTGCTTCGTAATTTCCGTCGAAGGCCAGACCGATCAGTTCACCGCGATTGTTCAGTACCGGTGAACCGGAGTTGCCGCCTGTGATGTCGTTGGTAGTGATGAAGCCGATCACGAGGTCTTTGCGTTTAGGATCTACGTATTCACCAAAATCTTTCTTCTTCAGCAGTTCGATCTGATTAGCCGGCAGATCGAATTCATAATCTCCCGCCTTGTATTTTTCGAGGAGACCGCGTGAGGTGGTCACGTAATCGTAGGTAACGCCATCACGGGGTTGATAGGATTTCACATTGCCATAGCTCACCCGCATGGTGAACGTCGCATCGGGATACATCATTTTGGCTTTTGCCTGATCCATTTCACGAATGCCCTTCAGATAGATTCGTCCATACTCAGCATTTTGCGTGTTGAATTGCTGGCTTAGTGATGCATAACGGGTGTTGTAGTTGTTCATGAAAGCTCGCGCATGCAGAAACGCAGGATCTTGTTCCAATGATGCGAGTGTGGGGGTGGCAACGAATGCTTTCCATCTTTCGTCATCGAAGATCATCGTGTTGGCAAACACTTCGGTGGCATATTTATTGTAAGTAGTCGTTTCATTCAGGGCGCCGTAGGTGGTTTGCAGGGGTGAAAAAAATCCGGCCGGATGTTGTAGGCTGTCAACGTCCTCATAGAACATTTTTGTAGTCGCTGCCAGAATATTCTCATCAGAGACTCTGTTTTCCTCTGCCAGGAAGGCGGTGCGTTGTTTGTCGATGGCCTCCAACATTTTTTTAGGGTCACCTGTTTTGCCTTCTGATTTGAGAGCAGCTTCCAGTGACATCAAGGAGCCGGCAAAGGCGATCAGTGGTGATCCCATGACACCCTCAGTCATGTATTGGCGGTGCTTGGCATAGGGGCGCCAGGCATCATAGCTTTTCGACCAGTCGTTGAAAAGTTTTTCGTATTCTGCTTTGCCGTTTGCCCACTGTTGAAATTCAGCTTCTGTTTTTTGTTTTTGTCCGAGTACATCGTATTTCAGCAACTGCTTGGTTTCCCCATCAAAGAACTTCCAATAGTTGGCAATACCTGCATACGAGGAGGCGAGCTGCAGTTTTACTTTGGGGTCTTTTTTCATTTCCTCGAACATGTATTTCAGGCGTGCATCCCGAAGTTTGACCAAGGTGGGGTTGTTGATGTCCGTAGCGAGTTTGATGCCGAAAGAACTTTCATAGCGATTGGTGCTGCCGGGATAGCCCCAGATCATAGCGAAATCGCCGTCTTTCAACGGGCGAAGGGATACAGGCAGATACCATTTGGGTTGATAAGGAACATTGTTCGAATCGTATTTGGCGGGCTTACCATCAGGAGTGGTATACACGCGGAATACAGAGAAGTCTCCGGTATGTCGTGGCCATTCCCAGTTGTCCGTATCGCCACCGAATTTTCCAACACTCTCCGGAGGAGTGCCTACCAGGCGCACATCACTATATCGCTGATAAACGAATGCGAGAAATTGATTGCCTTTGAAAAGTGGACTCACGCGTGTTTCGATGCTGTTGCCGGCATCACTCATGCGCTTGTTGATCGCACTCAGAACAGCTGCCTGCTTGCGGACTCGCTCTGCACCGCTCAATCCTTTGAGTGAATCCATCACTTCATTTGTTACATCTTCGATGCGTACTAAGAATTGAACGGATAAGCTGGTTTGAATTTCTTCTTTGTGGGATTTGGCGTAGAATCCGTCCCGCAAATAGTTGTTGTCTACACTACTGGCAGCGGCAATGGCGCCGTATCCGCAGTGGTGGTTGGTGAAGATCAGTCCTTTGGCGCTCACGATCTCACCCGTACATCCCCCTCCGAAAATGATGATGGCATCTTTCAGGGAGGCCTGGTTGATGTCATAAAGTTGCTTGGAGGTAAGCTTTAAACCTTTGGCCTTCATTTTTGAGTATACCTGTTCGCCCAGAAGCAGGGGCAGCCACATGCCTTCGTCGGCCACGGCGCGGAACAGAAAACTGACAAGTAGGAGGAGGGTGAGCAAGGATCGTTTCATGATGGTTTTTTTGGTCCTTGCAAATTACGAAACGCAGGCCGTCCATTCTTTCGTGAAAACGACTAATTTCAGGCACCAAAATCAATCTATGCGCCTCCGCCTGACCGTTCTATTCTTCATCAGCATCTATTGGGTTTCCTGTGGAAAGAAAGATTCACCTGCTCCAGGTCCGACTCCAAACCCCGCACCCGGTTGTGCAACAGCGGCTGGTCCGGGCAACGGCAGCTTCGTCACGGCCACCCAGGTTACGTTGAGTTGGAACGCCGTTTCCGGCGCCAGCATCTATGATGTGTATCTCGGAACAGTTGCCAATCCGACCACTCAGATCGCCAGCAGCGTCAGTGGAACCAGTTATACGCATACTATCTCAGCAACCCCCAATGCAACCTATTATTGGTATGTAGTTCCTAAGAACAGCAACGGAGCAGCAACCGGTTGTACGAGTCAGGTTCGATCGTTCACCTATATCACCATTTCGGCACCTGCTCCGTTCGGATATTATGTAGTGGGCTATTTCCCCTCGTATCGTTCGGTGGCGGATGTACCGGATGTGAAATTCCGTATGACCAATGTAGTGGTCTATGCTTTTTTCGGGGTGAATGCCAGTGGTACACTTACCGTGAACAGTCCGACTACGCTGAATGATGTGCTTACCAAAGCAAGAGCCAATGGGGCAAAAGTGTTTGTGGGGATTAACGATGGCACGGGTGATGGGAAGACGAATTTTAAGAACATGGCAGCCACCGCAACCGGTCGAAATAATTTCGTGAAGGATGTGATGGCCAAAGTACGTCAGTACGGATTCGATGGTGTGGATATGGATTGGGAATTTCCTACGACCTCTGACGGAACAGATGTCACGTTCACGGCTATGATGAAAGAGTTGTCTGATTCTTTGCACCGGGATGCTAGATATTATTTATCCTGCGCCGTCACGGCCGGTAAATATGCGGGGGGTATCCGCGATGCGGTTCGTAATGAGATCTTCCCGTATGTTGATTTTTTCAATGTGATGGCCTATGATGACTTCAGTACATCCGCACCGTTTCGTCATCACAGCGATTATGCTCTTGCACAGACCTGTTTGAACTATTGGCTGAATACCCGACAGATGCCCGCTTCGAAATGCGTATTGGGTCTGCCGGCCTATGGTCGTCCTTCGGGGATCACACAATCCGGAACCACGCTTTCGTTTAGAGGAATTCTGGGTCAGGGTGGAAGCCCCAATTCCGATTCGGCGGTTGTCACGGCTGGCGGATTTACGAACTACACGATCTATTACAATGGCCAATACACGATCAAGCGCAAGGCTAAACTGGCAAAAGATCAGGCCAATGGCGTCATGATGTGGGAGAAATGGCAGGATGCGACGGATGGCAGTTCGTTACTGAAAGCTGCTTGTGATACGGTGGGGCGTACTTATTGATCGTTTCGTTCGCCTTCGTTTTCCTGCTGTAGCCGATCGCTCAGCAGGAGGTTTGTGTCACAGTTGTCACCGTCACAACAAGGCAGCGCATTCGTTTTGCAAATAGGACATTGATAATGTCCATGTACATGGATCAGATCAACCGTATGGCCGCAAAAAGAGCAACGTTGTTTTTGCATATCATTCTGCAACAGGCGTGTTCAGTATCTGCCAGAGTTTATCTTTCAGCTCAACCAATCCCTGATTGGTGACTGAGGAGATGAACAGATGTGGGTATGTGTCCGGTAATTGAGCGCGAATCTCTTTTTTCAATTCATCATCCAGCATGTCGCTTTTGCTGATCGCGATGACGAATTGCTTGTTGAGCAGTTCCGGATTGTATTGTTCCAGCTCATTGAGAAGAATATCGAATTCCTTTCGATGATCGGCGCTGTCGGCCGGAATTAAAAACAACAATACAGAGTTGCGTTCAATGTGTCGAAGGAACCGATGACCGAGGCCGCGACCTTCAGCTGCGCCTTCGATGATACCCGGCAAGTCGGCGATGCAAAAACTTTTTCCATCGCGGTATTCGACCATGCCGAGATTCGGCGTGATGGTAGTGAAGGCGTAGTCTGCGATTTTCGGTTTGGCTGCAGTGATGACGGAGAGTAGAGTTGATTTTCCGGCGTTGGGAAAACCGACCAGTCCTACATCCGCCAGTACTTTCAGTTCCAGCACTTTCCATCCTTCGATCCCTGGCAGTCCGGGTTGTGCATGTTCAGGCGCCTGGTTGGTGGGGGTGGCAAAATGAGAGTTTCCCAATCCGCCTTTTCCGCCGGGAATCCAAACGATCTCTTGACCGTCTTCCAGAATTTCGACTTCTTGTTTTCCGGTTTCTTCATCGCGGGCGATGGTGCCCAGGGGGACTTCAATAATGATGTCTTTTCCATCGCGACCATGACAATTATTCGAGCCGCCTCTTTCTCCGTCTTCTGCCAATACATTCTTGTAATAGCGAAGATGGAGTAATGTCCATAGGTTACGGTTGCCTTTGAGGATGATGTGCGCGCCGCGACCGCCATCACCGCCGTCCGGTCCGCCCAGGGCGGTGAACTTATTGCGCATGAAATGCTTGTTGCCGGCACCGCCATGCCCGCTTCGGCAAAAAATCCGTATCTGATCGACGAAATTACTTTTCTCCACGTGGTTGATTGGCTGCAAATATACCTGATGTCGGGGGCATAGCCCTAAATGAAAGATCCCGGCCAAGGCCGGGATCTGATCGCTTAAAAGGTTGTATGATCTATTGGATCAGGAATTTCTGTTGGTAGGACTGCCGGCTCTCTGTACCACTGAGTTTGATAAGATAGAGACCTTGTGTTTGTCCCTTCGGTAAAACAACCGGCATGGTGCTGTTCTCCAAGCTGATCTGTACGGCCTGATTCATGACTTGTCGACCGAGCATATCGGTTATTTCCAACTGATATCCACCAGGAATGAGGTCACGCAAGCGCAGCTGGAACTGATTGTTGAGGATTGGATTGGGATAAATCGAGATGGAACCTTTTCCTGTTTCAAGGAGCTGGGGTGTTTCCGGTTTAGCATTTGCGGTGTTGGCCTGACTGCGCAATACATTTCCGTTGGCGAGATCGGATCCGTTCCAGGAAGTTTCTTTAACGGGCCATGCGGCTGCGGTCCAGTTCGCGGCATCGATCAGGAAATAGCCCGGCTGCACAGCACTGGTTACGAGGATCTGATTTTTATCTGTTACGGCCATGCCATTGATGCTGAATCCGACAGGCAATCCTTTGATCGTACCGAGGTGCGTGGCGACTTTAGTAGCAATGTTGATCCGAAAAATGTATTGAGCGGAAGTCATCAAGTACAGATTGCCTTTGTCATCTGCGATCATATCGCCTCCGAAGCTGGTACAGGAGAGATGAACCGATTGTCCGTTGTTGGCGTCGTCGTCGACCAAGCTGCCCAGGTCCTCGATGACAGGTAATCCGCCTGTTGTGAACCGGATCAAATGACGGGCGTCGTTAGTCAGTGCGTATCCGTAGCCATCGTTACCGATGGTCATGCGGGTAACCATCGCACCGGCATCGGTTGTGGTGGTTCGGTTGTTGGCAAGCGGTGTGCCAGACACATAATAGGTTTTCCAATTATTCAGATCGATGTAGCGCAACTGATCGATCTGCATGGGGGTAAAGAATAAGCGATTGGTGCGAGGGTCTAAGGCCATGGCAGCTACACCCGATTGAAACGGTGCATCGCTGGTGAGTGTGGCTTTTCCGGAACCGGCCTGAAAAACAGGTCGCTGATTATTCAGTCCCTCGTATAAAGACTGCGTCACGAAACCACCCGTCAGGTCTATCCGACGCAGAAAATGCCAATTCGATCCGCCCGATTGTTGATCGGTGATGGTGTAGGCAAAACGATCGGATTGCGCCTGACTAAGCAAGGTGCATACGGTAAGGGTGAGAAGAGGTAGAATTTTTTTCATGATCAGGTTACTTTATGAAGCTAATTTATGAAATATAGTTCGATGTTTCTATTGATGAGAATCATTAGGAGAGTTGAAGGATGAAAGGTGAACGATGAATTTCACCTTTCATCCTTCAACTTTCAACTTCTTTTCAGGTTTTTGTATCCCACTTCATCAAAATTTCGTTTCGCGGGGGCTTTTCGTAGGGGTCGGCAGGGTTTCAGGGAATCGTGACAAGCTTTCGGGAGTTCCTGATACAGGCGGGTGCCCTCGGTTTTCCATTCGATGAGTTGATTGCTTGCTTTTTTGATGATCTTACCCGGATTACCTACCACAATACTACGGGCCGGGATTTTCTCTCCTTCTTTGATGAACGTGAGTGCTCCAACGATGCATTCATCGCCCAGTTCTACATTGTCCATCACTACAGCATTCATTCCCACCAGGCAATTCTTTCCGATATGTGCACCATGAATGATGGCACCGTGACCGATGTGCGCGCCTTCTTCAAGAATAACCGTTACGCCCGGGAACATATGAATGGTGCAATTCTCCTGAACATTGCATCCGTCTTTCAGGATGATTTCGCCCCAGTCGCCGCGCAGAGCTGCACCCGGACCGATATAGCAATCTTTGCCAATGGTTACGGCTCCTGTTACTACCGCTTGTGGATGTACAAATGCGGATGGATGCACGACGGGTTTATTTCCGTTGAATGCGTAAAACATCAAATCACTTTTTTATCGGTGCGATAGCAAAGACCTTTGAACTGCGCTACTAATTTTTCGTCCTGATTCACGATGCGAATGGTGTAGAGACCGGTCGATCGTCCATTATGCTCCTCTTTTGCAGTAGCCGTGAGCGTATCGCCTACACGCACTTCTCTTGTAAAATTGATGGAAGTATCCAGTGCCACGGAGAGTTGATTTCGGTTGTTGCAGGCAAAGGCAAAGGCACTGTCGGCCAGTGAAAAAGCAACCCCTCCGTGAGCAATCCCGAAGCCATTCACCATTTCTTCGCGCACCTTCATTCGAATGCAACTTTCTCCGGCTTTGATGTCCAGCACCTCGATCCCCAACCATTTTGAGAATCGATCGTGTTGCATCATGTGTTCAACGACACGTCTGGCTTCTTTATTTGGGTCTGACATGTTGGTTTATTTTCCGGTGAATCGCGGATTGCGTTTTTCCAAAAAAGCATTAACACCCTCTTGAAAGTCCAACGTAGCAGCTGACTCTTGCTGCAGGTCATCTTCTGTTTGCAATTGCTGCTCGAGAGTTTGTATCGCGGAAAGCTGTACTTGTTTTTTTATGCGGGCCAATGCTTGCGTAGGCATTTGAGAAAGCTGTTCAGCCAAATTCATCGCCGCAGTTGAGAAATCCGCATCCGGATATACGGAATAGATCATGCCTTGTTGTTCCGCTTCACGAGCTCCGATCTTATCTCCCAGCATCATCCAGGCAGTTGCCTTTTGCTTACCCACTAAGCGTGGCAAAAAGAAACTACCTCCTGTATCGGGTACCAGTCCAATTTTAGAAAAGGCTTGAATGAATGAAGCAGATTCAGCGGCTACGGTGATATCGCAACAGAGTGCAAGATTGGCGCCTGCGCCGGCGGCTACACCGTTCACGGCAGCCACAACCGGTTTTTCGAGGGCTGCGATTTTTCGAACGATGGGATTGTAATGTTCTGCAAGGATTTTTTTCATGCCCGGTCCGTTTGGGTCGATGGCTTCTGCCAGATCCTGGCCGGAACAAAATGCTTTTCCTGTGCCTGTGATCAATACTGCGCGAACAGAGGGGTCAGCACATTCATCAAGAGCTGTTTGCAGCGCTAATGCCATCTCCCGATTGAAAGCATTGTATTTGTCAGGGCGATTCAGGGTCAGTACCCCCAGCGCTCCTTTTATTTCTTTGATCAGTGTCGGCATGTGATGATTCTTATTTAGTTAACTCAATGACATTTGAAAAAATCAAACGGCTCATGGCAGTCACGGCATTGATAGAGTGCCTTGCATGCCGTCGATCCGAATTCACTCACGAGTCGGGTATTGTTGGATCCGCATCGAGGGCAACCCACTCCGTCTTCCGGGATCGTGAATCGTTTATCGGGTGGAGCGATTCCGTATTCTTTCAATTTTTCTTTACCGGCTTCACTCATCCAATCGGTGGTCCAGGCCGGACGGATCGATTGTTCGATGCGAACATTTTTGTAACCGGCGGCAGCCAGTTCCATCCGAATGTTGGCTGCGATCATGTCCATGGCCGGGCATCCGGTGTAGGTGGAGGTGATCGTCACGATCAGTTCATCATCTTTCAATGCTACGTTTCGAACGATGCCCAGATCTAAAATGGTAAGTACGTGCACTTCCGGGTCGGTTACCCGTCCCAGGATCTCATAAATCGATTCGATCGTATCCGTTATTTTTTCCATTACCATTCACAACCCGGGTAGCTGCGCTGCAGGTATTGCATCTCAGCGAGTATGAACCCCAGGTGCTCGCTGTGTATACCTTTTTTACCTCCGCTGCGCATGAATGTATTGTCCGGCGCATCGATGTTTGCTTCAGCAAATGAGGTTTTTATTTTTTCTCTCCAGGATGTTTCCAATTCGGTGACAACGATGCCGGAGGCGGTTTCAAAAGATTCAGACATGAACATTTCTCCGGTGAATGTCCAGATCGATGCAATGGCATTCAATATTCTACTTCTACTTTCCTCGGTTCCATCACCCAGGCGGATCACCCATTCACTGCTCCATCGAACATGGTAGTTGACTTCTTTCAGTGTTTTTTCGGCGATGGCGGCTAGTCGCTCGTCGGCGTGTGTGGTCAGTTTTTGGAATAGCAGTTGTTGATAGCTACTGAATAGGAATTGACGGAGTGTGGTGAATGCCCAATCGCCTTTTGGTTGTTCAACGAGGAGAATATTTAGAAACTGACGTTCATCGCGCAGGTAGGCGAGATCGTCTTCGGTAGTTCCACTTCCTTTCAGTTCTGCGGCGTATTGATAGAAACTTCTGGCTTGTCCGATGAGGTCGAGTGAAATATTTGAGATCGCGATGTCTTGTTCGAGTACAGGGCCATGTCCACACCACTCGGCATTGCGTTGTCCGAGAATGAGGGCATTGTCGGCCAGATGAAGGATATAGTCGAGCGTTGCCTTCATGTCTTACATGTGATTGATTTCGTCGGGCAGATCGTAAAAGGTAGGGTGACGATAGATCTTGTCGGCAGCCGGATCATAGAGCTCACCGGACTCTTCAGGTCGCGATGCATGGATGTCCTGGCTTTTCACCACCCAGATGCTGACGCCTTCTTGTCGGCGCGTGTATACATCGCGGGCATTTTCAATAGCCATTTGTGCATCGGTGGCATGCAAGCTGCCTACGTGTTTGTGATCGAGGCCTTGTTTGCTTCGGATAAAAACTTCCCAGAGTGGCCAGTCATTTTTCGGTCCTTGTGGAGCCGGAGCGCTCCCCGTTTCTTGTCCAGGTATGTCTCCATAGAAAAACAGACGGATGTATGTTTTCATGTCGTTTGTTTAGGCGGCGTTGGCGTCAGCGCGTTTTTGTTTTTTTGCTGCATGGGCGGCGGCAGCTTCGCGCACCCAAGCACCTTCCTCCCAGGCTTTTTTGCGGGCCTGCAGGCGTTCGAGATTGCAGGGGCCGTTTCCTTTTACGACTTGCCAAAATTCATTCCAGTCGATCTCTCCAAAATCATAGTGCTTGGTCTCCTCATTCCATTTCAGATTCGGATCGGGCAGTGTCATCCCTAATAGTTTCACTTGCTCCACGCAGATGTCCACGAACTGCTGACGGAGTTCGTCGTTGGTTTTGCGTTTGATCTTCCATTTCATGCTTTGGTCACTGTTGGTGCTTTCGCTGTCACGCGGACCGAACATCATGAGGGCGGGCCACCACCAGCGGTTGATCGCGTCTTGACACATGGCGCGTTGTGCTTCGGATCCTTTCGACAGAACCAGAAGGGACTCAAATCCCTGACGCTGATGAAAACTTTCTTCTTTGCAGATGCGTACCATGGCGCGCGCATAAGGTCCGTATGACGTGCGGGTGAGCATCACCTGATTCATGATCGCGGCTCCGTCCACCAGCCAGCCGATGGTACCGATATCAGCCCAGGTAAGCGTGGGATAATTGAAGATGGAGGAGTATTTGGCTCGACCGGTATGCAGGTCGTTGATCGTCTCCTCGCGAGAGGTACCCAATGTTTCACAAGCGGAATAGAGATAAAGTCCGTGGCCAGCTTCGTCTTGCACTTTGGCGAGTAGAATGGCTTTACGTTTCAGTGATGGTGCGCGTGAGATCCAGTTGCCTTCGGGCAGCATACCGACGATCTCGCTGTGTGCGTGTTGACTGATCTGTCGGATGTTGGTCTTACGATAGGCGTCGGGCATCCAATCGAGCGGTTCGATCTTGATCTCCGCGTCGATGGTATCCTGAAAATGTTTCTCGAGGTCGTGAACGGACATAGGAAGGGTTTAACCGGACAAATTTAATCAATCCGAACGGCTGTTTGGAAAATTGTGGAGTTGTTTCGGGCTATTTCGCGTCGAAGTCTACCACGAGTTTTTCGCTGGTGGGAATGGCCTGGCAGGTCAGGATGAATCCTTGTTGAACCTCTTCATCCTCCAGTCCCCAGTTAACTTCCATGGATGCTTCACCCTCAACCAATTTGGCCTTACAGGTGCAGCACATACCGCCTTTGCAGGCATAGGGCAGATCCGCGCCTTGTTTCAGGGCGGCATCCAGGATGGTTTGGGATCCTCCGAGGGGGATGTTCACATCAACGGCTCTGCCATCGACACGGAGGGTGACGATGCTTTGGGGGCCGAGTGTTTCGGAGTCGTTGGTCGATTTTTTATCAGATCGTTTCTGCTGAGCCGCGGTAGTGAAAAGTTCGAAATGAATTTTTTCGGAGGCGATGCCGAGGGTTGGAAGTGTTTGTCGGGCTGTTTCGATCATAGCTTCCGGTCCGCAGAGGTAACAGTCATCAACGCTTTTATAGTCGATCAATGCGGCCAGTCGTTCCATTTTGGTTGCGTCGATCCGTCCTTCGTTAATGTCGCTGTCGGTTCGTTCGCGGCTGAGAATGTGAATGATTTGCAGTCGTCCTAGGAATTTGTTTTTCCAGCCCTCCAATTCTTCGAAGAAGATGATGGATTGGCGGTCGCGGTTTCCGTATATCAGGGTGAATCGACTGTTCGGTTCGGAGTGAAGCACCGATTTCAGAATGGAAAGTACGGGGGTGATACCGCTACCGGCGGCGATCGCGAGATAATGTTTTTGGTTGTCGGCTTGTAGCGCCGGATGAAATTTTCCCATCGGAGGCATGACATCGATGAGATCACCTTTTTTTAGTGTGCCGTGTGCATAGTTTGAAAATTTTCCATCCTCGATCTTCTTTATCGCAACGGTCCATTTGTTTTCGTGGGGTGCGCTGCAGAGGGAATAGGAGCGACGAACTTCTTCACCATCGATGCCCGTGCGGAAGGTGAGGTATTGTCCGGGTAAGTAATTGAATTCGGTCTGCAGATCTTTCGGCACTTCGATCTCAACAGAAATGCAATCGGCTGTTTCCTCTTGTATGGAGAGGATGGGAAGGGCGTGAAAATGGGTTGCCATCAGGAAGCTTTACGGAGGCCGTCGATTAGGATTCGGATCATGTGATTGGAAAGTTCATCGGCACTGATCTTGGTTTTACTGCGGTGCCAAGACTCGATACCATTTACGGCGTGCAGCATGACCAGCACGGCAGTGGGGGCATCGATTCGTCGGATCTCCCCTTTGGCGATCCCTTCTTCTAGGATCGCGGCAAAGCGTTTGCGGTAGCTGCGGCGTTGGCTTTGGAAGTTGGAGCGGAAGGGCTCATCGAGATGGCGCCATTCCCGGTCGCACACGATTACCTTTTCGTAATTGTCGATCATTTGCTCAATGTGGAAGCGCAGGATCGATTCGATCTTGTTGATGGTGCTTTGACGGTTTGATTCCACCTCCTGTAATTTTTCATTGAAGAGGTTGGCCACTTCGAAGCAGATGGATTCCAGGATCTCGTTTTTGGATCGGATATGGTTGTAGAGGCTGGCAGCTTCGATGCCGACGGTTTCAGCCAGGTCGCGCATGGAGGAGGCGGCGAATCCGCGCTCCCGAAACATGGTGGCTGCTTTCAGAAGGATCAGACCTTTTTTCGATGCTTTTTTCCGCACAGTCTTTTTCATGTTTCAAATATAGGAAACCTCGAGGGGACAGGACTTTGCGCCCGGTATCATCGATAATTTGTGTAGGTTTGCCGCGCTTTATTCATTATAATATTCAACTATGTCCCTGATTTCTGTAGGCACCATGGCCTTCGATGCGATTGAAACCCCATTTGGAAAGACTGACCGCATCATCGGCGGATCAGCCACCTATGTTGCCTATGCGGCCAGTCATTTCGTGCAGCCTGTCAAACAAATCTCTATTGTAGGGAATGATTTTCCCGAATCGGAAATGGAGGATCTCCGTAGCCGTGGCGTCCATTTGGACGGCGTGGATGTGCGTACCGATAAGAAATCCTTTTTCTGGAGCGGAAAATATCACAACGATATGAACAGCCGAGACACGCTGGTCACCGACCTAAATGTGCTGGCCGATTTCGATCCGCATATTCCCGATGGATACCAAGGTGCTGATTTTCTAATGTTGGGAAACATCATGCCCACGCTGCAGCTGAATGTGATACAAGAGTTGAAGCAGCGTCCGAAGTTGATCGTATTGGATACCATGAATTTCTGGATGAATACGGCAATGAACGAGCTCAAGATCGTGTTGCGTTATGTGGATCTGTTATTGGTGAATGATGAAGAGGCTCGTCAGCTCACCGGTGAGTATTCGCTGGTAAAAGCAGCTAAATCCATATTGCAGATGGGCCCCAAGTATCTGATCATCAAAAAAGGAGAGCATGGAGCCTTGCTTTTCCATGGAGATCAGGTGTTCTACTCTGCTGCACTTCCTTTGGAAGAGGTCTATGACCCCACTGGTGCGGGTGATACATTCGCCGGCGGGTTTATCGGTTATCTGGCTAAAACCGGCGACATCTCCTTCGAGAATATGAAACGTGCGATCATCGTGGGTTCTGCAATGGCGAGTTTCTGTGTCGAGAAATTCGGTCCCACTCGTTTGAAGGAGATCAATCAAGCTGATATTGAGAACCGTATCCGTCAATTCAAAGAGCTGGTCAATTTCGATATCGAGTTGGCATAAGCCAATTTTCATATTTAGGCGGTAAAGCGGAGTATAGATTCGCTTTACCGCTTTTTTATGTCGGATCACCGGGCTATTACAACCAGTTTTTTCTCTTTACTGATTATTCCTTTTGCCGATAGTATTTCGAATAGCAGAATATATTGTCCCGCTGCCAGCGGGAAGCCTTTTTCATCCAGTCCGTCCCAATTGAAAACGGTATCCGTTCCGACCAGTGCCAGGTTTGCCAATTCACGAACCAGTACGCCAGATGCTTGATATATTCGGATGCGGATCTGGTTAGCTGTCTCTGTACGCTGAATGCGGATTTGCAGCATATCATCTCTTCCGTCCCCATCCGGCGAGAGGATGTTGGAGGATAGTTCAATTTGTTGTGATGTAATGAACGATCGGTATTGTGAGTTGCGGCGGGTTGGGGTTCCGTATCCTACTGTACTGGCGGCCGATTGCCAGTTGTTTCTGTTTTGTGTTGCCAGATTTGGATCGATCCGTTCTAGGGCCACGCCGGTGCGGGACTGAAGTCGGGGGAAATGCCAGTCCGCGTTGTATCGAAGTTCGTCCACCACTATGCCTTGTACATTTAAAACAACCAGACTTCCTTCGGTATCCGGCAGTGAGGGTAGGGCATCTGTTCTCATAACTAGTTCGGGCTCTTGCACGAAGTAATTTCTTGTCAATGCCTTCGGATCGGCTGTTAACACCAGATGATCGCCAGGGAAAAAATAGGTAGGTTCTGAAGTGATCCGTTGAATGGTGCCCAAGCTTCCGCCGACAGACCGATTCGTAACGTGAAGCTGTGACAGGTCGATGATCTTTTTCCCCTTGTGGAACAGTTCAACATAATCTGATCCGCCGGTGGGCGGGTCGAACAGGATCTCGTTGATTCGTATGTCTGATGTATCAGGCATGGTGGGGATGCCGATGCGAATTGATTGCGACCGATCCGAAACATTACCGATCACATCTTTGACTTCGATATTAGTGAGCGTATAAACTTTATTCTTGAGTAAGGGCCAATCCGTTCTCAACTCGACTCGATCGTATAGCGGGGGCAGGCATCTAGCTTCTACGATTTCCCGGCTGTCGGATAGGTGAAATAATCCCTCTTGGCTGACCGCTAGACTATCCAATGCCTCGTCAAACAGTACAAGCAAACGGGACGAGTCGAGTGCATATCCTTTTTTGAGGATAGGTGGTTCTTGATCGATCAATGTTCGCCTGATTGAATTCGGTTGGCCGGGACTGCCGCCCGCATTATTGATGGAGGATGCCCAATTGGGTTGAAATAATCCGGGGAGTCGGGCATCGATCATTTCAAGTGACCAGCCCCCTTGTTTTTTCAATTCGGTTGTGTGCCAGTTTACGGAGTATTCGATCGCATGGATGACTTGTCCGGCAGCATTGCGTAGTACCAATACCTCTCCGTCATTATCAAGTGATGGGAAACTGGTTAGCCCGATGCAACGGCCATACGTACTGAGTGCGGTAACGGACGAGTTGGCGCAGAGAATGAGCAGGCTGTCGGGGTAAAGGATGATGTTGGGTAACGGACCGGATTGTCCGCTGGCATCGCTCAGGCGCCAGCCCTGTAACGATATCGGAGCGAAGGAGCGGTTTCGTATCTCGATCCATTCGGTATTGGGGAGTCCGACGGAAGGAGCGGGATCTGCAAAGATCTCATGGATCACTACCTCGTAACGTTGTGCGAGAAGAGGAGAGCTGATAAGAATGAATAGATATAGTTGAAAGAGGCGCATGGTGTAAAAATGAGCGTTGGGTGTGGCCGTTTCCAAGAAAAAGGGAGTGGAATAATCCGGAATGCTTGGAGAAAAAAACGGTGGCGGCTAATTTCGCGGGCGACGATGCTTGCCAATTGGCCTTTACTTAAGGCCGTTACTTTTTAAATCAAGGACGAATGAAAGTTGCTGTGGTCGGTGCTACCGGATTGGTCGGCACCAAGATGTTACAAGTGTTGGCGGAGCGAAAATTTCCTGTTACGGAACTCATTCCCGTAGCCTCTGAACGTTCCATTGGAAAATTGATTTCTTTTCAGGGGACAGAGTATCCGGTCGTTTCCATGGAGGAGGCGATCCGATTGAAACCTGCAGTAGCCATCTTCTCGGCGGGAGGCAGCACTTCGCTGGAGTGGGCGCCAAAATTTGCGGAAGCGGGTATTCCGGTGATCGATAATTCATCTGCCTGGCGGATGGATCCGACAAAAAAACTCGTGGTGCCGGAGATCAATGCGGATGAATTGACAAAAGACGATCTCATCATCGCCAACCCGAATTGCTCGACCATACAAATGGTGGTGGCGCTCAACCCACTTCACAAGCGATACGGTATCAAACGCATCGTAGTCAGTACCTATCAGAGTGTAACCGGTACGGGCGTAAAAGCTGTCGATCAATTGCAAGGGGAAAGAAGAAAGCAGGTGGCAGGTGAGTCATCGGACTATCCTATGGCGTATAAATATCCGATCGATCTGAATGTGATCCCGCAGATCGATGTATTTCAGGATAATGGATATACGAAGGAGGAGATGAAGATGGTGAAGGAAACCTGTAAGATCTTGCGTGATGATACTATTCGGGTGACGGCCACTACGGTGCGGATTCCGGTGATGGGTGGTCATAGTGAGAGTGTGAATGTGGAATTTGAAAGTGATTTCGAGCTCAGTGCCGTGCGTTCAATCTTATCTGCTGCACCCGGAGTGGTGGTGGTGGATGATCCGGCTACGCAACAATATCCCATGCCGATGGATGCGCATGAGCGGGATGAGGTGTTTGTGGGACGTATCCGTCGAGATGAATCGCAACCCAATACACTCAATTGCTGGATCGTGTCTGATAATCTTCGTAAAGGGGCGGCCACCAATGCTGTTCAGATCGCGGAGTATATGATCGGAGCGGGATTGATCAGCTGATCAGTTGGCGATCAGTTCTAAAAACTCTGCTTCGTTGAGAATAGTGATGGTGTTGATCCTTTTGGCTTTTTCCAGTTTGCTGCCGGCGTCTTCACCTACTACGAGATAATTTAATTTGGCGCTGACGCCGCTGAGAATTTGTCCCCCTTTGGCTTCTGTCATCGCTTCTGCTTCGCTTCGTTTCAGCGTTGGAAGTGTACCCGTGAACAGAAAACTTTTTCCGCTGAGCGAACCGCCCGCTGTTTTGGTCTTTTCCTCCTGCTTTAAGGTGAGTCCGAGTGCTTCCAGTTTTTCAATCAACTGAATATTGCTCTCTTCCTGGAAGAATTGATGGATGCTGCCGCCCACTTTGGGTCCGATGTCTTCCCATTGCTGCAGTTCCTCCAATGATTTTGCTTTTAGGTCGAGTATGTGTGTGATCTGCCGGGCGATCGTTTTGGCGGTGGTTTCACCTACGAAGCGAATGCCTAAACCGTAGAGTAAGCGATGCAGAGGTTGATTCTTGGAGGCTTCGATGGATTGCTGCAATTTTTCGATGGATTTTTTCCCGAATCCTTCCATCGTACCGATCTGCTCATAGTTGAGTTGATAGATGCCGGGAATGTCTGTGAGTAAACCCGCTTCGTAGAATTTACGGATGTTGGCTTCGCCGAATCCGCGTATGTCCATGGCGTCCTTGCTAACAAAATGAATGATGCGTTCAACGGCCTGTGCCGGACACTCCCAGTTGCCACAGCGCCAGACGGCCTCTTCTTCTTCTTTGTGGAGGAGGTGATCACAGATCGGACATTGACGGGGGAATTCAATTTTCTTTTCTGTTCCGTTGCGTGCATCAGCAAGTGACTTCACGATCTGTGGGATCACATCACCCGCGCGTTCGATGAGTACTTGATCGCCCAGTCGCAGGTCTTTTTCCCGGATGTATTCTTCGTTGTGAATGGAGATGCTGCTTACGGTGACGCCACCGATGGCCACGGGTTCGAGTTTGGCTACGGGGGTAACGGCGCCGGTTCGACCCACTTGAAATTCGACGGCCAGTAGTTTGGTGGTAGCTTGGCGTGCTTTGAATTTAAAGGCGATGGCCCAGCGGGGATGGTGTGACGTCATGCCCATTTTTTCCTGCAGGGCCAGGTCGTTCACTTTGATCACCATTCCATCGATCTCGTACGGTAAGGTGTCGCGCTCCCCTTCGAAAGAGTGGCAGTAGTCGATCACTTCTTGGATGCCATGGCAGACCCGTTTTTCGTTATGCGGACTCCGAAAGCCAAGATTCCATAACAAATCAATGGATCCTTGGTGTGTTTTCAGCACTTCGGGTGTGGGTTGACCAGGCTGAAGGGTATAATAACTGATGTGGTAGACAAAAGCTTCGAGGTTTCGTTTGGCAACTTGGGCGGGATCTTTCAGGCGAAGGGTTCCGGACGCGGCGTTACGGGGATTGGCCAAGGGTGGTTGGCCCTCCTCCATCAGCGATTCGTTGTAGAGGCGAAATTTCTCTTTGTCCATCAACACCTCGCCACGAATCTCAATTTGTTGCAGCCCGAATCCGGAGAAGGCAGCATGCAGGGGGAGGGAGCGGATCTGGCGGACATTCGGCGTGACATCATCGCCTTCCGTACCATCGCCTCGGGTGGCACCGCGTACCAGTTGATCGTTTTCATAGATCAGCGATATGCTTCCCCCATCGAATTTGGGTTCGATGCAATAGTCGATCGTGCTCAAGCCGGTTAAATCTCTTGCTTTGCGATCGAAGTCGAGCAGGTCTTCAGCGTTATATGAATTTTCCAGGGAGAGCATCGGAACTAGATGCTTCACCGTGGGAAATGCAGCGGTGAGTTCCCTTGCCACCCGTTGTGTGGGAGAATCGGGGCGAATCAGGTTAGGTTGTTCCTTTTCCAGCTGTTCAAGTGCTTTGTAGAGTCGATCGTATTCCGCGTCGGCAAGGAGGGGATCGTGCAGGATATAGTAACGGTGCTCATGAAAGCGCAACACATTACGAAGCATCTCGATCTGTTCCGGAGCGATGATGCCGGAGTTTAGTTGAGCCAGCAGCGATCGGGTTTGTTCAATGCGGGGGTCGTTCATGGCTGGACGGATTCAACAAAGTGATTTACAGGAGTAATAAAGATAGTGTAGAGAAGACGAAAAGACCAGTAGACCAGGAGTCAATAGGTTGTGATTGTTTTCCGGGCTGCTTGTTTTTGGTCTTTTCGTCTTAATTGTCTTCTTCCCTCCTAATGTGTAATAAGTACATATTTTCAGTAGATTTGTTTTGTCATTTTATGCTCAAACGCTTTGCCATGAAAATCTACTTCCTTTCCGCCCTCTTTTTTTGTGTCTCCTTGTTGAGTGCTCAGACCTTGACTTGGACGCCGGCCTTTCCCACGGCATCTGATAATGTTTCGATCACTATGGATGCCACTAAAGGGAATCTCGGGCTTTTAAATTACACTCCGGCTTCTGACGTGTATGTGCATACCGGCGTGATCACCAACTTAAGTACGGCGCCCAATGATTGGAAGTATGTGAAGTTCAACCAGGCATTCAATCAAACCAATGCGGCCTTACAGGCTACATCATTGGGGAATAATCAGTGGAAATTCGATATCACCAACATCCGAGCTTATTACGGTGTCCCTGCCAATGAGACCATTTTGAAGATCGCCATACTCTTCCGAAGCGGAAATGGTAACACCGTACAGCGCAATACAGATGGCAGTGACATGTACATTCCTATTTACGGAACTACCGTCGCCGCTCGTTTCACCAACCCTCCTTTTCAACCCACATTCACACCCATACCTGAGCCGATCAACAAACAGGTGGGGGAAACCATTTCGCTGACGGCTATTTCCAATGGTGCTAATCCGCCTGCCGAGAGCATGAAATTATATCTCAATGGTTCAGTGATCCAAACAGCTACCAATACCAGCACCATTTCCGCTAATCCAACACTCAATTCCCCTGGCTCACAGACCATTGTGGCGGAGGCCACTCGATTCGGCAGCACCAGAACGGATACGTTGCGTTTTTTTGTTTCCAATGCCCCGAATGTGGCAGCCTTGCCGGCCGGCGTACGCGATGGCATCAATTATGAGGCTGGAAATACTTCCGTGGTATTAGTGCTGAATGCGCCCGGGAAAAATCGTGTATCGGTGATCGGGGATTTTCCGGGAAGCAACTGGCAGGAGCAGACCAATTTTGTGATGAACAAGACGCCCGACGGGAATTTTTGGTGGATCCGATTGACCGGTCTTACAGCGGGCACTGAATATGGATTCCAATATCTGGTCGATGGCTCCTTGCGTGTGGGTGATCCATATGCAGAGAAAGTATTGGATCCTTGGAACGATGCATCAATTCCATCAGTCACGTATCCGAACCCGAAGCCCTATCCGACCGGACAGACTACAGGTATCGTCAGTATTTTCCAAATCAATCCTCCTGCCTACAATTGGGCCGTACCGAATTTCAATCGCCCCGACAAGCGCAGCCTGGTGATTTACGAATTGCTTGTACGTGATTTTATTGCCAACCGCAACTGGCAAACGCTTCGTGATACGTTGAGCTATTTAAAGCGATTGGGTGTAAATGCGCTGAAGGTGATGCCTTTCAATGAATTTGACGGGAACGAAAGTTGGGGTTACAATCCATCTTATTTCTTTGCGCCGGATAAATATTATGGTACGAAGAACCGGTTGAAGGAGTTCGTTGACACTTGCCATGCCAATGGTATTGCGGTGATCATGGATATCGCGCTGAATCACACGACAGGCGCCAATCCGTTGGCGGCACTTTATTGGAATGCAGCGTTGAATCAGCCGGCTGCGAATAATCCCTGGTTGAACGAAACGGCTCGTCATCCCTTTAATGTATTCAATGATTTCAACCATGAAAGTTTGCGTACGCGTTATTTCACCGGCCGTGTGATCGAACACTGGCTCGTAGAATATAAACTAGATGGGTTCCGTTGGGATCTGTCGAAGGGATTCACGCAGGTCAATTCCGGATCGAATGTGGGTGCCTGGGGGGCGTATGATGCGAGCCGCGTGGCCATCTGGAAGCGCTACTACGACAGTTGCATGTCAAAATCCCCTGGCAGCTACGTGATCCTCGAACATTTTGCGGATAACAGTGAGGAGCTTGAGTTATCTAACTACGGCATGATGTTCTGGGGAAATAACACCTCACAGTACCAGGAGGCTGCGATGGGGTTTGTTGCCAATTCGAATTTTGAGGGCAATCTCTTCACGGTTCGTGGATGGAATCAGCCGCATCTGATCGGCTATATGGAAAGCCATGATGAGGAGAGACTCATGTACAAGAATCTGCAGTTTGGAAATTCATCCGGCGCATATAATATACGCGATCTGAATACAGCCTTGCGTCGGATCGAGTTGGTCGGTTCATTCTTTTACATGATGCCCGGTCCAAAGATGCTCTGGCAATTTGGAGAATTGGGATATGACTTTTCGATCAATCATTGCCCGGATGGAACCGTCAATGCTTCCTGCCGTACGGCGAATAAGCCGATCCGGTGGGACTATCAGACAAATAACAACCGACGTCGTGTTTATGATGTGTTTGCAGCCTTGAATAAATTGCGCGCACACCCTTGGTACCGAAACAATTTCACCTCCAATCGCATCGGTCGTAACCTTGGTGGTGCCTTCAAGTGGTTGCAGGTAACCACCGATACGTCCAATATTTGTGTGATCGGCAACTTTGATGTGGTGCAGCAGACAGGGAGTGTAACGTTCCAGAATTCGGGCACTTGGTATAACTATCTTACCGGGGAGACATTCTCGGCAACCGGAAATTCTCAGTCCATCACGCTTCAGCCGGGTGAGTATCGGGTGTATGTTAACCGTAATGTGACCAATCCGATCATCACGGCTGCTCCTGCCCTGCCAACACCTGCCTCTTCATTCACAGCGAAGGTATTTCCGCAGCCCGCAGCCGGACCCTCCTGGCTCGAGATCGCATTACCTCGTAGTGGCAATGTACAGGCGCAGTTGATCGATGCCAATGGGGTGGTAGTGCGAACAGTCGCTGATCGGCGTTTTGTATCGGGTACACATCGGCTTGCGCTGGAGGAATCGCTTCGCGGTTTGCCCGTTGGAACGTACTGGATCCGTTTGCAATCGCCGGATGGAGTGAGAACTTTGCGTCTTGCTTATATTCGCTGACCGAACGACTGCTTTCATGACGCCGATCCATTCATTCAAATCCGCCGCTGCGGAGAAGCGGAGCCATCAATCCTATTTCAAGATTGGGCTTTCGGTAGACTGTGTAATCTTCGGTTACGCGGATAAGGAATTGCAAGTGCTCGTGATCAAGTCTGACTTGAAGGAATTTGCGGGTCAATGGTCGCTGCTGGGCGACCTGGTCCGTCCCGAAGAGGATATTGATGAGGCGTCCTATCGGGTACTCGAGGAGCGTACGGGTTTAAAGAACGTATTTCTCGAGCAGGCCCAGGCCTTTGGCGAATGCGATCGGCACCCTTCCGGTCGCGTCGTAACCATCGCCTATTATTCCCTGATCGACATCAATAACCACAAATTGCAGTTCAACGAGAATGAACTGTCCTGGAAGCCTGTACGTACTCTCAAGAAAATGGCCTTCGACCACCGAAAAATATTGGACACCTGTTTACAACGTCTTCGAGAACAGGTTTTTGAGAAGCCATTGCTTTTCAATCTCTTGCCAGTAAAATTCGCCTTACGTGATCTTCAGGAGCTGTATGAGTCGGTTTTGGGGGAACCGCTGGATCGCCGCAATTTCAGAAAGAAGATCGCTGTGAAAGAATGGTTGCGGGATACTGGCGAACTGGAGCGGTCCGTTGTGCACCGCCCCGGCCGATTGTATGCCAAGAGTCAGAGTGGAAAGCGATAGCAATTGTAGAGTCATTTGGGGGGGTTGAGCCGACTTTCTCTTACACAAAAGGATTTTACTTTTTTTCAGTCTTCTTATTAAAATTGCATTAATATTGTGTCGTCTGTACACATATGTATGTGCATAGGCATTAAACCAACAAAAACTGATTGTCATGTCATTGAAAAAATCGCTTCAGGCGTGCCTGTTGTGCGTAGGCTTATTGGCTGCGCAATGGGTATTCGCTCAGGACCGAACGATCTCCGGTAAAGTCCTGGATTCACGTTCCGGCAACGGGCTCTCCGGTGCTTCGGTAACAGCTTCTTCCTCTAAGCGAGGCACACAAACGGATGCCTCCGGATCTTTCAAGATCAATGTTACAGCTGCAGACAAATCCCTCAGCATTTCTTCCGTCGGATACGCCACTCAGGTAGTATCGATCGAAGGATCTGATCAAGTGCAAGTTACTCTTGAGGCTGCCGCTGGCGACCTGGGTGAAGTTGTATTGGTAGGTTACGGCAGTGCCCGTAAGAAAGACCTGACCGGTGCCGTTGCAACAGTAGGGGTGAAGGATTTTGCTAAAGGGCCTCTTACCTCTCCTGAACAATTGATCAATGGTAAAGTGGCTGGTGTACAGATCACCGCCCCCAGTGGTGCCCCTGGTGCAGGTGGACGTATCCGTGTACGTGGTACATCCTCTCTCTCCGGTAGCAATGACCCGTTGATCATTATCGACGGGGTGCCCATCGATCAGCAGGGTGGTATCTCCGGATCACCGAATCCCCTGAACTTGATCAACCCCAATGACATTGAGACTTTCACCGTTCTGAAGGACGCATCGGCTACCGCGATCTATGGAAACCGTGCTACTAACGGTGTAATCCTGATCACAACCAAAAAAGGTAAATCCGGCAAGTTGAAGGTTGGATTCTCTTCCCAAAACTCGCTCTCACTCGTTGGCAATACAGTCGATGTGTTAAATGCTGATGAATATCGCTCGCTTGTCAACTCCAAGGGAAATGCCACTCAACGCTCTTTGTTGGGGCCTGCCAAAACTGACTGGCAGGATATGGTCTACCGTGGAGCACTGATGACTGACAATACCATCTCCCTGACCGGCGGCATCGATAAACTTCCTTACCGTTTCTCACTCGGCTATCTCAATCAGGATGGTATCCTGAAATCAGACAACATGCGTCGTGTTTCAACGAGTTTGAACATCAACCCCAGTTTTCTGAATAACAACCTGAAGGTTGACTTCAATTTGAAAACCAGCATTACCAACAACAACTTCGCTAATCAGGGTGCGATCAGTGGTGCCGCTTTCTTCGACCCCACTCAAACGCCTTTCCGCAGTGGAGACATGCGCTTTGGTGGCTATTGGGAATGGTTGGCTAACAACAACCAGCCTAATGGTTTGGCTCCCAAGAATCCTTTGGCCTTCCTCAACATCCGTGAAAAATATGTATTGACGGAGCCGGGTCGTGGCTTTGAAGATAAAAGCCAGGTTAATCGTTATATCTCCAACCTTCAGCTGAATTATACGATCCCACAGGTGGCCGGATTGCGCGCCAACTTGAATGTGGGTATCGACCATGCGAAGGGCGAGGGAACCGTTTATGTTCCTGACTCTGCAGCGGCTGCTTATATCCGTGGTGGTGTCAATAATCAATATGACAACACCAAGACTAACAAACTGCTCGATTTCTACCTGAACTACACGCGTGATATCAAGGCTATCAAAGGTCGCCTTGAAGCCATGGCTGGATACGGTTATCAGGATTTCGTTCGCAAGTCGACCAACTTCGCGGACTTTCGTGCAGACGGAAGAGAGTTTGCGCCTGCAGCACCGTTCCCCTTCTTCACCCAGAATACATTGGTTTCTTTCTATGGCCGTGCGAACCTTACCTCTAACGGCAAATATTTGTTGACAGCCAGTATCCGTCGCGATGGTTCTTCCCGCTTCAGTCCTGATCAGCGCTGGGGAATCTTCCCTTCTGCGGCTTTCGCCTGGAATATCTCGGAAGAATCATTCCTGAAGAACAGCAAGTTAATCTCTAACCTGAAGTTGCGTTTGGGCTATGGTACTACCGGTCAGCAAGAGATAGGCAACGACTATGCCTACATCGCCAATTACACATTGGGTACTCAGACTGCACAGTATCAGTTCGGAAATGCTTTCTTCCCTGTTCAGCGTCCGGTTGGATATGATGCGAACATCAAGTGGGAAACGACCACAACCTATAATGCCGGTATCGACTTCGGCTTTGGGAACGGTCGGGTAAGCGGTAGCTTGGATTACTATTTCAAGGATACCCGTGACCTGCTGAGCTTTATTGATGTACCTGCCGGTACCAACTTCACCAACCGCATTTTTACCAACGTTGGTGACATGACTAACCGCGGTGTGGAATTGCAGATTAATGCTAATGTGGTTAAAGCAAACAAATTCACTTGGGACCTTGGTTTCAACGTTACCTACAACACAAACGAGATCACCCGACTTACCAAAGTTGATGACCCAACCTTCATCGGTGTCGCTACCGGCGGTATCTCCGGTGGAGTTGGTAATACCATTCAAATCCAGTCTGTAGGCTATCGTCCCTCTTCTTTCTTTGTGCTGCAGCAGGCTTATGACCAAAGCGGTAAACCTGTTGAAGGTTTGTATGTTGATAGAAATAAAGACGGTTTGATCAACAACCTCGACTACTATCGTTATCAGTCGCCTGAGCCGAACTGGATCATCGGATTCACTACCTCTGCTTCTTATGGCAAGTGGAGTGCATCTACGGTGCTCCGCGCCAATATCGGGAACTACATGTATAATAATATGTTCTCCGGTGCGGGCAATTTGCAGCAGGCATTCCCTGGCGTGGGTGGATTCTTGGGCAATGTGCACAGAAATTACCTCGAAACGGGATTTGTTGTTCCTCAGTACTTCTCTGACTACTATGTTGACAATGCTTCCTTCGTTCGAATGGATAACTTCACCATCGGATACGATTTCGGAAGTGTACTGAAAGGCATTTCCAGCCTGCGCGCCAATGCGAGTGTGCAGAATGCTTTTGTGATCACCAAGTATCAGGGATTGGATCCCGAGATCGCCGGCGGTATCGACAACAATTTCTATCCCCGCCCCCGTATTTTCACGTTGGGCTTCAACGTAGAGTTCTAATCTGAAAAACCATCAAAAGAAATAATATGCGTAAGACATTAACATGGTTGGGGCTTTCGATGATCACAGTAGTGAGTTTCGTAGCCTGTACCAAAGACCTGGACCGCAAGCCGAAATACGGCAACACCGCGGCCTCTCTATATGTGAACCTCGACGGCTACCGTCAGGTGCTGGCTAAAGTTTATGCCGGTTTAACATTGACCGGTAATAGTGGTCCTGACGGTCAAGGCGACATCGCCGGTATCGATGAAGGATTCTCCAGCTACATCCGCCAGTACTGGTCAGCGCAGGAGTTGACTACTGACGAAGCGGTGATCGGCTGGAACGATGCCACCATCAAGGATTTTCACAATATGTCATGGAGTCCGGCGGACGTATTCATCCGCGCGCTCTATAGCCGCATCTACTTCCAGATCACCCTGGCCAATGAATTCATCCGTGAGAGTGCTCCGTCAAAACTATCTGAGCGCAACATCTCCGGAGCGGATGCCACTGAGATCGGGTACATGCGTGCAGAGGCTCGGTTCCTCCGTGCCCTCAGCTACTACCATGCATTGGATCTGTTTGGAAGCGTACCCTTCGTAACAGAAAACGACAACGTGGGTGCCTTCTTGCCAAACCAGACCAGCCGTACGGCCTTGTTCACGTACATCGAAACGGAACTGAAGGCGATCGAGACAGAACTGAAAGATGCTCGTTCCAATGAGTATGGTCGTGCCGACAAAGCAGCTGCTTGGGCCCTGCTCAGCCGTCTCTATCTGAACGCGGAAGTGTACACAGGTACTGCCAAGTTTGGTGATTGCATCACGTACTGTAACAAGGTGACTGCGGTAACCGGTTATACACTGGCTGGTAATTATCGCAACCTGTTCCTGGCGGATAACCATACTACCGGTGCCGGAGAATTCATTTTCGCGGTGAACTTTGATGGAATGAAGTCACGCACATGGGGTGGAACAACCTTCCTCTGCCATGCGCCCGTGGGGGGTTCTATGCAAGCTTCTGACCACGGACTTGATTTCGGATGGGGTGGTCTCCGTACGACAAAAGAGTTTGTTGCTAAATTGCCTGATGTATTGGATAGTCGTCGCAACTTCTACACCAATGGACAGAGCCTCGAGATCAATGACATCTCTGAATTCACCAATGGGTATGCGGTGATCAAATTCCGCAACAAGACATCTACAGGAGCAAACGGTTCCAACCCAACTTGGGTGGATACGGATTTCCCCATTTTCCGTCTCGCCGAAGTTTATCTCAACTATGCCGAAGCCACTCTGCGTGGTGGTGCCGGTGGAAATATCACTACTGCATTGAACTATGTTAATGCATTGCGCACTCGTGCATACGGAAATGCATCTGGAAACATCAACTCAGCGCAGTTGACTGTTCCGTACCTGTTGGATGAGCGTGCTCGTGAGTTGTATTGGGAAGCAGTTCGTCGTACCGACCTGATCCGCTACGGACAGTTCACGGAAGGTACTTACCTCTGGGCTTGGAAAGGTGGTATTCAGGCGGGTCGTTCTGTTGCGAACACCCGCAAGTTGTTCCCCATTCCTTCTGCTGACTTGGTGGCAAACCCCAACCTTGTTCAAAATCCCGGTTATTAATCGATCTATTCAAACCGCAATACTGTTTATATGAAAAACATTCAAAAACTCACCTGGCTGCTGATCGGTGGAGCGATGCTTACCCTCGCAGCCTGTAAAAAAGAAGAGACGCGTGCCGTATTGGCACCCAAGGGTGCAGTGACCTTATCGGCCACTACAACTACGTTGGTGCTGGCGCAAGCGAATCAGGATAACAATGCTGTTTCGTTCAGCTGGACCAAGGCTGATTTCGGTTTCGATGCCGGAATCAACTACACGCTGGAGCTCTGTAGAGGAGGAACCAATTTCGCTACAGCTACTTCTACCAGTATCAATATTAACACGCAGTTGTCGAGGACTTTCACTGTGAAGGATTTCAATGCTAGAATGCAAGACATTATCGCCAATGGTGCAGCTACACAGGTCCAGGCTCGTATCAAAGCTGATGTAGGATCTGGCGTAGCGCCTATTTATTCGAATGTGTTGAGCATGACGGTTACCTCATACCGTGACATCGTGAACTACAGCTTCCCACAAGCCCTGTTCATTGCCGGTAACTTTCAGGGTTGGTCACCTTCTACTGCACCGAAGATCGTCGATCGTTTTGCCAGTGGTACCACCGGAAGCAATTACGATGGCTATATCTACTTCAACAATGCTACACCTGAATTCAAGATGGTGAAGGGGCCGGATTGGTCATTCGGTGATTTCGGTAACTACGGTGGTAGCAACCTCGGTCCTGGTGGTGCCAACCTCACCCTCGGCCAAGGCGCCGGCGTGTATCGCATCACGGCCAATACGTCCAACATGACTTGGTCCAACACCAAGATCGATACGTGGGGTATCGTTGGTAGTGCTACTCCTGGTGGATGGGGTGCCAGCACTGCAATGACTTATGACATCGCTCAGAATGTATACATCATCACCACCAACCTGACGGCGGGCGAGATGAAGTTCCGTGCCAACAATGACTGGCCCATCAACTTTGGCGACAACGACCCTGCTGATGGAAAGCCTGAGTACGGCGGCAACAATATTCCTATTACTACTGCGGGTAATTACACCATCACCCTCGATCTGGGAATCGCCGGAAACTATGCTTATAGCATCCGTCGTAATTAATCGATCTGATACATATTGAAAAAAGGCGGCTGAAAAGCCGCCTTTTTTGTTGAAGGTTGAGAGATGAAGGATGAAAGGTGAAGGATGAAGGGTGAAGGGTGAAAGATGAGATGGTTGATGGATGATAAGTTTAGTAAGTTTAGACAGGCCACTCAACCTCCTCAACCCAAAACCTTCTAAACTCTCTAAACTGTTTTCCTAAGTATGAATCGTACTCACACACTCTACTGCCTTTTGCTGATTATTGCTTCAGCAACAGTGTTACACGCCCAACTTCCTAAACCCTCTTCGGGACGGATCGAGCGGATCGATTCATTTCGATCGAAATACGTCACACCCCGAAACGTAGATGTGTGGCTTCCGGCCGGATATGATCCCGCAAAAAAATATGCGGTGCTGTATATGCACGACGGACAAATGCTCTTCGATAGTACGCTGACCTGGAATAAGCAATGCTGGCGCGTGGATGAAACTCTGTCAGCACTGATACAAGCTCAACAAATACCGCCTACGATCGTGGTGGGTGTTTGGAATGGAGGCGTTACGCGTCACCCCGATTATTTCCCGCAAAAACCTTTTGATGGATTGACCTCCGAAGAAAAAGATAATATCACGCGGGAGCTACAAGAGAAAGGTCGGACGAAAGAGATCTTTCAGCCGGTATCGGATAATTATCTGCGTTTTCTGGTGGAGGAACTAAAACCACT
>CANGWB010000005.1 GCA_947457465.1 Chitinophagaceae bacterium | reverse complement strand
GTCTTTTTTTACACATACATCGCCTTCTTTTTGGCAGAATTATTCCTCCTGTCATCGTATTTTTGCGGCCGATAAAAGGCATATGCGACTCTTTCTTTTACAGCAAACAGCTGATACCACTTCATCCTATTTTCCACTTGCCCTGCAAGTGTTGATCGCCGTTGGATTGGTTGCTTTTCTGATGGCTGCCACACACTGGCTCGGTCCGAAGCGTCGCACCAGCGATAAGCTTCAAAATTTCACGTCTGGTATCGATACGCATGGAGATGCTCGTCAGCCGATGGCCATCAAATATTTTCTGACGGCTATCCTGTTCGTGCTTTTCGATGTGGAGGTCATCTTTTTCTATCCCTATGCTGTGAATTTTCGGGAATTGGGATGGGATGGATTTTGGGCGGTATTGCTTTTTGTCGGGTTTTTCCTTTGCGGGTTCATGTATATCATTCGCAAGGGTGCATTGAATTGGGAGGAATAATTAAATCGATGATGAGGCTTGCTTCATCATCATAACCATAAATCGGTTGGATCATGCCACGTCCTGTATCGTATAATTTGATACAAAAACCACTCGAGGCCGATCTGAGCATGGCGGAGTTGCCTGAGGGGAACATGGGTGAAGGTTTCTTTGCTACTTCACTGAGCAAAGTAGTCGGCCTTGCCCGTAAAAATTCCATTTGGCCCTTGCCATTTGCCACTTCCTGTTGCGGGATCGAGTTCATGGCCACCATGGGATCACATTACGATCTTTCCCGTTTCGGTTCGGAGCGTGTTGGATTCTCGCCCCGCCAGTGCGACCTGCTCATGGTGATGGGTACCATCGCCAAAAAAATGGGTCCGGTAGTAAAACAGGTGTACTTGCAAATGGCCGAGCCCCGCTGGGTTATTGCCGTCGGTGCCTGTGCCAGCAGCGGAGGCATTTTTGATACCTATTCTGTATTGCAGGGTATCGATCAGGTCATTCCGGTAGATGTTTACGTGCCTGGCTGTCCGCCCCGACCCGAAGCCATCATCGATGGCGTCATGCGTATTCAAGACCTGGTGGAAAAAGAAAGCATCCGCCGTCGAAACAGCGATCAATACCGTGCACTCCTGGAGAGTTACGGCATTCAATAAACCCCGATCATGTCACTGACCAGCGAATACATACAACAACGTCTGCAGGATAAATTCGGCGAACAAGTCGGTTCTTTCGAACAGCCCTATGGCATGTTAACTTTTGAAGCGCCCAAAGAGATCAATCTCAAGGTGCTGAATTTTCTGTTCGATGATCCGCACCTACAATTCCGTTTCCTGACCGACCTCACAGCGGTTCATTATCCCGACCAGACCGGACGGGAATTGGCCGTCGTGTATCACCTGCATAACCTATCGGCGAACGTACGCCTCCGCTTCAAGGTGTTTACCGACATCCAGACACCGGATGTGTACACCGCCAGCGGCCTGTTCTCCGCGGCCAACTGGATGGAAAGAGAGACCTATGATTTCTTCGGCGTGAATTTTGTCGGACACCCGAACCTGAAGCGCATTTTGAATGTGGATGAAATGGATTATTTCCCGCTGCGCAAAGAATTTCCGCTTGAAGATCAAACCCGGATTGATAAAGACGACGCGATGTTCGGTCGCGGTTAACGGATCAATATGAAGGACCAACACATCAAGCTTCCGGAAGGGAGCATCGAAAAGACCACCACCACCCTGAATCTGGGTCCGACTCACCCTGCGACACACGGTGTGATGCAGAACATCCTGGAACTGGATGGGGAGCGGGTCGTTTCTACCGAACAGACCATCGGCTATATCCATCGTGCCTTTGAGAAATTAGCAGAACGCCGGCCGCTGTATCAGATCACTACGCTGACCGACCGACTTAACTATTGCTCCTCGCCCATCAACAACATGGGATGGCACATGACCTGTGAGAAATTGCTCGGGGTGAAAACGCCCAAGCGGGTCGATTACTTACGGGTGATCATCATGGAGCTGTCCCGCATCTCCGATCACCTTATTTGCAACTCGATCGTAGGCGTGGATGCCGGTGCTTATACCGGATTCCTGTATGTGATGCAGTATCGCGAGCTCATCTATGAGATCTACGAAGAAGTCTGCGGGGCCCGTCTGACAACCAATATGGGTCGCATCGGCGGATTCGAACGCAACTTCAGTGATGTTGCCTTCCAGAAGATCGAAAAATTCCTGAAGGAATATCCGGTGGTGCTGAAAGAGTTCGAAGACTTGTTCATCCGTAACAGGATCTTCATGGATCGTACAAAGTACACGGGTGGTATCTCGGCCGAGCGCGCGCTGAATTATGGTTTCACCGGGCCCAACCTGCGCGCGGCCGGTGTCGATTATGACCTGCGGGTTCATCAACCCTATTCCAGCTATGAGGATTTCAAATTCAACATTCCCGTCGGAAACACGGGCGACAATTACGATCGCTGGCTAGTGCGTCAACGAGAAATGTGGGAGAGCCTGAGCATCGTTGAGCAGGCCTATCGCAAAGTGCAGGATTTCAAAGGCAAGGAAGCCGACGTCTATCACGCTGATGCACCCGCCTATTATCTCCCGGAGAAAGCGGATGTGTACACCAAGATGGAAGCGCTTATTTATCATTTCAAGATCGTGATGGGAGAAACCGAAATTCCTAAAGGTGAAGTGTATCATGCAGTAGAGGGCGGAAACGGCGAGCTGGGATTTTATCTAATCAGCGACGGAGGTCGTACGCCCTACAGATTGCATTTCCGTCGTCCTTGTTTTGTGTATTATCAAGCATACGAAGAACTGATCAAGGGATCCATGTTGAGTGATGCGATCATGACTATGAGTAGTCTGAACCTCATCGCCGGCGAATTGGATGCCTAATAAAAGAAATCAAGATGCCTGTTCAATTTTCCGATACCGCCCTGGCCGAAGTGAAACGTCTGGTGGCTCGCTATCCCGAAGGGAAACAAAAAAGTGCACTGTTGCCTGTGCTTCATCTGGCCCAAGATGAATTCGGCGGATGGCTATCCACCGAAATCCTCGACTACGTGGCGTCCTTACTGAAGATCACACCGATCGAAGTATACGAGGTCGCTACCTTCTATTCGATGTACAATCTCAAACCTGTGGGTAAGCATGTGTTCGAGGTGTGTCAAACCGGACCGTGTATGCTGAATGGCAGTGATGAGATCATCGACTACATCAAAGAAAAATTAGGCATTCGTCCGGGTGAAACCACAACCGACGGACTCTTCACCCTGAAAACGGTAGAGTGTCTCGGCGCCTGTGGTTATGCTCCGATGATGCAGATGGGAAAAAATTATCTCGAACACCTGACCCGCGAACAAGTGGATCAGATCATTGCTGAAAGCAGAAAGTAATCGCATGGGAAGAAAACTATTACTCGATAAAGCGCACGTAGAGAACATCCGTCTCTATGAAGTGTATCGCCGTGAAGGTGGTTATCGCAGCGTGGAAAAAGCGCTCAAGTCGATGAGCCCGGATCAAGTCACCGATGAAGTCAAGAAAAGCGGACTGCGCGGACGGGGTGGCGCCGGTTTCCCTTCCGGAATGAAGTGGAGCTTTCTGGCCAAGCCGGAAGGTGTACCTCGTTACCTAGTGGTGAATGCCGATGAATCGGAGCCGGGTACGTTCAAGGATCGCTATCTGATGGAATTCATTCCGCATCTCCTCATTGAAGGAATGATTACCTCTTCTTACGCACTTGGTTCCAACAATTCTTACATCTACATCCGAGGTGAATACGCTTGGATCGTCGACATTCTTGAGAAAGCCATTGCCGAAGCGCGTAATAACGGTTGGCTCGGTAAAAACATTTTGGGAAGCGGATTTGATTGTGATATCCATGTACAGCGTGGGGCCGGTGCCTACATCTGCGGAGAAGAGACAGCCTTGCTGGAATCACTCGAAGGCAAAAGAGGTAATCCTCGCATCAAGCCGCCGTTCCCGGCGGTGAAAGGACTTTGGGGTTGTCCGACCGTAGTGAATAACGTGGAGACCATCGCCGCGGTGGTTCCCATCATCAATGAAGGTGGAGAAGAGTACGCCAAGATCGGAATCGGTAAATCGACCGGTACCAAACTCATCTCTGCTTGTGGTAACATCAACAAGCCAGGCGTATACGAGATCGACATGACGATCTCGGTGGAGGAATTCATTTACAGTGATGAATATTGCGGCGGCATACCGAACGGAAGAAAATTAAAAGCCTGTATTCCGGGTGGTTCATCTGTTCCTATTCTCCCTGCAAATCTTTTGTTGAAGACGGCCAAGGGGGAAACTCGCATGATGACTTATGAGAGTTTGGCCGATGGCGGATTCGCAACCGGATCGATGATGGGTTCCGGTGGATTCATCGTGATGGATGACCGTCAGTGTGTGGTGCGTCATACGTACACGCTGGCTCGTTTCTATCGGCACGAGAGTTGCGGACAATGTTCGCCCTGCCGTGAAGGCACAGGATGGATGGAGAAGATCCTCTGGAACATAGAGACCGGAAAGGGAAAAATGAGTGACATCGATCTTCTCTGGGATATACAGCGTAAGATTGAAGGCAATACGATCTGTCCCCTCGGCGATGCAGCTGCCTGGCCGGTAGCTGCGGCGATCCGTCATTTCCGTGATGAATTCGAGTGGCACGTGAATAACCCCGAAGAAGCACAAAAACGCAATTACGGGTTGGCTCATTATGCCGATCCGTTGGTTGTGACCGCTTAATTGAAATAACTATGGCTGAACAAACAAATACACCCGCGAATTTGAAAGTCACCATCGACAACATCACCGTCGAAGTGGCACCGGGTACAACGATTCTGCAAGCAGCACGCCAGATCGGGGGCGATGTGACGCCACCGGCGATGTGTTATTACAGTAAACTCGAAGGCAGTGGAGGAAAATGTCGCACATGTCTGGTCGAAGTTGCTGCCGGCTCTGCTGCCGATCCTCGTCCCATGCCCAAGTTAGTAGCCTCTTGTCGCACGCCGATTGCAGAGGGGATGATTGTGAAAAATATCACTAGTGATCGAGTGCAAGAGGCTCGTGCCGGGGTGGTTGAATTTTTGTTGGTGAATCATCCGTTGGATTGCCCTGTCTGTGATCAGGCAGGTGAATGCCATTTGCAGGATCTGGGCTACGAGCACGGCAAAGAAGGCACCCGTTATGAATTCAAGCGCCGTACGTTTGAGCCGGAGGATATTGGTCCGTACATCCAGCTCCACATGAATCGTTGTATTCTTTGTTATCGATGTACTTATGTGGCTGATCAGTTAACAGACGATCGAGTGCATGGCGTATTGGATCGTGGGGATCATGCCAATATCTCAACGCATATTTCAAAGGCGATCGAAAATAATTTCTGTGGCAATATGATCGATGTGTGTCCGGTAGGGGCCCTCACCGATAAAACATTTCGCTTCAAGAATCGCGTGTGGTTCACCAAACCGGTAGAGGCACATCGGGATTGTGACCAGTGCTGTGGGAAGGTAACGCTGTGGCAACGTGGTGAAGATGTGTTGCGGGTTACGGCTCGTAAAGACGAGTGGGGGGAAGTGCAATCACACGAAGGCAAACCCGGATGGATCTGCAATACCTGTCGTTTTGAAAAGAAAAAGGCAAGTGATTGGGTGATCGAAGGACCAACGAAGATCAACCGCCACTCCGTGATCTCTCAGGGACATTATCTCGGGTTGAAGAAACCGACAGAGACCTTGCCGGCGGTTATGGATGGTCGTGATCCGAAACTAATGATGGATATCCACTCCGTGAGTGAAGTGAACCGTGTGGATATAAGTGAATTGCCTGGTCCTGCCACCAGTGATAACTTTAAAAAATAAGCTTAGACATGATGCTGCTGGCTCTCGATATTTGGTTCATCCTGGAAAAAGTTGCCCTGATCGCCACGATCATCGGTCTATCGTTTTTCATCGCCATGTATACAACCTATGCAGAGCGTAAAGTGGCGGCCTGGTTGCAGGATCGTCGCGGACCGAACCGTGCCGGACCTTTCGGTTTGTTTCAACCGCTGGCGGACGGAGGAAAATTATTTTTTAAAGAAGAGATCATTCCACTGACCTCCAACCGGTTTTTGTTTATCCTCGGACCCGCACTTGCCATGATCACGGCGCTGCTGACCAGCTCGGTGATCCCTTGGGGAGCCAGTTATGTAGATGGAAGCATCAACATCCCGCTTCAAGTAGCGGATGTGGATATGGGTATCCTGATCGTTTTCGGGATCGTGAGCGTCGGTGTGTACGGCATCATGATTGGCGGTTGGTCCTCCAACAATAAATTTTCCCTGCTGGCTGCGATCCGTGGCGCCTCTCAAATGGTTTCCTATGAATTACCCATGGGATTGGCTTTGATCGCGGTGTTGCTGATGACAGGTTCACTCAAAATGAGTGTCATCGTTTCACACCAGATCGAACATGGATGGCATATTCTGTATCAACCGCTCGGCTTCATCATCTTTTTCGTCTGTGCACTGGCTGAGTGTAACCGAACGCCATTCGATCTGCCTGAGGCCGAGAATGAATTGAACTTCGGTTATCACCAGGAATACTCTTCCATGAAACTCGGCTTTTATCTGTTCGCGGAGTATATCAACATGTTCATCAGCAGTGCGGTGATGGCTACCCTTTATTTCGGCGGCTATGATATTCCTTTTGTGAATGAATCGACCTGGGGATTATCGCCGCTGATGTTTTCGCTGATGAGTTTTGCGGTGCTGATGGCCAAGGTGTTGTTCTTCTTGTTCGTGTTCATCTGGATCCGGTGGACGATCCCCCGGTTCCGATACGATCAATTGATGAATCTCGGTTGGAAAAAACTCATCCCCTTATCGCTCGTGAACATGTTGCTCACGGCGGCGCTGACACTATGGTTAAATAAATGAATGTAAACGGTATGTCAACAATGAGATTAACAGATCGTGCGAAAGTGGTAGATCGCCGTCCCATGACCTTTCTGGAGAGTTTGTATCTCTGGAGTATTTTGAAAGGGATGGCTACTACGCTGAAACATTTGTTTCGGAAAAAAGCAACGATCGAGTATCCGGAAGAGAAGCGTCCGTTCTCTCCTGTGTTCCGTGGCTTGCATGTATTGAACCGCGATGCGGAGGGACGGGAGAATTGTACGGCTTGCGGACTTTGTGCCGTGGCTTGTCCTGCAGAAGCCATCACCATGGAAGCTGCTGAGCGTTTGCCGAGCGAGGAAAATCTTTACCGCGAAGAGAAATATGCAGCTAAATACGAGATCAATATGCTGCGTTGTATTTTCTGCGGCTTGTGTGAGGAGGCTTGTCCCAAAGACGCCATCTATCTCTCTCAAACATTTGCACCAGCGAATTATGGTAGAAAAGGGTTCATCTACAAGAAAGAGGAGTTGTTGATCCCACACCCCATCAACCAGCGCGAAGCTTACGAGAAAGCATTGGGCGATCGAAAACCCGCCGTGAAGGCATAACTGAATCGTATGAACGTCACTCCATATATTTTTTGGTTCCTCTCCGTACTGGCTCTGTTCAGTGCGTTGATGATGGTGACCAGCCGTAATCCGGTTTATTCTGTACTCTGGCTGATCGGAACATTTTTTGCCATCAGTGGCCATTACATCTTATTGAATGCCCAATTTTTGGCGGTGGTGAATATCATCGTTTATGCGGGTGCCATTATGGTATTGTTCCTTTTTGTGATCATGCTCATGAACCTGAATCGGGAGACAGAGCCGCAAAAAAATCGCTGGTTGAAATTTATCGGCGCACTGGCCGGCGGGTGTCTGTTACTAGTATTGGTCGCCGCACTGAAAGATGCAGAATTGAAATCACAACAAGCTATGGTGGGTGGCGGTTCCATAGGACTGATCAAGGTGCTCGGCAAGGAATTGTTCACCCGGTATGTAGTCCCTTTTGAGATCAGCAGCCTTTTATTTCTCAGTGCGATGATCGGCGCCGCGGTGATCGGTAAGAAAGAAAATTCACAAACCTTAAATTCCTGATCCATGCCTATCAATTACTATTTGTTCTTGTCTCTGGCATTGTTCTCGATCGGGATGGTGGGCGTACTCACCCGTCGGAATGCCATCATCATATTCATGTGCATCGAGCTGATGCTGAATGCTGTGAATTTATTGCTCGTGGCTTTTTCCAAGATGCATCACCTGAAGAACCTGGCAACCAGCGCCACTGCGGGAACGGATGGTCAGCTGTTTGTATTCTTTATCATGGTGGTAGCGGCTGCCGAGGTGAGTGTGGGCCTTGCCATCATTGTGATGATGTATAGAAATATCCATTCGGTCGATATACAATTCCTCAACCGACTCAAACACTAAAACCCATTGATGGCCATGCTGTCCTTTCCGAATATCGCCTATCTGATTCCGCTGCTACCGCTGTTGGGTTTTCTGGTCAACGGCCTATTACGCAATCAACTTTCCCATCGCGCCATCGCTTTGATCGGTTCAGGCGTCATGGCCCTTGCATTCGGCATCAGTTTGCTTGTTTTTTACCATGTTCCTGCCGGAGCACCAACAATCCTGACTGCATTTGATTTCATTCGAATCGGAGAGCTGCAAATCCCATTTGCCTTTCAATTAGATGCCCTTTCTTCCTTGTTCTTGTTGATCATCACCGGAATCGGCTTTTTGATCCATGTCTATTCTTCTGCTTACATGCACGAAGAGTCGGCTTCACATTATGGCCGATATTTCGCGTACCTGAATCTGTTCGTCTTCTCGATGCTTCTCTTGGTGATGGGGGCGAACTATGTGATCCTGTTCATCGGCTGGGAAGGGGTCGGACTCTGTTCTTATCTGCTGATCGGTTATTGGTTCCGAAATCCTGCCTACTCACAGGCTGCGAACAAGGCCTTTGTGATGAATCGGATAGGTGACCTGGCGTTTCTGATCGCCATCTTCTGGCTCATCGCCCGAACCGGTTCTGTCAGTTTCACTGATCTGCCGATGGCCATCGGTACGGTGGGTCAATCGGCGAAGCTTAGCTCGCTGGATATTACAGGTATCACCCTGTTGCTTTTCATCGGGGCAACCGGTAAGAGTGCACAGATTCCGCTTTATACTTGGTTGCCGGATGCGATGGCGGGTCCCACACCAGTATCAGCGCTGATCCATGCTGCCACCATGGTAACCGCGGGTATCTACATGATCGCCCGCAGTAATCTGCTGTACACGGCGGCTCCGCTGGTTCTCTCCATTATCGCAATCATCGGTGTAGCCACTGCCTTACTCGCAGCAACGATCGCGTTGCGTCAGAACGATATCAAAAAGGTTTTAGCCTATTCAACCGTGAGCCAGCTCGGCTTCATGTTTTTGGCACTCGGGTCGGGTGCCTATGTGGCCGCTGTTTTTCACGTGATGACACATGCTTTTTTCAAAGCGTTGTTGTTCCTGGGAAGTGGTTCGGTGATCCATGCCATGAGTGGGGAGCAGGATATTCGTAAGATGGGTGGACTGAAAAAGTCGTTGCCTATTACGTACTGGACTTTTCTCATCGGCTGTGTGGCCATCGCCGGAATTTTTCCGTTCAGTGGTTTCTTTTCCAAGGATGCGATCTTGCTCAGTGCGTTTCTGAAAAGCCCGATCTTTTATGTAATAGCCTTGTTCACCGCATTGCTGACGGCCTTCTATATGTTCCGGTTGTTCTTTCTGACGTTTGGCGGAAGTTTCCGCGGTACGGAGGAGCAGCATCATCATCTTCACGAAAGTCCGGCAGCCATGACCATACCATTGGTGGTGCTGGCGATCCTATCGATCGTTGGTGGCTGGGTCGGTATACCGGAAGTGTTGATGCATGGTGGTGATCGGTTAGTAGCGTTTTTATCTCCTGTGATTCCGGTTTCAAGCGGGCACGAAATTTCTCATGCCACTGAATATATGCTGATGGGTCTTTCGACCGGTCTCGTCTTGCTTTCTATCTTATTTGCCTGGAATAAGTATAAGCAGTACCGCGCAGAGGAGTCTGATAATTCGTTTGCTCGATTGCTTGAAAACAAGTGGTATGTAGATGAGCTATATCAGGCGGCGATCGTGCAGCCATTGCACAAGTTGGGTGGCTGGATCCGCAGTGTATTTGAGCCGAAAGTGGCCGATGGGGCCATCCAGGGGATCGGGCGATCGGTTCGTTATTTGTCACAGCAATTCCGGTTGATTCAAAATGGGCAGACCGGCAACTATGCCTTATGGATGGTGATCGGGATCGTAGTGATACTGAGTGTACAATTCTTTCTTCGTAAATAATTATTCAAGCGACAAACCGCCCACAGTATGATAGCACTTCTTCTTGTTTTGATTCCGTTGATCGGCGGAGGGCTGACGTTGTTCCTTCCACGGCCTGCACTCGCACGTCCGGTAGCACTCACTATAGCTTTGATATCCTTGATCGCCGTGTTGCTGGGGCTTTGTCAATTCACCCAGGCTGCTCATTGGTCTTACGACGAGGAATGGATACAGCCCATCGGTGCTCGGTTTTCATTGAAGGGTGATGTATTAGCCAAGTGGATGAGTTTGCTTTCTTCCATCGGAGCGGTGCTTTCGATCCTAGGCGGTTGGAACACCGACAGGAAGTTGCCTGCTCGTTTTTATGGATTGTTACTTTGGATGCAGGCCGGCATGTCGATCGTTTTTCTGGCCAGCGATGCATTCCTTTTTTATTTTGGATGGGAACTGGCCTTGATCCCTGCCTATTTCCTCAGCTCGATCTGGGGAGGGGAGAAGCGGATCGCTGTGACTATAAAATTCTTCATTTACACATTCGTGGGTTCGGTCCTCATGCTGATCGGTTTGATTTATCTGCAGCAATTGACACCGGATGGCAGTTTTCAATGGCAGGCGTTCCGTAATCTCGAATTGACTGAGTCAAAACAGATCTGGCTGTTCTGGCTTTTCTTTCTGGCTTTTGCTATCAAAGTGCCGCTGTTCCCCTTTCACACTTGGCAGCCCGATGCGTATGAGCAGGCGCCAACACCCGTTACCTTGTTGTTGAGTGGCGTGATGGTCAAAATGGGTGTGGTGGCCATGATCCGCTGGTTATTGCCGATCCTGGGGATCGGGGCCTTTATTTGGAGTGATGTCGTCATTTGCCTCGCGGTGGTGGGGATTCTCTATGCCTCGTTGATCGCGATCCGGCAGGATGATCTGAAGCGATTGATCGCGTATTCATCTATTGCACACATGGGACTGACCGTGGCAGCTTTGTTTTCGTTGACAGGGTTCACCAACAACAGTAATGTGGTGTTGCATTATCATCATATCGGCTTTCAGGGAGTGATGTTGCAGTTGTTCAGTCACGGAGTGAACATCATGGGTATGTGGTTGCTGGCCGACCGAATTGAGTCTCGCTTCGGTACCCGAAAACTGTCGGAGCTGGGTGGACTGGCACGCACGGCACCTACCTTCACTATCTTTTTTGTGATCATTGCACTGGCTAATATCGCGTTACCGCTGACTAACGCCTTCCCGGGTGAATTTCTTCAGTTCAATGCGATCTTTCACGCACAGTCTCCTTACCGCATCGTATTTCTGCTGCTTTCCGGAATGGGTGTGATCTTGTCTGCCATCTATACATTGAATATGATCCGGCGCATTTTTTATGGTGAAACCAACGCGGCGACTGAAAATGGTCTACGCTTGACAACTGCAGAGACGCTTGCGCTCTCCATAGTTGTAGTGCTGGTGCTGGTATTCGGTATCTATCCGCAAGCGGCACTGAATTTTACGAATGATTTTTCCTGGGAATATTTGAAGTCGATCGATATCACCCGTTTCCTGGCCAAATAAAATAGTCCACGTATGAATTTGTTATTACTAGCTGCAGCTTGGGGTGTTCTGATGATGTTTTTGAGCGTGAGTGGAATATCTCGTGCCACCATCCGTACCATTGCTCAAGTAGGCATGGGGCTGTTGTTTCTTTCAACGGTCGCGGAACTGCAAGGAATCGTGTTCTATGATCTGAATGCGCCTGCCATGTTGGGTGTAGATCGTTATGCATTAGTGATGTTATCAGTATTGAGCGGATGCGGCCTGTTGTATTTTCTATTATCAGCGAAGGATATGGCTGATGTAGGTTCGGATTACAGTGAATATTTCGCCTTGATCTTTTTCATCTTCTGCGGATTTGTATTGGTGTTGTCTTTCACCTCTTTGTTGATGTTGTTTTTGGGGATCGAGATCGTGACCATTCCACTGTATATTTTAACCGGTGCCGACAAGCGCAACTTGAAAAGCAATGAGGCTTCCCTGAAATACTTTCTGTTGGGTGCGTTTTCAACCGGGATCATGTTAATGGGGATCGCATTGGTATATGGGGCTCGGGGCAGCTTCTCTACACTTGAACTGGTAGGAGCCTCCGGTATACCGACACAATTGTTGCTGGGTGGATTGTTCTTGATCTTCTTTTCTCTTGCTTTCAAGGTATCGGTTGCGCCCTTTCATTTTTGGACGCCGGATGTATACGACGGTGCCCCGACTGTTTTCACCTCCTTCATGGCTACGCTGGTGAAGGTGGCTGCTTTTGCAGGGTTCCTACGGTTATTCGATCACGGATTCGGAAGTCTGAAGTCGTCTTGGCAGATCTGGGCCGGTATATTGGCGGTGTTGACCCTCATTATCGGGAATATGACGGCGGTCTACCAGCAAAGCGTAAAACGCATGCTGGCCTATTCCAGTATTGCACAGGCGGGCTTTATGATGTTGGGTGTTTATGGGTTGGGGGATGCTGCAAAAGAGGGAATGATCCTTTATGGGGCATCCTATTCACTTGCCACGATCGGCATGTTTGCGGTACTGACCCGAATGCAAGATCAGACCGTGGAGGGATTCAACGGACTGGCGAAACAACAACCCTGGATTTCAGCCCTGCTGGCCGTGTTCCTGTTATCGTTGGCCGGTATTCCGCTTACAGCCGGTTTTCTGGCTAAGTTTTACATGCTGCAAGCTGCGCTGCCTGCCACTTATGGTATGGCGGTAGTGATCGTGGCGGTGATCATGGCTGCGGTCAGTGTCTATTATTATTTTCGTGTGCTGCAGGCGATCTATTTCCGGGAACCTTCCGAAGGCGTCTCTTTTCCTGCATTTGCGCCGGGGTTTGTACGTATACTGACGGTCATCGCTTTGTTGATCATCTTACTGGGGTTACAACCTGGGTGGTTGTTGCGCTATCTTTACTTCTAAATGCAAACTACCGACATTGTATCGTTGGCGTTTCGGACCATTCGGGGCAACCGGCTTCGTACGGGCCTAACTGTTTCGATCATCGCTTTTGGGATCATGGCATTGATCGGGATCATCACGGCCATACAGGCCATGAATCAAAAATTCAGCGAGAGTTTTTCGTCCATGGGCGCCAATGCTTTTTCGATCCGCTTCAAGGAGCGGAACATTCGATTTGGCGGGCGGCAGTCGGATGAAGTGAAATTGACACGTAAAGGGGCGCGTAAGGAGAAAGTATCCAACCTGGATAAGATCATCACTCGTGAGCAGGCTGAAAATTTTCTGGAGCGTTTCGATTTTCCCGCTGTAAAAAGTATCTCGGTATTCGGTAATCGAAATAATCTTGTGTCCAAAGGAACACTGAAGACCAGCCCGAATGTTACCCTGTTCGGCGGGGACATTCATTATCTGGATCTCAATAACTATACTTTATTATCCGGACGAAATATCGGGCGGGATGATGTTCGTTCGGGACAAAATGTTTGTATTCTTGGCTACGATGTGGCTGATAAATTATTCAGAGGCGGTGCGCCAACTGCAGTGAATGGGGAGGTGCGCATCAATAGCATTCCCTATCGAGTGGTCGGGGTATTGGACAGTAAAGGTTCCAGCTTCGGTTTCAGTCGGGATAATGTCGTGATCATTTCCTATACCAACCTGGAGCGTGTATTTCCTTCGCAGGCCTCTTATGTAATTGCGGTGAAAGCCGCCGATCTCTTGCAGGTCAATCCGGCAATGGGGGAGGCGGAAAGTGCTTTCAGGGGGATTCGAAAATTGTCCGCAACAGAGGAAAGTAATTTTGTGCTCGACCGAAGCGACAGTGTGGCGGAAACGGCCATGAACTCGTTACGCTTCTTAACCATTTCCGCGACGGTGATCGGATTGATCACCTTGATCGGGGCGGCGATCGGACTCATGAATATCATGCTGGTGTCTGTATCGGAACGGACCCGTGAAGTAGGACTGATCAAAGCGATCGGGGGAAAGTCCCGAATAGTCAGCCGTCAATTTCTCACAGAGGCTATCCTGATCAGTCTGATGGGTGCCGCTTTCGGGATCTTGCTCGGGATCGGGGTGGGGAATATTTTCTCGCTTGTCCTGAATACCGGGTTTGTCGTACCCTGGAATTGGGTCATTTACGGGATTGTTATCTGTACGGTGGTGGGACTGATCGCGGGTATCTTTCCGGCCCTCAAAGCCGGTAAGCTAAATCCGATCGAGGCCCTTCGTTATGAATGAGTTGTTCACTTTTTTCCCCCTTACGAATTAATTTTTTGTTCCTACTTCACGGGCGGTTAAAAAAATATGTATTTTGTCGCTCCCCCCCAAGGCGATGCCTTATCAAAAAGGGGCTTACCATCTAAATTTTTAAAACAAACGATCATGGCAGATTTGAACAAACCCGCTGCGAAAACTGCAAACAAGGCCGCACAGGCCAAGCACGATGGCAACCTGATCTCTTGGCTTGCCCCTGTATTATGTGTGATTGCCGGATACTCTATCTGGCGTTTTATCATGGGCGATGCCGCCGGCTTCAAAACACCTGATATGGCTGGTGGATTCTGGCCAGGACACAAAGGACCCAAAGACGCCTTCCATCGTATTTATGAGGGAGGTATCATCGTTCCCCTCCTGATCGGAATGCTCTTGATGGTAATTGTTTTCTCGATCGAACGTTTTTTGACCATCCGTCGCGCCTTGGGAAGCGGTTCTATTGCAAACTTCGTACGTCAGGTGCAATTCCACCTCGCCAATAAAAATGTCGATGCAGCCATTGCTGAGTGCGACAAGCAACGTGGTTCCGTAGGTAACGTGATGAAAGCTGGTCTTCGTCGTTACAAGGAGATGATTTCCGAAGGTGGCATGTCGACCGATCAGAAAGTGATCGCCATCCAAAAAGAAGTGGAAGAAGCGACCGCGCTGGAACTGCCTATGCTGCAAAAGAACCTCGTGTTCCTTTCTACTATCACATCCGTTGGTACGCTCGTAGCCCTGTTGGGTACCGTTATCGGTATGATCCGCTCCTTCGCCGCCCTGGGTGAAGAAGGTGGTGGTGGTGCCGCTGGTGACCTGGCCGTGGGTATCTCAGAGGCCCTTTATAACACAGCCTTGGGTATCGGTACTTCTGCGATTGCGTTGATCATGTACAACGTGTTTACCACGAAGATCGATTCGATCACACATGGCATCGATGAATCCGGTTTTACGCTAACACAGAGTTTCGCCTCTCTTTACAAATAAGAGCGATCGCTTTTGTGGAAACGAAAAAACTATTCATCTAATTTTCTAAAACGTAGAACATGCCAAGTGTCAAAATAGCGAGGAAGAGCACGGATACGGACATGACGCCCTTTGTGGACATCGCGTTCCTGATTCTGTCCTTCTTCATCATGGCGACCAAGTTCAAGCCACCGGACATCGTCGAGATCAAGACGCCCGGCTCGGTGCTGTCTCAAAAACTGCCCGAGAACAATGCGGTCATGATCTCCTTTGACTCTACGAACCGGGTGTTTTTCACGGTCCTTTCTGAAAAGGATCCACAGAAATACACGGATATCATCAAAGAGGTCAATGATGGACAGAGCTTGGGTCTGACCCCCTCAGAAATGGCAAATTTTCGCAACATCTATATGGTTGGTGTACCCCTGGCCGGCGTTAAGCAATTGCTGGCAATGGATGCAAAAGCCGTTGAGAAACTCCGTCAGCCGGGCATTCCGGTGGAGGATTCTGCGAATAACCAGCTCTATTGGTGGGTACGTGCCGCAAAAAATGCCTTCGCCGGCGAAAAGCTGAACTATTTAATCAAAGGAGATGCAAATTCCAAGTATCCTGCCTTTGAAGCCGTAGTGGCAGCACTAAAGCGTAATGAAGAGTACAAGTATAACCTCATTACCACGCTTGATGGCGGCGAAGCTGCACTCTATGAGGCTAACAAAGCCAAGAATAAATAATTGATAAACCAGTAAAGAATCAATCATGGCAAGTATTGATACCGGCGGGGATGGCGGCCAGAAGAAAGGCCCGGGCGTGAAAAAAGCCAAGAAGCTTTCCACCCGGGTAGACATGACGCCGATGGTAGATCTGGGGTTTCTCCTGATCACCTTCTTCGTATTCACCGCTACAATGAATGAGCCCACCACGCTTGATTTGAACATGCCGAAGGACATCAAGGACAAAAAAGATCAGACCGAGGTGAAAGAATCCGGCGTACTCAGTTTGATGCTGGGTAAAGGTGATGTTGTTTACTACTATGAAGGAAAACTGTTGGAGGACGGAAGTAATTTTAAATACACCGACTTCAATGGCGTACGCGACATCATCGTTAACAAGCGCAAAGAGGTGATGGGCCGTTATGTACGGGATGCGGAATGTGAGGCCAAAATGGCAAAAGAAGGCAAACCGGTCAGCAATTGTGCCGACAAAGACTTCGTTGTCATCATCAAGCCAACCAAGGACGCCACCTACAAGAATACTGTAGACATTCTGGACGAAATGACGATCAATCAGGTGCGAACCTATGCGATGGTCAAGATCTTCGACCAGGAATATGAACTGATCAAGAAAACAGAAGAGTTCAATAAAGCAGGGATCAAGTGATCCGTGTGAAATTTGAACAGCATTTGCATCTTCTACTCAAATCAATCGCATGGAAGTAAATAAAATACTGGCTGCCGATCTGCTGGACCTCATCTTCGAGGGTCGTAACAAGGACTACGGAGCCTATCTGTTGCGGCGCACCTACACGAAGCGTATCCGAGTAGCCTTGGGAATTACCATCGCCACCGTTGTTCTGCTGCTTCTTTTGTTCTTCCTCGTAAAAGGAAGCGAAAACGACTCCGAGGTGATCAAGCAGACCGAAATGACCATTCAAGAGGTCAAGCAGGAAGAGAAAAAAGAGATTCCACCTCCACCGCCTCCTCCACCACCGAAGCAGGAGCCACCTAAAGTGGAGATGAAGCAATTCACGCCCCCCATCATTAAAAAGGATGAGGAGGTAGACAAGCCACCACCCCCACAAGAAGAGCTCAAGGAAGCTAAGATTGATGTGGTGAACCAGGAGGGGATCAAAGACGAAGGGATCGTTCAACCAGTTGTGGATGGCGGTACCCAGATCGTCGAAGAGAAAGTGGACGACAACATGATCTTTGAAAAAGTAGAGATCGAAGCGTCCTTCCCGGGTGGAGAGGCCAAATGGCGCCAATACCTGGAACGCAACCTGTCTTCCTTCAATCCTGCTGATGAAGGGGCTCCTGCCGGCACCTATACCACCTACGTGCAGTTCGTGGTAGACAAAGAAGGAAACATCAGTGATGTTCGGGCCCTCACGAATCACGGTTACGGGATGGAAGATGCCGCTATGCGTGTCATCAAAAAAGGTCCCAAGTGGAACCCCGCCATTCAAAACCAGCGTCAGGTAAAGGCTTATCGCAAACAGCCCATCACCTTCCGCGTGGAAGAGCAATAGTTCCTACAAACTCATAGCGAATCCCCTCCTCGGAGGGGATTTTTTATTGGGTTAACTTCGCCACTATGCAAGCACCTGATTGGAAGGACACCATAGTGGCACTGGCCACCCCCCCGGGTGCCGGTGCCATCGGAATCATCCGTTTAAGCGGAGATAAGTCCTGGCAGATCGCTAATGCTCTTTTTGCGGGGAAAGATCTGCTCCAACAATCCTCTCATACGCTGCATGTGGGATTGCTCACCCATGAGAGTAAAACCCTGGATGAATCGGTCGTGTCGTTGTATCGTTCACCCCGTTCTTATACAGGAGAAGATGTGGTTGAAATTTCCTGTCATGGTTCCGCCTTTGTCCTCCAATCGGTTCTGACGGCTTGCACCCAGTTGGGTGCTCGATTGGCCAAACCCGGCGAGTTCACACAAAGGGCATTTCTCAACGGGAAAATGGACCTTGCTCAGGCAGAAGCCGTAGCGGATCTAATCGCCTCCCAAACACAGGCTGCGCAACGAACCGCTCTTCATGCACTCCGCGGCGGGTTCTCGGCCGATCTCAAACAACTGCGGGAACAACTCATCACCTTCTCTGCACTGATCGAACTGGAACTTGATTTCTCCCAGGAAGACGTCACATTTGCCGATAGGTCACAATTGCGATCATTGATCGAGACCTTGAAGGCTGCAACTCGCCAATTACTGGATTCATTCCGATTGGGCAATGCAGTCAAACAGGGGGTAAGTGTAGCCATCGTTGGAAAACCCAACACAGGAAAGTCAACCTTGCTCAACGCGCTCCTCAATGAAAACCGAGCCATTGTCAGTGATATTCCCGGCACCACGCGTGATACCATCGAAGAATGTATCCAGCTCGACGGACTCTTATTTCGATTTATCGATACGGCCGGTATACGCGCCGATACGGATGATTCGATCGAAGCCGCCGGTATCGCTCGCAGTCGGGAAAAGATACGCAGTGCCGATTGGGTGATCTATCTGTTTGACGGTCGGGAGGATCTTACTGAAGTGATGGATTGGAAAACCGAAGCGGAACTAGTCGGTTTGAATTTTCTGCTCGTTGCAAACAAGTCAGATCTGATCAGCGGCGAACTGCCAGCGGATATCATCCCCATTTCCGCACTGCATCGCACGGGCCTGGAATCATTAAAGAAAATCTTATTTGAGAAAGTAGTGGGTGCTGATGCCTTGCCCGATATGACCTTGGTTACGAACGCCCGGCATCTCGATTCCTTACAGCGGTTGGTAGATGCGCTAAAGGATATCGAGGATGGTATGGATGCTCATATACCAGGCGACCTGCTCGCACTCGATATACGTCGTGGACTACAATACCTGGGCGAAATCACCGGCGAGATCACCCATGAAGATCAGCTTGATTATATTTTCAGCAAGTTTTGTATTGGAAAGTAACTCACAGGACTTGAACAAAAGGATCAGCCGGTTGTATTCAGAAAAATATTTCTGGGCTGATGGATCTTCTGCAATTTTTTGAAAAAGATATATTGGACATGGAGTCCAGAAAGCGTGCCGCCTTCATGAATTCCCTGACTGGTTTTAAAAGCGCTTCCTTGATCGGAACCATGGATACCAGTGGCAACACCAACCTGGCGATTTTCAGTTCGGTCGTTCACTTGGGCTCCAATCCGGCCCTCATTGGATTTGTGAACCGTCCCGATACCACGGAGCGTCACACGCTGGAGAACATTCAATCCACGAAGCAGTATACCATCAATCATATTCACAGGGAGATTTTTTTGAAGGGACATCAGACATCTGCGCGATATCCCAAAGAAGTGTCAGAATTTGACGCGGTAGGACTAACTCCTGAATTTTCAACCGGCTTTCAAGCACCCTTTGTCAAAGAAAGCCGGATCAAATATGGTATGGAATTCGTGGAAAGTCACCCGCTGAAGATCAATGGAACAATTCTGGTGATCGGCAAGGTTGTTTCGGTATCGGTGCCGACGGTTTGTGTGACGGAGGATGGGACTATCGATGTTGAAAAGGCTGACACGATCACGATCTCTGGATTAGACGGGTATCATGCAACTCAACGTCTGGCCAGACTTTCCTACGCGAAGCCCGATCAATCACCACGCGAGCTCAACGACTGACCCCATGAACCAGCCAACTCCTAATACTTCAGAACTGCTTGAAGCGGATAAAGACCGCATCATCCAAATGGCCTGGGAAGATCGAACGCCATTTGAGGCCATCGAAATGCAGTTTGGGTTGAAGGAAAAAGACGTCATCGATTTCATGCGCGCGAACTCTCTGCCTTCCAGTTTCCGTATGTGGCGTAAGCGCATGAATCGTCGAATCACCAAGCATCGACAACTCAGAAACGGATCCGTGAGTCGGTTCAAATGTACCCGTCAGCGGGAGAGCGGAAACAAGATCGCTAAGCGGTAAAAGAAGTAGAATTTTAGCCGATCTGATCAGCTGCGCCGGATGATTTTTATAGACTACATTCGTTCGTCATCCGACTCTTATCGATCTGTTTCATGCATATGCAAATCCAGGAGATCATCTTACTGATTGTTGTGTTAGTTGGGGGGATTGGTCTCCTGATCGGATATGTTTTTTATCCGCTATTTCTTCTTTTATCCTCCAAGCGTAGACCTCCACATTTACCAGCTTCCCTATCAGCTTCGGCAACCTTGATCATTCCTGCCTGGAAAGAACGGGGGCTTTCAAAAAAGATATCGAATACACTTTCACTTGACCGAAGTGGGATCGATCTTAAAATCATTGTGATCACAGATGAATATGCTCCATCGTCTCTATATCCCGAAATCACCTGGATTACTGAATCCACTCGAGTGGGTAAATCAGTTAGCATCAACCGGGCCATGGAGCAGGTAAAAACACCACTTGTCATATTTACAGATGCCAACACCTTTTTGAAAACAGATACACTTCGGCATCTTCTGCACCCATTTACGGATCAGTCGGTAGGGGCAGTTTCCGGAGAGAAGCGTGTTCATAGTGTTTCGTCTCGCTCGGTGGGCGAACAGCTTTATTGGCGATATGAATCCTTCCTAAAGCAGTCTGATGCAAGCTCGCATAGTGTCATCGGAGGGGCAGGGGAGTTATTCGCCATACGAACACTTTTATTTGAATCCTTACCGCAAGACTGTTTGCTCGACGATCTCGAAATCTCATGGCAGGTGATCCGAAAAGGATATCGCATCGCGTATGCACCCTCTGCGATAGCCACTGAATCGGCCTCTGCCAATCTTCACGAAGAGGCGAAGCGAAAGATTCGTATGGCAGCGGGCGCCTATCAATTTTTGGATAGACATTCGCTGAAGGATTTATTTTCCGTATCACTACCTTATGCGATACAGTTTATGTTTCGCAAGTGGTTCCGTTGGGTGCTGGCGCCCATCTTTTTATTCCTGTTGTTGCTCGGAATGATCGGGTTGATTTTCTTTGAGACATCAGGCCCGCTGCTGACATATTTTGCTTGGGTACTGGGTGGGTTTTGGTCTTCCGTGCTGATTGGGTGGGGCCTGCAGAAAGTAGGTGTTCGGATCAGTTTGTTGGAAGCTCCTTTTTATTTTTTGTTCATGCACTATTGTCAGATAAAGGGATGGTTTCGGTATCGTTTCGGAAAACAGCCCAGTGCCTGGGAAAAGTCCGAGCGCGCTTCCTTGCCGTAGGGTAGCTCGTTGTTACATTTGTAAAAATCACCACTCATCGCTGTCGATCATTCCATACTAACTTCTTCTATCGAATTCCTGAAGGGAGTCGGGCCGCTGCGTGCTGATATATTGAAGAAGGAGCTGAACTTGTTCACCTTTCACGATCTGTTGCAACATTATCCGTTTCGGCACATCGACCGTACGAGGCTTCATGCCATCCGGGATTTGAATCCGCAATCAGAGTTTGCACAGGTGTCTGGCAATTTGATCTCATTTGAGGTAGTCGGACAAAAATCAGCCAAGCGATTGGTGGCACAGCTGCGAGATGCAACCGGTCAATTGGAATTGACTTGGTTTCAGGGACTGAGTTGGGTACAGAAGATCTTGCAGACAGGCAGACCTTGCTTGGTTTACGGCCGGGTCAGTTTTTTTAATGGACGCCCCCAGATGGTTCACCCCGAGTTGGAATGGATCGATCCGGATCAGCCTATTATTCGAAATTTTCTGGAGCCGATCTACTCCACCACCGAAAAACTAAAGGCGAAAGGGTTAGGCGGAAAGGCGCTGGGAAAACTGACTCGACAACTTTTTACCCAGATACGACCGGCCGACCTGCCGGAGAATTTATCGGATGCATTGATGCAGCAGGAGGGACTGATCTCCCGTTGGGCAGCGCTTCAGCAGATCCATTTTCCGGCCGACCCATCCCAATTTGAATCGGCCGTCAAGCGCATCAAGTTTGAAGAACTCTTTGTAGCACAACTTCGAATGAACCTGCTTCGGTTGCAGCGACATCGCCATTCAAAAGGAATTGTATTCGATCGGGTGGGAGATGCCTTCAACTCCTTTTACAAAGAACATCTTCCGTTTGAGTTGACCGGGGCTCAGAAACGGGTAATCAAAGAGATCCGTACGGATATGGGAACGGGCCGGCAAATGAATCGTTTGTTGCAAGGCGATGTGGGCAGCGGAAAAACCATGGTGGCTATACTGGTGATGTTGTTGGCGATCGACAACGATCACCAAGCCTGTTTGATGGCCCCGACGGAAATACTTTCTAGACAGCATTATGATACGATCCGGCCGCTGCTCGAAAAGATCGGGATAAAAGTTGCTTTACTGACGGGCTCGGTTAAATCAGCTGAACGGAAGAAGATCCTGGCCGGATTGCTTTCGGGCGAGATCTCCTTGTTGATCGGGACACATGCATTGATCGAGGAAGTAGTTCAATTCAAAAAGTTGGGGTTGGCTATCATCGATGAGCAGCATCGTTTCGGCGTCGCGCAACGGGCACAGTTGCAGAAGAAAGGACAACAGCCCCCTCATGTATTGGTCATGACCGCTACGCCGATCCCTCGCACCTTAGCCATGACGGCCTATGGTGATCTGGATTATTCCGTGATCGATGAAATGCCCCCGGGTCGTCAACCTATCAAAACTGTACATCGGTTTGAGAACAAGCGAATCCAGGTAATGGAATTCATACGATCCGAAATCGATAAAGGCAGACAGGTCTATATCATCTTTCCGCTGATCGAAGAAAGCGCCAAGCTTGACTATGAGAACCTGATGAAAGGATATGAGCAGGTGAAGTCCTGGTACCCCGAACCCCGCTACTGGATCAGTATGGTGCATGGCAAACAACCGGCAGATGTCAAAGAGACCAACATGCGTCGATTCGTGGAAGGCGATACACAGATCATGGTATCCACTACGGTGATCGAAGTGGGCGTAAATGTTCCTAATGCCTCCGTGATGATGATCGAGAGTTCGGAAAAGTTCGGCCTTTCGCAACTGCATCAGTTACGCGGTCGGGTGGGCAGGGGCTCCGAACAGAGTTATTGTATTTTGATGACCGGTGCGAAACTGAGTACAGATGCCAGGGAACGGATGTCGATCATGACAGCCACCAATAATGGCTTCGAGATCGCCGAAAAAGACCTGGAATTAAGAGGTCCGGGTGACATTGAAGGCACCCGACAGAGCGGCGCCTTGAACCTGAAACTGGCGAATCTGCTGCAGGATCGGGATATTCTCTTCAGCGCTCAGGCCGCCGCGGCAGAGCTGGCGGAGCGTGATCCGGAGCTTGCAGATCCGGCCCATATGGGGTTACGTCTGTTCCTGCAGCAGCGAGTGGGGCCTGTTCGCTGGAGTCGAATTGCCTAAACTGATGGCCGTCAACACTGACTTAACAGATTCTTACCAACTTTATCTGGCCTTTTTCGTTTAATTTATACCGGATGCTCCATCATTACCTCCTCGGATATTTTTTGTTTACGCTGCTCCAGGTGGCGGCTCAACCTGCGATCCCTTTTATCGAGAACAAGGGGCAATGGGACGAGAAAGTTTTATACCGCGGTGAAGTCAGTAACGGATATGTTTATTTACGGAACGGGGGCATCACTCTTTTGAGGCACGATCCGAATGATCTTCAAAAACTCGCCGAACGCAAACATGGCATTGATGCGCAAGGTCGTTCGATCTCCAAAAACACACCCCTTACGATCCGATCACATGCCTGGCATGTAGATTTTGTCGGTGCAGATAAAAACGCATTCGTCAATGCTGAAAAGTCCTTGGCCGGGCTAACGAATTATTTCATCGGTACGGATGCCGGTCGTTGGGCTGGTGGCTGCCGCAGTTTTCAGGCGATCACCGTCAGCAATATTTATCCCAACATCGATCTCCGTTACTATACCGACCAAGGCGTATTGAAATACGATCTCATCGTTCATCCCGGTGGCGATCCAAATCGAATTGAGCTTTCTTATGAGGGAGTGGACAAGCTTTCAATAAAAAACAAAGCGTTGTCTATTGAAACTTCTCTCGGCGAGTTCCAGGAGGGTACTCCTTATACCTATCAGGCTAGTGAAGCAGGCCGACAAACCATCGGATCTGCCTATGTTGTTGCCGGCAATCGGGTGCGTTTTCGGGTAAAGCAATTTGATCGTATGAAGCCCCTTATCATCGATCCATCGATTGTATTCTGCTCCTTTACCGGCAGTACTAATGATAACTGGGGATTTACAGCCACGTATGGTCCGGATGGAAGTTTTTTTGGTGGCGGTGTTGTTTTCGATACGGGAGGTACCTTTCCCACCTCACCAGGGGCCTATCAGACAACCTATGTGAACAGCCCCTTTGAAATGTGTGTGATGAAGCTTACCCCTGATGGGTCGAACCGGGTGTATGCAACCTACATCGGGGGTAACGGAGAAGACCAGCCACATAGTTTGGTGGTTGACGCACAAGGCAATCTGTTCCTTGCCGGCCGCACCAACTCTTCTAACTATCCCGTAGTGAATAATGGCTCCCTCGCGGGGAGTGGATTCGATATTGTGGTGACAAAACTGAATGCTGCCGGAACTGGCCTACTGGGCTCTCGTCGGATCGGTGGATCAGGTGATGATGGAGTGAACATCTCCACCGTCAGAGGCAGTAGTACGTCACTCCAACGGAATTATGGGGATGATGGAAGAAGTGAGATTATTCTGGATGCTGCTGGTAATGCCTATGTGGCTTCTTGCACCCAGTCAAATAACTTTCCCGTCACGGCAGGAGCCTTTCAAACAAGTTTCGGCGGCGATACTCAAGATGGGGTTGTGATGAAATGGTCCTCGAATCTTTCGACTTTACAATTCGCCAGTTATATCGGCGGAAACGGTAATGATGCCGCCTATGTGTTGTCATTGAATCCGCTCAACAACAATATATACGTAGGCGGTGGAACCGAGAGTACCAATTTGCTGCCAGGAACACAAACGGGTACCGTGGGAACGTCTTTGAGTGGTACCATTGATGGATTTGTTGCGATCATCTCGAATGCAGGTAATACGGTAGTGAAGAGTACTTACATCGGTACATCCGGTATCGATCAGGTGTTCGGGGTGCAATTCGATACGAGAGGTTTCCCGTATGTGATGGGACAGACCACTGGTAGTTGGCCGATTCGAAATGCGTTGTACAACAATCCAACCGGAAAGCAATTCATCGCCAAGCTGCAGCCAGACCTCTCTAATTATGTTTACTCCACGGCTTTCGGTTCGGGTGCGGCCACGCCCAATATTTCGCCCATTGCGTTTCTGGTAGATAGATGCGAGAATATTTATATATCCGGTTGGGGCGGCTTCTTTGTCAATACGAACGGATACAACAGTGCCGGTACGACCGGATTACCGGTTACACCGAATGCATTCAAAACAACGACCGATGGGAGGGATCTTTATTTCATCGTCATCAAGCGAAATGCGGAGTCCTTACTCTTTGCCAGTTTCTTCGGGGAGAATAACCGGGCCGGCGAAGGATGCGACCATGTCGATGGCGGTACCAGCCGGTTTGATCGAGAGGGCGTTATCTATCAAGCGATCTGTGGGAATTGCAAGGCATTGAGTACGCCACCGTTGCCCACATATCCGACGACTATTGGTGCTTGGTCAACTACGAACAATGCCACAGGTGGAGGGCAATGTAACTTGACCATGCTGAAGATCGATATGGACCTAGCCGGTATTCGTGCATCTGTACAATCCAGCATCAACGGCGTTCCTCGCGACACCGCCGGTTGTGTTCCGCTCACAGTTGATTTTCGGGATACGATCGCAAACGGAGTATTTTATGAGTGGATCTTCGGGGATGGTTCGCCGCAGATCGTTACAACTACAGCCACCGCTTCTCATCAGTATCAGGCGGCTGGTTTATATAACGTGATGCTGGTGGCAGTGGATTCGTCGAGTTGTAATATCCGCGATACGGCCCGGATGCAGATACGCGTTAGTGACTTGAAAGCAACGGTCGGGTTCCAGCCGGTCAAACTGCCACCTTGTACACAGTTCAATTATCGGTTCGATAATACCTCGGTTCCCCCGGCGCCACGGCCATTCACTGGTCAGTCGTTTGTGTGGGATTTCGGGGATGGTTCACCACGCGTTACAGCAGGCAGTGCAGCTGTCTTTCATAGTTTTCCGGGGCCAGGTACATACAACGTAAAATTGATCCTTGTCGATACGAATTATTGTAACGGTCCTGATTCGTTGATTGTGCCCATCAGTGTGGCGACCAATGTGAAAGCCTCGTTTTCGACGCCTTTGGAAGGATGTCGACCCTACAATGCTGTATTCACAGACAATTCAGTGTCTGCACAAAGTTATTTCTGGGATTTTGGAGATGGATCGACTTCTACTCAATCCAGCCCTACTCATTTGTACAATAATCCCGGGCTGTACAATGTAGTGCTGGTCACCACCAACGCAAACACCTGCAACGGGACGGATACGGCACGGTTCACCATTCGAGTATTGGATGCGCCTACGGCTGCATTTACCTTTACTCCTTTGCAACCTCAGGCGAATACACCCACCACCTTTACAAATAATTCCAGCAGCGATGCAGTCCGATTCCGTTGGGATTTTGGCGATGGGGATTCTTTGTTGACGGTTTCGAGAGCGCCGGTGACACATCAGTATCGTGCTACAGGTCAGTTCCAGGCCTGTCTGACCGCATACAATTCTTTGGGTTGTCCGCGACAAATTTGTCAGCCGGTACAGGCATTGGTCATCCCAGCCATCGATGTACCCAATGCGTTCACACCCATGACAAGTGATGCGAACAGCATCCTGTATGTAAGAGGATACGGTATTTCACAATTGAAATTCACGATCTGGAACCGTTGGGGGCAAAAAGTATTTGAGACCAACGATCCGAACATCGGATGGAACGGAAAATTCAATGGTGTAATGCAACCGATGGATGTTTATGTATACACACTCAGCGCCACCTTCTTTGATGGCGTGGAAGTCAATAAAAAAGGAGACATCACACTGATCCGATGATGCGTTTCTTACGATATGGAATCCTTTCCGTGCTGTTCGTTTGCATGTCTGCCAACACGAACGCACAGGATCTGCATTTTTCTCAGTTCATGAATAGTCCGCTGCTCACCAATCCGGCGAATGCGGGTTTCATTCCGGATGGAGACTATCGAATGGGTGCACAATACCGAAATCAGTGGTCATCGGTAACCGCTTTCCCTTACAAGACCATGAGTTTATTCGGGGATATGCAGGTCATGTCGGATCCCGACGCGAACGGATGGATCGGGTTGGGTGGTTTGTTGTTGCGGGATGTGGCGGGAGCAGGTGTGCTCACGTCCACCAAGGCATACGGCGCGGTTGCGTATCATCAGATGCTTGGGGAAGGAAGTTTGTTGAGTTTGGGTTTCAATGTGGGTTGGTCTAATAAACAGATCAATACGCAAGGGCTCAGCTTTCCCAGTCAGTGGAACGGACAATTTTTCGATGTGCATCAAACTGGAGCGCCGGTGTTGCTGACCAATCAATCCAATTATCTCGACCTGCAGACCGGATTGAATTATGCTTATTTTCCGAACGACCGAGTCTGGCTGAATGGCGGGGTCTCTGTGATGCATGTGAACCGACCTCGTGAAAGTTTTTTTGCTTCCACAGGTGGAGTCGATAATCGGTTGAGTGTTCGATACAATGGTTTTTTCAATAGCAGCTTTAAGTTGAATGATCGAGTGATCCTGAGTCCGTCTGCCTATTACACGCTTCAGGCACGCGCTTCCCAAATCATGGGAAGCCTGATCGGTCGGTATAATGCCAGCGGGGATGGAGCTACTGAACTCCTGGCCGGTATCGGTTATCGTCACCGCGAATCCATCATTCCAATAGTAGGGATCGGTTTAAATGAACTGGTATTCACCTTCTCTTACGATGTTACGCTATCAGGCTTGAATGCCTTCAATGGTGCCAGAGGTGCCTTTGAACTTTCATTGATCAAGCAAGGTCGACGAGATCGGTATCGGGGCAACGGCCGTGAATCCATGTGCCCTTCTTTTCGCTACTGATCTGTCTCGGAATTCCCCTTAGATTGCCGATTTTTGCATCGACTTATCACCTCCCCAACATGGCATATAAACTGGTTAGGTCTGAGGACCTGGATTTCTTTCGCTCCGTAATCGGTGCAGAATTTGTACTGGTGGATGAAGAATCGCTGCAGCGATATGGCCGGGATGAAACAGAGAATCTGTTATTCCCGCCGGAAGTTGTACTTAAACCAACCGATACTCAAGCCATACAATCCATCCTGAAATATTGTAATCAGCAACATATACCTGTCACCGCCCGAGGGGCTGGTACTGGTCTTAGTGGAGGCGCACTGCCGCATCTGGGCGGTGTTTCTCTATCGACGGAGCGGATGAATCGGATCGTGGAGATCGATGAACGAAATCTGCAAGTGACGGTTGAGCCCGGTGTTATTACTGAAGTGTTGCAAAATGCCGTGAAAGAAAAAGGATTGTTTTATCCGCCAGACCCGAGCAGCCGCGGTTCGTGTTTCATCGGAGGAAATATTGCCGAGAACAGTGGCGGACCGAAAGCGGTCAAATACGGTGTCGTAAAAGATTATGTGCTCAACCTGCAAGTGGTCTTGGCCAGCGGAGAGGTGATCTGGACCGGGGCGAACGTATTGAAGAATTCTACCGGATATAATCTGACGCAGCTGATGGTTGGAAGCGAAGGAACGCTGGGTATTGTAACCAAGATCGTATTGAAATTGATCCCCTTTCCGAAGCATGATCTTTTGATGCTGGTACCATTCCGAAATCTGGAGCAGGCGGGAGAAGCCGTCAGTGCGATCTTTCGAGCCGGATTTGTTCCCAGTGCACTCGAGTTGATGGAGATCAATGCATTGAAGATCGTGAGCAAGATGGTGCCCGATGCGATCGTGCCGATTACAGACGATACAGCTGCGCACCTGATCATTGAAGTGGATGGCAATAATCTTGATGTGTTGATGCAGGAGATGGAATCCATCGGTGCGTTGCTCATGCAATATGATATCGGGGAGATCTATTTTGCCGATGATGCTCAACAGAAAGCGGCTCTTTGGAAACTTCGCCGGCGGGTAGCTGAGGCTGTTAAATTGGTTGGCTATACGATCGAAGAAGATACGGTGGTGCCAAGGGCGGAGCTACCGGCATTGATCCGGGGGGTGAAGGAGCTAGGGGCGGAACACGGATTTGAGGTGGTTTGCTATGGGCATGCCGGCGATGGCAATCTGCATATTCGTATCCATCATCCGGGGGTTCCCAATAGTTATGGACATGCCGGCGTACAAACGATCCTCCGCGATCTTTTCAAATTGGTACATGGCTTGGGCGGTACGATCAGTGGGGAACATGGGGTCGGGCTCATTCAAAAAGATTTCATGGATATCGTTTTTTCGCCGGTAAACCTGGATCTCATGCGATCCGTCAAACAGGCCTTCGATCCGAACCAAATTCTGAATCCGGGGAAGATCCTTCCAACAGCTTCCTCAAAGTAAAATCTTCGTTATGCGATCCTTTTTGCTTTTTGTTATGACATCGCTGATGAGCTTCTGCTCTCTGGCTCAATTTCGTGATGGTGCAGATGACGAGAAGAGGCCTTTTCAGGAAAATCTGTTCACCGGCGGAAGTGTTTCATTTTCTTTTTTTGGCAATACATTTCTGGTGGGCGGATCGCCAGTATTGGGTTATAGCTTGACCAACTGGCTGGATGCGGGTGTTGTAGTCAATGCGACGTATACCAGTTATCGAGATTACAATGGCGTATTGAACGACAAGCTTCGTCAGACGCTTTTCGGTGGCGGGGGATTTGCCCGGATTTATCCTGTCCGTTTTCTTTTTGTACAGGGACAAGTAGAGCGCAATTCGATTCAACAGACATTTATTCCGGTGGCTGGTGTCAAGGAAAAAATTTCAGTGGGAGCCTCCAGCACGTTGATCGGAGGGGGATATACCTCGGGTCGCCAAGGCCGGGGTGGTCGACCGTTCTATTATCTGGCAGTCATGTTCGATATAGGTGGTGATATCAATTCGCCCTATACGGATGCTTACGGTCGAACCATTCCGATCGTTCGTGGCGGATTGCAGATTCCGCTTTTTCAGGGCAACTCCTCCCGCTGAGTCAGCCACTTGATCATTTCTTCAGGAGTGTTTCGTACGTGGATCTTTTCGTAGGCTCCTTCATAAAGAAACCCGATTTTTTTCATATGTGTGAGGTGGTTCAGCAGGTGATCGTAAAATCCATTCGTATTCAGAATACCGATCAGCTTGTCGTGTATGGTGAGCTGATTCCAGGTCAACACCTCAAACAGTTCGTCCAGTGTTCCAAATCCGCCCGGCAAAATGATTGCCGCATCACAACGGGCATAAATCATTTTCTTGCGCTCGTGCATATCGTCACAAATGATCAATTCGGTCAGTTTTCGATGCGCCACTTCCCACTCTACCATCAGCTTGGGTAAAATACCGATGACGGTTCCTTGTTTATGCAGTGCGCCATCTGCTACACTTCCCATCAATCCGGCACTACCGCCACCATATACCACCTTGATGCCATTTTTAGCGAGTTGTTCTCCCAATCGTCTGGCGTCATTCACAAAGGCCGGATCGTTGCCATTCTTAGAGCCGCAAAAGGCGGCCACCGATCGTATTTCCATGGATAAAAAGTAGTGGTTTTTTGGCTACCTTCAAACTTTCACATTTATGACACCCATCATTCTATTCTCCTTCGTGATCGGCTACTTCCTGTTGTTATTGGGCGTGGCCTGGTATACATCCCGCAACGCCGATAATGAGTCGTTCTTCATTGGAAACCGAAATAGCAATTGGGTGCTGGTGGCATTCGGTATGATCGGTACCTCCCTTTCCGGGGTTACGTTCGTCAGTGTACCGGGCGATGTGGGGAAGGGCAACTTTCATTATTTCCAGCTCGTACTAGGTTATTTACTTGGCTATATCGTAGTCGCTTTTGTGCTCTTGCCTCTATACTATCGGCTGAATCTGACAAGCATCTACACGTATCTCTCGCAGCGTTTCGGTCGAGCGGCCCATCGAACCGGGGCCTCTTACTTTTTACTTTCCCGCACCGTTGGGGCTACCGCCCGCTTGTTTCTGGTGGTGAACATTCTGCAACTTTTCATCTTGGATCGTTTAGGTGTTCCTTTTTGGCTCACCGCGTTGGTGATCTTGCTGCTGATCATGTTGTATACCATTGAGGGTGGTGTAAAGACGATCGTGTTCACCGATACCCTGCAAACATCCGGTATGCTGATCGGACTGATCGTCTGCTTGATCGCACTCTTGCAAACCATGGAGCTTGATCTTTCATCGGCCTGGTCGGCACTGGGCGAAAAAGGCTATACCCGCATCTTCAACTGGGACATTCAGCACCCCGGCTATTTCTGGAAACAATTTTTGGGTGGAATGTTCATCACCATTACGATGACCGGGCTTGATCAGGAGATGATGCAGAAGAACATCAGTGTACGCACGCTTGGAGCTTCTCAAAAGAATATGATGACCATGAGTAGCGTTCTCGTTTTGGTCAATCTGTTGTTTTTGATTCTGGGGGGTGTGTTGTACCTGTATGCGGCACAGCATCCCGTTTTATTGAATGGCGTTCCTGCTTCCGGTGATGATCTGTTCCCGGCCCTGGCACTGGGAGATGCCTTTTCCGGAACCATCGGTGTGATCTTCATCATCGCCTTGATCTCTGCTCTTTTTCCAAGTGTGGATGGCGCGATCACTTCGCTGACTTCCAGTTTCTGTATCGATCTGTTGGGTTTTCGGGAGTCGGCTCGCAGCGAGTCGGAGAAAAAGCGCATTCGCCTGCTGGTGCATGTTTCCTTTGCCGTTTTATTTTTTGGAATGGTCATGCTCTTCAAAGCCATCAACGACAAATCGATCATTCAATTCATCATCAAATTTGCGGGTATAACATACGGACCGCTATTGGGCTTGTTCGCATTCGGCATGCTGACGAGTCGTTCCTTACGCAACCGCTGGGTGCCTTGGGTGGCTTCATTGGGTCCCCTGCTGACGTTCTGCTTAGACTTGCTTTCTAACCCTGCCTACTACGAGGGCAAACTGGGTGTTCAATTGGGATTGAATGAATGGTCTGCCGCGGTATTTCATGGATATAAGATCGGACCGGAGTTGATCGTGATCAACGGGTTGTTGACGTTCATCGCGTTATGGACGATCTCAAAAAAGAAATAATCGAAGCTGCTCTATGGAGACATTGATACCGGAAGCATTGCAGGCATATATGGACCGTTTGGTGAGTCCGCTCCCGGATTTATTGCAGGAGATCGAAACATATACGAGGGCGCATCACCCGGAAGCACACATGTTAAGTGGCGCGCAGCAAGGTCAGTTTCTCTGTATGATCAGTCAAATGATTCGACCCCGTCGCATACTGGAGATCGGTACGTTCACCGGATACAGCGCGCTTTGCCTGGCTAGCGGATTGACCGAGTACGGCCAGCTATATACCATTGAGGCAAGGGAGGCAGATGCCGGTCTAGCGCAATCTTATTTTAATAAGTCTTCCTTCCGGGATCGGATCCGGCTGTTGATCGGGGATGCCCGCGAGATTTTGCCTTCATTGAATGAAGGCTGGGACCTCGTTTTCCTGGATGCGGATAAGACATCCTACATCGAGTATTTTAACATGTTACTTCCTAAGGTGCGACCAAACGGGTTTATCTTAGCGGATAACATCTTTTTTCATGGGCAGGTACTGGCCGATCCGGTGAAAGGAAAGAATGCCAAGGCAATGCTAGATTTTGCCAAGCATGTTTGGGATTGTGATCAGGTAGAACAGGTTCCGGTACCCTTGCGTGATGGATTAATGTTGATCCGAAAAAAATGATTGCAACACGATCAAGAACGATTCTTCTTTCCGGGCTTTTATGCCTATGTGTTTCATATACTGTGGCACAGCCGGCCGAGAAGCCAAACCCTCGTGTGATGGATTACATCGTACGGTTCAGTTCTATTGCTATCGAGGAAATGAAGCGCAGTGGTATTCCTGCCTCCATCACCTTGGCACAGGGGATCGCTGAGTCGGGTGCCGGAAGCAGTCGGTTAGCTGTTGAGGCCAATAACCATTTCGGCATCAAGTGCAAGAAAGAATGGACCGGTCTGACAATCAGGCATACGGATGATTTCAAAAATGAATGCTTCCGAAAATATGAGTCCGCGTTGGAGTCGTATCGCGATCATTCTGATTTTCTCCGAACAAGGCCGCATTACGCCTTTCTTTTCCAATTAGACCCCTCCGATTATAAGGGATGGGCTTATGGTTTGAAACGGGCAGGATATGCTACATCTCCCCGATATCCAGAGGCCTTATTGCAACTGATTGAAACGTATAGCTTATATCAATATGACCAGGCGGCAGTGTCGGTCTCCGGGTCAAAATAAACCTTCCTTAAATAGATCCCCATGAATAAGATACAGGTACTGGATAAGTCCTTTGAGGTTTATTTGGATGCGACCACTATACAAACCCGAGTGCGCGAAATGGCGAAGCAGATCAGTAGCGATCTGAAAGGAGAGCGTCCGTTGTTTCTGTCGATCCTGAATGGTTCGTTTTTATTCACGGCGGATCTGATCCGTAATCTAACCATCGATCCGGAGATTTCATTCATTAAGCTCGCTTCCTATAAAGGCATGCGTTCTACCGGTAGTATCACAACTGCGATCGGTTTGGAGGTTGACCTGGCCGGTCGGGATGTGATCTTACTGGAGGATATTGTCGATACCGGGAATACCTTATATCAGTTTCTTCCTCATCTCCAGCAGCAGCAGCCGCGTTCCGTTCGTATCGCAACCTTATTGCACAAGGCAGAAGCGACGGTGCACCCATTGGTGTTGGACTATGTTGGTTTTGTTATTCCGAATAAATTCGTCGTGGGCTATGGTTTGGATTATGATGGGTGGGGGCGTCAATATGATGCCATCTATCAACTATCCAACCCATAGGCTGCTTTTTTCGTAACTTCTAGCGTTGATACGCACGATCATCATATGTACGTGGCTACTTCTGGGTGCCGGCTTGTACGCGCAGCCATATCTTTTCCGTGGGGTTGTCAAGGATGAACAGCAGGGAATCATCACCAATGCGCGGATCATTCAATTGTCGACCGGGCTGCTTTTTAAAACCAGTGAACAAGGAACGTTTTCGATCCCTTCTGTAGCGCTGATCGATTCCTTTCAATTCTATCTCGATGGATTTTTGCCCTTGACGGCCCGGTGGGAATCCGATCAATATGTTCAGGTTACGTTGAAGCGTCCGGCGGAGATACGCCCCAAATACTCATTGTCCTCCCTGACATTGGGCTGGAACCGACAGGAATCGCGTAATTGGCTTACGGGTAATGAAACCTATGCGGATCTATTGGAAAACAGATATGTGAATGCTTCGATGTATCCCAGCACGGGTCTTTCGCTGAATATAGACCGTGCTTCATACAGCAACATCCGTCGTTTTATTCGTCAGCAGTCGCCCGTTCCGGCCGATGCTGTGCGTATCGAGGAGATGCTCAATTATTTCAACTTGGCTTATCAGGCGCCAGACAGCGCATCAGTATTCCAGTTGAACAGTCGCTTGACCGATTGCCCCTGGAATGCACAGCGCCGATTACTCTTTGTGCAAACCAATGCCCGTCAATTGAATTTGGATACGCTGCCACCAGCCCATTTCACCTTCCTGATCGATGTATCCGCCTCGATGGATACGCCCAATCGATTACCGCTGTTGCAATCTGCTTTCCGCAAATTGGTCGATAATCTCCGAGAGAAAGACTCAGTTGCCATTGTCACATATGGTGGCATAACCGATGTAGTGTTGCACACGGTTTCCGGAAAGGAAAAAGATACGATCCGAAACGTGATCGATTCATTGGTTGCAGGGGGAGCTACCCCGGGAGAGTCCGGTGTGAAGCTGGCCTATTCAGTAGCTCGTCGGCATTTTATTCCCGGCGGAAATAACCGGGTTATTCTGGCAACCGATGGCGATTTTAATGTAGGGCTGAAAACAGAAGATGAGCTCGAGGCGTTGATCACTCAAGAAAGTGAACGTGGTATTTATTTGACTTGCTTGGGCGTGGGTATGGGTAATTACAAGGATTCAAAGATCCAGACCTTGGCCAAGCGGGGGAATGGAAATTTTGCATACCTGGACGGATTTCAAGAGGCGGAAAAAGTGCTATTCAAAGAATTTGCACAGACCTTGTATTCGGTTGCAGATGAGGCTACGCTCAGTGCACAATTCAATCCAGATCGGGTATTAGAGTATAGATTGATCGGTTTCGATAACAAGATGGGTGCCTTCCGAGATTCCACTGCACGTTTGCAAGGAGGCGAAGTGGGCACGGGACAAGCAGCCTGGTCTGTTTTTGAATTGCGCATGCGGGATAATGATTCATCTGCTGCGCCATTAGCTAAAATGCGTCTCGATTATCGATTGCCGAACGACTCTGTGAAGCAATTTCAAGAAGAATGGATACGACCCTCCTGGGAAATGCTTTCTGGAGTAGATACGGCATACCGTTTCGTGGCTTCACTTACCTGGTTCGGTTCGCTGCTTCGTCAGTCAGGCTATGTAGCTGATGAAGATTGGGAGGGGCTATTGAAATTTCTTCCAAACTCGATCGCCTGGTCCGATCCTTATCAACGAGAATTTCAACAGCTGGTGATGGCTGCAGATGTGATCTACCATCCAAAAAAGAAAAGAGGTAGGAAGGGGAGAAAGTAAGAAAGTAGAATGTTTAACGTGGAAAGAGTTAAACCATAAACCTTCTACTTTCTACTGTTATGAAAAGATTTCTTTCACTTTATCAAAAAAGCTCTTGTCATTTTTATCCGGACTGGGTTTGAAGTTGGGGGATTGACCCAGTTTCTCCAGCAGTGCTTTTTCTTCCGTATTGAGTTCTTGCGGTGTCCAGACACTTACTTGTACCAATTGATCTCCTTTTTCATAGGAATTGACAGATGGAAATCCTTTGCCTTTGAGTCGTAGGATCTTGCCACTCTGGGTTCCGGCCGGGATCTTGATCTTCGCTTTCCCGTCAATGGTTGGGACTTCCACCTGTGTTCCGAATACGGCATCCGGAAAGGAGAGGTGTAATTCATAGGCCACATTCAGGCCTTCCCGGTACAATTCTTTATGCGCTTCTTCTTCAATGAGAATGATCAGATCTCCGGGCATGCCTCCACGCTCACCGGCGTTTCCTTTTCCGCTCACGTTGAGCTGCATGCCTTCCTGTACACCAGCGGGTATGTCGATGCTGACGGTCTCTTCACCGAACACGCGTCCTTCTCCTTTACAACTTGAACATTTGGCGGTGATGGTCGATCCTTCTCCGTGACAGTTCGGGCAAGTAGTCACCGTCTGCATCTGTCCGAGGAATGTGTTTTGTACCCGACGAACCTGTCCGCTTCCGCCACAACCACCGCAGGTCTGCATACTGCCCTTGTCTTTTGCGCCGCTGCCCTCGCAAGTGATGCAGGATACATGTTTCTTGACCTTTATATTTTTTGTGACACCCTTGGCGATCTCTTCGTAATTCAATTTGAGTTTCACCCGCAGGTTATTACCACGCACACCCCGGCTGCGCTGACCGGCCCGTCCGCCTCGTTGTCCGCCACCGAAGAAACTTCCGAAAAGGTCATCTCCGAAAATATCTCCGAACTGGCTGAATATGTCCTCCATGTTCATGCTACCGCCACCGCCGAACCCACGGCCTTGTCCGGATACACCGGCATGACCATAGCGATCGTATTGTGCTTTTTTATCGGCATCACTAAGCACTTCATAGGCTTCCGCCGCCTCTTTGAATTTTTCCTCAGCGGCTTTATCGCCCGGGTTTCTGTCGGGGTGAAATTGCATGGCTACTTTTCGGTAGGCCTTTTTGATCTCATCCGCACTGGCTGTTTTAGCAACACCCAATATTTCGTAGTAGTCTCTTTTGCTCATATCAATTTCCCACCACGACTTTGGCGTGGCGAATGATCTTATCGTTCAGGTAATATCCTTTCATGACTTCGTCCAGTACTTTCCCTTTGAGCTCCTCGTTAGGAGCCGGAATCTCGGTAATGGCTTCGTGCAGATCGGCATTAAATTCAGTGTATTTGGTCTCCATCGTTTTCAATCCCCGTTGCTGAAGGGTGCTCCTGAGTTTGTTGAATACCAGCATAACTCCTTCTTTGAGGGCGGGATCGGCGTCCGTTCCTTCCAATTGTTTTTGGGCCCGGTCGCAATCATCTAGTACGTCCAACAGCGACTGAATGACTTCCTTGCCCGCCGTTTGGATCAATTCGACCCGCTCTTTCGCGTTGCGGCGTTTGAAATTATCAAACTCTGCCACGAGTCGAATGTGCTTGTCTTTCAATTCCAACAGTTCGGCCGATTTCATCTCCAATTCGCTGGGAGCCGTTGTTTCGGCAGCTTGTTCGGTTGTTTCTGTCTGCGGTTCTTCCGGCAGGATGTTCTCTTTGTTTTCCATATGCTTTCAAGTCGCAAAAATACCTTCAATTATGGCACCAGTGGTGGTGGGGTCGGACAAATCCGCCGCGGAAAAGACATTTTGTCTACCCGGGCAACCGCTTCGGGTTAACTTTGCCGCATGCTAACCGCCAAATTGCGCCGTAAAATTTCCCCCCGGGTGATAAATGGTCACCCTTGGGTGTTCGCCAATGAGATCGATACAGTCGATTCTGCAGCCCAGGATGGCGATGTGGTGACCTTAGTTAGTCATGACGGACGATTTGTAGGTCAGGGCTACTACAACAGCCAGTCTCAAATCCGGTTACGGCTGCTCACGCGCGACTCGAAAGCGGTTATCAATGAGGAGTATTTCCAGGATCAGATCGCTCGTTGTTGGTCGTACCGCAAGCAATTAGGATATACCGAAAACTGCCGACTTGTTTTTGGAGAGGCCGACGGAATTCCACAACTGATCATCGATAAATTCAATGATCATTTTGTTATACAAACCCTTGCCTTAGGAATCGACCGATGGAAACCGGCTATAGTTGCCGCACTCGAAAAGATTTTTCAACCCAAGGGCATCTATGAGCGAAATGATGTGCCGGTTCGTGAACTGGAAGGTCTTTCTCAACAAAAGGGATTCCTGTCTGCCCCCTTCGATACCAGCATTAAGATACAGGAGAATGGATTGTCCTTTCATGTGGATCTGGATAAAGGGCAGAAGACCGGTTATTTTCTGGATCAACAGGATAATAGAAGAGCCATCCAACACATTGTTCGTGATGCCGAGGTGTTAGGGGCCTTCACGTATACCGGAACCTTTGAAGTGCATGCGGCGCATTATGGTGCCCGCTCCGTATTGGGCTTGGATATATCTGCTTCGGCCGTCGAGATGGCCAATGCGAATGCAGCCCTGAATGGTTTAGCGGACCGTTGTCGATTTGAAACAGCCAATGCATTCGATGTGTTGAAGTCTTGGGGCAAAGAGGGAAAGTCTTACGATGTGGTGATGTTGGATCCGCCCGCCTTTACCAAGAGTCGCGAAACCATTCAAAAAGCGATCACCGGATATAAGGAAATCAATCTGCGAGGGATGAAATTGGTTCGACCCGGTGGTTTCTTAGTAACCTCCTCTTGCACCAATCTGATCCAACCCGAATTGTTTTTGCAGATCATTGAAATGGCGGCCAAGGATGCAAGACGAAAGATTCGACAAGTAACCTACCAGACACAATCGGCAGATCATCCGATCGTATGGGGGCAAGAAAACACGCAATACCTGAAGTTCCTGATCGTACAAGTACAATAAACGCGGGAATTATTTGGATACCTGAAAAGTGGCACCGCCGAGATAAGTGCCAGTGCTACTGAACATCCTGAATACATAGATGCCAGGCACGTAATTAGCAACATTGATTCGAAGGGGACCGTTACTGATGGACGTTGAGACCATCTGTTTTCCGGTGATCCCATTTACGATCATTATGCTCGCAGGCTTCAGCTGTTCATTCCATTTAACTTGCAGGGAAGTGGTAGCCGGATTCGGGAACAATCGAACCTTGGGTCCATCACTCATTGGGAGCGTACCACGAGTAGATTGGGCATTCAGCACCAAGCCAGCACTGAGGCAGAAGAATGATATGAGTAAAAGCTTTCGCAACGTAACAAAGCTAGATTTATTTTCTCAGAAAAAAAATACCGGCGAAATAACGCCGGTATGCAGAAGTAAAAATCTTATTAAGATGATTATCAGCTAGTTATTTAAGTCCAGCTAAGATTTCCTGGATTTTTTGAAAATCGGGTAAGTTGCCTGGGTTGTCCAAAACCTCAGCATATTGGACGATGCCTTGAGCGTCGATGACAAAAGCACCGCGTTTGGAAACACCTTTCATGTCAAGGATCCATTCATCGTACAGGCATCCATAGGCGGTTGAAACCTCTTTATTGAAATCACTGAGCAAAGGGAAGTTCAGGTTCTCGGTTTTCTTGAATTTAGCCAGCGTGAATACAGAGTCGACAGAAATACCGAGTACGGTGGCGTTGGCTTGTTCATACTGAGACATGTTGTCTCTGGCCGTGCATACTTGTTGGGTACATACACCTGTAAAGGCTTGGGGGAAAAACATAAGCAGTACGTTCTTGCCTCGCAATTCACTCAGGGTTGTCTTATTCTTGTTGCTGTCGAACAGAGAGAAATCAGGAGCGGGTTGTCCTATTTGTAATGCCATAATTTGAATTTTTTATATAACAAATTGAATAATGGAAGGTTCGATTGAATCGTCAAAACCGCGGACAACGGGCATCCGATACGGTATTCGGGTTGTACTAACGATACACAAGCCCCGCTTCAAAACCGCCTCGGCCCTGATTGAATGGTGTCGAGTTAGAGATCGCGAGCAATAGGAAAAGCCTTTTCATAGCGGCAAGGTAAGCGCCCAGATCGATACCTGCAATAGGAAAATCCCTTCGTAAATTGCCCTCATGCGAATCACTGATATCACTCAGCTATTGGAGCAGTGGGCTCCACGTTCATTGCAAGAGTCCTATGACAATTCAGGGTTGATCACAGGCGATTCTCAGCTAGTGTGTACGGGGGTGCTCTGTGCCCTTGATGCCACCGAGGAGGTCATCGACGAGGCCGTGGAAAAGGGATGCAACCTGGTTGTGGCGCATCATCCGATCTTATTCGGTGGACTGAAGAAGATCGATCCCAATCACTATGTTGGCAGGGCATTGATCAAGGCGATTCGGAATGATATCAGCCTTTATGCCATCCATACCAATCTAGATAATGTGATTGAAGGTGTCAGCAAGGGCATGGCCGACCAGTTCGGCTTACTGCATCGATCTGTGCTATCCCCTCAGAAACAGATACTTAAAAAGTTATATACGTTTGTTCCGTCTGTTCATGTAGACGCAGTTTCAACTGCGCTTTTTCAGGCCGGTGCGGGTCATATCGGCCGCTATGATCAGTGTAGTTTTCGTCAAGCCGGTGAAGGGAGCTTTCGCGCCTCGGAGGGTGCAAATCCTTTCGTGGGAGAAATCGGGGTATTGCACCGGGAGGCGGAATGGAAGCTGGAGGTGATCTTTCCCGCATACTTGGAAAAAGAAGTACTCATGGCATTGAAGCAGGCTCACCCATATGAAGAGGTGGCCTATGACTTGGTCAGCCTCTCCAATGAACACCCTGGGGTGGGGGCTGGGTTGATCGGGGAGTTGCCTGAAGCAATCGGTGCGCAGGAGTTTCTGAACCGGATAAAGCATCTCTTCGGGACGCCGGTTCTTCGTTTTTCCGGTCCGGCTGATCGACCCATCAAAAAAGTGGCCCTCTGCGGGGGAGCCGGAAGCTTTCTGATTTCCAAGGCGTTAGCATCCGGGGCGGACGTTTTTTTGACGGCGGATCTGAAATATCATGAGTTTTTCGAGGCAGATGGGCGGATGTTGCTGGTCGACCTGGGGCATTATGAATCTGAGCAGTTTACCATCGACCTCATTCAGAGCTTTTTAGCCGGAAAATTCCCTAACTTTGCCGTCCTTAAAACAGGTCGGACTACCAATCCGGTCTGCTACCATTAACCTGCAAATCGTACCGTTTCATGGCTGCCGTTAAAGATTTTTCCATCGAAGAGCGACTGAGTTCAGTGCTCCGTCTACAAAAAATTGACAGTAAACTCGATGAGATCCGCATCCTGAAGGGCGAACTGCCCATGGAAGTGGCTGATCTGGAGGATGAGATCGCCGGACTCCGTGCCCGTCAACTCCGCATCGAAGAGGAGATCAACGGGGTGAACGAATTCATCGTGCAACGCAAAGCCGCCATTGCTGACTCAGAGGCGATGCTGAAGAAATACGAGAAGCAAAGCGAGAACGTTAAAAACAATCGTGAGTTCGAGGCCATCAACAAGGAGATTGAGATGCAGCAACTCGACATCGATCTGGCTAAAAAGCACATCAAGGATGCGGAAGGTGAGATCGCATTGAAGGCGATCAGTTTAGAGGCTGCCAAGAAAAATATTGATGAGAAGGACGGTGTTCTCCAAACTAAAAAAGGAGAACTGGATAAAATCATCACCGCCAACGAAAAAGAAGAGAAAGAACTCAATAAGCAAGCTGCTGAAGCAAAAGCTTCTGTAGAGGCCCGTTTGTTGCTCAGCTACGAGAAGATCCGTGGAAACTATCGGAATGGTCTTGCTGTGGTACCTGTTGAGCGGGATGCCTGTGGTGGTTGCTTCAACGCAATCCCGCCCCAGAAACAAAGTGAGATCCGTCAGCACAAAAAGATCACGATCTGCGAGAACTGCGGTCGTATTCTGGTCGACGAAGAGCTGAATAACAAAGTATCGCTTGGTTGAACAAACATAAACTGAATCGATCCCGGCCCCGGCCGGGATTTTTTTTGACCGGAAAATTGTAGTGTTACCATTCTTCCGTGAATCACCTATGAGTTAATTTGCTTCTCCATGCTGCAGCAGCTTTATATACGTAATTATGCATTGATCCGGGAGGTTCGGTTGGACTTCTCACTCGGCTTCTCTGTCATGACGGGTGAAACCGGTGCTGGTAAGTCGATTCTACTGGGGGCTTTGGGTTTGGTGCTGGGCGATCGGGCCGACTCCTCAGTGCTTCGCGATGCTGCCGAAAAATGTGTGGTAGAGGCTTTATTCATCGCCCCACATTTGTCTACGCATCCCCTTTTGCAATCATTGGAAATAGAGGGCGAAAGTGAATGGTGTATCCGAAGAGAGGTTACTGTGAATGGAAAATCACGTGCTTTTCTGAACGATACGCCGGTCAACTTGACGCAACTTCAATCCTTTACAGCCTCCTTGGTCGATCTTCATCAACAGTTCGATACACTGGAGCTCACCGAAACAGATCGTCAACGTGCCTTGTTGGATGCCATGGCCGGACTGACCGAGGACGTACATGCCTATCAAATTGTTTATGCCGATTGGCGCCATGATTTGAATGCGCTGCAAGCGTTGGAAGCCAGGCAGATGCGGATCAAACAGGAACAGGAGTATGATCAGCATATCCTGCAGGAATTGAGGGATGCCTCCTTTCAGCCGGAGGAGATCGAATCGCTGGAAGAAAAAGTTCGTGCTGGGGATCGTTCAGAGGGACTGACACAGGCCATTCAGTCAGTGGTGGATCGTTTGCAGGGCGACGGAGAAAACCTGCAACAACAACTCCGGAAAATGCAACAATCGCTGCACCCCTTTGAAAAAACGGATGCAAGCATTGCCGAATGGCTGGAACGAATGCGTTCGGTCGATATGGAGATCCGTGAATTGGCTCGGGAAATGGATCGCGCTGGTGCCGGTTTTCAATTCGATCCACGGGCTTTATTCGACATGCAGGAACGATTGTCGCTGGGGTATCGGTTGATGAAGAAGCATGGTGCCAAGCATTCAGCTGAATTGATTGACTTACAGCAGCGGCTTAGTGAGAAACTGGCAGCTGCCGAAACGATGGAGGCAGAGATCCAGTCGCTTCAAGATCGTACACAAAAACAGGAACAAGCCCTTCGAAAGAAATCAGCTATCCTACATGCAGCAAGGGAGGCAGTGGTCGGAACATGGAGCGAGCAAGTGAACAGTCTTCTTGCAAAAGTTGGAATGCCAACCGCTCGATTCGGTATTTCCCTTCGGGAAACTGAGATCGGTCCCTTCGGATCCGACGAATGCATTTTTTTATTGGATGCCAATTACACTGGCGGAAAAGGTGAACCACAATGGCAACCGGTACGGAAAGTGGCCAGCGGTGGGGAACTAAGCCGCCTGATGCTATGTATTAAGTCACTTGCTGCTGATAAGATGCAATTGCCCACGCTGATATTCGACGAAATCGATACGGGCATATCCGGGGAAGCTGCCAAACAAGTCGGTTTGTTACTACGGGCGCTGGGTGCCGACCGGCAGGTAATTTGTGTGACCCACCAGCCACAGGTGGCGGCTAAGGGTCAGTTTCATTGGCATGTCACCAAGTCTGAAACACCTCAAGGCATTGAAACACAGGTTATATTGCTCACGCCCGACCAACGAATAGAGGCGCTGGCCCGCATCATTGGAGGAGAGTCGCCAACATCGATTGCCCGTCAAAATGCAGCCGAGCTACTGGGCGTTTGATATTGTGGATAACCCTTTTGTAGGGGTGCAGAATTCGTGCAGAAAGAAAAATTTTTTTCCAATAGGGGCAACAAGTTATTTCGTGTGATACGGTTGATCAAGCGGCCGTAATTCAGTAATCATGGATACAAAGAACACACCAAGGGAAAGGGATCGTAAGAGAGGTAAGGCGGCACTCGATATGAACAGCATGGTATACGGAAAAGTACCGCCGCAGGCAAAAGACCTGGAGGAGGCCGTATTGGGCGCGATCCTATTGGAGAAGAAAGCATTTGATGTGGTGACGGAACTGCTCAAACCCGAGTGTTTTTATGTGGATGCGCATCAGCGTATTTACAAGGCGGTTCAATCCCTCGCACAGAAGAATCAGCCGATCGATATTCTTACCGTAGCGGAGGAATTAAGATTTCGGGAAGACTTAGAGACCATCGGCGGCGCTTATTACTTAACGCGTTTGACTAATGCGGTGGTGTCAGCCAGTCACATCGAGGCGCATGCGCGCATCATCCTTCAGAAATTCATTCAACGTGAGTTGATCCGAGTGAGTGGAGAGATCATCGGTGAATCCTATGAAGATTCCACGGATGTATTCGAGTTGCTCGATCAGGCTGAATCCAAGCTGTTCGAGATCACCAATAGCAACTTGCGCAAGAACTTCCAGACCATCGATTCCATTCTGGTACAATCAATCCAACGCATTGAAGATTTACGCAATAAAAAAGAAGATATCACGGGTGTTCCAAGCGGATTCCCAACGCTGGATCGCGTCACCTTCGGCTGGCAAAATACAGACCTGATCATTCTGGCGGCACGTCCCGCAGTCGGTAAGACAGCATTCGCCCTCAACCTCGCGCGCAATGCTGCGATGCATTCCTCCAAGCCAACACCGGTGGCGGTATTTTCCCTTGAAATGAGTGCCGCTCAGTTGGTGCAACGTATTCTATCTGCTGAGAGTGAGATTCACATGGAGAAGATCAACCGAGGCAACTTGGCTGATCATGAGATGAAACAACTTTATGCCAAGGGTATTCAGCGACTGGCACAAGCCCCCTTGTTTATCGACGATACGCCGGCACTCAACATTTTTGAATTGCGCGCGAAATGTCGACGTTTGAAGAATAAGCATAATATCGGCATGATCATCATCGACTACTTGCAACTGATGAGTGGTACAGGGGATAATCGAAACAGCAACCGGGAACAGGAGATCAGTAACATCTCTCGAAACCTGAAAGCGCTGGCTAAGGAATTGGCGGTGCCGATCATTGCACTCTCCCAATTGAGTCGTGCCGTGGAAACCCGCGGTGCCAGTAAGGATGGAGTGAAGATCCCTCAATTGAGTGATCTTCGAGAGTCGGGTGCGATCGAGCAGGATGCTGATCTGGTCATGTTTCTGTATCGTCCGGAGTATTACGAGGTCACGATGGATGAAAATGGCGACAGCAATAAAGGCGAAACCATTGTGAAGATCGCCAAGCACCGTAACGGCGCCTTGGAAACCGTACATCTCCGAGCGCTCCTGCACATACAGAAATTCATTGATGAAAATGGAGGCGGTAACTACTCCTCCGGCATGTTGCCGAATTGGAAACCCGTGAGTGATCTGGATGATCAGGGGCAAACCAAGATCTTCCTTCAAACCTCCAGTCGCATGAACGAATCCGATGGCGAGGATTTCGATGATTGATATGGCACCCTTCTTCTATATTCCTCATATTCCTCAAACGGCATCGATCGAACTAGATGCGGATACCAGCCATCACATTGCGCAGGTCTTGCGTATGAAGGTTGGAGAAGCACTGCATATCACAGACGGGTTGGGGAATAAAGTAACCGGGATCTTGCAGGTTGTTTCCAAGAAAGCTTGTTGCTTGTTGGCAGAGCAACGAACCAGTACACCTTGGAGAGGAAGGAGGGTGCATCTGGCCATCGCACCGGTAAAGAATAATAGTCGTTTTGAATGGTTCATTGAAAAGGCCACTGAATTAGGTGTTTGCTCCATTCAACCAGTCATCACCGAGCGAACAGAAAAACAGCATCTTCGTATCGATCGGCTTCGACAGGTATCGATCGCTGCCATGCTACAAAGTCAGCAAGTCTGGTTGCCGGTCCTTCATGAGCCAACACCCATCGCTTCTCTGATCCGAACCTGGGAAACGGATCAGCTGCAACGATACATCGCTCATTGCATCGAGTCGGAAAAAAAATCGATTGCGGACCTGCGGCTACTTGAAGAAGCAGGCATGTTGATTGGTCCCGAAGGAGATTTCACGGCAAAAGAAATACAGGCTGCACTTGATGCGGGATTTGAGGCTGTTCAACTCGGACCTACTCGGTTGCGAACCGAGACGGCCGGTGTAGTGGCTGCCACTTGCCTGCGTTTACAGTAAGGCGATTTATCTAGGAAGAAAGGTTTTTTATGATACCCGGACCTTCATAAATAAAGCCCGTCCATACTTGAATTAAACTCGCTCCTGCACGAATTAAATTTTCGGCATCTTCTTTCTTGAAAATCCCACCGCTGGCGATGATGGGAACTTTACCGTTGGTTCGTTCATGGGCTCGTTGTACCCAGGCTACAGATCTGTCCTTTAATGGCATACCACTGAGTCCGCCGGCTCCGATCTTCTCCACTTGATCCGGATCTGTTTTTAATCCCGCTCTTGATAAGGTGGTGTTCGACAACACTAATCCGTTCAATCCCATCGAGAGCACCAGATCGATCACTTGATCCATCGCTTCGATTTCCAGATCGGGTGCCACTTTCAGCCAGATCGGTTTTTGTTGCGGCTGTTGTTGATTGGCTTCCAATAAGGTTTGAAATATTCGCTTTAGCGCTTCGGGTTCTTGCAGCGAACGGAGTCCGGGTGTATTAGGTGAACTGACATTCACGGTGAAATAGTCTACATACGGATAGAGTTTCTCGAAGCAGATCCGGTAATCAGATTCAGCTAATTCGTTGGGGGTTTGTTTGTTTTTTCCTATGTTGCCACCAACGATCAGCTGCGTGTCTGGATTTTTTTGTCTCCATACACGAAGTCGTTCGGCGATGACCTCCGCTCCGTCATTATTAAAACCCATGCGGTTGATGAGTGCCCGGTCTTTCGGTAAACGGAATAGTCGGGGTTTGGGGTTGCCGGCCTGTGGCAATGGTGTAACGGTGCCGATCTCTACATGACCGAATCCGAGTGTTTCGAGTTCACGCAGGTAGCGGGCATTTTTATCAAATCCTGCTGCGAGTCCGACTCGGTTTTGAAAGGGTAATCCCCACATTTCGATTCGCTTCGGAGTAGGACTATAGAATTTTTTGATCCAGTATCTCGTCAATGACAGGCTACAGGCCATCCGTAGTAGTGTCATCGAAAATGTATGGGCTGTTTCCGCGGGTAAGAGAAATAATATGTTTCTGATCAGCTGGTACATGGTGGACAAATATACCGAAGGACCGGCCCATTGCCTGCCCATTTCGTTTCGGTACATTTGAGTAAGCATTTTTCACATGAACGAAGCCTATATCGTAGCCGGTTATCGGACGGCAGTCACCAAATCAAAGCGAGGTGGATTCCGTTTCACTCGTCCAGATGATTTGGCCGTCACGCTCATTCAGGAGCTGATTCGTTCCGTGCCGGCCCTAGCGGGTCAGTTCGTAGACGATGTGATCGTGGGCAATGCAGTACCGGAGGCTGAACAGGGCTTACAGGTGGGTCGCATCATTGCAGCACGGGCTCTTGGCATAGAAACACCCGGGATGACAGTGAATCGTTATTGTGCGTCCGGTCTCGAAACCATCGCCATCGCTACGGCTAAGATCCGATCCGGTATGGCTGATATCATTGTAGCCGGTGGGGTAGAGAGTATGAGTCTTGTACCTACGTCCGGTTGGAAAACCGTTCCCTCTTTTGAGATCGCTTCTACTGAGCCAGATTATTATCTGAATATGGGGTTGACGGCAGAAGCCGTCGCCACTGATTATTCTGTTTCGCGAGCAGATCAAGATGAATTCTCCTTTCGATCTCATCAAAAAGCCTTGGCTGCGGTTGAGGCTGGTCATTTTAAACCGGGTATTCTTCCCGTTACGGTGGAGGAAGTTTATCTTGATGAAAACGGTAAAAAACAAAAACGAAAATTTGTTGTCGATACGGATGAAGGTCCGCGTGCCGATACGTCTATCGATGCCTTGTCAAAACTCAAGCCGGCCTTTGCACCCAAGGGAACGGTAACGGCCGGTAATGCCTCTCAAACTTCTGACGGAGCTGCTTTTGTGGTGGTCATGAGTGAACGCAAAATGAAAGAATTGGGTTTGTCGCCAATCGGACGATTGATCGCCTGCTCCGTGGCAGGTGTGCATCCCCGTATCATGGGTATCGGTCCCGTTGCTGCCATTCCGCTGGCACTCAAACAAGCCGGGATGAAGCTGGATCAGATCGATCTGATCGAATTAAATGAGGCTTTTGCCGCACAGGCCCTGGCGGTGATCCGCGAGGCCGGACTGGATCAGCAAAAAGTAAATATCAACGGCGGTGCCATCGCACTCGGACATCCTTTGGGGTGTACGGGTTGCAAACTGACCATACAGAATCTGCACGATCTCAAGCGATTAGGCAAGCGTTATGGGATGATAACGGCTTGTGTTGGGGGTGGACAAGGCATAGCAGGCATTCTGGAGTCCTACTGAGCTAAACATGTAGATATACGAACCATCAGTCATTTTACCGTTTTTTCATTGGACGTATCGTAGGTTTTTAAACTTTTTTTCTACTTTCAGTCTATACCAAGCGCATAACTAACTGCCATGGATAGAAGAGAATTTCTGACCGCCTCGCGGCGAACAGTGGCTACCCCTGAAATGAAGCCGCCCCGCACCTTATCGGGGATTGATACCTATACCGGTCCCTGGACTGAACAAGAGGTGATCCATCTGTTGAAGCGAACCATGTTCGGCGCCAAAAAGGCTGACGTAGATTACTTCAAGTCAAGAAGCCTATCCCAGGCCGTCAATGAGTTGCTCGATCCAACCGCAGCCGATCCGGCTTTGCCGATTAAGGAGTATACCACCTCAACAACCCCCGGTGTAAATGCCGATGCCAATATCACGCAGGGAACCACCTGGGTGAATGACATCAATAATGATGGTACGGTTCAGGCGCAACGAAGAGCTTCATACAAGAAATGGTGGACCGGTGTACTGATCAATCAGGACCGAAGTATTCGGGAAAAGTTCATCATGTTTTTAGTCGACCACTTCGGGAATGAATCTGCCGATGTGGGGAATGCTAACTGGGCCTATCGCCAACAAATGCTCATCCGACAGTTTGCATTGGGCAATTACAAGGAGCTGACACGAAGCATCACCAAGGATCTGATGATGCTTCGCTACCTCAATGGTTATTTGAACAATGCCTCTGCACCCGACGAGAACTATGCAAGGGAACTATTTGAGTTGTTCACGCTCGGTAAAGGTCCGGATTCGCGCTACACTGAAAATGATGTGAAAGAGGCCGCAAAAGTGTTAACCGGTTGGCAGATCAATGGTACAACCTGGCAAGCTATTTTCACCGCATCCCGACACAGCACGGTAAATAAAACATTTTCCTCTTTTTTCAATAACACGGTCATCACCGGTCGAACCGGTGCAACAGCAGGCGACCTGGAATTGAGCGATCTGATCAATATGACCTTTGCGCAAAATGAGGTCGCTAAGTTTCTGGTCCGCAAACTCTATCGCTGGTTTGTGTATTATACTATCGATGAGGCAACTGAGCAAAATGTGATCACCCCACTGGCTGCTATATTTCGCAATAACAACTACGAATGGAAGCCGGTATTGACTGCGCTATTCCAAAGCCAACACTTTTTCGACGTCATGAACCGCGGCTGTGTGATCAAGAATCCGGCCGATCAGGTGATCGGTGCGATTCGGGAAATGAACACGGTGTTTCCGGATCCGTCCAATTACCTCGCCAATTACGGGATGTGGAATACATTCTACAGCTGGATGACGAACATGGGGATGAATTTGCATGATCCACCCAATGTATCCGGTATGCCGGCATACTACCAGGAACCTCTATTCCATGAAATCTGGATCAACGCCGATTCGCTGCCCAAGCGAAATCAGTTCACTGATACGATGATCAATACAGGTTATTTGGTCAACGGGGTCAGGGTTCGATTCGATTGTGTGGCAATCGCGCAAACATTTTTCAATCCGGGAAATCCTAATGATTTGATCGATGAAGCCGTGACACGTTTTTTCCGCAATTCATTGTCGGCTTCGAGTAAGGCACAGATCAAAACACAGATCCTATTGACAGGGCAACAGTGGGATTACTACTGGACCAATGCCTGGATGGCCTACGTTGCCAATCCGACCACTGCGAATTTCAATACGGTCAATACTCGTCTCATGAATCTGTTCAAGTATTTGTACAACCTGGCCGAATATCAACTCATCTAAGCCTTCGTCAACTGCAACTTATGAAACGCAAAGACTTTTTATATAGTTCAATCCCTGCGGCGGCCATGCTGCCGGAGTTGATCAATGGCTATTCGATCAAGGCCTTCAATGCTCAATCACCGCTGGTGCAAGCGCTGATGCAAGGAACCACCTTGACCGATCATGTGCTAGTCATCGTGCAATTATCGGGTGGTAACGACGGATTGAACACGGTGATCCCGGTAGCGGATTACTCCCGTTATTTCAATGCCCGATCCAACGTGGCCATTCCGGAAAATCGAGTGCTTCCGATCACCGGCGTTACCGGAACCGGACTGCATCCGTCGATGACCGGTTTACAGGGACTATTCTCCGATGGAAAAGCCAAGCTGATTCAAGCTGTCGGATATCCGCAACCGAATTTCTCCCATTTCCGGGCCACCGATATTTGGATGAGCGGCTCCAACAGTAATCAAGAAGTGTACACCGGATGGGCCGGGCGTTACCTGAATTACGAGTATCCTGATTTTCCTGTCGGTTATCCAAATGATGATATGCCTGATCCCTTGGCGATCCAGATCGGTTCAACCACCTCCTTGACATTGCAAGGGCCTACGGTGAACATGGGAATGAGCATCACCAATCCCACTAGTTTTTACAACCTGATCAATGGCACAACCGACCCTGTACCCAATACCCGAGCCGGTAAGGAATTGAAATTCATCCGTCAGGTCAACCAGCAAACGCAGGGCTATGCCAGTGCAGTTCGAACAGCTGCCAATAATGTAACCACTCAGTTTACTTATCCCACGAATAATTCATTAGCCGATCAACTCAAGATCGTCGCTCGCTTGATAAAAGGCGGATTGAGAACACGTGTTTATATGGTGAGCTTCGGTGGATTTGACACGCACTCTGTGCAAGTCAATGCCGCAGATACCACTACCGGGTCACATGCTACATTGCTTCAACGTGTCTCCGATGCGATCCGGGCGTTTCAGGAAGACTTAAAGTTTTTGAGTATCGAGGATCGGGTTATGGGAATGACCTTCAGTGAATTCGGTCGACGCATCAAGTCCAACTCCAGTTCCGGTACCGATCACGGAGCGGCTGCGCCTATGTTCCTATTCGGTAAGTCGGTAGATCCTGGCATGTTGGGTGTTAATCCGACCTTGCCGGCAACCGCTACGGTGAACGACAACATACCGATGCAATACGATTTCAGAAGTATCTATGCGACTTTATTGGAGAAATGGTTTTGCTTGGATAAGTCGGTGGTCGATTCCTTGTTCCCGCCCAATATCAACAATCAGTTACAAAGTCTGCCGCTGATCAAGGCGGGGGTTTGTAATGGAGTCATGCCTCCGAATCCTTCTCCTGTTGAGGTGATGGTTACCAACTACCCGAATCCGTTCCAAACAACCACCACTATTAAGTTCAGAACAGCCGGGGGGCATACCCTGATCCAGATCATGGATACACTTGGACGTGTATTGACGAATCTGGTAGACAAGGAGTATGCTGCGGGTACTTATACTGTCACGTTTGATAGTGAACCATTACCACCGGGTGTCTATTATGCGCGATTCCAAAATGGAGTCAATCAGCATGTACGCGCCATGTTAAAAGTCCGTTGATGAATCGATTTATTGATCTACTCAGGCAGACCACGAGCGTATGGATCCTTGTATCTGTAATGGCCTCCTGTACGGGGGATGCACCTCCCAACCCATGCACCGGGGTTCAGTTGGATATTATTTACAGTGCCAGTCCCGCCATCGGAACCGGAAACAACGGTTCGATCGCAGTATTCAATCCGGCTGGTGATTCAGTGAGTTACAAACTGGATAACGGCGCATTTCAGTCATCCGGCCTGTTTTCCAATCTGTCACCCGGGAAATACGTGATCACGGTGCGAAACAACCGGGGATGTTTGGATACCGCTCAGGTTACTATATTGAACTACGGTCCCAAATTTGCGCAGGTGAAACAGATCGTTTCGGGTTATTGCGGTCCCTGTCACCTGAACGCCGGAAACAGCGGCAATTTCAATTTCGATGCAGATGCGAGTATCGTCGCCGGCTGGCAGCGCATAAAAGTGCGTTGTGTCGACGGAACCCCCAGCTTCATGCCACAAGGGGGCCAATTAACTACGATCGATAAGCAGCGGATCACCGATTGGGTGAATGCCGGGCATCGGATCTCTGATTAATTTTGTGAAACAATGTTGCATTTATATATTTGCAACAAAGTTTCAAATATGATGCGCTTTCTTTTCACGCAACTGACTTTTTTATTTCTTTTTGTTTCGGCTTCTGCGGCTGCTACGGTTGTTCCGCCTGCCTTTCGAATAACCGGTAAGGTGATCGATGCTCGTACCGGTGAAATCGTGGTAGCTGCTACGGTTCAATTGCCGGATATTCGTCGACAAGCGATCACCAATGAAAAAGGTGAGTTTTTATTTGAACAGATTCCGGCGGGCCATCATGTGCTGGAGATCAGTGCCGTTGGATATTCAACTTGGGTTGAACACATTGAATTGGAGAAAGATGCTGTTTTCAACATCTCCCTTCAGCCATATATCACAGAGAATGCAGGAGTAGTCATCACGGGTGTTGGGTCGGCAACCACCATCCGAAAAACTCCGGTAGCCATTTCTGTACTGCGCAGGCAAGCGTTGTTACAGTCTTCAGCGACCAATATTGTGGAGGCAATGACTGTTTTACCGGGAGTGGCATCTGTCAGTACCGGTCCGGCTATTTCCAAGCCCATTATTCGAGGTTTGGGCGCAAACCGGATCGTTGTGATGCAGGATGGGGTTCGTCAGGAGGGACAGCAATGGGGTGATGAGCATGGTATCGAAATCGATGAGGCGACCGTTACGGGTATCGAGGTAGTCAAAGGACCGGCCTCTTTGATGTATGGCAGTGATGCTTTGGCGGGTGTGGTGCAATTTCTCACACAAGCCCCTGCACCGGAGGGAACGATACAAGGGCAATGGTTGAATGGATTCCAGTCGAATAGCGGACTGCTGCATTCCAATCTCCGCTTGTCAGGTCAACACAAAGGAATCAACTGGGGGGGATATGTGACCACGAAATCTGCGCATGATTATGGTAATCGAGTAGATGGGCGGGTGCTGAATTCTCGTTTTTCCGAACAGAATTTCGGTGGACAAGTTGGTGTCAATCGCGCTCGCGGATTCAGTCACTTGGTGTTTACGCGGTTTAATCAAAAACCCGGATTGGTAGAAGGCGATCGGGATGATGCAACTGGAGCATTTATTCTATATGGGGGAAGTCCATTAGAGCGCATTGCCACCAAAGCGGATCTTCGTGGTCGAAAACCGTTGATACCCAACCAGCAAGTGATACATGATCGATTGGTATCAGATAATCAATGGAGCGTTGGTCGCAGTTTAGTAAAAGCGAATCTTGCTTGGCAACGCAATCAGCGAATCGAATTTGGAAATCCTGAAGATCCGGCGGAGCAGGAATTGTTTTTCGACCTGAATACCTTGAACTATACACTTCACTGGCAATTGCCATCCGTAAAAGAATGGCATACTACACTTGGCGCCAATGGTATGCAGCAGCAGAATAAAAATAAGGGAGAGGAATTACTGATTCCCGAATATCGGCTCTTTGATATGGGACTATTCGCTCATACACAGCGATTTTTCAATAAGGGAACACTGAGCGGTGGATTACGATATGATTACCGTCGTCTGGAGAGCGATGCGGCTATGGAGGGCGCGGAGCAAAAATTCGTCGCCCAAAAGCGTAACTTTTCTAACGTCTCCGCCTCCTTGGGCTACAGTTGGGAGTTGGATTCTGCCTTTACGTTGAAGTTCAATGTTGCACGTGGGTTTAGAGCCCCCACGGTTGCTGAGTTGACCAGTAATGGTACGCATGAGGGTACCAATCGATATGAATATGGTATCCCTTCGCTTTTGTCGGAAAGGAGCTGGCAATTCGATGCCGGATTGGAACTTTCCTACGATCATTTACAGATCGGACTCTCCGCTTTCTACAACAACATCAGCAATTTCATTTTTTATCAGAAGCTTTTATCTGCCAACGGAGGGGATTCATTGGTGAATGTGGACGGGGAGGACCTAATGGCTTTCCAGTTCGAGCAACGAAACGCCCAGTTGGCAGGACTTGAGTTGGTGTTCGATCTGCATCCACATCCGCTCGACTGGTTGCACTGGCAAAACAGTTTTTCTTGGGTATACGGCCGTTTTGATGAAAGGGTTGATTTTTCTACCCCAGGAAGCGATCGGTTACCGCTGATTCCGGCTCCTCGCTGGCGTTCTGAATTCAGAGCTGATCTGAAAAAATGGGGTGCAAATATTCGCAGGGGATATGCCAAGATCGACCTCGATATCAATGCACGTCAAAATCGATTTTTCAGTGGATTTGGCACAGAAACAGAAACAGCGAGTTATACCTTGGTCAACCTGGGATTTGGATCTGATGTTGTAAACCGAAAAAACCAGATTCAGTTCAGCTGGCATGCAGGTATCACTAACTTATTCGATGTGGCTTGGCAGAATCACCTCAGTCGGTTGAAGTACACAGATGAGAATCCCATCAATGGCCGGGTAGGAGTATTCAATCAGGGTCGCAATGCATACATCAAGCTGATCGTTCCGATCCGGATATCGAGATAGTGAAATAATTATCTCATATTTAGGGTATGGACATCAACCTCAATACCCCTGCTTTATTGTTCCCAGGCATCACGTTGCTGATGCTGGCGTATACCAACCGGTTTCTGGCGCTGGCGAATCTGGTGCGACGCTTACATGAAGAATACAAGAAGGGAAAGGTGCATCCAACTCTACTTGCTCAGATCGCTAGTTTGCGTAGACGGATCAATCTGATCCGTTACATGCAGGCATTGGGCATCCTGAGTTTTCTGGGCTGTGTCGCCTGTATGTACGCACTTTATCGGGAAGCGTTGGACGCAGCAGAATGGATCTTTGCCATAAGCTTACTGTCCCTGATCGCTTCGCTGATCTTATCACTGGTAGAGATCACACAGAGTACCAAGGCGATTGAATTGGAGCTAAGTGATATCGAGGAGCTGGAACGCTCCAATATCTTCTATGATATGGTCACTGACCGATCGGAGAAAAAAGACCAAGCATTATAATTTCTGCATCAGGGATTGCCAACCACCGCCGTTGTACACGTCCTTGATGCCGGCTTTTTTCAAAACCGACTTTGCCATTCCGGCCCGCATGCCCGAGGCGCAGCAAACGACGATAGGCGTGTCTATCGATTTAAGTTTGTTGATCTGACTGGATAGTCTATCGACCGGGATATTGATCGACCCGGGGATTTTTCCTTGATCGAACTCATGAGGGGTTCGTACATCAACAATGGTGGCGCCTGCTTCCAGCGCTTTTTTAAGGCCGTTGTTTCCAAAACCGAGCCAGGATAAAATGCCCATTAGGAATTGATTTGATCATTTTTACGTTCACCTATCTGTTGTCGCCACATCGCAAAATACAACCCTTTTTCATTCAGTAATTGCTGATGCGTACCGGTTTCTACGATGTCGCCTTTTTCCAGGACATAGATACGATCGGCATGCAGGATCGTCGATAAGCGATGTGCGATCAGGATTGTTATCTGTTCGCCACGTTGTGATACATTCCGGATCGTGTTGTTGATCTCTTCCTCCGTTATGGAATCCAATGCCGAAGTGGCTTCGTCAAACAACAAAAGTCGTGGGTTTCGGAGTAATGCGCGAGCAATGGAAAGACGTTGTTTTTCTCCTCCTGATAGTTTCAGTCCGCCTTCTCCGATCCGCGCATTAAGTCCTTCATCCGATCGGGTCATCAGGTTCTGGCAAGAGGCTCGGTTGATCACGTCGATAAGTTGCTCGTCTGTTGCATCAGGTCGAACAAACAAAAGATTCTCCCGAATCGTACCGGAGAAGAGTTGTGTATCCTGTGTAACAAACCCGATCTGATCCCGTACTTCTTGAAAATGTATCTGCGATTCAGGCAGGTTATTGAAATAGATGGTGCCTTCCTGTGGTCGGTAAAGACCGACCAGTAATTTCATCAGGGTGGTTTTTCCGGAACCAGACGGACCCACAAAAGCGATGGTTTCGCCGCGACGGGCCTCGAAGCTTATGCCGTTCACGGCAGGTTGTCCACCTTCCCGGTTTCGGAACAGGACCTGATCGAAAGCCAGTTGTTCGATCGGTCCGAGCGTAGTAGGTGTGGCTGGCTCAGGTTCCGGTTTCTTCTCCATCAATTGGCCGAAATTTTCCAGTGAGGCTTGTGCTTCCCGATAGGTGAGTATGATGTTGCCGATCTCTTGTAGCGGACCAAAGACAAAGAAGGAAAAGATCTGCATGGTCACCAGCTGACCCGCATTCATTTTGTCTCGGAATATGAGCCACATCAGCATGAAAAGGATTACCTGACGAAGGGTGTTCACAAACGTACCTTGTACAAAGCTGATGCTGCGTACTCGTTTTACCTTGGTCATTTCCAAGCCCAGGATCTTGAATGTATTCTGGTTGAGGCGTTTTACTTCTTGCGTGGTCAGTCCCAAACTTTTCACCAACTCGATATTTCGAAGTGATTCGGTGGTGGCTCCGGCCAGGGCTGTGGTTTGTCCGACGATCTTCTTTTGAATGATCTTGACTTTCTTACTGAGCAGATTGGAAATAATCGTCAGTAAAAAGATCCCACCGAAATAGATCAATGGTAAACTCCAGTGAATGGCAGCAGCATATACGGCAACAAAAAGGATGCCGACAATGATCGGGAAGAGTATGTTGATGAAAGAGGCGACGAATTTTTCTGTATCGGTCCGCACTTTCTGTAAGACGCTCAGGGTTTCACCACTGCGGGCATCTTCAAATTCCTGGTAGGGAAGACGCATCGCGTGTTGTAATCCCTCGGTGAAGACCGTGGCGCCGAATTGCTGCGTGATGCGAGTCAGCAAGTAATCCTGAAAGGCTTTTGCAATACGGCTGATCATGGCCACACTGATCGAGGTCAGTAACAAGGCCCCAACCCCATAATGCGGATTTTCCTGAAACGACCAGAAGAATTTATTGAAGTCATACTCCTCGCGGTTACTGGAATAATGATTTGCCAGGTTGACCAATTTACCAAGCAGGATCGGATCGATCAGCGAGAAACCGATATTGATGCCCGAAAGCAGAAGCAGCAAGGCTACCCAACCGCGGTGGGGGCGTAAATAATGGAACAGAATTTTCATGGAAGGGAAAAAGTCAATCAGCGAATATACGAAGGGTTCGCTTGTCCGCCCGGACCTTCGTCGTGCAGGAAATACTTTGGCCAGGCGGTGTAGGCGATCACATCTTCCTCTGTAGCCGCGTGCGCTAATAGATTGTCAGCGATGTACTGGATCGGGGTTTGCATTCGGATCAGTTTTTCTGCACCCGATCTGGAAATGGCATAGGCATAGGTGAAGTCGTGAAATCCTGCTTTTTTGAAATACGCGTTAAACGGACGTGCATATAAGTTCTGTATGATCCGGTGATTCCATTTCAAAAAGCCCACTGCATGTTGGATGTGATAGACCAGTTGTTTCCACCACCCGCTGATATTGCGTTCACCATTTTTCCCCCAGCCCCAGTAAACTAGTTCTGCATTCTTGGGTAGTTCCTCCAGCGCCTGCTTCAATTGTGCTAGGGTAATCTCATCGGGTACAGCGTCATCCTCGAGGATCAAGACCCGCTCGTATCCTTTTTTGAGCATGTCTTCATAGATCATCCGATGACTCCAGGAGCAGGCGATCTCACCGGGTCGCATTGTTTTTCCGAAACGATGACGCATTCGTGCCAATGATTCACTGAATATGCCTTCTGCTTTTAGTTGATCGATGGTGAATTGATCTTTATCAGCTCCAAAAAAGTATTCATATTTCAGTCCCTGGAACCGTTGATCAAATCTAGTCCGCCGCTCTACAGCCGCACGTACGCTCACCACATAGATGTGATCGTAAAATCCGTTGAGTGATTGGTATGGTTCGAAGGTGAGCACGGTGCAAATATAACTCCTACCGGCTCCAGTTCTCTCTGTCCAGGCTACGGTACTGAATGGCTTCGGCGACGTGTTCTGTTTGGATATTTTCTTCTTCGTTCAGGTCTGCGATCGTCCGCGCTACTTTTCTGATTCGGTCGTATGCGCGTGCGGAAAGGTTCAGTTTTTCCATCGCGGTACGCAGTAGTTTATCTCCGGATTCACTCAATCGACAGTGCTTTTCGATCCATTTACCCTGCATGGCTACGTTCGTGTGCACCCGGGATTGAGGGCCGAAACGCAGTAGCTGCAATTCACGAGCACGGATCACTCTTTTTCGGATGGTTGCCGATGATTCACCGTCCTTTACAGATGCCAGATCAGTGTAAGATACAGGCGTCACTTCCACATGCAGATCGATGCGGTCGAGTAGTGGTCCGGATACGCGATTCAGGTATCGTTGAACTTGTCCGGGTGCACAATGGCAATTTCGTTCCGGATGATTATAATAGCCGCAGGGACAGGGATTCATGGAGGCGACCAGCATAAAGGATGCGGGAAATTCCACGGCGATCCTTGATCGCGAGATACTGACTTTTTTTTCTTCCATAGGTTGGCGCATCACATCCAGTACTGTTCGTTTGAATTCCGGTAATTCATCCAAAAACAATACCCCATGATGCGCCAGCGATATCTCACCGGGTTGTGGCTGGGTACCTCCACCGACCAGTGCTATATCTGAAATCGTATGATGCGGTGCACGAAAGGGTCGGTCGCGTACCAGTCCGTTCACCCCAGATAACTTTCCGCATACCGAATGGATCTTGGTCGTCTCCAGTGCTTCTTCCATCGATAGGGGAGGAAGGATTGTACCGAATCGTTTGGCGAGCATGGTTTTGCCGGAACCGGGCGGACCGATCAATATTGCATTATGTCCGCCGGCCGCAGCGATCTCCAGTGCCCGCTTCACGTGCTCCTGCCCCTTTACATCTGCAAAGTCGATCGACTCTCCGAGCCTTAGTTTTTCAGGATCGGTACAAAGAGATATGTGTGCCCGCTTCAGTTTGACTGTTTCGCTGATGAAAAAATCAAGCACCTCCTTTAAATCTTTAGCTCCATACACGTCCAGTCCCTCTACCAAAGCAGCTTCCTGTACATTTTCTTTTGGAAGGATCACCCCTTTGAAGCCATCCTGTTTTGCCCTGCAAGCGATCGGCAGTGCACCTTTGATGGGGCGTATCCCACCATCTAGCGCCAACTCGCCCATGACCACAAACTCCTGTATCCGGGTGGTATACTCGATCTGTTCGGATGCAGCCAGTATGCCGATCGCCATCGGCAGATCGAAGGCAGTACCGCTTTTTCGTATATCGGCCGGCGCCAGGTTGATCACTACTTTGGTGCGCGGCATATCATATCCGTTCGTCTTCAGTGCACTTTCAATCCGCTGCATACTTTCACGAATCGCATGATCCGGTAATCCTACGATCAACGGATCTCGAGTGCTGCTCATACCATTCACTTCCAGTGTGATGGTGATCGCATCAACTCCTTGTACGGCGCTGCCGAATGTTTTGATGAGCATCCGGCGAAACTAAATGTCGAAGAGCCGGAAGTCAATACGTCGAATCGGGGGGTGTCAGCTTTTTTGGGCGACGATCAATTTATCGATCAGCAACTCCGTATCCGGATCGACGATGATCGAATCGATCTCTCCGTTGGTTGGGAGAATGAAGATCTGCTCGGTTTTTGTCACATCGATCTTTACCCGTTTTTTCTCACCCGACCGGTTGATCAGGTCCATGGATAACGGAAAAGAGTATGCTTCGGTGTTTTGCAATTGACGCACCACCAATGTCGCTAGTTTTCCATTTGTATCGTTTTCCCAGGTCAATTGTAAAGAAGGGTTTGTTTTTTGGGTTAGCCACTGTTTGAAGAAAACGGACCAGTCGCGGTTGGTCAGTAACTCTACAATCCGTCTAAAATCATCCGTATCGGCATTTTTCCCCTCGTATTTTTCGTAATAAGCGCGGATGATCCGACGAAAGAGCACATCGCCAACTTGTTTTCGGATCATGTGCAACACCCATCCGCCTTTTTCATAGCTGTTGGCGTTCAGCAAGCTCATGTAATTCGCGGTGGTATCGATGACGGATCGTGGGGTGCGACTTAGGAATTCATTGATTTTTTCGCGGTCGGCTTGTAGCCGCTGTTTCAAAAGTGAATCACCGTATATCGATTCCATGTATTGATGCGTCATGTAGGTGGCGAAGCCTTCGCTCAGCCAGAGGTGGTGAAAACTTTTTTCGGTGGCCATGTTTCCGAACCATTGATGAGCGATCTCGTGTGCGATGAGTGCTTCTTCGTCACGTTTTCCTTTCACTGATTGTTCGTAGTAAAAGATCGCGCTGGCATTTTCCATACCGCCGAAGATGGTCTTTGACTGCACGTTGGCCAGCTTGCTATAGGCGTAATGGCCGATATGGTTACGCATCCACATCAGAATGGGCATGGCCTGCGCATAGGTTTTGAAGCCAGCAGCGGTGTCTTGGGGGAAGACCCAGCTGGTTACTGGAAGACTGGTCATGAAATAGCCGACCGTGTCTACTTCAAAACGTGCGACACCGATCACCATCACTTTTGTTGGTAGCGGAACTTTCTCTACCCAATGGGAAGTGGTCATTCCCGCGGGCCATTCATTGTTAGGGTTACCGATCGGAACCCCATTGGAGACAACACGATAATGTTTCGGAGCGGAGACGATGAACGAGACGGAAGCTTTATCGGCGGGGTCATCTACGCAAGGAATCCATTGATGCGCTCGGTTTGGCCAGTTGTCGGCAAAGAAGGTGCGGTCGCCGTGCATATTCTTAGATATGATCAGGCCGTCGCGGGGTATGCCGTTGTATTCAATCCAAATACCCGCTTGTTGATCTTTCTGAACAGTTATGTCCAGTTTGATGCGTATGCGCTCATCGGAAATCCATTCAAAAGCCAGTCGGTTTGGTTGATTCCCTTTTCGGTCGCCATATCGACCCACATAGGTCACTTGCATCCCCTTGCCGTTTTTATCGTATTTACCCAGATCGATCTCTATTTGATTGACCGTTTCATTGGCTTTGAATTCTATGCTTGCTTTGCCATGGATCAGATTTGAACTATCCGACAAAGTGAGCTGGAACTGGTAGTCAAGGACGTCGATAGGACGCTGTGCACTTGAAGTATAACTGATCAGTAGACCGATCAAGCATGTGATTATTCTCATAAATCTTTTTTTCGTTGAATTTTCTCCAGGAGTGCTGCCACGCCTTCACGTTCCAGTATGCGGTAGCCGATACGATCCTGACTGATTCCCTCTTTGAGTTGATAGGAAAAATGTAAGGTATCGGGTCGGACATCTGTTTCAAAGTAACGATATAAGATGCGGGGTTCATCTTTCAATGAATCACCGATCTCGTATAAATGAGTAGACAGTAGTGTGATAGCTTGTGGCAACTGAGCGATTCCTTTGATCACGGCCAGCGAACAACGGCGGGCATCCTCCACATTGGTTCCTTTGAAAAGTTCATCGATCAATACCAGCCATTTTCTTCCATCCATCATGTGTGTGATCGTTTGCTTGATGCGTTGGACTTCATTGAAAAAATAGCTTTCCCCCTTAACGACATTGTCGGTAACGGTTACATTGCTGAGCATACCCTCGAATACACTCAGTTCCATTTGTTGTGCGGGTACGCCCATGCCAAGATGCGCTAAGTACACCGCGATCCCGATGGATTTGATGAGCGTACTTTTTCCGGCCATATTGGCGCCCGTCAGGAACAGCAGACGATGGTCAGTATCCAACAGTAAGTCATATCCGATCGGATGTTCTAATTGGATATGGGTAAGTTGTGTGGTTCGGATGAAGGGTTTGTCAGATTTCAAAAAAACCGGGAATGTCATTTTCAGTTCTAAAGTGGCCATGGCCATTGCGTGCCAGGCATCGAAGAGGTAAAACAGATTCACTAGTTCGATCATTTCCGATCTGTATTCCACTCGGGTGATCCGAGCCAACTGAAGTGAGCTGAGGTAGGAGTGGGGAATACTTTTTTTATCAGCCGATAAACGTTGTAATCCCGTTTGCTCCAAGAGTTGTTGTAGGCGATGGAGTTCATATTGGAGGGGCCCATTCAGTTCAACATCCCGAAAGCACCGGACGATTTGGCAACAACCTTGATATAGATCCAGCATGTGTGGTAAGCTGTATCGGATCATAGAATGGTCGGCCGGGTGCAACCATCTATATAACAGATTGCCTGGAGCACTGATGGATTCAGCTATCGGATCGAGGGGGTACTCCAACCATTTCTCCACGGCATGCAGGGTGCCGTTGGTGATCTGCGTAGGCCATTCGTTTAGTCTGGCACCGATCTGTCGAAGCAGTTCCTGTCGGGATCGAATCTTATTTATCTCGTTCAGTGGTTTCTCAAAGAGTTGTCGTAATTCTTCCCGACCCCCATCAGTTGTTGTGAAATTGAGCCGATGGAATACGGAAAGTTTGTCCTCTGCGTGGAAGAGATTCAGGTCGGCTCGGGTGATCGGGTCTACGTGCATGATCGGCGTGGGCTATGAATTCTGGCTTGAATCTTACCTTCGTTCAGCTGTTGATAGCAGCAATATTCATTTCTGTCTCAATTGATTCTATGAATCTACCGAAAATTATAAAATGTTTGCTGAGTATCCTCTTCCTGTTGACATTCCTTGTCGGAAGTGCGCAGCAAACCTACTGGATGCCGGGTGATCCGATCAATCATACGGTCCGTCGGATGGAGATACTCACGACACCTAATACGGGTAAGCAGGCATTCAGTAAAACCTGGCCGGCTGCCCGTTCGGCTACCTGGATGACATCCATCCCCAATGGATCTAAAGCAGATCGATGGAACGAACAGGCAATCTCATCGGGTCAATTATCTAAGCCCACTTCAGATTCGGTCGATACATTGGATGTGATCGTAATGCCTCGGCGGAGATGGGGACCTTTCTTCAACAATCCCGCTAACTTGTATGAAGTACATTCGACTGATTTTGATCTGATCGTGAATCCGGTATTGGGCCTGACAGCGGGGAAGGAAGGTGGCAGCAGCGACCGACTGTTTGAGAACACCAGGGGTGTAGTGGTGGATGGACGAATCGCCGGGAAGATCGGATTTCATACCTACCTGACAGAAAACCAGGAACGACTTCCGGTCTATGCAAGAGATTGGGAGAGGAGCCGAAAAGCATTACCGAATCAAGGCTTCTATAAAAATTTCAAGGGTGCCGGGTATGATTATTTTGATGCTCGTGCCTATGTCACCTTTCCTGCCACTAAATATGTGGAGGTGGCCTTCGGATATGATCGTCATTTCATCGGAAACGGACACCGGAGTTTGTTTCTCAGTGATTGGGGAAACAGCTATACATTTCTTCGATTCAATACACGGATCTGGAAATTCAATTATCGGAATCTCTTCATGGAATTGCAGCAAGCCGATGACCGGGTAGGCGATCGATTGATCGGTAAGAAATACGTAGCGATGCATCACCTCGACCTACAAGTGACTCGGTGGCTGCAGTTGGGATTTTTTGAAGGCGTGATATTCGGAAGGCCCAATCGTTTTGATTTTTCTTATCTAAATCCAGTGATCTTCTATCGCTCCGTCGAGCATCAGAACGGGAGTATGGATAATTCACTGGCCGGATTGGACTGGAAGATTCAACCTCATAAATCTGTTCAATTGTATGGTCAATTACTATTGGATGAATTCAATCTGTCAGAGATCCGTAACGGCAACCAGTGGTGGGCGAATAAATGGGGCTATCAGGTGGGAGCACATTATATGAATGTGGGTGCAGTTAAGAATTTGGATCTGCAGTTGGAATATAACTGGGTTCGTCCGTTCACCTATTCTCATCGTGATTCAGTGGCCAATTACACCCATTATAACCAGCCACTCGCGCATCCTTTGGGTGCGAATTTTTCTGAGTTCATCGGTATTCTACGTTATCAGCCCTTACCTCGTTTGCGTATGGAGGCAAAAGCGATTGCTTACCGTCAGGGCCGCGACAGCACCGCAAGAAGTTTTGGTTCTAATATTTTTTTACCTAATGTTCCGCCGTACCGAATGGGGGATTACGGTTATACGATCGGGTCGGGAAGAGATACACGTGTTCTGTATTCGTCCTTGCTGATCACCTACGAGTGGGTTAGAAATCTCTATTTGGAGATGCAGGCTGGTTTTTGGAATGAACGATCCTTGACGAGCCCAATCATCGATCGTCGGACAAATTGGTTCAGTGTAGGCCTACGTTGGAATCGGATGAGAAGAGAGATCGATTACTGATCAGGTCACCATTTGGTTATCAGTCTCCTGCAAAAACTATATAACGGTTTTTCGATCAGGATATACAATAGGCAAGATGCTAGCCACAAAAGAATGTAGTTTCGGTCGGGCAATAGAATATACTCTTTGATCTTCTGGTTTACATAAGATATGTGGATCAGATAGAAAATGAAGGATGCATTTCCTAGAAGGACAAAGGCGGGAGAACTGAATATTTTACTTTGGATGGTGTGCTCTTCGGTCAGGCCCTGAATCCAGCATCTGCCAAAAAATGATATCAATAACAATTGAAAAAGCGTTCCGGATAGGTATTGATTTGCTTGATCGTATGGGGTCTGATGAAAGATACTGGATAGGGCCATTGTGCAGATTACGCCAAGTGTTCCCAGCCATGTTTTATGAGTCAAACCTTTGACAAACAAGGGGTGGTTTGGGAATAAAATTAGGGATGCGCCGGCGACAAAAAATAATAATTGGCCTCCGATGGTTCCGTTAAGTACGAAAAGCAGTGGCGATAAAAAAGATTGCGGGTTGCCATTTGTGATATTCCAGAAATAGCCTGTTAAGAACAGGCAAGCGCAAGTTGTTGGTAGGAGAAGTAGGATATAACGTCCGTTAGCAACCATCATTTTGGTGATGAGTGGTGCGATCAAATAATAACTTATTTCAACAGTCAGAGACCAGGCTTGTGAGATTCCATTCAGATTCAATTGATTTGAAAATCCATGTCCCAGGGTAAATAGCAGTAGATTCCATTGCCCGGCACCATAGGCAGGGTCGATCGTATATGCCAGCAAGATGAGCCAGTACATGGGGTAGATTCTTGCTATTCGCTGGGCTGTATATTTTATGTATTCTTTTTTCGAATTTAGCGGCTTTGTGCCATAGCTCATGGTAATCAGGTAGCCGCTCAGTATAAAGAAAAGTGATACGCCAATGTGAAATTCGCTGAATAAATGATCGATCTGGTCAGGGAGTTGGTCCCTCCAATATTTGCGGTTGTGATATACGAAAACGAGCGATGCCGCCAGCCAGCGAAAACCGGTTAGGGATGCAATTGTTCCATTTTTAGGCACTTGCATGAAACAAGTTTTTCATCATCCCTCGAGGTGAATGCTGAATACGATCATGCGAGATTGGATCCGGTCGAATACATTAGAGAATTTCAGGTTTTCGTCTCGGGCATGGATGTTGCGGAGTCCATTACTGATCTTGATCTCCGGCGAAAAGATGAAACTTTCAAAGAAGAAGTTGAATCCGATGCCGAACTCCGGACCGAAATCATGTTTTTCTATTTTAACCAGCTCCTCAGCTCGCTTAGCCCGCGCGTTACTCGCCATGTCGATATCCCCTTTGAATCCGGCTAGTGTATAAACACGAAAATTGCCGATCCGGTCACTTTGAAATTTGACTTGAATCGGGAAGGACATGATTACGGACTCGACCGTTTTTTTGATGTCTGTTAATCCGTTGATATCAGGTTGTTTCAGTTTGTAGAAAATATTTCGTTCGATGAACATCAGTTGTGGATTGAAGCGCAATTGAAATCGATTGGATAGACGTGCGGTGGCAGAAAGTCCAAGTGTCAGTCCGCCACTGTTCAGCGGTTCTGCCACCATTATGCTGTCGTACTGAAGAAAGCGTGGATGTAGGGAGGTGTGAAAGCGAGCCAGGTTTGCACCCAGTGTGATACCGAAATAATAGGGTTTACTGTCATGGTCAAAAAGATTCATCTCTACTCGGTCGATCTGAGCAGAAAGTTTCGTTGGAGCCAATGAGGCGGAAGCTAGCAGCAATATGAATAGGAATCGTATCATAGGGGGCGTGTAGCTATATATCGGGAGCATATGCCACCGGTATAGGTTTTGTAGGTACAATCACTATAGCCGGCCGTTTCGAGGATATTTACCAGTTCGGTGCGTTCCGGAAATAAACGTGCTGATTCATCCAGATATGAGTATGCTTTTTTGTCTTGCCCCATCCAGCTGGCTACGGTTGGGACATACTGCTTCATGTAAAATTGATAGAGGCTTCGCCAGATTGGGTTTTTCGGACGGGAAAACTCCAGGATCAGTAGTTTACCGCCGGGACGAAGAACGCGGAACATTTCTTTTAGACCGGTAGTGAGGTCTTGAAAATTTCGGATGCCATACGCTACCATCACCAGATCAAACGATCCGTCGGGATGATTTATTGCTTCTGCATCGCCGGATTCAAGCAGGATGCTGCTTGACTTTTTTACCTTTTCGATCTTGTCACGGCCAACACTCAGCATCTGGGGAGAGATATCGATACCAATGATGGAGTCGGGGTGCAGAATTTTTTCGGCCAGCAGGGCCAAGTCGGCTGTTCCGGTGGCTACATCCAGTATACGTTTGGGGGCATGGGGAATCATCTCCCGGAGCGCATCTTTTCTCCAGTGCAGATCGATCCGGGCAGATAAAAATCGATTAAGCAGATCATACCGGGGCGCGATCTGGTCGAACATGCGGGCCACTTGCTCCTTTTTGGTTTCAGCTGAATTCCGGTCAGGAACAACGTTATCGTGCGGCAGGGGATGATTCATGCGTCGCAAAGGTAACATTTGCCGACCTTTGAGCGAATGGAGATCATACGAGCCCAATATCTGATCAGTAGTGCCACGCACAAACAGTGTCCTGCCGCCGATCGGCCCGAATTCGCTTTCATCGGCCGAAGCAATGTGGGGAAGTCCTCCCTGATCAATATGCTCACCCGGCAACACGGACTGGCAAAGACCTCTGCACGCCCCGGCAAAACCCAACTCATCAATCATTTTACAGTCACTTCCTCCGATAAGAAAAATTGGTACTTGGTCGATCTACCGGGTTATGGTTATGCCTCTGTTTCTCAAAAGGCTCGTCGTAATTGGGGCAACATGATCGAGTCCTACATCCGGAAGCGGGAAAATCTTCTGTGTTTGTTTGTTCTGATCGACAGCCGGCATACACCACAAACCATTGATGTGGATTTTATCAATGCGCTAGGTAATTGGGGTGTTCCTTTTGTGCTGGTATTCACGAAAGCAGATAAGAATAAGCCGGGTGCCACGCTTCGGCATCGGGATGAGTTTTTAGCAGCGCTCGCAACAACCTGGGAGGAGCCGCCCCCACATGTGATCACTTCCGCCGTCGATCGAAGCGGTAGAGAAGAATTACTGGCCCATGTAATGGCATTCAAGCAAGATTATCCGGCCCGCTGATCAACATCATTTGTGTAAACCTGAACTTTCGGATCGGTGCATTACCTTCGTTTCATGCGGATCAAAAACAGTGAAAGCAGGAACTTGCTTCTAACTTATCTGCTCCTGATCCTCTTATTCTGGAGAGCGCAATCTGTGACCGGTCCTTATGAGCAGTCGCTCCGAGCTCGAATGATACAATCCTGTTCCCAACAGGTCTATCTCAATCGATGAACTATGTTTCGTTTTTCTGTCATTTTAACCCTTATCCTTTCTGTACTTCTCTGTACAGTTTCAGCTCAACCCCGTTTCAAGGGCAAACGTCTTGATACCACTCAGGCTGTACTAGGGGCTGATTCGGATGTCACCAAGCTTATCAAATTCAAAGACAGTGTGGCTGCCGTCGGGCCTGCCAAACAGGACCTTCGTGAACCTGAACCCACTGAAAAGACCGGGTTGATCCTGTTGATCCTGGGTATGGTCACCTTGATCGTTTGGGCCGGAAGAAGAGCCTGGCTTCGTCAGCACGAAAAATAGTTCGCGGATCAGTTCACTGCTTTGTTAGCACAACTGCTGCTGGCAAATGCCTCTGGTTTTGCTTTGAACGCAAATCCCATTCCCATGATATAGCCCATGGCTTCCCGCAAGGCATCATTGCTTTTGAATTGGGGGTTGGTATTGATATCGGCGTGCACCTCCATATCGACCTGGTAGGTATTGAACAAAGGGCATAATTGATAGGCGATGTCGATGCTCTTCGCTACTTCTGTCAACATCCGTTCCTTGATGCCGAGAGCGTGGTTAGATCTTTCGTTGTGGATATACATGAAACCCCCTCTACCTGATCGGAGGAAGACGATCACTGTGGCATATTCCGTTTCGGATCCCTTTACCTGTGAATCGGTTCCGATACAAACTTTCAGTTTATATCCGGCATCCGTTTCCCGTCGAAGGGTATTTTCAACCGCTTCGTAAATGGGTTTATCAAGGGGCTCGCCATTGAATGTTCGCCACAACATAAAAAAGAGGTTTCCCTAAGTTAAGGAAACCTCTTGAGTAAAGGGCACGGATTAACGCTCCATTCGGAGCAGAGAAAATAATTATTGGTGAATAAGTTTTTCAGTCCATTGAGCGGCTCCTTTGCTGAAGCGGATCATGTACATGCCGCTGTTCAGGTTGCCGGCAGGGAGACTGTTCATTCCGGTGCTGAGTTGGCCACGAAGCAAGATCTTTCCGTTCAAGTCATACAGAGCATAGTCGAATGTACCCGGGCTGCTCACAGTTATGTTATTGCCTGTCAGAATGGTACTGATGAGTTTGGGCTGGTCGTTACCGGCCTCATTCTTCAGGGCGATCAGATTAGAATAGTGGGTCTCGCCATTGTCAAAGCTCACCTTCATTCGGTATTGCAACATGCCTTGGGCGAAGGGTTTGTATTGGTAGGCCCGACTGTCTACCGGAGTGCCGGAAACAGGTGTGAAGTTGCGGCCGTCTACAGAGACTTCAAGAATTTGCTCGGTTACCGCTTCATCTGCATCGATCAGCCAGGTGAATTGGTGACGGTCACCACTGACCTGTCCTTTCAATACCAGTTGACGGAGCGGTAATACGCCGCCCACAGAAAATCTGGCACTGAGGGAATAGGAACCCAAGCTGGCATAATCCGGAGCAAATGCATTGCCTTTTCCTTCAACCATCAGAAACCACGTACCATTGGTCAGGGTTGTATCGATTACGGAGTTGAGTAGCGTACCGGGATTGTAAGTCCGCACCAGGTTTCTACGACTATCGTAGAGGGATACTTGCAGGTCTACATTAGATCCGGAATTACCTGTGCCCACATTGTATGGAATGGCATCGAGTAGAAAACGAGCATTGACGGGCATGTTGAACCGAATAAAGTCGACGTCAGTAGTAGTCTCTACTACACCGCTAATAACAAACTGGTTGTTGGTGAAGGACAAGCTGTTCGCTTGAGTGATGCTGCTAGCGTAGTCATCAGTACGGAAGGTGAATCCGTTATTGGTGGTGATAACAGTCAGGTCGTTTTGGATACTGTTACAGCCATATGGGTTTGCACCATTATGCCAGAGGGACATATTCTTGTAATAGCCAACACCCATGATGGGGGCCCAGGCGATCTCGCCGGTTCCCAAACCGCCATTATAGTCGGATGTCTTAACGCAGTTTCCATCATAAGAAGACTGGTGGTAAAGTCCTAATGTATGTCCGGCTTCATGAGAAGCTGCTTCCCCCACATATTTTTCATTGTAATTCAGCAGGGCAGAGAAGACAAAACAAGGTGTGTCATCTCCCCACGTGTAAGAGCCGACGAAGGCGACCCCGCCCGCATTACCGTACCAGCTGGAGGTAACTGTAATGACTACACGCATACGGCGGTTGATGGGTGCTGCCAGGAATTTGGTGGAGTCTGTTGTGATGTTCACGTTAAAGGGACGATAATCTTCCGCTACCCGGTTAAACGCGCTTGTGATCTTTGTGTTGTCCATTCCAGATGGCGCACAAAAGATGGGTCCGTTATAATTCCAGCCGGTACCATCTACGGCATGACCGTCAAAGTCAAGAAAAATCACCGCACTGGCAGAGGGATAGCTATTCAATACTGGAACCTGGGCTTTCAAGGCATATCCCAGCAGGAACAGCGTCAGGGTGAAGAGCGTCTTTTTCATGATCGGGTTTTTCTGGATGGTAAAAGAAGTGCACGGATCAAAAACAAAGGGTAGGACTAGAAACAGGCTCTAGTTAGTTTTCGCGTAGGGGGTTATTCGTTAATGAGGTCGTAGAAATTTTTCTTGACAAGCACCCATCCGGTATCTTCCAGGATGAGTTGGTACAGGTCACCGTGGCGAATGCTGATGATACGACCGGTATACTTGGTTGTGCCATCGGGCATATTAACCTTACTGAGCGTCAGACGAGCTCCATCGAAATCAGCACAGCGGATCACTACACTCTGGATGGTATTGTTGTATTTGCTCACGGCGCTGATCACATCTCCATCGATCTCACCTGCCTGGGCATTGAAAGGAATATTGGTTGCCTGGCCATTCGGGGTGGCGATCAACTGGTTCAACTTCTCCGGCGTAATCTCAATGCGGTCAGGCATCGTGTTGAAAATCCGAGGCTTGTTGTAGTTGGGCTCGTTGAGGGGAATGGTGGGATCCTGTGCGTTTGCATTGAACGCGGTGGCCAGTAATAAGAGGCCGAGGACGAGGATCTGATTGGTTTTCATAATTAACTTTTTAGAGTTAATCGATATTGGATGGATGGTCGCAGTTCGTTTCCGTACTGCTTTTGGTTTCTCGAAAAGGACAAGCCAAAGATGACTCGGTCGAAGGCCCTATGCCAAAGAATACAAAGAGAAAATACCCTCAGTGAGGGCATTTTCATGTTTTGGAATCGTAGGATTTCTACTGCGAATCGTAGAATTCCGTATCAATAAAGGTTTGTCCTTAGCATTACCAGCGTACAGGACTGTAAGGTCTCAATGCCGGCTGACTGTGCAAGTTGTTCGAGTTCGGCGTTTTCAGTACCCGGATTAAATATGATGCGCCGGGGTTTAGCAGATAATATATTATGGTACTGATCTTTTTGTCGATCAGCTCCTATATATAAGGTGATCGTATCGATCCGGTCATCAGAAAGTTGATCCCAGCCTGTGTGTATCTGAATATCCTCCACTATCGCAGGACGGGCTCCAATAGCGGATATAGATATGCCGGCTTGCTTAAGCATTTGCAATGCGATAAAACTATATCGCTCCGGGTTTGGGGAGGCGCCGAGGATCAGGGTATGTCGTTGTTTCGAATCCACCCCCGCAAGGTACTCAGCAATGCTGTAAATTGTGTATATGCAACGTATACTTCTTCTGCTCAGCCTGTTGACCAATTCTTTATTATCAATAGCTCAGCCAGCCTCATTTCGTTTTGCTTTTGTCACTGATACACACATAGGTTCTCCCAACGGCTCTCCGGAGGAGGATCTTCGACGAACGGTCAACGATATAAATCTACAAACCGATTTAGACTTTGTGCTGGTCACTGGTGACATCACTGAAATGGGCAAAGATGAGGAGATCCGTTTAGCTAAGTCGATACTTGATCAATTAAAGATCCCCTGGTACCCGATACCGGGCAATCACGATACCGGTTGGAGTGAATCAGGCGGACAATCATTCATCCGAATATTCGGATCCGATAAATTTCACTTTGAACACAAGGGGATACATTTTATCGGATGTGCATCCGGGCCCTATGTTCGCATGAGTGATGGTCATATTCCACGAGATGCGGTGAACTGGCTGGACAAAGAACTTTCTGCTATCGATCCACAAGCGCCTATCGTATTTGTGAATCATTATCCCATTGATAGTAGCCTCGATAATTGGTATGAGGCTACGGATCGTCTCCGGACTCGCAATACCATGGTCGCCATTTGCGGGCATGGTCATGCCAATAAGCAATTTGATTTTGAAGGAATACCAGGTGTAATGGGTAGATCCAATCTTCGAGCAAAAGCACCCGGCGGAGGATACAATTGGGTAGAAGTACGCCGCGACAGCATCTTCTTTCAGGAACGAAAACCACTGGAAGCAACCACCAGGCGTTGGGCAGCTGTCAAAGCGGGCGTTCGAGTACCCGAACAGTCGGTTCGCAGACCGGATTATTCGATTAATGCTAAGTATCCTGAGGTTTCAGCTGCTTGGACAGTTTCTTCTTCAGCCAATGTTCTTTCCAGCCCGCTGTATACAAAGCGGTCTGTGATGATCGGTAATCATGTGGGTGAATTTATTGCGTATGATTCGAAAACAGGTGCTCGCCAATGGACCTATTCCGCCGCAGGTGCTATCTTTTCCTCCGCTGCCGCAAGTGGCAAGCGTATTGTGTTTGGATCTGCGGATGGTGAGATACATTGTTTGGATGGGCGATCCGGAAAATTGTTTTGGAAGAAAAAAACACCGGCAGCTGTTTTGGGCTGTCCGCTCATAAAAGGGGATACTATTTTCATTGGTGGTAGTGCCGGCGAGATCTATGCGCTGAACTTGAAAAACGGCGATCGGATATGGACCTATAAAGGACTGGAAGGTCCGGTTGTCAGCACCCCTGTGATCGCTGAGGGAAAGCTGATCCTGGGGGCCTGGGATCGCCACCTCTATGCAGTCGATACCCGAACCGGCCAACTGAAATGGAAGTGGAGCAATGGGTCATCTGTTCGGAACTTTTCTCCGGCTTCCTGTACGCCGCTGATAAAAGATTCCGTGGTGTTTGTGGTGGCCCCGGACAGATACTTGTCTGCGATCAGCCTTCGAGATGGCAGTACGCTTTGGCGCACTAAAAATGGCGGCCTACGTGAATCGATCGGTCTCTCAAACGATGCAACCATGATCTATGGAAAAAGTATGCAGGACAGCCTGGTTGCCTACGCAGCACGTGCCGATCGGCCGGAGGTATTATGGAAAATGAATGTTGGCTATGGCTACGACCATGTTCCTTCTATGTTGGTAGAGCGAGACGGTATGGTATTTTTTGGAACCCGTAATGGTGTTGTGTATGCCGTGGATCCGAAAAAACAATTCGTGAAATGGTCCTATAAGATCGACAACTCGATGGTGAATACGGTTCGGGTGATCAACGACAAAGAATTATTGGCATCAACAATGGACGGCCGAGTGGTACGATTGCGTTACAAAGGCATCTACTGACTTAGAGGAACATCTGCAGCGGATTCTCCAGGTATTTCTTGACCGACTGTAAGAAAGCAGCACCGGTGGCACCATCCACACTGCGGTGATCACAACTCAAGGTCACTTTCATCACGTTGGTCACGCCAAATCCGCTCCCCTGACGGACCACCACTTCTTTGATGCGGCCCACTGCCAGGATGCAGCTATCAGGCGGATTGATGATGGCTGTGAACTCTTCAATGTCCATCATTCCCAAGTTGGAGATGGTGAAGGTGTTTCCGCTGAATTCGTTGGGTTGAAGTTTCTTGCCTTTGGCTTTACCTGCAAGCTCTTTCGACTCGGCGGCGATCTGTGGCAATGTTTTTTGATCAGCAAATCGAATCACCGGAACAATGAGTCCGTCTTCGATCGCAACAGCTACTCCAATGTGTACATGGCTGTATCGACGGATCTTGTCTCCCATCCAGGAAGCATTGATGGCCGGATGTTTTTTCAGGGATAAAGCCACTGCTTTAACAACCATATCGTTAAAGCTGACTTTCACCGGACTCACCTCGTTCAGCTGTGTACGAGCCGACATGGCATTATCCATACCGATCTCCATCGTCAAATAAAAGTGGGGGGCACTGAATAAGCTTTCGCCCAATCGCTTAGCGATCACATTGCGCATTTGCGAGTTGGGAATATCCGTATGGCCTTCCGTGAAGTTCATCGCAGGCGCAGTGGACAGCGAAGCAGTTTGCGGCTGGTAATTATCGATATCCGCTTTGATGATGCGTCCTCCGTCACCACTGCCTTGCAGACTGCGAAGATCAAGTCCTTTCTCTTGTGCGATTTTTTTAGCCAATGGGGATGCCTTGATCCGTCCATCCGATTGGGTCGAAACACTGATGGCAGGTGCAGAAACAACCGGTGCCGGAGCGGGCGTATTAATGGGTGCAGGAGTGGCTGCAACAGTATCCGGTTTAGCAGCAGTCGATGGCGCGGGTGTTGATGAAGCCGCTTGTACCAGCGCAGGTACATCTACCTTCCCGGCATCACCGATGATGCAGAGCAAGGCATTCACATCGATCTTTTCTCCGGCCTGCGCGCCAATATGAAGGAGGGTTCCAGTTTTGTAACTCTCCAACTCCATAGTGGCTTTGTCGGTTTCGATCTCCGCTAGGATCTCTCCTTTTTGAACAGGGTCGCCGACTTTTTTGTGCCAGGCAGCGATCACCCCAGATTCCATCGTATCGCTGAGGCGTGGCATCAATACCACTTCCTCCACTTTTGAAAGATCGATACCGGTAGGTTCGGTTGCTGGATTAGAAGTAGGAGTAGATGCTGCGGTTGCCGGAGCAGGTGTTGGGGTTGAAGTTTGAGTTGGAGCTTCGCTTGGGGCGGAGATCAAGGCACTGATATCTTCTCCGGCCTGACCGATGATCGCCAACAGGTCATTGACCTGAAGTTTACCACCTTTTTGAGTGCCGATATGAAGTAATACGCCATCCTTGTAGCTTTCCAGCTCCATGGTGGCCTTATCTGTTTCCACTTCAGCCAGTAATTCGCCTTTGCGAACGGGATCGCCCACATTTTTATGCCAGGCGGCAATCACACCTTCGGTCATCGTATCGCTCAAACGGGGCATCAAAATCACCTCAGCCATCGGTCAAAAAAATTTGCCCGAAATTAAGGTAAAACAGCAGAATAAGGGAGGGGTGATTCAGTAATCCAGGTCCAGTCCCAGCTTTTCCTTCAACGTCTCCACCAGTGGGTATTGTGCCAGCATGGCTTGGAATTGATCACGGCTCGAGAGGGTAACCGGGATATTCTGTTGTTCGGCAGGATCGGGTTCGCCCACGAAAACCTGAAATTGAATGGAGGGGATCCGAAGTCGACTTACCAGGAATTCATAGAGCGGGTTTCTTTCTTGTTCGATGAAGCGTTGCTCGATGTTATTGAAGCTGATCACCTTGAATTCATTGGAGCCGACACATTCCAGTCGGGCCCGTTCAAAAGAAGGAACGGCCGGATTCTTTTTCTCCCGCAAATCTTCCGTGTAAACCGACCAGGCCTCCATTAATGAGCCTATCTCGAGATCGATCACTTTTTCTTCGGAAGATGTAGGTTTGGCTTGAGCGAACTGTCCACGTATTTTACTCAGTGCACTTAACTTGGGGGAAGGGGTGCTTACAGTAGCGGGTAGTGGGGTAGCAGGTTTCGTCGAACTCGGGTTTTGCCATATTGGAGGGGGCTCGCTGCCGGTTTCGATGATCAGTTTTGCTTCCGGTAAGTTGCTGGGTGGGGATGCCGGGGGCGATTGTTTGCGTACACTGCGGATGGGACGGATCCTGAATGCCAGCGGACTATCCGTTATTTTTTTTTTTGATCCGGACTCACCTGCAGAAAGGTCCAGTGCCTGCTGCAGATAGGCCAGTTTGATCAGCGCCAACTCCACTTGAAGTCGCTTGTTACGTGCGGTTCTGTATTGAACCTCGGTCTGGTTGATCAGGTTGAGGGCGCTAACCAAATATCCGGCAGAGAATGTGGGTGCTACTAAACGGTAACGCTCTTTGAATCCTTCTGCCACATCGAGTAGGCCGGCTGCTTTTTCATCCTGGCTGACGAGTAGATTGCGAAGAAATTCAGCGAATCCGGATAGGAATTGATCGCCTTCAAATCCTTTTTGATGAATGCCGTCGTACAGGAGTAAAGACTCGCTGAGCTGTTGCTGCTTGAGTAATTCAAGTAGTTGAAAATACAAGTCGGCGTCCAGGATGTTCAGGTGTTCAAGTGTTTGCGCATAGCTCAGGGTGCCACCACTGAAGCTGACGATCTTATCCAATAAACTGAGGGCATCGCGCATGCATCCCTCACTTTTCTGTGCGATGAGTTGTAGCGTGTTCTCTTCCGTTGGGATCGATTCTTTTTTACAGATAGAGGTCAGGTGATCCACCGTGTCGCGCAACGTGATACGCTTGAAGTCGAAGATCTGACAACGACTCAGGATTGTCGGTAATATTTTGTGTTTTTCGGTAGTCGCCAGAATGAAGATCGCGTAGGGAGGGGGTTCTTCTAACGTTTTCAGGAATGCGTTGAAGGCGGCCGTGCTTAACATGTGAACCTCATCGATCACATAAACTTTATGTGTTCCTGCCTGTGGCATGAAGCGAACTTGCTCGGTGAGGTCACGGATCTGGTCGACTGAATTATTGGAAGCCGCATCCAATTCAAAATAATTCAGGGAGCTACCTTCGTTGAAGGAACGACAGTTGGTGCATTGATCACAGGCTTCACCCTCTGCGGTTATTTTTTCGCAGTTGATTGTTTTTGCGAGGATCCGGGCGCAGGTTGTTTTGCCCACCCCTCTTGGTCCGCAGAAAAGAAATGCATGTGCCAGGTGTTTCTGGCGGATGGCATTTCGTAAAGTGGTCGTGATATGGGCTTGTCCCACGACCGAGTCAAAGGTCTGTGGGCGATACTTTCTGGCGGAAACAATGAATTTATCCATTAGTCGTTCGTGTCTGCAAGATAACGAACCATAGCGGTTCTGTTGTCTTGCATGCGGTTAGAGGGTCGGATGCGTTTTGAATGGACGCGTGCGGTCAAAAAGATACCGATAGGTGATCAGTTTACGGGAGGGGAAGGTGTCGCCAAGGCTCTGCGCCACGTTCAGCATTTTGGGGTTGAATTCACCGATCCATTGCAGTTCATAGGACTCGTATCGATTCAATGGCTGGATCAGTTTTTTCGCCTCGTTGATCATGAAGGAATCGACCCCCTTGCCTTGGAACTCAGGGATCACTCCGAAGGCGATTCCGGTGAAACGGGGATTCGGGCGGGTTCGTTTGATCCAGAGGAATTTGAGTTTCTCCCAAAGTCCGAATTTGCCGTGCAAGTGTTTGAACCACTGATTTAAATCGGGGAGATTCATGAAAAGGGCGATGGGTTCTTGTTTGTGGTAGGTAAACCAAACGATGTTTTCCTCTACCACGGGCATCATTTTTTTGAACAGGCTCATCACCTGTTCTTTACGAAGTTCCTTCATGCCGGCATGGCCGGCCCAGGCTCGATTGTATACCGTCATGAAATCCAACGCATATTTCTGCCAATTCCGTTTGCGAAGGTGTTCGGCATGAAAGTCAGGATCCGCGGCGATTGCGGCATGACGATCCAGGATCTTTTGGCTGAGTTCCTTTCGGGGGTCCAGACCAAAACAGATCTGGTTATAAAAACATTTGAAACCATAGCGTTCAAACAGCTCCCGGTAATAAGGCGGATTATAATTCATCCCATAGAGGGGCGATTGAAACCCATCGACGATCAGGCCCCACCATCGGTCTCGTTCTCCGAAATTGATGGGTCCGTCCATGGCTTCCATGCCTTTTTGCAAGAGCCAATGCTTGGCGACGTCAAAAAGGGTGTCGGCTGCCGTCTGGTCATGAATGCAATCAAAAAAACCAATGCCGCCCACAGGCAGATCATCCCCTTTGTTCTTGTACTTTTTGTTGACGAATGCCGCGATTCGCCCGATGGGCTTGTGTTGTGCATCGAAGAGGACCCAACGGGAGGCCTCTCCAAACCGGAAGGCCTTATTTTTTTTAGGGTCGAAAACATCGGCCACATCCTTGTCCAGGGGGCGGATGTAGTGGGGGTCGGACTGCTGAATCAGGGGGTTGATCTCTAAAAAAGTCCGGGCCAGGGCGGGCGTATTCACCTCGATCAAGTGCATGCTGCAAGTAACGAAGATTCAGCAGTTTTCCACCGCTCCAATTTTGACACCTCCGGATTTTAATTTCCTCGGCCAGTCCCTTACCTTTGCGGCCTGAATCAAAAAGGCAATAGCCACCACTAATACCCGAAACATGGCAAACCTCGGAAAAGTAAAACAGGTCATCGGCGCGGTAGTCGACGTGCAGTTTGAAGGAAAGCTTCCTGAGATCTACAACGCATTAGAACTCAAAAAAGAAAACGGCGAATCGCTGGTTCTTGAAGTCCAACAACATTTAGGAGAAGACAGTGTGCGCACGATCGCGATGGATGGTACAGAGGGACTGGTACGCGGCACGCAGGTTGTGGATACCGGTAAGGCCATCGCCATGCCTACGGGTGAGGGAATCAAAGGACGCCTGTTCAATGTGACCGGTGACCCGATCGATGGACTGCCCGCTGTTAGCAAAGAAAACGGACGCCCCATACATGCTCAACCCCCGGCTTTTGAAAACCTGAGCACCGCCTCTGAGGTGTTGTACACGGGTATCAAGGTGATCGACCTCATCGAGCCCTATGCGAAGGGAGGTAAGATCGGTCTCTTCGGTGGAGCTGGTGTAGGAAAAACCGTACTGATCCAGGAGCTGATCAACAACATCGCGAAAGCATACTCCGGATTATCCGTATTCGCGGGAGTAGGTGAACGTACCCGTGAGGGAAATGACCTGATGCGTGAAATGATCGAGGCCGGTATCATGAAATATGGAGATGCATTCAAGCATAGCATGGAAGAAGGCGGATGGGATCTCAGTAAAGTGGATATGAAAGAATTGGCTGATTCCAAGGCAACCTTCGTGTTCGGTCAAATGAACGAACCCCCCGGCGCCCGTGCCCGCGTGGCCTTGTCCGGACTTACGATGGCTGAATATTATCGTGATGGTGACGGTCAGGGAAAAGGACGCGACATCCTGTTCTTCGTTGACAACATTTTCCGTTTTACCCAGGCCGGTTCTGAGGTTTCAGCTTTGTTGGGACGTATGCCATCGGCTGTAGGATATCAACCAACTCTGGCCACGGAGATGGGTATCATGCAGGAACGTATCACGTCTACGAAAAATGGTTCGATCACCTCGGTGCAGGCTGTTTACGTACCGGCGGATGACTTGACCGACCCGGCCCCTGCAACCACCTTTGCGCACTTAGATGCAACAACGGTATTGTCACGTAAAATTGCTGACTTGGGTATCTATCCGGCTGTAGATCCACTCGATTCTACTTCACGGATCCTAACTCCACAAGTAGTGGGGGATGCGCACTACAATTGTGCGAACCGTGTGAAGTTCATTTTGCAGCGTTATAAAGAATTGCAGGACATCATCGCCATCCTGGGTATGGATGAATTGAGTGATGAAGACAAAATGATTGTTTCCCGTGCCCGTAAAGTGCAGCGTTTCTTGTCACAGCCCTTCCACGTGGCGGAGGCCTTCACCGGTTTGAAAGGCGTACTGGTTCCCATCGAGGAAACAATCCGCGGATTCAACATGATCATGGACGGTGAAGTGGATGAATATCCGGAAGCCGCTTTCAACCTCGTGGGTAGTATCGATGACGCCATCGAAAAAGGTAAAAAACTCATGGCTTCGGCTCAATCCTAATTCGCAAATAACTGATATGACACTTGAAATCCTGACCCCGGAAAAAAAGCTGTTCAGCGGTGACGTCTACGGCGTACAAATGCCGGGTATCAGTGGAAGCTTTGAAGTGCTTGACCGACATGCTCCACTGATCAGTGCCCTGAAAGCCGGAAAGGTAAAGGTGTTGCGTGCCGCCGGACAGGAACTGGCCACGTATCAGGTACAGGGAGGATTTGTAGAGGTACTGAACAATCGCGTCACTGTTTTGCTGGAAGGTGCACAAGAAGCCTGATCAATCTAATTAATCATTGAACCGCCCCAAATGGGGCGGTTTTTTTATTTTCAACAAAATCTCATACATGCGTACGATTTTATTTATAGTGGGTTGCCTCTTGCTGTCGCTTCAGCCGATGGCGCAGCAATATCAGGTGAACTGGGGTGATATGCTGAAGATGAAGAAGGGTACAATGGATATGGATATCGTCACCGCAGACAATACCGGTGTCTATTTTGCTGAGGGGAGTCTGCGCATGAAAAGCTACTTCGTGATCGGGGCCGCCTATGGAACAGCATATAAACTGATCAAGTTCGATCGGAATTTTGAAGAGGTTTATGAAAAGGATTATAAACGTGAACTCAAGGGGTTGGAGTTTCATAGTTTTCAACCGCTTGGCAATGAGATCTTTTTGTTTGCCACGGATTACATAAAAAAGGAGCGTGTCTTTAAGGTTTATGCATCGAAGGTGGATAAGAACACAGGCGATCTCTCCGGTAATATGCTGGAGATCGGTAGTTATACATTGGAAAGCAAACGTGATGATTATGACCTGAGTGTAGCGCCGGCTCAGAATGGCCAGTATTTTTTGTTGGTGACTGACATCTCTGCCAGCGACCGTAACAATCTCGATATCGTGCTGCTGGACAAGAACCTGAAAATCAAACAGCATGCCTCGATCGACTTACAATATCCAAAAAATACTTACAGTCTCGAGGACGTGAAATACACAGCCAACAATAAGATCGTGGTGTTGGGTAAGGAGTTCGATGAAGTACCTGTGGGAAAACGGAAACGGGCTCGTCTGGTTTTCAAAAAATATGCTATGGCCATCTATAATGCCAAGGGGAAAAAGGAAAAAGATGTAGTGGTCGAGTCGGACGATAAATATACGCTGGGAGGCAAGCTGATGGAGCTAAAAAGCGGGGAGCTCTTGTTGGCCGGCTTTTACAGTAACACCTCTAATAAAGAAGACCTGAACGGATTCTTCCTGAGCAAACTGAATACAGAAGTTGGAGCGTTGACACTTGCTTCTTTTAAGCCATTGGACGCCTCCATGTTGGGTGCGAATTATACAGAAGATGAAGCGGATGAGGACGATGAAACGCGCGACAGTAAGCGATCGTCCAAGAAAGCGAGGGACGATGATGAAGAAAATGAGTTTCCCAACTCGTACATCATCAAATCAGTCGATTTTAATCCGGCCGATAACAGTTATCTGATCACAGCCGAAATCTCAAAGTATACCTATTACACCTACACGACCTCGGAATACAATGCATCCACCCGCTCCTGGCGAACGACCACCTACCACGTGCATCGTTTCGAGAATAAGGACATTCTGGTGGTGAATGCCGATGAACGCGGACAGATCAAATGGATCAATGATATTCCCAAGAATCAGCTGGAAGAGATTCGGACCTCGAACTCCGGTGTGGGTGGCGGCATCCGTTTCTATTCGGACTACAGCGGCTATTTTGCGAAGGGCGGAGGGATGCCCTACTATTCCTCTTTTGCCCAACTCATTCACAACAATAGGTTGATACTGGTATTCAACGATCACAGCAAGAACAATACCCTTGCGGGCTATGGTGATAAAGTGAAACGGATCTTTAACTTCCGTAAGAATAGCAATACCTGGGGCGTATCGATTGATATTCCTACCGGAAAGATGACTCGTCGGACCATCTCGACAAATGACGAAGAAACCATTTTGATGCCCCGGCATGCGATGGTTGTAAAGAATGAGGTCTTCCTGCCCTCCTGGCGTATCCGAGCGTTGGCCCGTACCAAGCTCAAGATGGCCAAGATCACCGTTAAATAGTGACGATTTAACACGGATTAAACGGAGGTGGTACCCCTGAAGGACAGGAAGCTTACTCCGGTACCTTATTTTTGACTCCTGTGAAACGAATCCTCCCCTTGATCATTTTATTGATCAGCTTATCACTGATCGGCATCATCGGCATACAAGTGTCATGGGTGAAGAATATGGTGTTGCTGCGCCAGGAGCAGATCAAGCACAGTGTAGAGGAGGCAACGATTTGGGTAGGTAACGATCTGATCGCACGCAAAGGCAGTCCTCTTGCCACCCGGCCTTTCTGGGATGATGGTTTTTTATCCAAGATCTTTCGTCCACCATCCATCGGGCAGCAGGTATCTGTAGAGGAAGTCGATAAAAAATTCAGACAGGCTTTTCAATTGTATCATCTTCCGGAGCGTATGCGGTTTGAGTTCGGTATCGCATCCTTTGAAGCAGCAGATAATAACGCGTTCGAACGCGTATCCCCCAATTTCATACAAGCGTATTCTGATACGGCCAACAACTTTACATTCAATTGGGTACTCGAAGCGATGAGCGGCACGGTGGGGGAGAATTTGGGAAGAGGAGAGGTGCTGTTTGTGGTGATTCCCGATATCCGTTCCCTGGTATTGCAATCTCTTTGGTGGCCGATCGCGGTTTCCATTCTATTCACGTTGATCATTGTTACAGCTTTCTACCTGACGCTTCGCACGATGGTTCGACAGAAGAAACTGGTGGAGATCAAGAATGATTTCATCAATAACATGACACACGAATTCAAGACACCCATTGCCACCATCTCCTTAGCCGTGGATGCCTTGCGGAATGAAAAGGTGAAAGCCGATCCGGCACGCATGAATTATTTCAATTCGATCATCAAAGAAGAAAATCTGCGGATGAATCGTCAGGTTGAATCCATTCTTCGTGCTTCCCAATTAGAGCGACAAGATTTCGAGATCGAATTCAAACCTGTACATGTTCACCCCTTGATCGAGCAGGTAGTGGGTACCTACGCGCTTCAGTTGGAGTCACGAGGCGGAAAGATCGAACTGTCTTTGCAGGCTTCGAACGATCTGATTCAGGCCGATGAGGGTCACATGTCAAATCTGATCAGCAATTTGGTCGACAATGCGTTGAAGTATTCCAGACAGGATGTGGCGCCAGCGGTGAAGATCGAAACCTGGTCGGCCTCCGGCCAGTTACATATCGCCATCTCCGACAATGGCATCGGGATGACACGCGATACACTCAAGCGGATTTATGAGAAATTCTACCGGGCACACACGGGTAATATTCATAACGTGAAAGGATTCGGACTCGGACTGAGTTACGTAAAAACGTTGGTGGATGCGCATCGGGGTGCGATCACAGCAGAAAGTACCGTTGGAAAGGGAAGTCGTTTTCAGTTGCGTTTTCCGCAGCGAGGAACTGCATAATTGGTTCACGCATTAACTTCTCCAAAGCAAACTACTGTCGCCATAGCTCAAAAAGCGAAAATCATTCTCCATCGCATAGGAATAGACTTTCCTCCAGTCATCCCCGATAAAAGCAGAAATAAGCAAGAGTAAAGTGGATCGGGGTTGATGAAAATTTGTGATGATGCCGTCTGCCATTCGGATTTGATACCCTGGTGCGATCAGTAGTTCGGTACGCGCCCACAAAGAGTCGATCCCGTTGTTATCCATTTTTTTCATGAGGGCTTCGATCGCTGCAGGCACGGAAACCGGATCGTGTGTTTCATAGGGTTCCCATTGGGTCAGCAGGTCCAGCGAAGCATGCTCGGTTTGGCAGAGTCGGTTACCCAGCCAATAAATGGATTCTAGCGTTCGAAGGGTGGTAGTTCCTACGACAACGCGTTTCCCTTGGTGTTGCAGGAGTTTACTCAGCAAGGATCTTTGTATGTGGATCCATTCTCCGTGCATGGCATGATTTTCCAGTCGATCAGCGGTGACGGGTTTGAAGGTGCCGGCCCCAACATGCAACGTCACTGGCAGCGGCTCGATGTTGATTTGCTTCAATGCATTTAATACGTTATCGGTGAAATGCAGTCCGGCTGTAGGCGCCGCTACGGATCCGTTCTGTTGTGCGTAGGTGGTTTGATAATCGGTTTGGTCTGCCTCCTGAGGAGCTCGTTTGATATAGGGCGGCAAGGGGATGCGGCCGGCTCGTTCCAGTACTTCTCCAAAACTGCCAATGGCTTCAGGCCATTCAAATAGAATCTGAAAATCCGTCTCCCCTTTTTCCAGAAGATGCGCCGTGAGGTATTCTTGCTTTTCGGAGTCCGGAAGCAATAATTGAAGGGACGTTCCTTTTTTCCATTTGGAAGCACCTCCGATCAGGCATCGCCAATAAACACCTCCCCTACAGTTCAATGCCAGCGAAGGTTCGGGGTACCTGGGATCGGGCTCCAAACAAAACACTTCTATCCGACCGCCGGTCGACTTCTCAAAAAGTAAACGAGCGGGAATGACTCGGGAATCATTGACACATAACTGAACGCCGGACCCAAGTTCCTCGGGTAATTCATAGAATGGACGATGATGTAATTGCCCCTCTCTATAAATCAATAAACGGGAATGGTCCCTCGGGTGCGCCGGATGGGCGGCAATCCGATCCGATGGCAAATCATAGTCAAATGACGCAATATCAATTAAACGTGGGTCCATACGCAACTAACTGTTGAGTGATGCAAAAGTCACAAAAATGACAGGATTTTAACTCAATCCACAGGTTATCCACACCAATCCACATGTAACGCACATGATTTTCTAAGAAACATCATTAAAAATCAATGAAACGCCATACTGTAAAAGGTTTCATCGGATATGTGTGTGGGGATAAATTAACACTCCCCAAAATTTGGTCTTACGGTGGTAAAAAGTGTTATTTTGTGTCAATGCAGGTCAATGCCTGCTCAACCTACTGATAATGACTGGTTTCATTGGAGAATACGAAGCAACACTGGACGCCAAGGGGCGGTTTCTGCTTCCGGCTGGCTTTAAGAAGCAGTTGCTGGAGGGGGAGGGGTTGCAGTTTGTCATGAACAGGGGTTTTGAGAAAAGTCTGGCTTTGTACCCCATTCGGAATTGGGAGCCGCTTTTTGCCGACATCAGCAAGTTGAATGACTTCGATCCGAAGGTGCGGGAGTTTCGTCGCTACTTCCTGAATGGGGCGACCATGGTGGAGCCGGATACAGCGGGTCGCTTATTGGTACCACCGAACCTGAAGGGGCATGCCAATCTCCAGCGCGACATCGTGCTGGTGGCGGCCGTAAACAAGATTGAGATCTGGGATAGTAATACGTACAAACAGTTCTTTGATTCGTTCTCTCCGGAGGCGTTCAGCAAGCTGGCGCAAGAAGTGATGGTTCCTAACCAGCACGCAGCCGGTCAATAAGTTCAGATGGAAAGGAAGGTAACACCACAGGCTTCCGATCCATTCTACCACGTGCCCGTGCTGTTGCTGGAGGCGGTGGAGGGGCTGAACATTCGGCCGGCCGGCGTTTATGTCGATTGCACGTTGGGTGGTGGAGGTCATGGTCGTGCGCTATTGCAGCAGTTGGGTCCGAATGGCAAATTGATCGCGTTCGATCAGGATGCTGATGCGGTTCAAAATCTACCAGCCGATCCACGGGTGCAATTCTGGCCACAGAACTTTCGCCACCTCCGACGTTTTCTGCGTTTGTCGGGTGTCGATCAGGTTGATGGTGTGCTGGCCGATCTGGGTGTTAGCAGTCATCAGTTCGATGAAGCGGATCGTGGTTTTTCCATCCGCTTCGAAGGGCCGTTGGACATGCGGATGGACCAGCGTCAATCGATGACGGCGGCTGATGTGATCGCTCAATATGAAGAATCGGCGTTGCATCGGATGTTCGAGCAATATGGCGAGGTGACCAATTCGCGCACCTTGGCACGTTTGCTTGTCTCACAACGGCAACATGTGAAAATTGATTCGACTGAAGCGCTGAAGCAGGTCATCCGAGAGATCGTAAAGGGGAATCCCAGCAAGTATTTCGCCCAGGTATTTCAGGCCTTGCGTATGGAGGTCAATGAGGAAGTCGCGTCTTTGCAAGAGTTACTCGAGCAATTACCGGCGGTGCTCAAACCCGGTGGTCGTGCGGCCATCATCACGTTTCATTCGATCGAAGACCGGCTGGTCAAGCATTTTTTCCGAAAAGGTTCTTTCGAGGACCCGGATCCAAACCCCTTTTCCCGAACTGAATCGGTCAACCCTTTTGAGGTGATCACCCGAAAGCCCATTGAGCCGACCGAAGAAGAGAAACGAATCAACCCCCGTTCCCGAAGTGCCAAGTTGCGCATCGCTGAGAAGCGATGAGTGACGGCCAAGACAGAAGCAGATGAATAAAAATTAAGTAATCGATCATGTCAACAAATGAAACAAAGCTGAACTGGAAGCGGTGGTTGAACTACCCCTCACTGGTTCGCCAGCTGCCGTTCATTTTATTCCTGACATTATTGGGTGTCGTTTATATCTACAATGGTCATTGGGCGAATAAAACCATTCGTCTCACCCAGCTCGCAGAGAAAGAGATCCGTGAATTGCAATACGAATATATAACGGCTAAAGGTGAATTACTGGCACGCAGTATGCCGAGTGAGGTGGCCCGGGCCGTAGAGCCCTTGGGATTGAAAGCACTAACCGGGTCGCCTTGGGTATTAAGCGATTCCTCTGCCACGGACAAAAAACAAACCGATTGATGGATACCAAGCGCGACATATTAGCAAGGGTATACCTCAGTTTTATCGGTATCGCCGTACTGGGTTTTCTGGTATTAGGTCGGGCCGTCTATATCCAGCGCGTGGAAGGAAGTTATTGGCGCGCGCTGAGTGATAGCATGCGTCAGCGCTTTGTGTCACTCGACGCACAAAGAGGCACTATCTATACGGAGAACGGGGAGATGCTTAGTACTTCTATTCCCACCTTCGATGTCTATTTTGATTTTCAAGCAGACGGATTGAAGGAAAAGAAGGGAAAGCGTTTCAATGAGAAGATCGATTCGTTTGCCCGGGCGATGTCAGCCTATTTCGGCGACCGTTCCGCAGCAACCTATTCGAGTGAATTAAAAGCCGCGTTTCAACGCGGTGATCGATATTATTCCTTGAAGAAGAAACTCAGTTTCGATCAATACAAGGCATTCCGCAACTTTCCACTCGCCAACCTGGGTAGAAATAAAAGCGGACTTATCATTGAAGTGAGCTCTAAGCGTTTGGTTCCATATGGAATGCTGGCTAGCCGAACCGTAGGGCTCTCTCGTGAACATATTTTATCCGACGGCAAAGTCAAGAAGATGAATGTCGGATTGGAAAAAAGTTATGACTCTTTGCTAAGTGGACGGGACGGCCAGCGAATGGTGCAATATGTAGCACCCGGAACGGCGGTTCCCATCGAAGGAACGGAAACAGAGCCGCTGGACGGAAAAGATATCTACACGACGCTGGATCTCGCCATCCAAGATATCACGGAACAGGCCTTGTTAGCGAAAGTTCAACAGATCGAAGCCCTCTACGGTACCGCCATTGTGATGGAGACAGCTACCGGTAAGATCAAAGCTATTGCGAACCTCGGTCGACGACCCGACGGCAGTTATTGGGAAGATGATAATTATGCTTTGCGCAATACCGAGCCTGGATCAACGATCAAACTGGCAACCTTGCTGGCGGTTTTAGAAAAAAGAACATCCTCGATTAATGATACAGTCACGATCGGTTCTACTACCAAAGGACTGGTTGCCTCCAAATGGGTCACCGATGCCGAGCGCTCACCTAAGCCCATACTTACTGTACAAGAATGTTTTTCACACAGCTCCAATATCGGTATGAGCCGCTTGGCGCTGAAAGCCTTTGGCAATAAACCAACCGAGATAAGAGATTATCTGAAACGATACGGCTTGGTCGATCGCCTGCCCATCGATCTGACGGATCTGCCATCGCCTCGAATCAATCCGCTCGATCAGAAAGGAAGTTCCGTTGGAAATATGCTGTGGATCAGTTTCGGATATGGCGTGCAAGTCAGCCCACTTCATACGCTCACGTTTTACAATGCAGTTGCCAACGGTGGAAAAATGATGAAACCCTATCTAGTCAGTTCGATCCGTCAGGGTGGCGTTGCCTATCGTCAATTCGTACCAACGGTACTCGCAAATTCTATCGCACGCGCGGATGTGATTGAATCGGCCCGTCGTTCCTTGGAAGCAGTCGTTACCGAAGGCACCGGCCGCCGAGCATTCAAGGATCTTCCCTTTAGCGTAGCAGGAAAAACCGGAACGGCACAGGTTTGGGATGGAACGTATCAATACAAGGATGGTGTTTATCAAGCATCATTCGCTGGCTATTTTCCGGCTGATCGCCCTCAGTTCAGTTGCATTGTATTGATCCGTACAAAACCGGGCGCTTCAGATATATACGGTGGAACGCTTGCCGCACCTGTGTTCAGAGAGATCGCGACGAAGTTGCATGCTATGTATGTTGTGTCGCCCCAACCTGTTCAGCTGGCTATTAAAAAGGATAGTAGCTCCTCTCAATATGCAGGAAGTCGTACGTCCCTCTTGCGTGTTTACTCGGCTATGGGTATGCAACAGATCGATTCATCGGCAAATGCCTCTTTCGTGGCCGTTCGAGCCGAGCATGCGGCCAATCAATGGCAGGCCAAGAAATCGGCAACGGGTGGTATGCCTGATCTGCGCGACATGAGTTTGCGTGATGCCGTGCTGCAAGTGGAGCAACTGCGAGCCAACATTCAACTAGAAGTCAGGGGAAAAGGAAAAATAAAAAATCAATCTGTGTTGCCGGGCGCACCGATCGCACGCGGATCAAAACTGATCCTTGAACTGAACTAATCATGATTGCACAGGAATTATTATATCGCGTTACCATTCAAGCCGTCAGTGGAGAACTGATGGTCGACATAAATGCGCTGCATACCGATTCCCGTAAGGTGACTCCGGGTGCGGCCTTCATTGCCTTGCGTGGTACACAGGTCGATGGTCATGATTACATCCAACAGGCAATTTCGAACGGTGCTGCATTGATCGTTGCCGAGACGGCACCTGACACGGAAACATCCGCTGCCTGGATCCAAACAGCCGATTCTTCGATTGCGCTGGCGGTGATGGCTGCTAACTTTTATGGTGATCCTGCCAAGCAATTGAAGATAGTAGGCGTGACCGGTACCAATGGAAAAACTACGGTAGCGACGCTTCTCTATAAACTATTCCGCTCGATGGGGTATCGGTGCGGACTGCTGAGCACTGTAGAAAATCGGGTCGAAGGTGAAGTGGTTGAATCGACGCATACCACGCCCGATGCAATTCAGCTCCACGGCTTGCTGCGTAAAATGGTAGAGGCGGGTTGTAGCTATGTTTTTATGGAGGCTAGTTCGCATGCGATCCATCAGCATCGCATACATGGTATTTCGTTTGCAGGCGGAATTTTTACGAACATCACACACGACCATCTCGATTATCATAAAACCTTCGATGAATACATCCGGGTAAAAAAATCCTTTTTTGACGGGCTGTCTGCCGATGCCTTCGCGTTGAGCAATGCGGATGATAAGCGCGGTGCGGTCATGCTTCAGAACACGGACGCACGAAGTGCCTATTACGCGTTCCGTACACTGGCCGATTTCAAAGGAAAAGTCCTGGAGAATGGATTGGATGGTTTATTACTATCGATCGATCAGGTAGATGTACACTTCCGACTGATCGGTGAATTCAACGCCTACAATTTATTGGCGGTTTATGGGGCTGCTTGTTTACTGGGTGCCGATAAACAAGAGGTACTTACTCACCTCAGTCAACTGGCAGGCGCCACAGGCCGATTTGATTGTTATCGCTCAACAAACGCCGGCATCCTTGGGATCATCGATTATGCACATACACCCGATGCGCTGCAAAATGTACTGAGTACCATTACTCGCCTGCGCCAGGGATCACAGCGGGTGATCACCGTTGTGGGTTGTGGCGGAAATCGCGATGCAACCAAGCGCCCTGTTATGGCTAAGGTTGCCTGCACGCTCAGCGATCACGCCATTTTCACCAGCGACAATCCCCGTTTCGAGGATCCGCAACAGATCCTGGCCGATATGGAGCGGGAATTGACCGTGACCGAGCGACGTAAATCACTTTCCATTTTGGATCGCCGCGAAGCGATCAAGACAGCGGTTCAGCTGGCTGCCCCGAATGACATTCTCTTGGTGGCCGGTAAAGGACATGAACATTATCAGGAAGTGTGCGGTCGTCGGGAACCATTCAACGACAAGGAAACCTTACTTGAATTTTTTGAACTACTCGAAAAATAAACCAAAGCATGCTGTATCATCTGTTCGATTGGTTGAAAGAGGAAGGGATCCGGTTCCCGGGAATCGAGTTGTTCCGATTCATCACGTTCCGTACACTGCTGGCGGTTTTACTTTCTCTTTTCATCACCTTGATCTACGGTAAAAAACTGATTCTTTTTTTGCAAGCTCGTCAGTTCAGTGAGGGGGTGCGCGATCTGGGATTGGCGGGAGAAAATCTAAAGCGCGATACGCCAACCATGGGCGGAATCATCATCCTGCTGGCGATTCTCATCCCGACCCTGTTGCTTGCGGATCTTTCCAAAGTCTATGTTCAGCTCATGCTGGTCAGCACCGTGTGGCTCGGCATCATCGGATTCATTGATGATTATTTGAAATTGCGTGGTAAGCGCAAGGCACAGGCCTTAGGCGTTGATTACAAGAAAACATCGGATGATGGTCTTGCCGGCAGGTTCAAGATCTTAGGACAAGTTGGACTCGGCATCTTCGTCGGCGCTACACTCTACTTCAACAGCGAGGTAACCATCTGGCGCGAATACATTGGTAATCCACAAACAGCTACTACCGAAGGATCCGTGATCGTTAAAAATGTAAATGGTCAGCCTAAATACTTCGTTGAAACCAAGACGCCCATCACGACGATCCCCTTCGTGAAAAATCATGAGTTCAATTATTCCAAGCTGTTGCCGGCCGGACTCCGTTCGTATGACTGGGTACTATATATCCTGGTGGTCATCTTCATCATCACGGCTGTTTCCAACGGAGCGAATTTGACAGATGGACTGGATGGCTTAGCCACCGGTACTTCAGCGCTCATCGGTGTGTTGCTGGGAATTTTCGCCTACGCCAGTGGTAATCTGGTGATCGCCGATTATCTCAACATCATGTATATACCCAACCTGGGGGAGATCTCTGTTTTCATCGCCGCCATGATCGGGGCCTGCATCGGTTTCCTTTGGTACAATTCCTATCCCGCGCAGATGTTCATGGGCGATACAGGTAGCCTCACATTGGGTGGCATCATTGCGGCACTGGCCATCATCGTGCACAAGGAATTACTCATTCCCATATTCTGTGGAGTCTTTCTGGTGGAGGCATTGAGCGTGATGATTCAGGTTGGGTATTTCAAATACACCAAGCGCAAATATGGTGCCGGCCGTCGGGTGTTTCTCACTGCACCGATTCATCACCATTTCCAGAAACTCGGTTTTCATGAAGTGAAGATCGTGAACCGCTTCTGGATCGTGACCGTGCTGCTGGTTGTACTCAGTATCGTAACACTTAAGATTCGATAAATTTTTTCATCTATCCTATGCTTGTGAAAAGCCCCAACCGTACGGTAAACAAAAAATGAAAAAGAAACTGATCATATTAGGAGGAGGCGAAAGCGGCGTTGGCGCAGCACTGCTGGGCAAACACGTCGGCTATGACGTCTTCCTGTCTGATCAGGGACAGCTTCGTGCAGATTACCGTTCTACACTTACGGCAGCCGGTATCTCATTTGAGGAGGAGCACTCCTCTTTGGATGAACTCCTGGCTGCCGATGAAGTGGTGAAAAGTCCGGGCATCCCGGAAACCAATCCGATTGTTATGGCCCTCCGGGCAAAAGGCATTCCAGTCATCAGCGAGATCGAACTCGCCTATCGACACATCGGCAATAGCCGTGTATTGGCCATCACCGGTACTAATGGGAAGAGCACAACCACTACACTGCTTTGGCATATCTGTCAGAAGGCCGGGCTAGATGCGGCCCTTGTCGGAAATATCGGGCGCTCTTTCGCTTGGCAGGTGGCCGAAAACCCCAAGCCCTTCTATGTGGTGGAAGTCAGCAGTTTTCAACTCGATGATATTGTCTCTTTCCGTCCGGATGTAGCCATTCTGACCAACATTACCGAAGATCATTTAGATCGCTACGCCTATAAAATGGAAAACTATGTGCGCAGCAAATTCCGCATCACCCTCAATCAAACCGAAGGGGATGTGTTTATCTACAACCTCGATGATGAGGTGATCCAACAAGCTATTTCATCCATTTCCATAAAAGCCAACGCTAGACCCATTACCATGAAAAAAGAACTACCCCTCGGCGCTTTCATCAAAGACGGCGACATGTATGTACGTACCAGCCAGGATTATATGACTATGAGTGTGTTTGATTTCGCACTCAAGGGTAAACATAACCAGTACAATACCATGGCCGCCTGTGTCGCCGCTGCCACCATCGATATACGGAAGGAAAAGATCCGTGATGCTGTGATGGACTTCCAAGGGGTTGAGCATCGACTTGAACCCGTAGCGACCGTACGCGGAGTCTTGTTCATCAACGACAGCAAGGCCACCAACGTCAACTCCGTGTGGTATGCACTGGAGAGCATGACTCGTCCGACCGTACTGATCCTTGGTGGAGTAGATAAGGGAAATGACTATGAACTGATCCGGGAACTGGTGCAGGAGAAAGTAAAAGCCATCGTGTGTATGGGTACAAACAATCAAAAGATCTATGAGGCATTTAGGGATGTGGTGCCGGTGATCGAAGAGGCTGCAAGTGCGGAGGGAGCGGTGCAACTGTCTTTTCAACTAGCAGAGAAAGGTGATGCCGTATTGCTGAGTCCGGCCTGTGCGAGTTTCGATCTGTTCAAAAATTTCGAGGACCGCGGTAATCAATTCAAACAAGCCGTTCGAAATCTCTGATATGGAAAATCAGGAGCTGACAGCCATACCATCGGAGCGTCGATCGCTATTCGACGCTAGCCAGATCGTGAAAAACACGAAGGGAGACCAAGTCATCTGGGGACTGGTCATCTTGCTGACCCTCGTGTCCTTATTGGCTGTATACAGCTCAACCGGATTGCTGGCCTACAAAAAATATAAAGGCAACACAGAGATCTATCTAGTTAAGCAGGTTGGGTTCATCATTTTCGGGATCGCCATGGTCTATTTCGCACATCGAGTCAATTATAAATATTATTCACGGATCGCTCAGATCGCTTTTTTGATCTCCATTCCCTTATTGATCTACACCTTGTTTTTTGGCGTAAAAATGAATGAAGGCAGCCGCTGGATCAAGTTGCCGATCATCAACATGACTTTACAAACATCCGACTTTGCCAAGCTTGCCCTATTCATGTACCTGTCAAGAGGAATCAGTAAGCGTCAAGATCAGATAAAAGATTTTCGTAAAGGATATCTTCCACTGATTCTGCCCGTAATCCTGATCTGTGGTTTGATCGCTCCGGCAAATCTTTCTACCGCCTTATTATTGGGAGCCAGTTGTTTGCTTTTATTGTTTATTGGAAGAGCAAGCATCAAACACCTTCTCGCAACGGTTGGTATAGCGATGATTCCTTTGATGATGCTGATCCTGGCGGCCATAGCCCGGCATGATACGAAGAAAGTGGACCCCGGTACTGCAACCGTGGCAGTCAGTTCTGGATCTGCACTCACCGCTCGTGTAAATACCTGGATCAAACGTGTAGAGAATTTCATGTATGGTAGTGAAGATGTGAACGATGATGCGTATCAGGTCAATCAGGCTAAGATCGCCATTGCCAAAGGCGGATTGATGGGAGTAGGCCCGGGAAGAAGTACTACACGCGATTTTCTACCTCAGGCGTATAACGATTTTATATACGCGATTATCATTGAGGAGTATGGTCTGGCCGGAGGTGCCTTTATGCTGTTCGTCTATCTGGTATTCCTATATCGGTGTATCCGGATCTTCAAACGGTGCCCATATGCTTTCGGGGCGTTTCTGGCACTTGGACTCAGTTTCACCTTGGCTATTCAGGCAATGGCCAATATGGCGGTGACCGTCAATTTATTTCCGGTCACCGGTGTCACCCTTCCGTTGGTAAGTATGGGTGGTACCAGTTTCATTTTCACCTGCATATCGATCGGAATCATTTTGAGTGTTGCCCGCCACGTTGAACAACAGGAGGGTGAAGATGCATCATCAAACCCAGTAGCCGAACCAGCATGAACCATCGCTTCATCATAGCAGGAGGAGGTACAGGGGGACATATTTTCCCGGCACTCGCTATCGCGGAGGCGATCCGTTCAATGGCACCCGAGACAAGTTTTCAATTCGTGGGTGCAAATGGAAAAATGGAAATGGAAAAAGTGCCTCAGGCGGGATTTGCTATTGAGGGACTGGATATCGTCGGTTTCGATCGGAAACATTTTTGGAAGAACATCACCTTGCCGTTCAAACTGTTTCGAAGCTTTATTCAAGTGAAGCAGATCTTTCAGGCTTTTCGTCCCACCGCCGTGATCGGTGTTGGCGGTTATTCCAGCTTCCCGGTTTTGCGTTATGCGCAATCAAAAGGTATTCCGACTTTCCTCCACGAATCCAATTCATTTGCGGGTAAAAGCAATCAGTGGCTGGGTAAACGAGCCACGCGCATCTTTACCGGAATGCCCTCGATGGAAAGTTTCTTTCCGTCTGATAAGATCACATTCACCGGCAATCCGGTACGCGCGAGTATCACACAGAATATCCAGGATCGAACACGGGCCTTACAAGCATTTGACTTAGATCCCCATAAAAAAACGGTGTTGGTGATCGGCGGCAGCTTGGGTGCCAGATCCATCAACCAGGCTATCCAACAGGGATGTGATCGGATTCTGCAGGCCGGATTACAACTCATTTGGCAAACCGGTAAGTCGGGATCCGACTTGCCAACGTTGAATATGGATGCGGCTGGATCTGTTCATCGTACTGTTTTTATCAAGGAGATGGAGCTGGCCTATGCGGCAGCTGACATCGTAGTGGCTCGTGCCGGTGCCATGAGTATCGCCGAGCTGCAAGTGGTTGCCAAGCCCGTGATCTTGGTTCCTTTTCCTTTGGCCGCGGAAGATCATCAGCGAGTTAATGCTGAACAATTGGTACAGACAGGTGCTGCTTTGATGGTCGTGGATGCCGATGCAAAAACTCAGTTGATCGACAAGATCCTGGAACTGAGTTCGGATGAAGCCCGCTGTCAGCAGATGCGCACGAAGATCGGTGGTATGGGTATCAAGGATGCAGCTGTTCGTGTTGCGACAGAAATATTAAGGACACTAAACAATAAAGAACCGTTAACGAAGGGATAGTCCTTCGGGGATGATAATATGAGACAGACACCGAATAGAGATCGATCCTTTGTTTTTCCCTTGGCAGGGAAAGAAATAGGCTATGTCTATTTTCTGGGCATCGGTGGCATCGGTATGAGTGCTTTAGCTCGTTATCTCAATACTGCGGGCTATGCGGTTTGTGGGTACGATAAATCCGAATCAGACATAACGCGTGGATTGCAAGCAGATGGTATTCCGGTTCATTACACGGATGAGGTATCGAGCATTCCAGCCGGGGTGCAACTGGTCGTTTATACACCTGCTGTTCCGACCGACCTCTCGATCTATCAGCATTGTATTCAGTTGGGGGTGCCGATGAAGAAGAGAAGTGAGGTGTTGCAATCACTTACTGAGAAGACATACAATGCTTGTGTAGCAGGCACACATGGGAAGACGACCACCTCTACGCTGATCGCTCATATTCTGCGCCACAGTGAATTTGGATGTCAGGCCTATCTCGGAGGTATCTCGGTGAACTATCAGACCAACACCTGGTCATCGGATCGGAATGTTTCGGTCATTGAAGCCGACGAGTATGATCGGAGTTTTCTCCGTCTGCATCCTGACCTCGCGGTGATCACCGCCATGGATCCCGACCATCTGGATATATATGGAACGGCCGAAGCCATGGAGGAAGCCTATATCGAATTTACCGGTCTGCTCTCTGATGGTGGCAAACTGATCTATCATCACTCACTCAAACGCGCCCAGGAGCTTCACGGAAATGATCGGAGTAGCTACTCACTTCTTGATACGGCGGCTGACTATCATGCCCACGCACTGGCTGTCGAATCAGATGGTTATCGGTTCGATCTGCAGACACCGCATGGGGTCATAGCAGATTGCCGGTTGCCGATCGGCGGACTTCACAATGTAGAAAATGCAATCGCAGCGGCTGCAGCAGCTCAAACGATCGGGATCGATTCGGATTCGATCCGAACGGCCTTGTCTTGTTTCAAAGGCGTGAAAAGGCGTTTTGAAACGGTTTATCGCAACTCTGAGAAAGTCTGGATCGATGATTATGCGCATCATCCGGAAGAGTTGCGGGCGTTATTACAAAGTGTTCGCGATCTGTATCCGAATCATTACATGCGTCTGGTCTTTCAGCCGCATCTCTTTACCCGCACCCGCGATCTGGCGGATGCATTCGGTGAAGCCTTGTCGCTGGCAGATGAATCCTTGCTGTTGCCCATCTATCCGGCCAGGGAATTACCGATAGAAGGCATTCGCTCAGAAATGATTCGCTCCAAACAGTATCCCACTGGATTTTCAGTTCATAGTAAAGAATCATTTATGGATTGGATGGTCCAGCAATGCGAACCGCAAGAGGATGGACCGACTGTGATCGTGACAGCAGGTGCCGGAGATATCGACCAATTGTATCCGATGATCTTAAATCGATTGAAACATCCATGATCCGCTCCTTCAACATAAAGAGGATCTTATTCGTGCTTTTTTGGGCAGGAATCGCTGTAGGTATGGGTTTCCTGATCAATGCCGCTTGGAAAAAACAAGGGAGGGCTATTTGTAAGGGATATGTGATCATGCGAAACGATGATGACTCCTTCGTTTTCATTAAGAAACAGGATGTAGAGGCAGTCATTCGACTCCGGGCTGGTGGATCCCTGCTTGGGCAATCAGTAGATCGATTCCCCTTGCAACGAATTGAAGATTCATTGAAAAAGTTCATCGGTGTTTCGGATGCACAGGCCTACTTCGATAATCGTTCCGTGTTGTATGTGCGGATACAGGAGCGTATTCCGGTTGCAAGAGTATTCACGACACTGGGCACTAGTTTTTATCTAGACAGTACAGGTCGTTCTCTTCCGTTATCGGATCAGGTGGTGATCGAGTGTCCGGTTTTCAATGGATTGAAATGGGTGAATGGCCGAGCAGACAGTTTGCAGTCGATGCGTATTGTCGCACTGGCCCGTTGCATCCAAGCTGATTCATTTTGGTCGGCTCAGGTCGGTCATTTTGAGATCGATGAGAAAGGTCGATTTGAGCTGATCCCGGTTGCCGGAAATCACCGGGTACAATTCGGAGCAGCTGAAGATCCCGCGGCAGCTTTTCATCGGCTCTGGATCTTTTATCAACAAGTATTGCGTCCGAGGGGATTGGATACATACCCTCGCATCGATGTGCAGTATCAGGGACAAGTGGTGGCAAGTCGCAATCGGTATACCGCCGAGTCTGATTCGGCCCGTCAGCGTAAACAAGTGGATGCCTTGATACAGGCAGGAATGAAATCTGATTCAACCATACAAATAACAAAACCTATTAAACGCGCTACATAAACCCCAACTAAAAACAACGAAGATGAAACAAAAAAGACCCATCATTGTCGGCCTCGACATCGGTACCACGAAGATCGCGGTGATTGCAGGCCGGAGAAATGAGTACGGCAAACTCGAGATCCTCGGGTTCGGCCGCGCCAATTCCAATGGCGTTAAACACGGACAGGTACTGAACATCGATGAGACCATCAAGGCCATTCGAACCGCCATGGATAATTGCCTGGCCTCGAATCCGACACTTCAAGTGGAAGAAGTGTATGTCGGTGTTGCCGGTCACCACATCAAAAGCCTCCAAACACGCGGCGACATCGTTCGTCAGCGTACAGAAGAGGAGATTGTTCAGGCCGAGATCGATCAGCTGATCGCCGACCAGTACAAGACCTACATCCCTGCGGGCGACCAGATCATCGATGTCATTCCCCAAGAATTTACCGTCGACAACCATCCCAACATCGCCAATCCGATCGGATACGGCGGTGTCAAGATTGGTGCGAATTTCCATATCATCACCGGTGATAAGAATGCAATCCGCAATATCAACCGAAGCGTGGAGAAAGCGAATCTGCAAACCAAGGATCTGGTATTGCAACCATTGGCTTCTGCCGCTGCTGTCATGGCACAAGAAGACATGGAAGCAGGTGTTGCCATCGTCGACATCGGGGGCGGTACGACCGACCTAGCTGTTTTTTATGAGGGCATCCTGAAGCACACAGCTGTGATCCCCTTTGCCGGTGAGAATATCACGAATGATATTAAGACTGGTTTGGGTGTATTGAAATCACAAGCGGAACTCATGAAAGTGCAGTTCGGTTGTGCATTAGCCAATGAGGCCAAGGCGAATGCGTTTATCACTATACCCGGACTGCGTGGCATGCCGGCCAAGGAGATTAGCGTAAAGAACCTCGCCAATATCATTCAGGCTCGTATGAGTGAGATCCTTGATTTTGTAACCTATCACCTCAAGCAAGTAGGGTTGGACAATAAAGCGCTGAACGGTGGCGTGGTACTGACAGGTGGCGGCTCTCAACTGAAGCATCTGATTCAGCTGACAGAATACGTAACCGGATTGAATGCTCGTATCGGTTTGCCCAATGAACATCTGGCAGCTGGTCATCTGGACGATCTTTCCAAGCCAACATATTCAACTTGTATCGGGTTGATCTTGAAAGGGCTCGATGATTTTGAAAATAACCGGCAGGAATTTTCTTCCAATTACCTCAAAATGGAATCCGAGGCTTTGGCTGCTGTTGAGGCTGAAGCTGAGGCAACACCTGTGGCGGTGCCGGAAGAAATTACAGAAGTGGATGTGACCTATCGCAAGGGCATGGCTGGCTTCTGGGATAAATTCCGCGATCGGATCATTGAGCTATTCCGGGAAGAGGAAGATTCCAAATTCACCGGACGACAATAGAACAAACCCTTACTAACCCTGGGGCAAGCCCCATAAAATCTATCATATGATTCATTTCGATCTGCCAAAAGAGAAATCCTCGATCCTAAAGGTTATCGGCGTCGGTGGCGGCGGTGGTAATGCAGCCAACCACATGTTCAACCAACAGATTGACGGCGTAAACTTTATTATTTGTAATACGGATGCACAGGCACTCAGCGAAAGTCCCATCCCAAATCGTATTCAGCTCGGTCCACACTTGACACAGGGACTAGGTGCGGGTGCGAATCCTGATATCGGTCGACAGGCCACAGAAGAATCACTGGAAGAGATCAAGCGCATTCTGGAGGTAAACACGAAAATGGCCTTTATCACGGCAGGGATGGGCGGTGGAACCGGTACCGGTGGTGCGCCGATCATTGCCAAGATCTGTCGGGATCTGGGTATTCTCACCGTGGGCATCGTTACCACACCCTTTTCTTATGAAGGCAAGAAGCGATTGCAACAAGCTGAAGAAGGCATTCGCAATTTGCAATCTCATGTTGACACACTGATCGTTATCAACAACGATAAACTCCGTCATCAATATGGTAACCTCAAAATGCGCGAAGCATTCGAGCGGGCAGATAATGTGCTGGCTACGGCTGCTCGTTGTATCACCGATGTGATCAGCCATACAGGACAGATCAATGTCGATTTTGCCGATGTATGTACCGTGATGCGTAACGGTCGTCGGGCGATCCTGGGATATGCCGCTGCGGCAGGAGAGAACCGTGCCTTGCAAGCTGTGGAGCAGGCATTGAATTCCCCGCTGCTGAATGATAACAATATTCGGGGTGCCAAGTGGTTATTGATCAATATCACCTCTGCTCCCGGTGAATTTGAACACACTGTTGATGAAGTGGAGATCATCCAGCAATATCTCGCACAACAGGCTGGTGAGGATACGGATGTTATCATGGGACTTGGATTCGATGAGGGAATGGGCGACAAACTGGGTATCACACTCATCGCTTCCGGCATCGATCACCCGGAGTCATTCACACAGCCGGTTGTTCGCGCAGAGAAACCCATAGATGAAAAGATCGTAATGGTACTGGAACAGCCACAAGTACCTGCTGCGCCACAGCCTTTTGTTTCTCCAACTCCGGAGGCATCTATTCAAACTGTTGAAGAACAAATTGAAGCAGTTGCCGAAGAAACTCCGGTTATAGCAGTAGAAGAATCCGTCGTCACGCCAGACCATCTGATGCCGGTGATGACAGTTGAAGAAGAAACACCTACTGTGATTTCAATCACGGAAACAGAAGAACCTGCGGTTATTCATTGGCAGTTGGGCGAGGAGACTCCTGTCAGTGAGATTGAAACGCCGGTGTCATTGCAGTCAGTTAAGCCAACAGATGCAGTATTCATGCAGGCTTATGCTGAAACTTCATCTGCAGGCAGAGTTAGTTCAGGAGGTTATTTGTCTCGCCCGACAAATATCTATGCTACTGCGGCTATCGATTCCAAACCTGTGACACGTATGGAGGCACCTACACCTGCGCCAATTGCGGAAACACCTGTTGCTCATCCACCGATCAATGAAGCACCTGTTATACAAACTCCTTCAGTACCGGAGATAAAAGAAGAGGATGAGCTGCTTGAGTTACAGATGCATCTGGTAGAGCATTTAGCTGAGGAGATGCCTGAGGCACTTCCTGTACTGGACAATCAGATAGCTGCAGAGGCAACTATGAATGAGCCTGTATGGGATGAAGAAGCTGAGCAGCATCGCCGTGCGGCCGAGCGTCTGCAAAAACTCCGTAGCCTGTCTTTTAATTTCAATTCATCGGATTCGAACAATGAATTTGAGACGGTGCCGGCCTATATCCGTCGCAACATGGAATTGTACAATACATCCAATACGGTGGAAAGCTTTTATAGCAATTATGAGGTTCGTTCAGATGATAAGAACCAAGTGCAGTTAAGCACCATCAATACATTCTTGGATGGTAAACGTCCCGACTGATCAGGGTTTGTGTAGCAAGCCCGATGGGCACCCTGTTTTTAGTTGTTCCTCCCGCTTTTGCGGGAGGATTTTTTTTAGGTAAGGTCTTTTCTGCGTAGCCACCAGAAGCAAAAGAACCAAAGCAGACAAGTGTATCCGATGGAAATAAAGATGTGTTTGGGAATAGAGTCCAACATCAGTTGGTAATCGGT
>CANGWB010000004.1 GCA_947457465.1 Chitinophagaceae bacterium | reverse complement strand
CTGTACCGATAGGACGAAGTTTTTTATTGTCTAAAAAAGCCACGAGATGATATCCCAAACTCTCAATTGCCACTTTTGCTTTTTTCTTTCGCACTTCCAGCACCTCCGCAGTGATCCCCAGAAAAGTTCCCGACTGAATAACCACTCGTTGGTTGGGTTTCAGTTGCATCGGGATCAACTCCACGTCTTCATGCTCATCCAGGAACTTACGGATGGTATCGATCTCTTTCTCCCGGATATGCGCCGGTTTGCCATTCCAATAAATGAAATTGATCGCACCACTAGTCAGACGTACTGCAGTACGCTCCCCCTCACTCACCCGCACAAAAACATATGATTTGAACAAGGGTTCCTCTACCACCTTCACCCGATCACTCCATTGCCTTCGCACTTTGTTCAACGGGCAATATGACTCAATACCCTTCTCTTCTAGCAAGGCATGCACCTTCTTCTCCCAACGGGGGCGCGTATAAAGCGCCAACCACTTTTTTGTATTGTCTTGAGATTTAGGCATGGCTTCGCCTGGTCAGTCCCTAAAAAAGTTTCTAAAAAACTGAAAATCAGACAGTTAAATGACTTCTGCCTGTATATAAGCAAAATTACGTGTTTTAATACGAAAAAATATAAAATAAATGGAAGTGGATAAATATTTTATTCCATTGATTTTGTGAAGTTTACAGTGGATAGCCCTAGGAGTTGAAGGGTGAAGGATGAGAGATGAAGCAGGAGACCTACCGAAAAATAGTATAAGAGTAAATTATTCAATAATTTACTTTCGAACTGATAATCGTGAGTAATAAACACCCTCGAAAATGCCATTCAACCCGCTGAAACCGTTCAACCAATTGCCGGATCTGCCCCCGTCGTTGGGACTGGAGACGCATGCCATACTCAAAAAAACTATTTCTGCCAGCAGAGCGCTGGAACAACTGAATGGCGCCTTGATCAGCTTACCGAACCCATTGCTTTTCATCGATGCGATTCATCTGCAAGAGTCGAGAGCCAGCTCCGAGATCGAAAACATCATCACCACACAAGATGAGATCTTCCGATCGTCCATCGCGCAAGAAGAGAAAAGAAGCTACGCGACCAAAGAAGTGCTTCATTATAAAAAAGCACTTTGGCATGGGATTGAGGCGATAAAGCAAAGACCCTTTCTCAGCACAAACTTATTCATTGAGATCGCTAGCATCATTCAAAACCGACCTGTCAGCATTCGGAATATCCCCGGAACCCAACTCTACAATCCTGTTACGGGAAAGGTCGTCTATACGCCACCTGCCGGAGAGCCATTGATCCGAAAAAAACTGGCGGCTCTTGAAAAATTTTTGAACGAATCCGATGAGCTTGATCCGTTGATCAAACTGGCATTATTGCATTACCAATTCGAAGCCATTCATCCATTCTTCGATGGAAACGGCCGAACTGGGAGGATCATCAATATCCTTTACTTGAAACTAAGCGGACTAATCGAACATCCGGTTCTTTTTCTCAGCGATTACATCCTTCGCAACCGAAATGCCTATTATCAAAAACTGCGTGCGGTTACGGAAAAAGAGGATTGGCCTGAATGGATCTTATTCATGCTGGATATGATAGAAACAACCGCCACAAAAGGCAAAACGCGTATTCTCGTCATTCAGCAGACTATGGACCGAATGAGTGAACAGATAAAACTGGATTTTCCAAAATGGCACTCCCGTGAACTGATGGAAACACTTTTCCGACTGCCCTATATCAAACGAAGCCACCTCATCGAAGCAGGCCTGGGCAATTTAAAAACAGTCGGAAACTATCTTAACCAATTCGAAGCGACCGGATACCTGAAGGCCAGCTTCTTCGGAAAAGAAAAATTTTATCTGAATGAGAAATTGATGGAAGCGCTCAACTTTGAGATATGAACGATGAGAGATGAAAGATGAAATTTTATCGTTTAAGGTACACTAGTTGAGCCCCCTTCACCCTTCACCCTTCACCCTTCAACTCTCATCCCTCAACTCTCAACATTTCCTCCCATCTCGTCGTATACTTCCTGCTCCGATGCTGTTGCTTCATTTGCCAGTGACGTTTGGTCCCGCAGGCGCCGAAGACGAGCAGTTCATCTCGTTGACTGAAATTGATGTTATCGATCATGTCCATCAACTTGCGATGATCTGGTGCGGGCCCTGCAAAAAGATCACCCTGACAAGCATCGGCCGGAACAATCCCGCCTAATAGCACGCCTGCTTTTTTATACACCGATCCTCGTCGATACAACTGCTCCGCCAATTGCACCGCAGTTTTTATGAGCAATAACGTATCGCTGGTCGCCACCGGCAATCGGGTATAAGTACTACTCGCCTCGCCCCGCCACCCGATCTCTTCCTCGGTTTGCTTCCGAATGAGAAAGACCTGCACCGTATCGGCCGCACTGAATTGTCGACGCAATTTCTCTGCCGCCCGCGTGGCATAACTCGCTACCGCTTCTCGGATATCACTCAGTTCCGTCACCGGCACGCCGAACATTCTCGTAGTAGCGATCATTTGTTTCTGTACCAATTCCTCTTTGAGCTCGATGCAGGGTTCACCGCGGAGTTCACGCACCAGACGCAGACCCACTACCCCTCCCATCTCACGATGCACCCAGGCATCTGGCAAATGAGCAAGTTCCCAGGCACTGGTATATCCCTTTGCATTCAACTTACGAACATAGGCCCTGCCCACGCCCCATACATCTTCCAATCGCGTTTGCTTCAAGGCTTGTATGCGTTCTTCATCTGTTTGCAAGGCCATCACGCAACCGCTTTGGATCTTGTCTTTCTTCGCCAGTCGATTGGCCAGTTTAGCCAGTGTTTTTGTCGGCGCTACTCCAACCGAAACAGGGATGCCTGTCCATTTCTCCACGCGCACCCGCATCTCGCGGGCCGTGCGTTCGAGTTGTTCCGGATCCACATACGACAGATCTACAAACGCTTCATCCACCGAATACACTTCTACTTGTCCTTCACCGGCGAACTGTCGGAGCGTTTCCATCACCCGCCAACTCAGATCACCATAGAGATTATAGTTCGAAGAGAACACGGCGATATTGTGTTGATGAATGATCGAGCGTGCCTCGAAATACGGAACGCCCATGGCGATGCCGAGTTTCTTGGCTTCATCACTGCGCGCGATTACGCATCCGTCGTTGTTGCTGAGTACCACAACGGGACGGTTGCGGAGTTTGGGCACGAACAACCTTTCACAGGAGCAGTAAAAACTGTTGCAATCGACGATGGCTTTCATATGAATGGGTATACATAGCGTATAGATCATCCCTCTCGGTTGAACACTAACGCACATGGTACTTAAGTATAGCCTACTTTGAAACTTTTGAGATAATCGAAAAATATTTACCGCAAAGCTAATATTTTTAGCAATACAACCGTACCCCAATCATTTACTTTTTAACAGTATTGCACTTATCGGCAAAAAGTGTATCAAAATTTAAAAGAGACAAAACTTCGAAATGCTTTTATATGAAATTGCATAATCGTATTAAATGTTACCACCAGATATATTAGCGTATATATTAATTTATAACATAATATCTATGAAAGGAAAAACACAGCAAGTGTAAATTTTCTTATTTTTGATTACTAATTTAGTTTGACACATAAAAATGGGGCTAGAAAATAAAATACCAAATTATACCTATACTGTTGGCAACCACACGATTAAATGCTATTCGCAAGACGACACCAACATTGATGAAAGTACAGTTAGCTCTTTTGGCGAGGAGTGGAAATTATTTAATCAGTTTGAAATAGATGAGATAAAAAGTTTAGGGGATAAGTACTTTGATATCCAAAAGGCTGAGATGTTTGGTGAAAATAAAACAGCGATTGATTTTGGCTGTGGTTCGGGGAGATGGACCCTTTATTTACATGATAAATTTCAGGAAATAGCAGCTGTCGATCCCAGTGATTCAATAAAAGTAGCTGCAAAAATGCTAAACCAGATCAAAAACGTTAGTCTATATAAAGCTTCTATTGGGAACCTGCCGTTTCCAAATAATTCTTTTGACTTCGGAATGAGCCTTGGCGTTTTACATCATATCCCAAATACCGCCCTAGCGCTGGACCAGTGTGTAAGAAAAATAAAGCCTGGTGGATATTTTCTTGTATACCTTTACTATGACTTTGAAGATAGAGGCTTCCTCTTTAAGTCTCTTTTTAAGTTAGTAAACATAGTGCGGGAGATGATATGCAGACTCCCTAAGAGACTTAAAGTTCTGTCATGTGAATTTATCGCACTGACGGTATACCTTCCGATTTCATTAACGCTCAGACTTTTCAAAAAATTAGGCATCCCAGATAGTGTAAGATCTAAATTTCCCTTATCCGCATATGAAGATGCGTCATTATATATTATGAGAAACGACTCACTAGACCGCTTTGGAACTCCATTAGAGCAACGCTTTTCAAAACACAAAATATATGAAATGATGAGTGCGGCAGGTCTTACGGATATTGAATTCTCTCCAAATCAACCATACTGGCATGCGATTGGTAAAAAAAGGTAAGTCGATTCAATTCATAATACCTGCAGAAATTGGAATATCACCAGGGCAACGTTTCAGATTTGAACATTACCTTTCAATATTAGAAGAAAGAGGTTTTAAAATTAAAATCAGCCCCTTTTATAATATCACTAGCTGGAATAGTCTATATCAAAAAAAACAATATTTAAATAAGTTTCTTGCAGTAACAAATGGGATGTTACGTCGAGTAGTAGACACATTTACATCCATAAAATACGACTACATTTATATATATCGAGAAGCCAGTCCACTAGGTCCTCCTATTTTTGAATGGGTTCTATTCAAGATTTTTAAGAAAAAAATTATTTACGATTTTGATGATGCAATCTGGGTACCTCAAACTTCAACTTATAATAAAAATATTTTACATCTTAAGTGGTATTCAAAGATCAAATTGATATGTTCATGGTCCTACCGGGTATCTGTAGGTAATGATTTTTTAAAAGAATATGCAGAAAAGTATGCCAAATCAGTCCGTGTAATTCCTACAGTTGTTGATACAAAAAAAAAGCACAATCAACTCCAAAGACACGATGCAACTATCCCTGCTGTCGGCTGGACAGGAACTTTCAGCACATTAAAATATTTAGAAATTATACTTCCAGCAATAGTAAATCTTCAAAAGAAGTATGAATTTAATTTCTTTGTTATTGCAGATGTTGATCCAAAGCCAAATCTGAAAAATTACACGTTCATTAAATGGAATAAAGAAACTGAAATATCAGACATACTTCGTTTTCACATAGGAGTAATGCCTTTGATCAATGATGATATTTCGAGGGGAAAATGCGGCTTCAAGGCCATTCAATACATGTCATTAGGAATCCCAGCCGTTGTGTCACCGATTGGCGTTAATAGTACCATTATAGAGAATGGAGTGAACGGTTATTTATGTCATAATATTGAAGATTGGATAAAGTCAATTGAAATTTTATTAGTCGATAGCCAACTGCGTGAAACTATAGGAATCCAAGCTCGCATACAAATTGAAACACTCTACTCAGTTGAGGCAACTACTGAACAATTTATTAACCAGTTTTCTTAGGTATATTTTATTAAGGAGTTACCCCACCAGATATCAATACACATTTTTATATGCCTCCAAAAGACAAAAGAGCAGAGACTATTTCAGTAATTAAATCAAAAAGATAGCATCCTGCATGAGAGATTTACGACGACCAATCAATTATAATTAGAACTGTTCCCAACTCTCTAATTTACTAAAGAGCTAATGCCTGAGATATAGGATAACTCAAGCCACAAGAACAATAAAAAATGTTGCAATCGACGATGGCTTTCACGTGAGTGAGTGGATGACATAGGTGACAACGCCCCAGAGAGAGAAGTCACTGAACTCGGAGAGATTGATAGGCTTGTAGCGGTTGTTCTCCGGAATCAGGAAAGCCGAAGAAAAGTTTTGATGATAGCGCCGCACGAGCAGTTCGCCGTTGAGGATAGCGACGATGACTTTTCCGTTGCTGAGTTTTATCGAGCGGTCGACGATGAGCACGTCGCCATCGAAGATGCCGGCTTCCCGCATGGCATCGCCTTTCATTCGGAAGAAATAGGTGGCAGGCTTATTGCGGATGAGTTGCTCGTTGAGGTCGATGCCGCGCTCGGAGTAATCATCGGCCGCTGCCCCGAATCCGGTGGCGTTGGCGGTCTTCACCTGATGCTGCGTGAAATTCTTGGTGCCCCGGTAGGCGGGGTTGGAGTAGGGATCACGGTCCATATGTTTTTTACGCTAAACTAATTTATTTAGTATTTTATTACTAATTTTGTTAGCTAAAAGGTTTAGAAAGTTGGGATTACCTGTTTTCAACAGGCAAATGTTTAGGGAGTTTAGCCCGCATAAACTATCTAAACCCACTAAACCCTGCCCCCTAATGGTAGTATTGCATCTGAGGATTCTGCCAAGTAGGTTCGCACATGCTTTTTACCTATTCGTTTGAAAAATTGGACGCTTGGAAATTATCCAGAAAAGTTGCCTCAGAGATCTACATAGCTACAAAAAAGTTTCCCTCAGATGAAAAGTATGGCTTAGTTCAACAAATCCGAAGGGGTGTGTTATCGATCTCTTCAAATCTGGCAGAAGGAAGTGGTAGGCAGACACGGAAAGACCAATGCCACTTTTATACAATGGCATATAGCAGTTTACTAGAGGTACTGAATCAGTTGATTTTTGCTTTAGACCAGAATTGGATTACCGAAGATGACTACAAAGCGATAAGAATACAAATAGCAAAGCTATCATACATGATAAATTCACTTCGCAAAAGTCTTAGCTAAAAGAATTATCTAAACTCTCTAAACCTCCTAAACTATCTAAACAATCCTAACCCCTTCTTCGTGGAGTGAAATTTCTACGATTTCCGCCGGGCTTTCGTGCCTTACGTTCCATCGGCTCATACTTCGGCACCTCTCCCAATTCCTCCGGCACCTTCATCTTCTCCACTTCTTTCTGTATCAACCGCTCGATGGCCGAAAATTTTCGTTGATCCATCTCCGAAACCAGCGTGAAGGCAGATCCGGTGGCTTCCGCGCGAGCGGTCCGGCCGATGCGGTGTACATAATCCTCTCCGTCATCCGGCACATCGTAATTGATGACCAGATCGATGGTGTCGATATCAATACCACGACTTAAAATATCAGTAGCTACGAGCAAGGGAATCCGTCCACCGGCGAAAGCACTCAGTACATTCTCCCGGTCGGCCTGCTCCAGATCGCTGTGGATCTCTTCCACATTGAACTTGAGTTTTTTCAGATCACGGGTCAACTGCTTCACCGTATGCTTGCGGCTACAGAAGATCAGCGCATTCTTGTAAGGAGTGGTCTTAAGTAAGTGAGCGATCAGCGGATTCTTCTGCGGCTCGTATACAACGTAGGCGCCCTGACGGATCTTGTCGGGCGGACGAGAGATCGCGATATTCACCTCCACCGGCTCGTGCAAAATCCGACGCGCGAGCTGACGGATCTTCTCCGGCATAGTCGCCGAGAATAAAAGATTCTGACGCTTAGCCGGTAAATGCTGAATGATCTTGTTGATATCTTCCTGAAAGCCCATATCCAGCATCCGGTCGGCTTCATCCAATACCAGAAATTTCAACCCTTTCAGATTGACATACCCCATATTCAAGTGGGCGATCATTCGACCGGGTGTACAGACGACAATATCAACGCCACTTTGAAAAGCTTTTTTCTCAGCCACAAAGCTTTGTGCATCGCTTCCGCCATACACGGGGATCGAACTAATATTGGTGAAATAGGAAAGTCCCTCGATGTGCTGCGCGATCTGTATAGCCAGCTCACGGGTTGGTACGATGATCATGGCACGGATCATTCCTTCATCGGCATGATCGGTCAGCAACCTGTTCATCATGGGTAATAAAAAGGCAGCCGTCTTACCGGTACCGGTTTGTGCAGAGGCAATGATGTCTTTCCCGGCCAGGATCGGCGGGATCACTTGCTCTTGAACCGGCGTGGCATTTTCGTAATTGGAAGCCTCAATCCCCTCGAGGAGGGTTGGGTGAAAGTTGAATTCGGTGAAACGCAATAGGGAACGTAATTATGGTTATTGAACGAAGTTACGTGATTGGGTTTAGAGAGTTGAGAAAGTTTAGAGGGTTTAGCTTATTGCAATTCTAATTGGTCCTAAAGATTCTAAACTTCCTAAACTACCTAAACCTTCTGCCTAACGGCAGAATTTCAGCTTTTCTTCATCAAATCGTAAATAATCTTCCGATCCGCTTCATTTAACTGCCGGCTGGTATCCTGCGGGGTGAAATGGATTCGATACGACTGGATCGCATTTTTTTCATTCGTTGTATTGTAGCCGATGATGCGCAATCCCTGCATCATATTGAAATCAGCTGGCACTTGCGTACGAGTCGTGTCATACCAGATACCGTAACCGGCTTTGGCCAGTTTTTCCCACGGAAAATAGCGGCTGGGGTCTACTTTTCTTCCGGGTGCGATATCCGCATGACCGAGAAAATTTGTCACCGGAATGGAATAGGCCTTTTGTAATTTATCGAGTACTGTAAGCAGGCTATTGATCTGCTCATCTGAGAATGGTTCGGAGCCGTTGTTGTCGAGCTCAATGCCGATACTGGTTGAATTTAGATCAGTGGTGTTCCCCCATTTGCTGATTCCGGCATGATGGGCACGCAAAAGGTCATGCAACATGTGATAGATTTTGCCGTCGTGACCGATCACATAATGAGAGCTGACCTTGGTGCGAGGAAGAGTAAAGGTGCGTAGTGTTTGCTCGGTACTGTCCTGCGCGGTGTGATGAATGATCACAAAATTGGGCTTACGCATGGAAAAGTTTGTCGTTCCAACCCAACCATCCGCGGTTTCAAATGAATCACTCAGCGGATATTCCATCAGTTCCTTTCCATATCCGCGGGCTTGTTTCTTGTAACTGCGGTTGGTATCGGCATAAGGGGGACGAGTACAGGTCCAAATAATGGTCAGAAAAAAGATCCAGAAGAGAGCTGATTTGTGCGGATTCATGATTGGTTTCAAGGATAAATCATTGGTAAAATAGAGAATTTTCCTTTCAAATTGAGTAGAAGGTAGAAAGTAGAAGGTAGAAAGTTTAATATTAAACCTTAAATTTTCTACCTTCTACTCATAAATTGCATCAATAACTTCCCTTCTCAACGCTTACTTGCCTATGACTCGTTCCTACGCTCTCGATGTATTCCGCGGCGCTACCGTCTGCCTGATGATCTTGGTGAACAACCCCGGAAGTTGGTCACATATTTACGGTCCGTTGGAGCATGCACCTTGGCACGGTCTCACCCCTACTGATCTGGTCTTCCCCTTCTTCCTGTTTGCCGTAGGAAATGCTATGAGCTTTGTGATCCCCCGCCTGCAGCAGGAAGGCGATGCGGCCTTTTGGCGAAAAGTCATCAAACGCACGCTGATCATTTTCGGAGTAGGACTGTTTTTGAACTGGTGGCCTTTCGTTACGGAAGTGAACCGGATCGTTGAAGGCGCCTCAGAACTGCAAAAAGTTACCATCTTCAAATCATTCACCTGGATCGACCTCGCAAAGAATGAAGCCGGAGAGATCATTGAGAATATAAAAGGAGTACGCATCATGGGGGTGCTTCAACGCATCGCCCTCTGTTATCTGCTCGCGTCGATCATTGTTTATTATGGTGGCCCTCGCAAAGCATTTCTAGGCGCTGCCGTTCTCTTGCTCGGCTATTGGGCCCTTTGTCTGATCGGAAATCCGGCTGACCCATACAGCCTGAAAGGTTGGTTCGGTACCATGTGGGATTTGAATATGTTGGGCGTCTCACACGTATATAAAGGAGAAGGTATTCCGTTCGACCCGGAAGGATTAATGAGTACCCCGGCAGCGATCGCACAGGTGATCTTTGGATTTCTGGTGGGTGATTATATCCGTAAAGGACTTGCTGAGAACAATGGTATGTATCGGATGCTCAGCGGACTCTTCACCGTTGGCGTAGGTATGCTAGTGGCTGGATATTGCTGGGATCTCGTTTTCCCGATCAATAAAAAGATATGGACCAGTTCATACGCCATCTACACAACGGGCTTAGCGATCCTCACGCTTGCTACCATGATCTTCGTGATCGATGGAAAGAATGTACGAGGCGGACTGCTCAGCTTCTTCGACGTATTCGGTAAAAATGCGCTGTTTGTTTTTGCACTCAGTGCCTTTCTACCTAAGGGACTAGCACTCATCAAGCTGGAAAAAGGCGTGAATCCCTGGAACTGGCTCTATAAAAAAGTACTCATTCACACACCTGGCGCACCCGAAAACGGATCACTACTCTACGCACTGTGCGTGATCACCTTCATGTGGGGAATTTGCTGGTGGATGGATAAGAAACGGATTTATATTAAGGTTTAGAGAGTTGGAAAAGTTTAGGAAGTTTAGAAAACCTCTCAACCATCTAAACTGTCTAAACTCTCTAAACATCACTTTGCACTACATATTCCTCCTATACTGCCCACCCACCTCATACAAGGCATGGGTGATCTGGCCAAGCGAACAATATTTCACGGTCTCCATCAATTCTTCAAAAAGATTTCCATTCTCGATGGCAACTTGTTTGAGTCGAGCGATCTTCTCGGCTGAACGATCCGTATTCCTTGACTGAAATGCTCGCAAATTATTGATCTGCTGCTCCTTCTCCTCCTCGTTACTACGGATCACCTCGCCCGGAACAATGGTCGGCGAACCCTGCTTATTCAAAAAGGTATTCACCCCCACGATCGGCAATTCACCCGTATGCTTCTGATGTTCGTAATACAAACTCTCTTCCTGTATCTTATTCCGTTGATACATCCGCTCCATCGCACCCAACACCCCACCGCGCTCCGTGATGCGATCGAACTCCACCAGCACTGCTTGCTCCACCAAGTCGGTCAATTCCTCAATGATAAACGAGCCTTGTGTGAAATTCTCCGTCTTCGCCGATCCCAACTCGCGGTTGATGATCAGCTGAATCGCCATCGCCCGACGCACACTCTCCTCCGTAGGTGTAGTGATCGCCTCATCGTAAGCATTCGTATGTAACGAATTACAATTATCATAGATCGCATACAAAGCCTGCAGCGTGGTGCGGATATCATTGAAATCGATCTCCTGCGCGTGCAAAGAACGACCCGATGTTTGAATATGATACTTCAACATCTGGCTTCTCTTGTTGGCCTTGTACTTATACTTCATGGCCGTGGCCCAGATACGACGCGCAACCCGACCGATCACGCTGTACTCCGGATCCATTCCATTGCTGAAGAAAAAGGAAAGATTCGGCGCGAAATCATCGATGTTCATCCCCCGGCTTAAATAATATTCCACATAGGTGAAACCGTTGGACAACGTGAACGCCAACTGCGTGATGGGATTCGCACCTGCTTCCGCAATGTGATAACCACTGATCGACACCGAATAGAAATTCCGAACCTTCTCCCGAATGAAATACTCCTGCACATCTCCCATCAACTTCAAAGCAAACTCAGTTGAGAAAATACAAGTGTTCTGTGCCTGATCCTCTTTCAGAATATCCGCCTGCACGGTACCACGCACCTGCATGAGAGCTGCTTGTCGGCACTGCTCGTATACATCAGCAGGCAAAACCTCTTCACCACTCATGCCGAGCAAACGAAGTCCTAACCCATCATGCCCTTCCGGTAAAGAATCCGGTGCCAGTGGATTGTGGTATTTGGGACGAGCGCCATTACCATATTTTTCCTTTGCTTTCTGTTCCACTGCATCCCACAACCCCAATTCGGCGATCTTCTTCTCGCACTGCTGATCGATCGCGGCATTGAGGAAAAAGGCCAGCAACATGGGAGCCGGACCATTAATCGTCATTGATACCGAGGTCTTCGGATCGCAGAGATCGAATCCGCTGTATAATTTCTTAGCGTCATCTACTGTGGCAATGCTCACGCCGCTGTTACCCACTTTACCGTAGATATCGGGACGATGATCGGGATCCTCTCCGTATAAAGTAACGGAGTCGAATGCCGTGGAAAGTCGCGTAGCAGGCTGACCGAAACTGAGGTAATGAAAGCGCTTGTTGGTCCGCTCCGGCCCACCCTCTCCGGCAAACATCCTCGTTGGATCCTCTCCTTCACGTTTCAATGGGAAAACGCCTGCTGTAAAAGGAAAATGTCCGGGTACATTCTCTCTACCCTGCCACCTGAGTAGATCACCCCAGTCTTTGTACTTGGGTAATACCACCTTCGGAATCCGGGTACCACTCAACGACACAGCCGTCATGGGCTGACGAATCTTCTTATCCCGCACCGTGTACTCGTAAAAATCTTCCTGATAAGCCTTTACTTTCTGCGGCCAGTTGGTGATCAATTTGCGAGCCACCGGGGTGAGTTGATCGAAAAAGAATTGATACTGCTGCTGCAGGGAATCGATCAGAGAAGCCTCCGCCTGAGACGCTTTCATGGTTTCAATGACACCTTGAATCTGGTAGCATTTAGTGGCGATCGCGGATTGTTCGTCCACCAATTTGTCATACCCGCGATTGTTCTCAGCGATCTCGGATAAATACCGAACACGTGAAGGAGGAATGATCGATTGAGAAACGGCAGCGGTTTGTTTGCTTTGAAAATCACCGAAACGAACTCCGGCCTTGGTTTCCAGTTTGTTCAGTAAAAGAGAGAACAATCGATTCATCCCCTCGTCGTTGAACTTACTGGCCATCGTTGCCACGATGGGAAGCTCCTCATCTGCTGCGGTAAATAATTTATGATTGCGTTTGTATTGTTTGCGAATATCTGAGAGGGCGTCGAGTGCACCGGCCTTGTCGGATTTATTCAGACAGATCAAGTCGGCATAATCCAGCATATTGATTTTCTCGAGTTGCGTGGCAGCTCCGTATTCAGGGGTCATCACATACAAACTCACCTGACAGAAATCGAGGATGCTTGCATCACTTTGTCCCACCCCTGCACTTTCCAAAATGATCAGATCGAATCCGGCTTGCTGACAGATGGCAAGCGCATCATTGACGGCAGCACTGAGCGCCGTGTTGTCCTCCCGCGTCGCCAAACTTCTCATGTAGGCGCGGGGATGATGAATGGCGTTCATTCGGATACGATCGCCCAGTAAGGCGCCACCTGTTTTTTTCTTGGATGGATCTACAGAGATAACAGCGATGGTCTTGTCAGTGAATTGGTTCAGAAACCGACGAACGATCTCATCGGTAACAGAAGATTTTCCTGCACCGCCGGTACCCGTGATGCCTAAAACGGCCGCATGGGAGGGTTGAGGGATGAGGGATGAGGGTTGAGATGGTTGAGTGTTTTCGGCGAGTGTGATGCTGCGAGCGATGGATCTGATATCGGCTTTTTCGTCGAGGATGTGTTTTGTTTCGGCGTAACTGTTTTGTACCTGAACGCTGCGGCATTGTTCGATCACATCATTGATCATGCCTTCAAGTCCGAGTCGGCGGCCGTCATCCGGACTATAGATCCGCGTAATGCCATAGGCATGTAATTCTTCGATCTCGTTGGGCAGGATCGTCCCGCCCCCACCACCGAAAATTTTGATATGTCCGCAACCGCATTCATCCAGCAGATCCTTCATGTATTTGAAGAATTCAAGGTGTCCGCCCTGGTAACTGGTGATGGCGATACCTTGTACATCCTCCTCGATGGCGGCCTCTACGATCTCGCGAACGGATCGGTTATGACCGAGGTGGATGATCTCGGCACCCTGGCTCTGCAGGATGCGACGCATGATGTTGATGGCAGCATCGTGTCCGTCGAACAAACTGGCTGCCGTGATCAGTCGGACTTTTGGGGAGGTTGCATTCATAAAAGAGGCTCAAAATTACCCAAAAACGAACAACTGTTCATTGAATTCCGATTTGGAATCAGGGAGGTCAGCTACATTTGTAACATGCACCCCATGACGCAGGCCCTCAGCCATTTATACAAGCAATGGTCCGGCGCCGACCCCACCTCAATCGACCTGTTGCCCGAAAGCGGCAGCGAACGCCGGTATTTTCGACTGCATGGCAGCAACGGCACGGTAATCGGCACCTATGGCGAAAACATCCGCGAAAACGAGACCTTTCAATACTTCACAGAGCAATTCAATAAAAAAGGGCTTCCGGTTCCCGAGTTTTTAATTTTTTCAACCGACAAGCGCTGCTACCTGCAATCGGATAAAGGTGATCAATCCCTGCTTGGCCTGTTGGAACAAGAGGGCGAAACAGAACGAGTGTATGGACTATTCCAAAAGACAGTTCGATCATTAGCACAATTACAAGTACAGGGTGATGCCAACTTAGACTACACCCGCTGCCTCACCAACCAGGAGTTCGGTAAACAAGCCATTCTGGCCGACCTGCTTTATTTCAAGTATTATTTTCTGGATGCACTTCGTAAACCATACGATAAGCAAAAACTAATCGATGATTTCGATGCGCTCAGTAATTACCTGACGCATACCGAATACAAATACTTTCTGTTCCGCGACTTTCAGAGTCGGAATATATTAGTGAAAGATGAAGAGGTTTTCTTCATCGATTATCAGGGCGGCATGAAGGGCGCTCCTCAATACGACCTTGCTTCGCTACTTTGGCAAGCGAAAGCGAATCTTTCCAGCGAGTGGAAGGAAAAACTATTGGTCGAATATCTCGATGCATTGGACCAACAGATCGGCAAGCCGGTTAACCGTACAGTGTTCCGCAGTCAGTATAACGGATATGTATTGATCCGTCTACTACAGGTATTGGGTGCTTATGGATTCCGCGGACTCTTCGAACGAAAAGCACATTTTCTGACCAGCATTCCGCTGGCACTATCTAATCTGACAACTTATTTATCCAAGCAATCCATCGGCATTGCCCTTCCCGAGTTTGAGAAAGTACTTCAACTCTGTATCTCAGAAGAAATCGTCGATCGCTTTACACCAACACTGGCCACGGATCAAACACCTCTGGTGGTGAAGATCTGTAGTTTCTCATACAAAGGCGAGGCGCCCAAGGATAGCTCCTCGAATGGTGGTGGATTTGTGTTTGATTGCAGAGGCATTGTGAACCCCGGACGTGTGGAAGAAATGAAGACGCAGACTGGTCGCGATAAACCAGTGAAGGATTACCTGGAGCAGCAAACACTGATGCCGGATTTTCTCAACAGTGTATATGACCTGGTTGATATTACAGTAGAGGAATACATCAAACGCGGATTTGAGAGTTTGATGGTGAGTTTTGGCTGTACGGGCGGACAGCATCGCAGTGTGTATGCAGCTGATTCCTTGGCTCGCCACTTGCGCAATAAGTTCAAAGTGAAAGTGGAATTACAACACATAGTACAAGACGCGAAGAATTGGATAAACGAATTGCCAAAGAACGCATGAAGGCGATGATTTTTTCGGCCGGATTGGGTACACGGTTCAAACCGTGGACCGATCACCACCCCAAGGCATTGGCATTGGTCAATGGAAAATCACTACTACAGCGCAACATCGAATACCTGCAATCGTACGGCATATCCGAAGTGGTAGTGAACGTGCATCATTTTGCCGACCAGATCGAAGAAGCAGTCTCTGCGGCTGACGGCTGGGGCAGTCGGGTAGTAGTCAGTAACGAGCGGAATGAAGTGCTTGAAACCGGAGGTGGATTATTGAAAGCAGAAGCATTGTTGAAGGGCGATGAGCCATTCGTTACCTGTAATGTCGATATACTCACCGATCTGAATATTTCCAATCTGCTGGATTTTCACCGAACGCACCGTCCACTGATCAGCTTTGGCATAACGAATCGCCCCTCTTCCAGACAATTTTTATTCGACGACTCGATGCAGCTTTGCGGATGGAAGAATAATTCTACTGGCGAGGTACGCATGTCGAGCGAGCAGGATGATTTAAAGGCATATTCATATAGCTGCGTGGTGGTCTTTGAACCGCAGATATTCGATCTGATGCGTGAAGCCGGCTTTTCAGGAAAATTTTCGCTCACCGATGTGTATTTGCGTTTGGCTTCGGAACACCGCATTCTTGGTTTCGACCATTCCGGCGACCGGTTCATTGATGTAGGAAAGCCGGAGGCGGTGGAAAAAGCGCAAGCGCTTTTTCGTTGAAAGGTGAACGATGAAGGGTGAGACATAGTTGAATTCTATAGTGCCTTTTTAACTTTTCAAAAACAAAGTGTCAATAACGTTTAGGAAATTAATCCCACTCAACTTATAACTTGCGGTAACGAAATTTCACCCTTCACCCTTCACCCTTCACCCTTCACCCTTCACCCTTCACCCTTCACCCTTCACCCTTCACCCTTCACCCTTCACCCATGCCACAACGCCTCGTACTATTTCTTCTGACTTTATTGAATTTCAACGCCTACGCCCAGAATTACGACCACCGGGCAGCTTTTCATCCCGATTTCTATCCCTATCCGGGCAGTGTTTATCGGAGTGCGAGTGGTGAACCTGGTCTTTCTTACTGGCAGAACCGGGCCGATTACAGCATTCAATGCAAACTCGATACAGCTACGCACACGGTCAGCGGAGAATTGATCATGACGTATACGAATAACAGTCCCGATGCCCTACGTTTCCTATGGCTGCAACTCGATCAAAATATTTATCAAAAAGATTCGCGTGGCTCGTCCACTACAACACAAACCGGCGGACGTTGGGCGAATGCATCTTACACAAAAGGATACAGCATCAATAACCTGCGCGCCGAGCAAGGTCTCTTGAAATATGCTATTAAAGATGCACTGACCACAGATACACGAACGCAATTACCGCTAGACCAGCCCCTGAAAACCGGAGAGAAGATCAAGATCGCACTGAGCTATGAGTTTGAGATCCCCGAATATGGAACCGATCGCATGGGTCGACTCAAGACTAAGAACGGCTGGGTGTATGAAGTGGCTCAATGGTTCCCGCGTGTATGTGTGTACGACGATCTACACGGATGGAATACCATGCCCTATCTCGGTGCCGGAGAGTTTTATCTCGAATATGGCGATGTAGATTTCAGTATCACCGCCCCATCAGATCTGATCGTTGTAGGTTCAGGTGAATTGACCAATCAAAAAGATTGCTTTACTGCGGACCAGATGAAGCGTTGGGAAAAAGCAGCAGCTACTGACCAAACGGTTACGATCCGCGGAGCGAATGAGATCAGTGATCGAACTTCTCGTCCAGCTACTGCCAATACAACTTGGCGATTCAAGATTCAAAATACACGTGATGTGGCATGGGCAGCCTCGAAGGCTTTCATTCTGGATGCGGCAAAGATCAACTTGCCAAGCGGAAAGAAATGTATGGCAATGAGTGCCTACCCGGCCGAGAGCATCAAAGAGAAGGGCTGGCAGTTATCGACCGAAATGGTGAAAGGCTCCATTGAGCATTATTCTGCTAAATGGTTTGAGTACCCGTATGCAGCTGCCGTGAATGTGGCGGGCATCGTGGGTGGTATGGAATATCCCGGCATCGTGTTCTGTAGCTGGGAATCGGCCGGAACAGCACTTTGGGGCGTGACAGATCATGAGTTCGGTCACATTTGGTTCCCGATGATTGTTGGAAGCAATGAAAGAAAATTCGCGTGGATGGATGAAGGATTCAACACGTTCATCAACGACTTGTCAACGCAAGCGTTCAAGAACGGTGAATTCAAAGAAGAATCCGTGTTCAGCGACCCTAACTCTTCATTCTTAGTGAAGTACACCTTCTCCGATCAGATGGATGGCCTGTATAATATCCCCGATGTGATCCAAGAAGATAACCTGGGCATCACCGCTTACATGAAACCCGCTCAAATGCTGCATGCACTTCGTAATGAAGTACTGGGTGAAGCACGTTTCGATCGGGCATTGAAGGAGTACATTCGTCGCTGGGCGTATAAGCATCCCACTCCCTGGGACTTCTTCCACACCATGGAAAATGTTTCAGGTGAAAATCTGTCCTGGTTCTGGCGCGCTTGGGTCTTGAACAGTTGGAAATTGGATGTATCCGTAAAAAGCGTGAAAGCCAATGAAGGAAAACCCGAAACTGGCTCTACGGTAACCGTTGCCAACCTGGAACAAATGGTCATGCCCGTAACAGTCGATATCAAAGAAGCGAACGGAAAATCACATCGCATCAAGTTGCCTGTTGAAGTCTGGATGCGCGGTGCTGAATATACATTCAGAGCCCCCACTACCAGTGAGATCATCGAGGTCGGTATCGATCCGGACAAGAAATTACCGGATATGAATCGGGCGAATAATGGGTGGAAGAAACGATGAAGGGTGAAGGGTGAAGGATGAAGCCTGCCTGCCGGCAGGCAGGGGTGAATTGTTGAGTGATTATTGTTTTAGGTCTTTTGCCAGAATTGATTTTCGTAGCGCTGCGATAAGTCCTGAAGTCGGCTCTATCGATGACCTAACCTTTTCATAATCGTCATCCGTAATCCAACCCAGGTCTTTTGCAATAATCAACTGATTGAGGGCCTCCATCAAGCTGGCATAAGCAATGCTGAAAAAATGTGATTGGTCTTTGACCGAAAAGCGACTACACCCCTCTGATAAATTTGAGGCTACAGATAGGCCGGCTCTTCTGATTTGCTGAACAAATCCATACCGCTCCTCAGAGGGAAACTTATTACTTATGCAGTAAATATCTGCTACAACTCGGCGGGCCGCTTTCCAGGCTTCCAGCCTTTCAAAAGGGAATGTGTACATGGGTGTAATGTAAAAAACGGTAAATGGTATTCAAATACCACTTACCGTCTTCCATTTCATCCTTCACCTTTCATCCTTCACCCTTCATCTCTCATCTCACATGCACTTTCCCCTCCGCAAGCTTCTTTCCGCCAATATCACCCACAACCACATAATAGATCCCTCTGGAGGCGCGGTCGAGGCCGATGGGGATCAGGGTATACGCACCGGTGATCGGGAAGTTTCGGTCGAATACCAATGATCCTTTCGAATCATAAACAGTTATGCGACGCTGCGTATTGGAAGCACCGGAATTGAAATAAGATACTTGGAAGTTTCCATCGTTGGGCGAAGGGAAGATGAAGAGCCTGTCGCTCACCACCGCAGTAATATTCACGACCGCGGAGGAAGCAGTACAGACCAATCCGCCGGGCCAGGACTCACGCACCGTCGTCTGGTAATTACCTACCTGTGTGATGTCTGCCAGCAAACTATTGCCGCTTACCGAAATAGCATTATTGTTCAACGTCCACGTATAACTATACGTACCCCCCGTAGACGCAGAGGGAGTAGCCGTGAGTGTTGTAACCTGTCCGGGCAAGAGACCGGTCAAAGGCGAGGCACTCAACGAAACCGAGGGCTGCTGGCGAACGGTTAACGTTGCCGCGGCTGAAGCTGCTTGAGTCGGACAAGTGGTATTGGATACCAAACACCTGTATCGGTTGCCGGATAATGGTATAGTAACCCCCGTGAGCGAATACGAGGCGCTGTTCGCCCCACTGATATTGCTCCAGTTGGTACCGGCATCCGTACTGAGTTGCCACTGATAATTGATCGTAGCGACACTTGTAACACCGACGGTGAATGTCACATTGGAACCGGAACAAACTTCTTGCGAACTCGGTGAACTACTCACCACAGCCGGATCGTTTACAGTTAATAGTGCGGGATCGGAAAAAGCATTTGGCAAGCAAGCTCCGCTGACCATACACCGATATGCATACGCATTCAAACCGATCGGAGCAGCCGTGATCGTGAGTTGCGGGGTATTTACCCCTGAATAAGGGGCCATGTTCATCAGATTCATAAATCCACTACCTGTGTTCACTTGCCACTGATAGGTTGCTCCGGTACCGGCACCGCTGATCTGGAAGCTGACATTCGAGCCGGTACAAATGGTTTGCGGAACCGGTTGCGTACCGATCGAAGGCAATGTATTCACCGTCAGCGTAGCCACCTGTGTAAGAATTGTATTGGTGCAGCTGCTGCTCGCTACTAAACAGCGGAATTGATATCCGCTGATGGCCGGAGTGGCTCCTGTCACATTCAAAGAAGATGTGGTAGCACCGGAATAGATGCCACCATTCGAGAGATTCACAAATCCGGATCCTGTATTGATCTGCCATTGATAGGTAAGATTGATACCGCTGGCAGTTACTGAAAATCCGGTATTGCCTCCATCACAAATAGTAACAGATGAAGGCTGCGATGAAATACTGATCAACGCAACCGATAGGGTAGCAGCATTAGATGTGGCGGTGTTAGGCGGACATGTACCATTCACCACACATCGATACTGATCTCCATTCATCGCTAGTGTAATACCCGAAAGCGTATAAGTAGCCGCTGCCGCACCCGGCACATTCGTCCAACTTGATCCACCATTCGTACTGACTTGCCACTGATAACTGATCGTTCCGCCGGTAGCCGTCACGCTAAATGATTGTGTCCCCCCCACGCATGCACTCACTGACTGAGGTTGCTGCGTGATCTGCGTAGAAGCACTGACGCTAAGTGTGGCGGCAGTGGACTGCGTAGAACCGCAAGTATTCGTCACCGTACAGCGATACTGATTTCCATTCATGAGGGTGGTAGCGCCCAAAACGGTATAAGTAGCATTTGTTGCACCGGAAATATTGTTCCAAGTAGAACCGCCATCCGTACTCAATTGCCATTGATAAGTGCCCGTTGCGGTGATGGAAAAACTAGCCGAAGCGCCGGAACAGATAGATTGAGCGGCAGGCTGACCGGAGATAACGGGACCCGTACCTGCTTGGATCGTGAATGCCAGCACACGGGTTTGTACACTAGCACCGGAAGCTGTACCGGTTACGGTAATATTATAGGTGCCGGGCGATAAAGTGTTCGTGCCATTGAGTATTACCGTTACGGAACTACCGGGTGTAATGGGATTGGCAGAGAAAGAAACAGATGTGCCAACCGGATTACCGGTAGCGGAAAGCGAGATCGGGTTGCTGAATCCGCCAGCAACGATTGTGCCTAAGGTAGTAGACATGCTCGCAGGTGCAGGGCAAGCTGCTGTTTGTGCGCCCGGTGTAGAGAATGTATAACCTGACGGTGCAGGAACCGTTGCGGTGAAAATGCCGCGACCATGCGTACCGGCTGCGATCAGTCGGTCAGTAGACCGATACTTGATCATATCTGTTCGCACATTGGGAAAAGTATTGTTCGCTTCCCAGATGGTACTGGTACCATTTAACAGATCAGTTTCCCAAACACCCGTCTCAGTGGCAATGAACGCACGCGTATCGGAATCCGGATGGAACAAGGCCCAACGAACGGGCATGTTCGGTAAGTTACCGTCACAGGCAGTCCATGTAGTACCACCATCACTGCTACGCCAAATATTATTGATGTTGTAATTCGAGTAGATCGCCAACAAGTGCTGATCAGAAGATCCGACCGCAATGCAATTCACATAACCGGTGGCACCCGTGGGCGTGATCACAGTAGTAGTTGGTGCAGCGGTATGCGCATCATCGGCACGAACCACACGACCCGCTCCCATTCCAAAGAATACTCGGTTTTGGGTATAGGGAGAGACTTGAACAGCCGATACATTTTGTCCGGCGAAATCGCCTACTGGCACAACAGTTGTGGTGTTACCCGATTGTGGATTTTCCCAGCGAAGAAAAGCCCCGGCATTATTACAGGCATAGATGCGGTTGTTGACATTGTCATAATCCCAGGGGTTGACAAATCGACCGGTTGTTTGACTGTTCACCGGAGTACTCCAGGAAGCGCCATTATTTGTACTGCGTCGGTATACGTTGTAGACGTATGATCCAAATTGGAATTGAGGTTCATCTTGATCGATCGCGGTATAACAGCCATCACCACCTGTTACCTCGATGGAACTATCCATTCCCACATGGTCTAATCGATGTACACCATTGTCCTGCGTACCACCCAGGAAATAATTGGTTTGGAGTGGATGCACAGCGACGCTATAAAATTGTTTAAGACGTAGTCCTTTGTTCCGGTCTCGGATCGTGGAGCCCCTGTTTGTTGAGAAGTGTACGCCACCATCGCTGGTGAACATCAATTTATTTCCGCCATCCCACCATTGAATATTATGCTGATCGGCGTGCACATATTGTCCGGATGTGCCGGCCCAAATGGAGATCTTGCTCCACGTGATTCCACCATCGATTGTCTTATGGTTGTCGATACCACCCACGATGATCTCGGCCGGATTGTTCGGATTAAACGCAACAGAAAGATCGTACCATCCCTGTCCATTTGCCCAGTTGTTTGCGGGTTGGCCGGTCGTGGAGGCCCAGTTGTCTCCGCCATCGGTAGATTTCCAGATCGTGGGCACCTGATAGCTGCCGTTGACGGGTAAGGCAATCAGATTATTTCCTGAAATACCCAGTTCAGTACGCTGATTGAACATAGTGAATGGTGCCGTTGGTGCACTCCATCCGCTTCCTGTAGTGGCAGTGGCCGGTGAATCAGTGAACGCATAGCCGGAGGCACTGAAAATACCGGAGACAACATGTAGTCGGCCTGGTCCACCGGTGGTACTGATCTCGATGTCAGCGATACTGGTTCCGACGCCAGTAGGTGTGATGTTGGTCCAAGTAGAACCACCATCAGTAGAACGCTGCAAACCTTGTCCGCGGGTGGCCAGATAAACATTCCCCTGGTGATCGCAAAGAATCTTGGTGCTATTCGGAAATGTGGATGTGTTCGAAAGATAATTCCAGGTATTTCCCGCATCGGTGCTTTTGAAAACGCCGATACCCGCAACGGCGTCAGCATTACCGAATGATTCGCCGGTGGAGAAGTACATGATGTTCTGAAAACCGGGACGAGGATCCTGACAAATGGAGGCGATCGCGAGGTTGTTCAGGTAGTCGTTGACCAAGGTCCACGTTGCCGGAAAGGCTGTAATGTCCGTTGTTTTCCAAAGTCCGCCGGCAACACCACCCACCCAAACGGTCTTGCGCGAAGGGTCGAGTGAATCTACAATAGCTGCGCGAATACGGCCTGCCGTTTGGTCTTGGTTGGGACGGCTGTTTCCTTGCGGACCATTGATATCGCCGTTGGGTCCGCGTTCTGTCCACGACAGGGCATTGATCCTACCCATCGAACGACTTCTCGACATTTCCGTTTCCTGCTTGGCCAACCATAATTGATCGTAAGGAACTTTTCCAGTGGAAAGATCTCTTGTTCGCTCGATCTCAAATTCGATCGCATCGCCCGGACGATCGTAACCATCCATCCCATCGGTGGGCGTTCTTCGGTTACCGGACTGCAAAGCAAGAACAAGTGTTCCGATCAGTACCGAACTGCGGAACAGATTACTGGAGAAAAAAGAATTCATTTGGATTTATTTACCGGCGATCATACTGATCTCCACGTTCACAAATTTTGGTAAAGCAGAAACTTGCACGGTCTCTCGAGCCGGATATTCTCCGGTGAAGTAACTTCCGTACACTTCATTGACTGCACCGAATTGATGCATGTCGGTCAGAAAAATCGTTGTCTTCAACACATGTGAAAAATCGCGACCCGCAGCTTCCAGGATCGCTTTGAGATTTTTCATAACCTGATGTGTCTCGTCAGCCAACGTAGCATTATTAAGCTGACCGGTAGCCGGATCGATACAGATCTGACCGGAAATGTAAAGCAGGTCACCGTAGCCGACTGCCTGGTTATAAGGACCGATTGGGGCAGGCGCCAGATCGGTGCGTATGATGATTTTTGTCATGGCAAATAGAAGTCGCCCAAGTTAGCTTTATCTCTTTTCTTTGCAAAAAAGCATTCCATGCGGGTACTCATCGGCGAGGCCGATTTTTTAAAAAAACGACTGGGACTCGAAGACTTGAGTACGCTAGAAGCCTGGCAACTGTCCAACGCCGACCAGCCCTTGCCTCCCGCAACTGTTTACCTCGACCTCTCCGGCTGTTTTGCCAAATACCGACCGAGCAATACCTCATCTGACGCATGGTGGATTGTTCATGCACCTGCTTACACATTGAATGAATTGCCGCCGCAGACCATCCGACTGAACGCCTGGCCGGGATTTGCTGCCGGCCCCGATTGGGAAATGGCCTGGGAAGGGGAAAAAGCTAAACAGATCGCAACAGAAATCTGCTCATTGTTAAACAAAAATCCGATCCGTGTACCCGATCAAATCGGATTTGTCGGCGCTAGAATACTCGCCTCGATCATACAGGAAGCAGTAATGTTGAGCGACGAAGGAGCCGCCAGCAAAACAGATATAGACCTGGCAATGAAGTTGGGCACTAATTATCCTCGCGGGCCCTTCGAATGGGCCGAAGCCATCGGATGGGAGGACGTGAGGGAAGTGGTGGAGAGGATGAGGGATGAGGGATGAGAGTTGAGATAGTTTAGAGTTTAGGGTTTAGAGATTAGAGATGAGCTTGATTTTACAAATAGATACCGCACTGGAGATCGCTCATGTGAGCATTGCCCGAGAGGGGAATGTGCTTGCACAACGACAAAATGAGACGCAAAACGACCACGCTGCCTGGTTGCATATAGCTATTCAAGAGATTCTGGAGGAATCCCGCATCCACCTGGATCAGTTACATGCCGTCGGAGTAACAGCCGGTCCGGGTTCGTATACCGGACTTCGTGTGGGCATGTCCGCGGCCAAAGGCCTTTGCTACGCGAAGAACCTCCCACTGATCGCCGTCTCCAGCCTTCAGTTACTTGCCGCAGGTGTGAAAGATCATGCAGAAGGTCTCATCATCCCACTGATCGATGCCCGACGCGACGAGGTCTACGCCGGATACTATGATTCGAAACTGAATCTCATTCGCGCTGAACAAGCGCTGATTCTCCAACCCGACTGCTTCAACGATCTGCTTGAATCGAATAAAAAAATTATCCTCACCGGTAATGGCGCGTCAAAAACATTGTCGATTATCGGCAGTAAGGATTTATGCTTAATTGAATCTAAGCACCCCGAAAAAAATCTGGCTTTGATCACTTACGAAAAATTCTACAACCAAGCGTTAGCTGATCTTGCCTATTTCGAACCGGTATATCTGAAAGAATTTTATACGACAGCGAAGGACAGATGATTATTTATCGTCTAATGTCACAGTCACCCATCAAAACCCATTCGATCTACATGAGCAATTACATCCTAAATATCTCCGACGGAAAAGACAATAAGAACCCCATTTCGGTAGATCTTTTATCGATAAAAAAGTCAGCACTGATCCTTCGTGCACTCAACCATAAGCTTCGTCAGCAGATCCTACGCTTGATCGCCGACAAAGGAACGGTTACTGTAACCGAGATCTATGTAAAACTTCGGCTGGAGCAATCGGTCGCTTCCCAGCATCTGGCCATCCTTCGTAAAGCCGGTTTTGTAAAGACCAAGCGGGACGGAAAGTTCATCTATTACGCTCCGAACCTTACCCGTATCCGTCAGATCAATCAGATCACACAGACCATCGCCGGAAACTGATAACGGGTCGGTTGATTCAGGCATCCGCTGTACTTTCGCGGGGAATTCAAATCGAGCCCCATGTTCATTCAACAGCTGTACACCAAATGCCTCAGTGAGGCCGCCTATTATGTAGAGAGTAATGGCGAAGCTGCCGTCATCGATCCGCTTCGTGATATCGATGCCTATCTTGAATTGGCAAAAGAGCGGAAAGCCACCATCAAATACATTTTTGAGACGCATTTTCATGCTGATTTTGTGAGCGGTCACCTCGACCTGGCTACGGTCACCGGCGCCCCGATCATTTACGGTCCGAACGCTACCACCAAATTTCCGATCCGCAAAACCACCGATGGTGAGATCATTCCGCTCGGCGAGATTTGTTTTGAGGTACTGCATACACCCGGCCATACGCTGGAATCAACTTGCTACTTACTCAAAGACGCAAGCGGCAAGCCCCATTGTGTGTTCACCGGCGATACACTGTTTGTGGGAGATGTGGGACGTCCCGATCTGGCACAAAAAGGAATTGATTTAACGATGGAGGATCTGGCGGGCATGTTGTATGACAGCATTCAGCGCAAGCTGATGCCGCTCTCTGATGAAGTGACCGTATATCCGGCACATGGTCCGGGTAGCGCCTGCGGAAAAAGTCTGGGACCGAATACATTCAGCACGATCGGTGATGAAAAAGCTACCAATTATGCGATGAAGGCAACTTCGAAAGCAGAATTCATTAAACAAGTGACCGACGGTATCGCGCCTCCGCCTCAGTATTTTCCCATCAATGCGCGGATCAATAAAGAAGGTTATGATCCACTTGATGCTGTTATAGAAAAAGGCATGCAGTCATTATCCGTAGCTGATTTTAAATCGGCGATCGGAGAGAATACCATCTTGCTTGATACTCGTCCCGCCACTGAATTCACAACAGGTTTCGTACCCGGCTCCATCAGTATCGGACTGGAAGGAAGATTTGCTGAATGGGCAGGCGGACTCCTCCCCTTTGACGCACCCATGTTGTTGATCACTGAAAAGGGAAAGGAAAAAGAGAGTATTGTGCGACTGGCCCGAGTAGGATTTGACAAGATCGAAGGACACCTGCAAGGCGGTTATGAAGCTTGGGTAAATGCGGGCGAGGAAATCGACCTGATCATTGACGTTGAAGCAGATGAACTACTGATGGATCTGCCTCACGACCCGAATCTGATCGTGGTGGATGTCCGAAAAGAATCCGAATTCGAAACCGATCATTTGAAAGAAGCTGTGAACATGCCCCTGAACGGCTTGACCGATCCCGGCTCCATGGCTAACATCGAGGATCATCAAAATCTATACATCCATTGTGCCGGCGGTTACCGAAGCGTCATCGCGGCCTCCTTATTCAAACGCCAAGGATTTCATCAGATCCGTAATGTGTTGGGAGGATGGAGCGCGATAAGTAAGTTCAGGGTTGAGGGATGAACGATGAGAATTGAAGGATGAAGCCTGCTGGTAGATAGTATGAATGAGAGCTGTCCGAAACAGTCGATTTTATGCTCAAACTAAAATCATCTCTCACCCCTCATCTCTCACCCCTCACCCCTCATCTCTCATCTCTCATCTCTCATCTCTCAACCAATCTCTCCGTATTCCGCCTTCCACTCATATTTCCACCTCCGGTGGCTCCATAGATAGTTGGCCGGATCTTGACGGATCACGCGCTCCAGTTCATCTCGATATCGTTTTGCCAGATCGGCCGCCTGCATATCTTTTACCGATTCGGCTATGATCCGCATGCCGAAATGATAATACCCCCTTTTCAGTCGCCGCATCTCCGCCATCACAACAACGGCATCGGAGCGGATGGCCCCTTTAGCCGGACCCGTTACAAAAGGTGCAGGCTTTCCGAAAAACGGCATCCAAAAAGCATTGGCCGGATGACCCGGATTTTGATCGGCCGCTAAAGCCAATACATATTGTCCTTTCAGCAACTCATCTCTTTTCTCTTTGAAATCGGTAGCGGCCACCAACACCGTACCATATCGCTTCCGGAAATCATAAAAGATCCGATCTAAAACCCGGTTGGCGATCGGCATATAGACCCCGATAAATGGTACTTTCAGATGCAAGGGAAACAGCACATTCACATATTCCCAATTGAACTGATGGCAACCGAAAGCATATACCGGCTTGCCTTGAGCCAATGCTTGATCGAGTACATGAAAATCAGCCGAGCTGCGTTGAAGTGCCTGTTTTTTAGAGAGTGTGATGAATTTGATCGAGTCTACGAACGTATCGATCATATTGTGATAAAACTGTTTGGCGATGATAACGCGCTCCGATTCAGTTTTATCCGGAAAAGCAATGCGTAAATTGGAGAGCACAACAGTTTTGCGATATCCGAATACATGAAAAACCAAAAAATAAATGCCGTCAGCCAACAGATACAATACCCGGAACGGCAGTAACGAAAGCAACCAAAGGAGCGGATAAATCAGGTAGTACATGAGCTCGAAGGTAGGAAGTAAGTTGAGAGAGTTGAGGTAGATGAGTTAGATGAGGAGTTACTAAACTTCCTAAACTCTCTCAACTTTCTCAACCATACTCGCGCCAGTGACGATGAAGTACTGCGCCAGGCCATAGGTTAGCATGATCAGCGATCCGGCCAACAGAAATGACGTATGAAATTTATTCAGCGCCAGTATGGAATCGGACAGTACGAATAAGACAGCCCCCACTGCATAGTCGGTTGCTCCGGCATGTAGGGCGAAAAGCAGCATGGCGGAAATCACTAATCCATATACGATAACCGGAATTCGCATCTCGCCAAGCACAGGGCTTAATATAGCCGTCAGACCGATTAAATACAAGACAACTCCCGCCAGGTATATGGTGCGGAACGGTTGAGCCTTACGCTTCCACGCGCCCCAAAAATGAAGGATATAAAATACATGTGCGAGCAGAAAGGAAGCCAGGCCAAAAAGAAAGAGATCTTGTGGCAACATCAATAAAATATCCCCTACCCAAGAAAAAAATAACGCGATCCAAATCCAACGAATTCCCTTCGACGTTGAATCAAATAAGATCCAACCGAGTAAGGGTATCAACAATGGCTTCGTCAGGTAGATACCGATATTCCAATCGAACTGTACGGATAGAATGTTCGCGGCAAGAACAACAAAGAACAGTAAAGATTTAGATGACCTGTCCATGACAGAAGTATGATACGTTTAGATGTGGTTCTTGAGCTTTGATTTGAAAGTAAGTTGTATGAGTTGCGTGTGATCCCTAGTGTTTTATTTTTTACTAGTTGAGACGCAATCTAATAGTTAGGGATCCAATTTGGATCAGTTGATTTCAGCGGTAGCTAACCCGATCAACAAAAACTCAACTATCTCAACTTCCTCAACCCCCTAAACCTCCTTCTCCTGCCAAGCCCCCTCGGCTTTCAGCAGATTGATGAGTTCTTCCACCGCGATCTCGCTGTTGACGTTTTTCTTCACGACTTCTTTGCCCTTGTATAAAGTGATCTTACCCGGACCGCTTCCTACGTATCCGAAATCGGCATCAGCCATTTCACCCGGACCGTTCACGATACAACCCATGATGGCGATCTTAAGCCCCTTGAGGTGATGGGTAACCGATCTGATCTTAGCAGTTGTTTCCTGCAGATCGAACAAGGTGCGTCCGCAACTGGGGCAACTGATGTATTCCGTTTTTGAAATACGAGTCCGCGTTGCCTGCAAAATGCTGAACGCAGTATTGTTAGTGAATTGATCCATATCCTTGACCGGCAGATAGGTGCGACCCTTCACTTGGGTTTGATCGATACCAGCTGTCGAAGTATAGCCCAAACAAATCCCGTCTCCTAACCCATCTAATAACAATGCTCCGGTTTCTGTTGCAAAATGGATCAAATGATCGTCCGGAGTCTGTGCTGAACTATCTGTGAGCAATACAACCGGATTCCCTATGCCTCGTTGCATGAGCTCCATGAACATGCGACGAACAGCTTGCATTGCATTCTTTCTTCGACTGCTCAAGCAAAGCACTACGGTCGGATCATTAGCCAGTTCATCCAAGTGCGTGTAGTCATTGATCTGGGTGTCGTCAGAGAAACAATCGATCATCACCCAATTCAAGTGCGGATGACGTTGGTCGGATTGAATAAATCCGGCCGCATCGAATATCGGCGTATAGTGCGTTACATCATTGGCTTGCTTGCAAGCATCGGGATAAGCGATGATCTTCAGCGTTCCGGGAAGCGCGAAAGTCAATTGCTTATTTCCGACAAAAACATAGTCAGCAGCTGCATCTGCTATGCTCCACTTATCGGTTACCGCATCGTAGGTGTATCCGATCGACCGGAGTGATTCAGGGCTGCTTAGATCGGTTCGACTCAGATCAGCGATCACCACCGGAACCTGTTTGCCGCCCACTCGATCCACCGCAAAGCTGTTGCGACGCTTGTATTCTACCGGTGAGTACGGAAGGACTTGTATCGAAGGCACCTCTGTTTTAGATATTTCGTTTCGGTCGTTGTATCGCTTGACGATATCGCGGCAAACCGGGATCTCAAATTCAGGATCTTCCGTTAGGGATACACGGATCGTATCTCCAATACCATCTTCGAGCAAGGTGCCGATGCCGATGGCACTTTTAATTCTTCCGTCTTCTCCATCACCGGCTTCTGTAACGCCGAGATGCAAGGGATAACACACCCCGAATTCTTCGTTCATCGTACTCACCAGCAAGCGGTAGGCTTGTACCATCACCTGCGGGTTGCTACTCTTCATGCTGAGTACGATATTGTGAAAATCCTCATGCCGTGCGATGCGTAAAAACTCCATGGCACTTTCCACCATGCCGATCGCCGTATCGCCATATCGGCTCATGATGCGATCACTCAGTGAACCATGGTTGGTTCCGATGCGCATGGCGGTTCCGTGTTCTTTACAGATCCGGACCAGGGGCGTGAATCGTTCGCGGATACGATCGATCTCTTCGGCATATTCAGCATCGGTGTATTCGATCTGTTCGAATTTCTTTTTATCGACATAGTTGCCCGGGTTCACGCGGACTTTCTCAACGATACGGGCTGCGATCTCCGCCGCATTAGGCGTGAAGTGTATATCCGCAACGATGGGCGTAGTATAACCGCGTTTGCGGAGTTCGTTTTTTATGTTCAGCAAGTTCTCCGCTTCTTTCTTGGAGGGAGCGGTGATGCGGACCAGTTCGGCACCGGCTTCGATGCAACGAATACTTTGTTCCACCGTGGCGATCGTATCCATTGTATCGGTGGTGGTCATTGTTTGTACCCGAATAGGATGACCATCTCCCAGCCAGAGATCACCGATGCGGACGGGTAATGTTTTCAACCGTTTGCATCCGGTGATCGATTCCGTATAGTGCTGGCTATCCTGCATGGTTCATCATTTTTCGCCTTTCCGAAATCCGAGTTGATCCAAGATGTCGGTCAGCATTTTCATGCGAAATGTTGACATTTCAACATTCCGATCAGCTGACTCCAAATTCAATACAAAGAAATAAGGATGATTATTTTCCTCGATCCAACCCACGACCCATCCCAACGAATGACCGGCTTCTGTATATCCCATTCCGGTCTTATAGCCCATCCGGTATTTCGTGTTGCTCTCCCGAAGCATGGCACGCTTTACGGTTTCTTGGTAGGACTTATAAAAAGGAAGTTGATTGAAGTAAAGACGCTTTACGATACCCAATTGCTCGTCGGGTGTGATCTTGACTGAATTGTCGATCCAGAACGAATCAACGGCTGAGCGCAAGCGAAATGTATCATTGGCAGATTGCAATCCATATTTCAAGCTATCCAGCCAAAAGGTCATGGTATCTTTCCCGATTCGGCGGGCGACTTCTTGGTAATATGGCAATGCAGAGACGCGAAAAGCCTCGTACATCGTCAGGTCCTTGTTCCAATCCGAAATTTCGCGGGTCACTCCATCCCATTTAATGATCATGCTGTCGCCGGAGATCACGCCTGTTTGAAGTCCGATCAGGGAGTTGATGATCTTAAACGTGCTGGCCGGTAAGTAGCTGCTATCCCGATAACGGTTCAGATTATACGTCGTGAACTGCCCGGTGGCATTGTTCATGATGGCAAAACAACCGGAGACTTTATTTTCTTCGAAAAAACGAGCCAGGGATTTATCCTCCTTCACATTATTATTGACCGTACAGGAAGAAAAAACAAGACTGCTTAAAAGTGAAGCAAATGCCAAAAAACGCATACGTGAGTTTTGACGAAGATACGAACCGGAATACGTTGAGAGATGAGGGATGAAAGATGAGATAAAAACATTGGTCTTTCAACGCTCATCGTTCATCCCTCATCCTTCAACGCTATAGATAAATCCCGTTCTTCAACTTGACATGCTTCCGGCCCATGCAATCACGCTTCATGGACACGCAGGAGCTCATACAGACGGAGGCTAGAACAATGGCGAAAAGCCAAAAACGGGTGTTTTTCATGTATGTTGACATCGGATGGATAACGAATGGCCCCTGCAATCCCTATGTTAAGGGATGGAGAAATTGAACCAGAATCACTTCGCATCCCCTCTGCCTCTCAACTCTCACCCCTCATCTCTCAACCCTTCACCACGCCCAGCTCTTGCCCAACCTTGATGAATGCTTCTATGGCCCGATCGATCTGCTCCATTTCATGTGCAGCACTGAGTTGCACGCGAATGCGGGCCTGCCCTTTTGCTACCACCGGGAAGAAAAAGCCGATCACATAAATACCCTCCTCGAGCAAACGGGCTGCCATTTTCTGCGCCAATACAGCATCGTATAGCATAATGGGTACGATCGGGTGATCCCCGGGTTTGATATCGAAGCCGGCCGCGGTCATTTTTGTGCGGAAATATTGAGTATTACGCTCCAGTTTGTCGCGCAGATCGGTGGTTTCAGTCAACATATCCAGCACCGCAATCGAGGCGCCTACAATGGAAGGGGCCAAGGTGTTACTGAACAGATAAGGACGGGATCGCTGACGAAGGATCTCAATGATTTCTTTACGTCCGGAGGTGAATCCGCCCGAAGCCCCACCCAGCGCTTTACCGAGCGTACCCGTGATGATATCGATCTTACCCATCACACCCCGATACTCGTGTGTACCCCGACCGGTCTTGCCTAAAAAACCCGAAGAATGACATTCATCGATCATGACGATGGCATCGTAGCGCTCCGCCAATTCAACGATTTTGTCCAGTTGCGCGATGGTGCCATCCATGCTGAAAGAACCATCAGTTACAATGATCCGACTGCGGCAACCGGCCGCCTCTTGAAGTTTTGATTCAAGATCGGCCATGTTGTTGTGCTCATAACGGAAACGCTGCGCCTTGCACAAGCGAACGCCATCGATGATGGATGCATGATTGAGTGCATCTGAGATGATCGCATCCTGCTCATTGAACAAAGGCTCGAAGACGCCGCCGTTCGCATCAAAGGCAGCGGCATAGAGGATCGTATCCTCAACACCCAGAAATTGAGAAATCTTTGCTTCAAGTTCTTTGTGTATATCCTGCGTTCCGCAAATGAATCGGACACTGCTCATGCCGAAACCGCGTTGATCGATGGCCTGATGGGCCGCTTCAATGACTAGGGGGTGACTGGATAGACCCAGATAATTATTCGCGCAGAAATTCAGCACTTTTTTCCCGCCTACGATAATCTCCGGTCCTTGCGGACTCTCAATGATCCGCTCTGTTTTAAATAACCCCGCTTCACGGATCTCATTCAATTCGATGGAAAGTCGGTCAACGATACCTTGATTCATGTGGAGGATTTGGGGCAAAGATAGGATGAAGGTTGAGAGATGAAGGGTGAAGCGTGAAGGATGAGAGATGAGAGATGAAGGGTAAATTTTCTTACCGCCGACCCATCATAATCTAATGCATGGGCCACCCACATTTAACATCCCATTAGTATGCCTGAAGATAGTTTTGCAAAAAATGAAACATGACACGCTTGATTTGCCTCACGACGTTTTTATTCTTCGCAGCTGCTGCGAATGCACAGCAAAAAGACACAGTTGAAAAACGGACTGATACGATCTCAGCCAAGCGTTGGGTGATCGTTGTGGAGAAGGGGGTGAAGAAAAGGAATGAAAACAGGGACTCACTCACGATCATCACCCATAAAAAAGGAAAAGTTCGTAAAGAATATTCCTTAATCGGTGGAATCGATCTGGGATGGTCGAATTACACAGACAACTCCAATTACGCGCAAGCATCTTTATTGGGGGATGTGGCACAGGGCATACAATCCGACGACCTGAACCTGAACCTAAGAAAGTCGATGAACGTCAACCTCTGGTTTGTCATGGATGAAGTATCGCTGATCAAAAAAGCAGTGATGCTTCAGTATGGCTTTGGATTGGAGCTGAATAATTATTCCTTCGAAAGCCGGAACACATACTTCAGTAAGAACCCCACCTATGTTTCGAAGGGAACAGAAGACTACAAGAAAGCTAAACTAGCGGCCGACTACCTGAGTGTTCCCTTGATGTTGAAGTTCAATCTCACCCCCAGCCGTAAAACCAATCCCTTCACCATCGCCGGCGGCATCAGTGGCGGATTCCTTTACTCCGCTCGATTCAAGACTAAGAATAATGGAGACGTCACCAAGCTCCGAAACGACTTCGACCTGAATCGATTCAAGGTTTCCTATGTGGGTGAATTGGGGCTGGGCCCAATCAAACTCTATGGAAGCTATGCGACCAGAGATATGTTCCGAAACGAATTGAACATGACCCCCTACACAATCGGATTCCGATTTGTCGACTAAAAAAGATGAAGGATGAGGGGTGAGAGTTGAGATATCAACTGGCTCATCTCTCATCCCTCATCCCTAAACTCTACACTCCCTTCAGGATTTCCTCCACTACCCCAGGATCAAGCAAGGTAGTCGTATCGCCCAGATTACTGGTTTCTCCTTCGGCGATCTTGCGTAAGATGCGGCGCATGATCTTACCGCTTCGTGTTTTAGGGAGGCCGCTCACAAATTGAATTTTATCTGGCTTGGCGATCGGACCGATCACCCGAGTAACTGTTTGTAAAATATCCTTTCGAGTTTGTTCCGCATCCTGATGAAAATGCGAAACGATCACATAGGCATAGATACCCTGTCCCTTGATGTCATGCGGATAACCAACCACCGCACTCTCCACTACACCAGCATGTGCATTGATCGCATTCTCTACTTCAGCGGTACCGATGCGATGACCACTTACATTTAGGACATCATCTACACGTCCCGTGATGCGAAAATTCCCCTGCTCATCCTGCAACGCACCATCGCCGGTAAAATAAAGATTTTCATAGGTGGCAAAATAGTTCTGTCGGCATCGTTCATGATCGCCATAAGTGGTTCGCAAGATCGATGGCCAGGGCGTCTTGATACATAGATTACCCTTGATCAACCCTTGTTCATCTCTTTCAGTTACTTGTTTTCCGTTTTCATCCACCAACATAGGTTGCACGCCAGGAAGTGGCAAGGTTGCCCAGGCTGCCTTGGCAGGCGTAATGCCCGCCAGATTAGAGATAAGCACACCACCCGTTTCTGTTTGCCACCAGGTATCGACGATCGGACAACGCTTCTTTCCGATATGCTCATCATACCAATGCCAGGCCTCTTCATTGATCGGCTCACCTACGGTACCCAATACTTGTAACGAGCTCAGCTCTTTCCCCTCGAGCGGTTGCATCCCGAATCCCATCAAACTCCGAATGGCAGTCGGTGCCGTATAAAGAATATTCACTTTGTATTTATCGACGATATCCCAAAATCTTCCGGCATCGGGCCAGGTGGGAATGCCTTCAAACATGACCGAGGTGGCACCGGCGCTGAGCGGACCATACAGAATGTAACTATGTCCGGTGATCCATCCGATATCCGCCGTACAGAAATGTACCTGCCCGGGTTGATACTGAAATACATTGATGAATGTATAGTTCGTCCACAACATATAACCAGCCGAACTATGCACCACTCCTTTCGGCTTACCGGTACTCCCCGATGTGTAGAGGATGAACAGGGGATCTTCTGCCTCCATGGCAACTGCAGGAACATGCACGGATCCTGCTTGTTCCAATTGCAGGGCCGCATGCTCCATCTCCTCTTCCCACCAAACATCACGCCCCTTGATCATCGATACCGGTGTTCGTGTACGCGTATATACGATCACACGCTTTACAGTGGTGTTGCCTACCAGCGCATCGTCGATCACCGACTTGAGTGGAATATCCTTCGCGCCACGATAGGCCCCATCGCAGGTTATAATGAACTCTGCTTTAGCATCCGCCAACCGATCAGCAATGCTTTGTGCAGAAAATCCGCCAAAGATCACACTGTGAATGGCCCCGATGCGTGCACAACCAAGTACCGCATAAGCCAATTCCGGCACCATCCCCATATAGATACAGACGCGGTCGCCTTTCTTCACACCATTGTTGATGAGCACTTGAGCAAACTGACACACCCGCTTGTGAAGAATGTTATAGGTGACCACACGCGTTCGATCACTCGGATCGTTGGGCTCCCAGATGATGGCCGGCTGGTCGCCTTTATCAGCCAGGTGCCGATCGATGCAATTTTCTGTGATGTTCAATTGTGCACCCTCGAACCAGCGAACACGTGGTTCATTGAAGTTCCACTGCAGGACCTTATCCCATTTTTTCTTCCAAACAAACTGCTCGGCGATATTCGACCAGAATCCTTCCGAATCTTCAATACTGCGTTTGTAATCGGTATGATATTGTTCGAGCGAACGGATCTGATAAGGATGATGCATACGGTTGGTTTCAGGAGAGGCGTATAAAATTATCAACTATCTTTCGGAAATGGCACAATCTTCCATCGGCCGCATCATCGGTGCCTCCTCGGTGGGCACTATGATTGAGTGGTACGACTTCTATCTTTTCGGGATGCTGGCAAAAACCCTGTCGGTACAATTCTTTCCGACCGGTAATCCCACCGCAGCTTTACTGAGCACACTGGCCATTTTTGCTGCCGGTTTCATCGTACGGCCGTTTGGCGCCTTGGTGTTCGGACGATTGGGCGATAAAGTAGGGCGCAAGTACACGTTCCTCCTGACCTTGCTATTGATGGGTGGCTCTACCTTTTTGATCGGCTGTATACCCGGATATGCGTCCATCGGCATACTCGCGCCAATACTTGTTTTGTTGCTGCGCCTGGTACAGGGACTAGCCCTTGGCGGAGAGTATGGAGGAGCGGCCACCTATGTGGCCGAACATGCCCCTGTCAACCGAAGAGGATATTATACCAGTTGGATACAAACAACTGCCACGCTCGGCTTATTCGTGGCACTGGGTGTGATCTTGCTGGTGAAATCAAGTATGCCGGAAGCATCCTTTACCGCTGAGTGGGGTGGATGGCGATATCCGTTTTGGATCTCACTGCTGCTCGTTGGTGTATCGATCTATATACGAATGAATATGTCCGAATCACCACTGTTCGCCGAACTGAAATCGAGCGGGAAGACTTCAGTAAATCCGCTGAAGGAATCTTTTCAGCATCGCGCGAATTTCAAAATGGTATTACTCGCGTTGTTCGGAGCTGTTATGGGAGAGGGCGTGGTTTGGTATACCGGACAATTCTATGCACAAAGTTTTTTGGAAACCAAATGCAAACTGGATTTCGAACAAAGTCGAACGATCCTGCTTTGGGCCATTGCGGGCGCAACGCCTTTCTTCGTTTTTTTCGGCTGGCTAAGTGACCGCATCGGTCGAAAATGGATCCTGATGAGCGGCATGCTGCTGGCAGTACTTACGTACCGTCCCATTTTCGGATATTTTCTGGAGCACAGCATTGCACTTGATCCGGGTGCGAGCGTGATCACACTTTCCAACGAAATGTATTGGCGTTTCGTGGGGCTGGTCTTTTTACTGATCCTCTATGTAACGATGGTATACGGACCGATTGCCGCATTCCTTGTCGAATTATTTCCCACACGCATTCGTTACACCTCGATGAGTCTGCCTTATCACATCGGGAATGGGGTGTTCGGCGGACTCGTGCCTTTTATCGGGCTGCTGTTGAGTACTTCTTTTCCGGAGGATCCGCTGGTCGGACTCTGGTATCCGATCGCCATCACAGCCCTGTGCTTCGTGATCGGTGTATTATATCTCGATAATAAAGCTGATGAAAACGTAATGGACTGAACTATGAATGCACTGAAAAAATACTTCGGATTGATCTGGATCGCAATGGGTCCGCTGGCTATTTACGGCTTGGTGGATGCCGCGTTTCGCTTCGTCGATCCGGCCGGACAAAAAGACATCAATAATCCGATCGTATGGATCATCATCATCGGCATCTTTACACCGATTGCCATCGGACTGATGATCTTCGGTTGGTATGCCTGGAAAGAAGAATACGATCGGATCCCTCACTCCTCCGTCGAACTGGAAGAAGACCCAACGCTGCGCAAATAGAACAATCCAGCCAACGCCGCCACCAATGATGCGGTGAGAATAGCGATCTTAGAATCGTTCACCGTTTGAACTTCATCAAACGCTAATAGGGTGATGAAGATCGACATGGTGAAACCGATGCCTGCAAGCATGCCGACTCCGAATAGTTGTTTCCAGTTCACCTGCTTAGGTAGCGCCCCCCAACCCATCTTCACAGAGAGCCAGCAAAAACTCAAAATGCCGATAGGCTTACCTAATACCAAGCCCCCGATAATACCCAGACTGTTCAGGGAGAGCAAACTATTGTAGAAGGCAGGCTCCAATTTAATCCCCGTATTGGCGAGTGCAAAAAGCGGAACGATCCCGAACGCGACCGGGTTATGCAAAGCATGCTGCAACCGATAGGAAGGTGAATCAGATCCGGTGCCGGCGAAAGGAATCGCAAACGCAAGCAGCACGCCGCTGATAGTAGCATGTACTCCTGATTCGTGAAGAAAATACCACATGAAAACACCGGGGATCAGAAAAAACACCAGCCGTCGAACACCCATTTTTCCCATAATGAAAAGGGCCACGAAAATGCCCAGGGATATGAACAGGTCTGAAAGAGAAAGTTCGTTTGTATAGAAAACAGCGATCACCAGGATGGCGCCCAGATCATCGATGATGGCAAGAGCTGTGAGAAAGATTTTAAGGGATAGAGGAACTGATTTACCGGCCAGCGATAGGATACCGAGTGCAAAAGCGATATCGGTTGCCATGGGGATACCGAATCCGGCTGCAGTGGGAGTTCCTTCGTTAAAAACAAAATGTATGGCCGCGGGCACCAGCATGCCTCCCATTGCCGCCACGATGGGCAGGATGGCTTGCCGGGGAGAAGAGAGTTCGCCTACATAGATCTCCCGTTCGATCTCCAGCCCAACCATCAGAAAGAAAATAGCCATCAGCCCGTCATTGATCCAAAACTCCAGTGAATAGGGACCGATCTGGGTTTCCCAAAAATGGTGATAGGACTCGCCCCAAGCAGAGTTTGCAACAAGAAGGGATAGTATGGTACAGCCGATCAGAACGATCCCGGAGGATTTCTCGCTATGAAAGAAGTCAGAAAAGAGGCTTTTGAGTCCCAAATTGGTAGTTTGTTTAGCTTTTATCTTATTTATTTGGCTAATGTATCAGCAGAACTAGCCTGAAACAAGTCAAATTAATGTCAATTTTCGGGAATGACCCCCTTAATCAGGGTGAATAAGGTCTTCAAGATATATTTTTGCTGCGTGAAATGGAAAGCCTGCATAGCCCTGATCGTTCTATCCCTCACGGTGTTGGCACCAGCTGCGCAATCACTGCTGCCGGAGCCTGAGGTGACCGTTTTTCTCATTGACGAGGAAAAGAGCAATACTGGCGGTAAGATGTTCAATCCGACCGAAGAGCATCTTCCCTCTTATCACAATTGGGATTTTGCTGAAGCCCTTACCATCATACCTGCTACGATCAGTCAACTACCTGTCGATCGGGCGTTGGATTTACAAACCCCGCCTCCGGATTTTTGTTGATGTACAGAATGGCGGACACTGCTCTTGCCTGCTCCTAACTTCCACATCAACAAATCAATATGTCCATTAAAAAATCTCCGGTTGCACGTATTTGGCAACTGATAAAAGAGGAACGATCCACCTTCTCCTCCATATACTTTTACGCGATCCTGGCCGGGGTGATCCAGCTCTCCCTGCCTGTGGGAATACAGAGTATCATCAATTTTGTACTAGGTGGTACGTTTTCCACCTCACTGGTCATCCTGATCATCGCCGTGGTAGGCGGTGTGTTGGCAACCGGACTGATGTACATCAACCAAATGAAGTTGATCGAAAAGATCCAGCAAACCCTTTTTGTCCGATATACACAGGGCATCGCAAACAAACTCCCGTTGATCGATCTAAAAAAAGCAGATGAATACTATCTGCCCGAGTTGGTCAATCGATTTTTTGAGATACCCGCACTGCAAAAAGGACTCTCCAAGCTACTCTTGGATTTTCCAACGGCAAGCATCCAGATCCTGTTCGGATTGATCCTGTTATCATTTTACCATCCCGCTTTCATTCTGTTCGGAATATTTTTGGTAGTTGTGTTGGGTGGGATCCTCTTCTACACAGGAGCACAAGGACTGTCCAGCAGCTTGGCGGAAAGCAGCCACAAATACAGTCTGGCCGCCTGGCTCGAGGAGATGGCCCGTGGGATCAAGGCCTTTAAGTTCGAACCGGACGGACCGATCCTGACCCGCAATGCCGAGCGCCGCACCATCCGCTATCTCACAAAACGCACCGAGCACTTCAAGATCCTGCTATTCCAATACCGGATCCTGGTGGCATTCAAAACCCTCATCACGCTCGGGATGCTTTTGGTGGGTTCCATCCTCTTACTCGATCAGCAATTGAACATCGGTCAGTTCATTGCCGCGGAGATCGTGATCATCATTGTGATCGGTGCCGTAGAAAAGCTGATCGGCAACTTGGATAGTGTATATGACGTGCTCACTTCCATCGATAAAATCTCCTCTGTTACTGACAAAGAAGTAGAATCAAGCGGGAAATTGGTGATGCCGTGGAGGAACCAGGGCGTAGAGATCAACCTTCGTAATCTGCAGTTCGGATTTCAGGATAATCACCCCATCCTGCATGTAGACCATGCATCCATACCTGCCGGTGGTAAAGCCTGTATCGTAGGACCGGAAGGCAGCGGAAAATCAACCTTGCTTCAGCTGATGGGAGGTATTTATACTGGTTTTGAGGGTGAGCTGTCCTTCGATGGGATACCAATCTCGAATTACCAATCAGACTCCATGCGCGCACAGATCGGAATCAGTTTGAGCGGCTTGCACATTTTCCAGGGAACCGTTTGGGAGAATGTAACACTTGGTAAAATGGAGATCCCCGTAGATGAATTAATGGATATCTCTAAAAAGATCCATTTCGACAAACAGATACAATCTTGGGAGGCCGGATGGGATACCAAGGTGAGTCCGCTTGGCGCCCGTCTGTCGGGCAGCACGATCCGTAAGATCCTCTTGATGCGAGCCCTTGCAAAAAAGCCTCGTTTGTTATTACTGGAAGAGCCCTGGCGGGGATGCAGCGCCAGTGATCGGCAAGCGATACAGGACTATCTGCTCCAGCTTCCGGAAACCACAACCGTTGTGGTGATCACCAGCGATCAGGAGTTCATCAGTCGTGTGCCCTACCGGATCGATATGAGCTCCCCCCGTCCTGAAATGAAAATCCAACAACCATGAATCCATTTCAAATGAGCTCCGCTGTACAGGAGCATATATACCGATACGACCAGAAAAGCCGGGTTCGATACTGGTTCTGGGGAATATTGTTCGTACTACTCTTGTTTTTGTTTCTTCCCTGGACACAGAACATCCGTTCAAAGGGTCGGGTGACTACACTGCGCCCTGAGCAACGTCCTCAACAGATCAATACGATCATCGGCGGACGAATCGTAAGCTGGAACGTAAAAGAGGGGGACCGCGTCAAAAAAGGAGATACAATTTTGAAACTGACCGAGGTCAAAGAATCGTATCTCGACCCCCAACTCGTTCAACGAACCGGAGAGCAACTCGATGCTAAACAGCGAAGCGTAGTTCTCTACCGATCCAAAGCAGACAGAGCCGGCTCACAGTTAGATGCGCTTCAACAAGAACAGCAATTCAAACTGGAACAAAACAGGAATAAACTGGATCAGCAACGCCGAAAAATTGAGGCAGCACAGCAAGATCTGCAGGCGGCACAGAACGAAGTAGCCGTGAATGAACGTCAGCTGAGTGCGGGACAAGATTTGTTTCAGTCAGGCGCCATTTCGCTGGTCGACCTGGAGCGCCGTAAGGTCAATTTCCAAAATGCCTTGGCTAAGAAGGTTTCAGCTGAAAATAAACTGGCCAATGAACGCCAGGAGCAGACCATTCTTGAGATCGAACAAAATTCGATACGACAGTCCTATGCTGAAAAGATCGCCAAGACTCAAGGCGAACAATTGCAAGCACTATCGGAGGCGGCCGGCGGTGAAGCAGAAACAGCAAAACTGCAAAACCTGTATGCCAGTTATTCCATCCGAAACGACATGTATTTTATTCTCGCTCCGCAAGACGGTCAGGTGATCAACGCCCGCAAAGCCGGTATCGGAGAGATTGTAAAAGAGGGCGAACGGATCTTGGATATTGTACCCGATCAAATGCAAAAAGCGGTTGAACTATTCATCAGTCCAGTCGACCTACCCTTGGTGAACCTCGGACAAAGCGTTCGCTTTTGGTTTGATGGATTTCCGGCGATCGTGTTCAGTGGATGGCCACAGGCATCGTATGGAACATTCGGCGGGATCATCGCCGCCGTTGAACGAAACGTGAATGAAGACGGAAAATTTCGCATCCTGGTTGCTGAAGATCCAAACGACAAGCCTTGGCCTGTACAACTGCGTATGGGCGCCGGTGCACAAGGAATGGCGCTGCTGCAAGATGTACCCATCTGGTATGAGCTCTGGCGAAACATCAACGGATTCCCGCCCGACTACTATGTTCCTCAATCCAATCCGTCGAAAAAATGATCCGCAAACGACTCTTGAATTTTTCTATAGCGACGCGCCTGTTGGCAATCGTATCCTTGCCATTGTCAGCATTTGCGCAGCCGGCAACCTTATCTCCGGAAGAGTTGGTGGATTGGATCCGCAAATACCATCCGATCGCCCTTCAAGCTGAGGTGAGAATCGATCAGGCCAACTCAACGATCCGCATCGCACGTGCGGGTTTCGATCCGGTATTGGAAAATGAAACCGCGCAAAAAACGTGGAACGACCGGATGTATTATTACTACAACCGGCCCGAGTTGAGTTTACCGACTTGGTTCGGTACCACCTTTTATGCAGGACGTGAATTCATTGCAGGCAATGAGGTACTGTCGACCGACACAAAAGGTGAAACCAATTACATCGGCGTATCGGTTCCGCTGGCGAAGAACCTGCTGATGGATAAAAGACGGGCAACCCTTCGAACCGCACAGGTTCTCCAAAAGGCCAGTTTGATCGAAAGACGCATTGCACTCAATGATCTTATCAAGGAAGGTTTATATACGTACTGGGAATGGGTCAGGGCCTACGAGCAGGTTCAGGTCACCAAACAAACCTATCAGGCCAGTGAACAGCGCTTGCAGTTGATACGCGACCTGTTTAGTAAAGGAGATCGTCCCGCTATGGATACCATCGAAGCCTGGGCGCAGGTGCAACAACTCGCAGGCATGTTGGCGGAAGCGGAATTGGAATGGCAAACAGGACAACGCGATCTCTCTAATTTCCTTTGGAAAGCGGATGCCGTAGCCTACGACTTACCGGCCGCTGTGGAGCCGGATGCCCGCGCGCGAAAACTGAACATCGATTCGATCCAAAATTTAAAGGAGAACGACTGGGTCGGACAACTCCGGATACAGAACCCACAACTGCAACGCTATCCCTTGAAATTACAGGAACTCGATATCGATAAGCGATTGAAATTTCAAGATCTGCTACCTGACGTTCGTTTTCAATACAACCAATTGGGTCGAGGCTATGATTTTTCAAAGACCTTATCACAGCCATTTTTTGAAAATAATTTCCGCTATGGTCTGAAAATGCAATTACCACTCCGACTATCGATGGGTCGAGGCTCGTATCAATTGGCCAAGCAGAAGATCCGCGAAACTGAATTGGAGCAGACCTGGAAACAATGGGGCCTGGAAAATAAATTGCAGAATCGATTACTGGAATTCAACACCCTGCTGCAGCAAATTCAACTACAGGAAACCGCAACACAAGGCTACTTACAATTGCGCGACCTGGAAATACTTCGATTCAAGCAGGGTGAGAGTTCTCTATTCCTGGTCAATGCCCGCGAGATACGCTGGTTGGATTCGGTCAGTAAGCTCTTACAACTCAAAACAAAGAGAAAACAATCACGCGTCGCGATCGATCATTTGATGGGGAGCCTATACTGATTATCTTCACCTAAACTAGGAAATGACGAAAGCTCCCCCAAAAAACGATTACCTCCGACAACTCCCATATGACAGTACATCCGCGATCGTAGTTTTCCTGGTGGCCCTCCCACTCTGTTTGGGTGTGGCGCTGGCATCCAACGCACCGCTGTTCAGTGGTGTTATCGCCGGCGTGGTGGGTGGCGTTGTAGTTGGATTGGCCAGCAGATCACATCTCAGTGTCAGCGGCCCGGCTGCCGGATTAACTGCGATCGTCGCAGCCTCACTGGCGCTGTTGCCTAGTTTTGAATCTTTCCTGCTTGCTGTAATATTGGCGGGCGCCTTTCAAATTCTATTTGGATTCATACGAGCCGGTGTAGTCGGCGACTACATACCGGGAAGCGTGATCAAGGGCATGCTGGCAGCCATCGGCGTGATCCTGATCTTGAACCAGATTCCACACTTAGTAGGTGATGATTCGCTCTTCGAAATGGATGAGGATACCCCCCGAAAAGGAAATCTGTTTGTCAATGCGTTCAACGCTCTTGGCAACCCGGATATGGCTGCACTTTGCATCGGTATCATCGGAGTCCTGATCTTGATATCCTGGGAAAAGATCCAAAAAGGAAAAACAAATTGGATCCGTTTCATCCCCGGCGCCTTGTTGACAGTAATAGCTGGCGTTTTAATCAATACCATTTTCCTTCGAACCGGATGGATGTCGCCGTTAGAGGGCGAGCACCTTGTCATTTTGCCGGAAGCTCGTTCAACCGATGAGTTTTTTGCACTTTTCACAGGGCCAGATTGGTCGCAGTGGAAGAACCAACAGGTATGGATCACCGCCATCACCTTATCATTAGTAGCGAGCATTGAAAGTTTATTAAGTATCGAAGCTGTAGATGAACTCGATCCCTACCAACGGGTAACCCCTACGAATCGGGAACTCAAGGCACAAGGGATCGGCAATGTTGTTTCCGGGTTACTGGGCGGATTACCGGTAACCAGTGTGATCGTTCGTTCATCCGCAAACGTGAATGCCGGTGCTCGAACCAAATCGTCTACCATGCTGCATGGATTGCTGCTGTTGCTTTCTGTTGCACTCATCCCGCAGGTGCTGAACCTGATCCCAAAATCTTCATTAGCGGCGATCCTGCTTTTCACCGGATACAAACTGACCAAACCGTCGCTCTTTAAACTGTATTATCAGAAAGGATGGAATCAATTTCTACCCTTGATCATCACCATACTGGCGATCGTATTGACCGATCTGCTGAAAGGCGTAATGATCGGTATCGGAATCGGTTTGCTGTTTATCCTCCGCTCGAACTTTCGCCCCTCCAGCATGGTCACTTCCAGTGGAAGCAATTATCTGGTCCGTTTTCGACGGGATGCGAGTTTCCTGAATAAACCGATTATTAAACGTCAGCTCGAAGAAATCCCCGAAAATAGCAGTGTGCTGATCGATATCAGCCGAGCTGATTTTATCGACCCGGATGTGATCGAAGTGGTGGAGGATTTTCAAAAATCTGCTCCTCTCAAGAACATACGCGTGGAGATTAAACAAAACATATTCGGTAAAAAAGCCATATAAAGGCTTGCGCCTGATCGCCGTTAATTAGCCATCATCTTAAAACAACTGCCATGACTCCATACGAAAAATTACTGCTGGAGAACAAAGCCTGGGCCGCAGAAAAAGTATCGGACGATCCGGACTTTTTCAACCGGCTGGCCAATTTGCAAACCCCCGATTTTCTTTGGATCGGCTGCAGTGATAGTCGGGTGCCAGCCAATGAGATCACCGGGACGCGCCCCGGCGAAATATTCGTACACCGCAATGTGGCGAACATGGTGGTACATACCGACTTAAATCTACTGACCGTGCTGGAGTATGCCGTAAATCACCTGAAAGTAAAGCACGTGATCGTCTGCGGACATTACAACTGCGGGGGCGTTAAGGCTTCGATGACCCAACATAATTTCGGAATCATCAATAAATGGCTTCGAAACATCAAGGACGTGTACCGTTTCCACCGGGAAGAGCTGGATGCCATTGCAGATGAAGAGAAACGAGCAGACCGACTGGTTGAGCTGAACGTACAGGAGCAGGTCATGAATTTGGCCAAAACGTCCATCATTCAAAAAGCATGGAAGACCGAACAACGACCGCAGTTGCACGGCTGGGTCTACGGGCTTAAAGATGGCCTGATCAATCCAGTCTTTGAGATGGAAGCCGGAATTCATATAGACAACTTGTATGAATTTGATGATCTTTGATCCATCTTTGACACATGGACTATCAGCTCATCATAAGCAACATCACCAACCCCACCCTTCTTTTTTTCTTACTGGGGGTGATCGCTGCATTGATCCGATCTGATCTCGAGATCCCGGCTACCAGCGCTAAGTTCATCGCCCTTTACTTACTCTTCTCGATCGGATTCAGAGGGGGCGTAGAGTTGGGGCATGGCCATTTTGATCGAGAGGTAGCTATGACACTCGGTCTATCTATCCTATTCTCAATCATTACACCGCTGTATACTTATTTCATCCTACGCAGGAAGCTCGACGTTTACAATGCAGCTGCGATCGCCGCCACCTATGGGTCGGTGAGTGCTGTCACCTTTGTAACCACCTGTAGCTTTCTGGCTGATAAGCAAATTCCTTTTGGCGGACACATGGTTGCGGCAATGGCGTTGATGGAAGCGCCTGCCATCATGGTGGGCATGATCATGATCCGAAAATTTGCCAAGGAGAAAGACAAGAAACCCTTCTCGTTCGGTCATTTATTGCGAGAATCATTCAGCAATGGATCCGTACTGATGGTGCTGGGTAGTCTGGTGATCGGACTCGTAGCTGACGACAAACAAGCAGAAGGCATCAAACCTTTCACCAGCGACATCTTCAAAGGCTTCCTTGCGGTCTTTCTCCTCGATATGGGCATTACGGCCACCAAACGGATTCGGGCCTTCACAAAAGGAGGCTGGTTCCTGACCGCATTCGCTATTCTGATACCCGTTATCAACGGGATGATCGCCATCCTACTCTCGGCACAATTAGGTATACAGGAAGGAAATGCATTGCTATTAGCGATCCTGGCTTCGAGTGCTTCCTATATCGCTGTACCGGCTGCATTACGACTGACAGTACCGAAAGCTGATCCGGGGTATTACATACCCATGGCCCTGGCCATCACCTTTCCCTTTAACATCGTGGTCGGCATCCCATTATACTATAGTCTGCTGCATTACGTTGTTTATTAAAGCGAATACCTGCTAGGTTCACACCATGTCGATCCGACTACAATCCTTGACCAAACGATTCGGCCCACAAACGGCTGTTAACGGCATTTCATTTGATGTGAACCCCGGGGAAATAGTAGGTTTTCTGGGGCCCAACGGCGCCGGGAAATCCACCACCCTGAAAATGATCACCGGGTACCTGCACCCCGATGAAGGCTCGGTGCAAGTCTGCGGACAAGATGTTTCAACCGACCCCCTGGCCATCCGAAAAAAGATCGGATACCTCCCCGAACTGAATCCGCTCTATTACGACCTGTATGTCCGCGAATACTTGCAATTCATCGGCGAAACGCATCAGTTGATCCAATTAAAAGCAAGGATCGAAGAAGTGATCGGAATCGTTGGACTCACTAAAGAAGCACACAAACGCATCGGGGCTCTTTCGAAAGGATATAAACAACGCGTGGGACTGGCCGCTGCGATCATTCACAACCCGGAAGTACTGATACTCGACGAACCGACCACCGGTCTCGACCCGAACCAGATTCTCGAGATACGGGAAGTCATCCGACAGCAAGGCCAAAACAAAACCGTTCTATTCTCCTCCCATATCCTCTCCGAAGTAGAATCGATCTGCCAGCGGGTGATCATCATCCACCAAGGAAACCTGGTCGCCAACGACACGCTCGATAAGATCCGCAGCGGTGACCGCAGACCTGTCCTCACCGTTCAGTTCAGAGAATCATTATCACCCGAAAAATGGAATTCAATAACGGGTATTATTCGAGCCACTCAAACTGGAACGAACGAGTGGCAGTTCGAAACAGCCGATGCCGACAACCTGCAGAAACAAATCCTGCAACTCGCTTTGCAAGAAGGGCTCAACATTGTTTCTTTGCACATCGAAAATCGACGACTCGAGTCGATCTTCCGTTCACTGACGACTGCCGGCCATCCAACGACTTAATCAACCAACATGAGCTACATCGCTGAGATTTTTGCCCGTCAAATCCTGGATTCACGGGGTAACCCCACTGTAGAAGTGGATGTGATAACCGAAAACGGAGCCGTCGGGCGCGCCGCCGTACCGAGTGGTGCGAGTACCGGAGCCCACGAAGCCGTGGAACTGCGGGACAATGACAAGAAAAAATATGCCGGCAAAGGCGTACTGAAAGCCATCGGACACGTGAATAAATCCATCGCACCAGCCCTGCTGGGTTACGATGTAGCCGATCAGACCGGCATCGATGAGATCATGATCCAACTCGACGGCACGCCGAACAAATCTAAATTCGGCGCCAATGCTACGCTGGCTGTGAGTATGGCCGTTGCGAAAGCAGCCGCTGAAGAAGCCTCCCTCCCACTCTTCCGCTACATCGGTGGCACCAATGCGAAAGTGTTGCCGATACCGATGATGAATATCCTGAATGGCGGTGCACATGCCGACAACAAGATCGATTTTCAGGAATTCATGGTGATGCCCGTAGGCGCCACTTCCTTCAGTGAAGGACTGCGCTGGGGCGTAGAGATCTTCCATACACTTAAATCCGTATTGAAGAAAAAAGGATACAGCACCAATGTGGGTGACGAAGGTGGATTTGCGCCAAACATCCAAAGCAACGAAGAGGCGATCGAAATGGTACTGACCGCCATCGAGGCGGCCGGCTACAAAACCGGATCTCAGATTCGCATCGCCATGGATGCAGCCAATACAGAACTCTGGGATGCAAAGAAGAAAAAATACATATTCCATAAGAGCAATGGCAAGGAAATGACCAGCGAGCAACTCGTGAAATACTGGGAAAGCTGGGTGAAGAAATATCCGATCTGCAGCATCGAAGATGGCATGGCAGAAGATGATTGGAAAGGATGGGAAATGCTGACCCAGGCCGTCGGTAGCAAATGCCAGCTCGTGGGTGATGATCTGTTCGTGACGAATGTAACCCGCTTGCAAAAAGGGATCGATCAACAGATCGCAAACGGATTACTGGTGAAAGTGAACCAGATCGGTACGGTTACCGAAACGATCAATGCCGTTACCCTGGCTCAACACAACGGATACAACACGATCATGAGTCACCGCAGCGGCGAAACCGAAGACACGACCATCGCCGACCTGGCGGTAGCCTTGAATTGCGGACAGATCAAAACCGGAAGTGCTTCACGCACCGATCGTATGGCCAAATACAATCAACTGATCCGCATCGAAGAATTACTGGGTAGCTCCGCGATCTATCCGAAGGGTTCCGTTAAATTTGGTAAATAACGCCTTTCATGAAACAACTGCTCGATCGCATCCCCGGCTGGCTCAAGAATAAATTCTTGCTGACCGGGGTTGCCTTCGGTATCATCCTACTGTTTTTCGACCGTAACGATCTTTTCACACAAATCGACCGGGCACAAGAACTGAATAACCTGGAAAAATCCAAAAAGTACTACCGCGAAGAGACCGAAAAACAACGCAAGGAACTGAAGGCGTTGAAAAACGACCCCGCCGCCCTTGAAAAATATGCACGCGAGAAATACCTGATGAAGCGGGACGATGAAGACCTTTTTCTGATCCCGGAAAAGAAACCTGCCCCCGCGCAATAATTTCACCGGCTCGCCGTTTTTATCGGGAAGTCAATACCCGAAAACGGCCATGAACCCCTCTTTCACCCCCGAAGACCTGCTGGAATATCTCTATAAAGAGACTGCGCCCGAACGCACCCAGGCCATCGATGAGGCCCTTCGAACCGATTGGTCGCTCCGGGAAAAATTGGCCGTATTACAAACAAGCCGGGAACGATTGGACCGGCTGGTGGAATCTCCCCGAACAGAAACGATCCTCCGACTCCTGCGCTACGCTTCCGCCGAAAATGTAGCTGCTCGCTACTAAGCATCCCCCTTCTGCGCTGTATTTTCGGGCATGACCCGAAAAGAACGATTTGCCCGCGTGATCGAGTATTTCAGCCAACAGATGCCCACGGCTGAAACAGAGCTTTACTACGACAATCCCTATCAATTACTGGTTGCCGTCATTCTCTCGGCACAATGCACCGATAAAAGAGTGAATCTCACCACGCCGGCGCTGTTTAGAAAATTCCCCGATCCGGTTAGTCTGTCAAAGGCCAGTTTTGAAGAAGTATTCCCCTTGATCCGAAGCATCTCCTATCCGAACAACAAGGCGAAACACCTGATCGGCATGGCGCAAAAACTGATGGGGTCGTTCGGAGGCGAAGTTCCTATGACCGTCGAAGAGTTGGTAACCCTTCCGGGTGTTGGCCGAAAAACCGCCAATGTGATCACGTCCGTGATCGACAAACAACCGAACATGGCAGTAGATACGCACGTATTCAGAGTGAGTCACCGATTGGGACTGGTTCCCCGCACAGCCACTACACCCCTGGCCGTTGAGAAAAAATTGATCGAACATTTGCCCGAAGCTTTGGTGCATCAAGCTCATCATTGGCTGATCCTGCACGGACGATATACCTGCTTGGCTCGTCAACCCAAATGCGAATCTTGCGGCCTCCAGGAAACATGCTGCCACTTTCAGAAAAACAACAAATAAGCGGTGGATAAAATCATCCTTATTTAACTATACAGTGTAGGCATTCTGAGTAATTTGAAAACTCAATGCGCCGCTGTCTTCTGATACTGTTCTTATGCTCAACCGGTGTTCTAATCACCAGCCAAACATCCGCACAGTACTATTTTCAAAACAGTCGATTTTATGACAACGATTGGATCGTTGAGGCAGGTGCCACGATCGGCATGATGAACGCCCTCACCGATCTGGGTGGAAACAAGGGTATCGGCAAACCGTTTCTGAAAGATCTTAATCTAGAGAAAACAAACCTGAGCGGTGGTTTTTATTTCACCGGCATGTACCGAAGTCTGATCGGCGTACGCCTCGAAGGTTGCTTCGGTACAGTGGAAGGAGCAGACAGTGTATTGAAAGATATACGCGCCTCCACCTTCGGTCGGTTTGAAAGAAATCTGAGCTTCCGCAGCAAGATCAATGACATCCACATTGGCGTTGAATTTCATCCGCTTTTTCTGCCCCGTTATTTATCAGGGGAAGACGGACCACCACTGATCTCTCCCTACGTCCATGCAGGGGTGGGATTTTTTTCCTTTGAACCAAAGGCGCAACTCAACGGACAATGGCATTCCCTTCAACCGCTTCGGACAGAAGGACAAGGATTCGCTCAATACCGCGACCGTAAACCCTATGAACTGCAACAGAGAAATTATCATATCGGTACCGGTGTTCGGTTGGAACTCACCGATTTTATCGTAGCACGATTGGAGATCGATCACCGGATCCTAACAACCGACTACCTCGACGATGTGAGTCAAGACAGTTACATCGACCCCTCTTTATTCTTTCAAAATCTCCCCGCAGGCAAAGCTGCTATCGCCTCACAGATTTATTTCAGAAGCGATGAGCTAAACCCGCCGGACGCTTTCTCGCTCTCAAACCAACGCGGGAATCCACGTAATAAAGATTCTTATTTCACGTTGCAATTGAAGGTCGGCGTGATGCTGGGCCGACAACGCCGATAAGAGATCAAGCGCTCAGCATCTCTTCCAGCTTCATCACCAGTTCCGTCTTGGTAATTGGTATACCCATGATCTTATTGTACCCTTTCGCATCGACGAGAAACTCATCGCGCAGAATACGTATCAGCTGACCATTGTTGATCTCCGGCACCAATACCTGATCGAATTGGCGAAGAAGTGTTCCAAGATTCCGCGGAAAGGGGCGGATGTATCGAAGATGTAAATGGCTGACGGATTCACCTTTGGCCTGTAACTCAGCTACAGCAGATTTAATCGCACCATAGGTAGAACCCCAACCCACGACCAAGATCTTTCCTGTTGACGGACCACTGTCTAATTGTTGCTCCGGAATTGAGTCGGCGATCTTATCAACCTTCGATTGACGTAATTGTACCATCAACTGATGGTTCTCCGGTTCGTAGTTCACATTACCGGTGATGTGTTGTTTTTCCAATCCGCCGATACGATGTTCAAAGCCGGGTGTGCCGGGAATCGCCCAGGGTCTCACGCCGCGCGCATCACGCTGATAAGGTTTGAATTTTGTTTCGCCTTCGGGCAACTCAGTAGTGAATTTCACATCGATGGCAGGCAGATCTTTCGTCTGCGGGAAACGCCAAGGCTCTGATCCGTTCGCAATGTATCCGTCACTCAGAAACATCACCGGTGTCATGTGCTGTACGGAAATGCGTACCGCCTCGAAAATCGCTGAGAAACAATCGGCCGGCGTAGAAGCAGAAATGATGGGCATCGGACATTCACCGTTACGTCCATAATACGCTTGCATCAGATCGCTCTGCTCTGTTTTGGTAGGCAATCCGGTTGATGGACCACCTCGTTGAATATTGATGACAAGTAATGGAATCTCCAACATTACCGCCAGTCCCATCGCTTCACCTTTCAAGGCAATGCCCGGTCCGCTTGACGTAGTCACTCCCAACGAGCCACCATAGGAAGCGCCGATGGATGCGGTAATGGCCGCGATCTCATCCTCCGCTTGAAATGTTCGTACGCCGAAATTTTTATGTCGACTGAGCTCATGTAAAATATCAGACGCCGGTGTGATAGGATAGGAACCAAGGAAAAGCGGTAATCCGGCTTTTTGAGAAGCAGCGATCAGTCCGTACGCGAGCGCCTGATTTCCCATGATGGATCGATACGTGCCGGTATCCATCTTGGCCGCCGCCACCGTATACGTGGTCGTGAAAGTGTCAGTGGTTTCACCGTAAGCAAATCCGGCCTTCAAGACCTTGAGATTGCTCTCCAGTATCTCCGGCTTCTTTGAAAATTTATCTTTCAGAAACTGTTCCGTATTGGCCATGTTACGATTGTACATCCAATACAGGAAGCCCAATACGAACATGTTCTTGGCCCGGTCCTTTTCTTTTTGTCCGAGTGGAATCTCCTTCAACGCTTCGCGCGTCATCTTGGTGACATCCATACGGATCACCTCATAATTAGTCAGACTCTCATTTTCCAAGGGATTCTCCCCTTCCGGATAATTAGCCAGTCGGAGATTCTTCGCATCGAAACCATCGATGTTGACAATGATCTTACCGCCTTTCTTCAACGATTTCAGATTCACTTTGAGCGCGGCGGCATTCATAGCTACCAGCACATCACAAGCATCTCCGGGCGTGAACACCCGGTCGGAAGAGAAACGGAGTTGAAATCCACTCACACCGGGAACCGTTCCTTGCGGTGCACGGATCTCAGCCGGGAAATCCGGGAAGGTGGCCAGATCGATTCCAAGCAAGGCCGTGTTGTTGGTGAACTGGGTTCCGGTCAATTGCATACCGTCCCCGCTATCACCGGCAAACTTGATCACTACATCCGCTAATGGTTCTTGCTTCCTCAACATGTCGCAAAATTAACGAAGCTGCCCCATCCATACTTTTTTACCCCGGGCTTTCTGCACCGCATACATGATGCCCACCAGGATAAAGAAGAAGGGACCGGTGAATGCCAGCAAAGCCACGTATCGGGTACCGAAGAACCTCGACATCGGGCGACGAAGCCGCTCCGCAATCAGATACATACAGGGCACCATCACCAGTGTCAGGAAGAAGGAGAAGATCAGACCGAAGATGATGGTCCAGCTAAGCGGTCCCCAGAACACCACGCTATCACCCCCGAAGAAAATATTCGGGCGGAATTCCTGAAGCAGTCCCACGAAATCGATATTAAATCCGACAGCCAGCGGAAGCAATCCGAGAATCGTAGCCACAGCCGTCAGCAATACCGGTATGATCCGGATCTTACCAGCTTGTATAGCTGCCTCACGGGTACGATAACCGCGGCCGCGCAATTCATCTGTAAATTCAATGAGAAGGATTCCATTCTTAATCACGATTCCGGCCAGTCCAACAACACCCACACCGGTCATGATCGTAGCTACCGTCATCCCCGTCAGCGCATAACCCAACAACACCCCGATGATCGAGAAGAAGATCTCCGTGATCACGATGAATGGTTTACTTAAACTGTTGAATTGCAGTACCAAGATCAGGAAGATGATACCCATCGCGATGAGCATGGCTCCACCCAGAAACGCCTGTGTTTCCTGCTCCTGTTCACTTTGTCCGCTTTGACGAATGACAACATCGGACGGAATGCGTTCCAATAATTTGAACGTTGCGATCTGTGCCGCCAAGGCCTGATTGATCGGCGCCACTTGTGTCGGATCGGCCACGCTGCTTTGCAACTGAATGGTTCGACGAACATTCTTTCTTTTCACCGCGCCGGCCGAATTGGTATAATCGACACTGGCGACTGTACTGAGCGGAATCGACTTAATCTGCATGGTATTCATGTCCATGAACGTCATACGCATCGACATCAAATCGGTGACATTGTTTCGTTGTGCATCCGCATAGCGCAATTGGATCTTGTACTCATCCTCGCCCACTTTTATCTTACTGACCTCTTTTCCGAATAATGCAGTACGCAATGCCATTCCAACTTGTCCGGTACTGAGACCTTCCATCATGGCGCGGGTGCGATCCACACGAACGGTGATCTCCGGATTAGTCAAATCGATATCCGGCTGCAGATTCTGAATACCCGGAATACGATTCGTATCCAGATAGTTCAACAGACGCGTTGCTACGAGACGAATATTATCAAAATCATCACCTACGACCTCAATGTTTACAGGAGGGTCGGTAGGCGGACCCGCATCTTCCTGAGTCACTTCTATCTGTGCCCCCGGAATTCCCTGCACCGCCGCAAGGATCTCATCCTTAAAAGGCATGGTGCTCTTGCCATGTCGTTTTTCAAATTCCACGAAAGAAACTTGAATACGCCCCAGATTAGATTGTACACTACGGTTATTATCACGCGGATTATTCGCACTCACCGCAACGTTCGAAATAATGCTTTCTACAATGGAACCCTCGGTTCCGGGTTTTTCCGTCTCCAGCACTTTATAAACACGCTGCTCCAATACACGCGTCACACTATCGGTGTGCTTCACATCAGTACCAACAGGCATTTTCAGATACACATATACAAAATTCGGATCGCCACTGGGGAAGAAGGTTGTCTTGTTGCCCCGAAGAATCAATAGTGTTAAAGCAATGATGAACAATCCGAACAAAGATGCCAGGGCATAAATAGGACGCTTTCCTTTCAGGACCCAGCGAAGTAGCGTTTCATAACGGGCCATCAAACGCGGAAGTGACCGCTCCTGGAATGCGTGGATCCAATCACTGAGGAAATACACATGAAATACCATCAATGCGGCGAGGATCAAAGAAAAGTTCGCCGTACCATGAAATCCGACCAGGTGCAACAAAACACCGGCAATCGATGCAGACAAGAACCACTTATTGCGGAAGATCCGTTGACGCGGCAAACTTCTTTCTGCTCCTTCCGGCTTCATGAAGCTGACGGCGAATACCGGATTGAAAATGAAGGCAACGATCAGGGATGCCGCCAAGGTCAGGATCAGGATCGTCGGTAAGTAGATCATGAACTTTCCGATGAGTCCCTTCCAAAATAAGAGTGGGAAGAAGGGCGCCAGTGTGGTAGCAGTACCGGCCAATACGGGAATGAATACTTCCCCGGCGGCCTCTTTGGCACTTTGTATGATGGGCAATTTCCCGTTCCCATAGATACGGTGCGTATTCTCGATCACTACAATGGCATCATCTACAATGATCCCCAGTCCGAATAATAAAGCGAAGAGGACGATGAAGTTCAGCGTGACGGAAGTGCCAACAATGCTATCCGCCAGTGGCAAGAAAAGAAACGCTACAAACACACTGAGCGGAACACTGAGTGCTACAAAGAACGCATTGGTCACACCCATGAAGAACATGAGGATCAGCAAAACGAGCAAGAAGCCGATCACGATCGTATTGATCAACTCATTGAAAGACGTACGTGTTTGCTTACTCTGATCACCGGTGATATTCACGATCAGGTCGCGGGGCAGGTCTTCGTTTGCCTGCATTTCTGAAACGACTGCTTTTACTTTATCGGCCGTGTTGATGAGATTTTCACCGGCACGCTTAACGATGTTGAGTGTTACAACGTTTTTACCGCCGAGTCGGGCAAAGCTCTCGCGCTCTTTCACCGTATCACGGATCTCGGCGATATCACGCAGGTATACATTCGCACCACGGGCACTACTGCGAACCACGATGTCTTGCAGATCGGTGGCGGATTTGAATTGCCCGCGTACCCGCAGGGTTCGACGCATGTCGCCCACTTCGATCTGTCCGCCGGTAATATCATTGTTTTCCCTTGCAATCGCATTTTCAATATCCATGAAACTGATACGAGCAGCATTCATTTTGTAAGGATCGACATGTACCTGTATCTCTCGTTCGGGTGCTCCAACAATCTCCGCGCGGGTGATCTCTGATAATTCCTCGAATCGATCTTGCAGTTTGTCGGCGTATTGCTTGAGTTTGATTCCGTCGTAATCACCACTTACGTTGACGAACATGATCGGCACCTCACTGAAAGCAAATTCCTGCACATTGGGCTGCTGCGTGAGATCGGTAGGCAGATCACTTTTTGATTTATCGATCGCGTCTTTTACTTTTTGCTTGGCCACCTCCGTTTTTACATCGGTGTCAAACTCCACCACGATCAAGCTGTAATCGGTCTGAGAAGTACTCTGGATCTTATTGACTCTTGCGCCGCTGATCCCTTTGAGTTGCTTTTCGATCGGGCGGGTGACGAGATTTTCAATGTCCTGAGGAGAATTTCCTACGTATACAGTAGTTACCGAAATCGTTGGTACTACGATATCCGGAAACTGCTCCTTCGGAAGCGTCATGAATCGATTGTAGCCCCACCAGGAGATAAGGATGGCAATGATGTAGATGGCGGTCCGGTTGTCGATCGACCAACTGGTTGGTTTGAATTCGCGGACGGCTTTCTGTATTCTATTGGAAAGAGACATGGGATCGTTTTAGTAGGTGGATCAGAAGGTGCGGATGGATTGTCCGTCGTAGAGGGATTGATAACCATCGGTCACGACACGCTCACCGGCTTTCAGTCCGCTGAGAATTTCCTGCCAGCCCTCATATACTTGTCCGGGTTGCACAATGCGTCGACGAGCCACCCATTGTCCTTTTACGTTCTCGGCGACAAACAGATATTTTCCTTTCTCGTCAGACTGAAGCAGATTCACCGGCACACTTACCGCATTATCTGCGTTGTAATCCAGGATCTTAACCACAGCTGTTTGGTTGGCACGCAGCAGGGGGTCAGCGAATAAGGGCGCCTCGACTACAAAGGATCGTGTATTGGCATTGATCGAAGCACTCATCACATTGATGCGTGAATCAAATGCCTCTTTACCGATCTCGTTCACCAAGACCTTTACCGGATCTCCCTTTCGCACACGAGCTACATAATTATCCGGAACATAGGTTACGGCCTTCAGCTGACTGTTGTTCACAATACGAATACCGGCGCCGGGTGTAGCGGCTGATTGCGGTGAGAAAAATTCGCCCACTTTCACATTCATTTCATCGATGATGCCGGAAATGGCGGCCCGTACATTGGTCATATTGACTTGCTCCTCGGCCATTCCGACTTGTGCTTCTACGGCACGAAGTTGAGCAGCCAGGGCGTCGACGTCCGCCTTTGCGTTGATCACTTGTATCTCCGCACCGATGTTCTGCTTCCAAAGATTTTGGTAGCGCTCATAGATCGTTTGAGCCTGGGCTAAACGAGTTTTAAGTTGACCGGATTGCTGGCGTGCAGCAGTGAGCTGTTGTTGAGCGATTACATCATCGAGTTTCAGGATCATTTGTCCCTTACTGACCGGCGTGCCCAATTTTACATAGACCGCTTTGATCTGTCCGCCCATACCGCTCGGGGCTACATAGGCCATGCCCTCCGCCTCGATCTTTCCTTGCAGGTCGATGTAATGATTGAATGTTCCGTAGCGAACCGAGTCGACCGATACCAACTTACTAGCTTGACGGGCACCTGCCGTATCCAGCTTAGCGATCTGAGCCTCTAGCGCACGGATATCCGTATCCAGCGAACTTTTTTTCTTTTTTAATTCAGCCAACTGTGACTGCAACTTGGTGAGATCACCGGATTGCTCCGATCCGCCACAAGCGGCTAACAACAAAGTGGCCAGTAGAATAAAATAAAAACGATTCATGTGAAGGGGATTGTAGATGATCAAAAGGTTTGACTGAGTTTTCCGGTTGCTTGCAGATAGTCGATCTTGGAGATGACTGCATCGTAAAGCGCCGTGATATAATTTGTTTGGGCCGCTTTGAGATCGGTCTGTGCCACATTGATCTCAATCTGTGAGCCGGTTCCGATCTCGTATTTCTTCTTGGTGTTCTGGTATACTTGTTCGGCCAGTGATTGATTGCGACGTTGAACATTGAGTCGCTCCAACGCACTGGTGAAATTATTTTTAGCAGATGCCACTTCCCGGTCGATCGAATTTTTCAGGGCATCGATCTGATTTTCAGTTTTGCGCAGTTCGATACGGCTTTGTTGGATCCTGGATTTGGTCACAAATCCATTGAAGATCGGTACGGCCAGATTCAAGTTGATGTTTGAGATCGTGAACCAATCACCTCGACCCAGAAAATTCCACGTGCTGCGCTGAGCATTCTTAGCGTATACGGCGCTCAATGAAAAAGTCGGTATCTGTGAGAGTTTGTATCGGCGCAGATTATATTCATTGAGACGTTTACCGATCTGTGCGTATTGATAATCTTTACGCTCCTCATATTTATAGGCCTCTGCCAGTAAGGCTCCTTCCATCACGAAAGACTCAGCGAGTCGGTCGGTGAGAATGAGCTCATCCGCCACCCGCATACCCATCAACAGTTTCAAACCATAATAACCGTTCGAGACTTGATTCATCACTTTATTGCGCTCGGTGCGCAGATTGGATAGTTGTACTTCAGTTTTATCCACGTCCAACTTTTCCCGAAATCCATTTTCATAGAGGATGCGGGTATCCCGCAGGTTTTTTTCGAGTAGCGCTAGGTTGGAATCGATCAATTCGACTTGTGTGCGGCTGACCACCAGTTGATAATAGACTTTGGCCACGTTGGCGACGATCATCTCTTCAGTCACGGCGGCGTTCTGTGTTGCGAATTCGATGGTGGCCTTTCGGGCGAGGAGTCCGACGAATACCTGTCCGTCGAATAGTATCTGGTTCAGACTCACAGCTGCATTGGCACTGTAACGGGTTCCGAATTGCGCCTCGATGAATCCGAAATCAGCCGGCATTTGTATGGGCGTGCCGCTTCCGTTTCGAACGCCCTCGTTGATCAATACCTGATAGGTAGAAGGAGAGATGAAGTTTGGCAACACCGTGGTGGCGATACCCGGATTGAAGACCGTACTGATGCTGGCATTGAGGTGCGGATAGGCCATGGCCGTTACTTCCCGGTTTACCTGCTGCTGACGCTGAATGTCGAGCAAGGCATTCTTGACCTGTACATTATTCTTACGCGCGTAGTCGATCGCCTGTTTCAGGGTGAACGCATGTTTACCCGGCATCGAATCGGATTGTGCCCGACTGCCGCCAATGAATAAAACACTGGCCGCAACGAGTCCTTTAAGCAGATGTAGTTTCATAATAATTCATCAGTCGTTTATGTCCTTTTTCGGTAGCGAGACCGAAAACAAAATGTTGCAAGAGGTTTTGACAGAGCAGGCCAAGATTGAATTGCTGGGGCGGAAACAAGTCGGTATTGAAGGCAAGCATCATAGAAGCCAGCCGGTACCGGCAAAGCACATCGATATCCAAATCGGACCGATAGAGTTCCTCCCTAATCCCCCACTGCATATTGGCACGGATCAACTCAAACAGAAAAACATCCTTGTGCTCGCGAAATCGCTGATAAGCACGGGGATGAAATTTTTTCATATCATGAAGTAAAATGGGGTCCATGTTCGACAAGTGCAGCTGTATCTGCTCCATGGTAATGAACATCTCATGCACTGCATCCTGCGCCTGATCCCGCCACTTCCTCGCATCGGTCTGCATACGCTCGAGATGTGCGGCCACCACCGCATCCACCAGCTCATCCTTGTCCGCGAAATACTGGTAGAGGGTCTTCTTACTCATCCCCAACCCCACGGCGATCTCATCCATAGAAACCGCGCGAATCCCCCGCTGCATGAACAGCGATTCGGCAAAGTCTAATATGCGGGTATTTGTCTCCATTGATTTTGGCCGCGCAAAACTACGGAAACTTTTTTAGTTGCCAAAGTTTCCATATTGTTAAATCCCCCGATTTGTGTCATTTTTCCGCCTCCCCGAACCCCGTACCTTAGCGCTGAATTCAAACCATGCCCCGCACCAGTCCCCAACTCAGTTTTCGATTCTTTCTACGTCGCCTCCTCCGATATTTTGTACAGGGGCTGATCATTTTAGCCCCCATCGGGATCACCCTCTATGCCATGTATTGGCTGTTTGAGCAGGTGGACCAGATCCTGAGGCCTTATCTGAATGTACCGGGCCTGGGGTTTGCCCTGATCATTTTGGGCGTGATCCTTATTGGTTGGGTCAGCTCGATTTTTTTGATCGGCAGTTTTTTCAATCTGCTCGACCAGTGGCTCGACCGTGCACCCGGCATCAAGTTCATTTATACCTCTACTAAAGAGCTGTTCGAGGCATTCGCGGGAGACAAGCGGAAATTCAAAACGCCGGTGCTGGCCAGTGTTTTCGAACCCGATGTTTGGGTGGTAGGTTTTCTGACGGATGAAGAGATGCAGAAATTCAATATGGGGCAGGAACATGTAGCGGTCTATGTACCGCAGGCATACAATTTTGCCGGACAACTCTATGTACTGCCACGAACCCGCATCAAAAAGATCGATCGGATCGCCTCCGGGGATGCCATGAAATATGCGGTCACCGGTGGAGTGGCCGACCTCGATACCGAGAATAAAAAATCCTGACTAGTTGATGGCTCGATTGCTACTCGCCTTATGGGGCGGATGGGTGATGCTATGTCCCTTTTCGGCGAGTGCGTGGGGATTCTTTGCCCATGAACGTATCAATGGACTGGCGGTGAACCTCCTCCCACCCGGATTGCAAGCATTGTTCAGGTCGCAGCAAACGTATTTGATCCGACATGCCACTGATCCGGATAAACGTCGGTATGCGGTAAAGGAAGAAGGCCCGCGCCATTACATCGATCTCGATCGTTACGGAACGTATCCGTTCGATTCATTACCACGTGAATGGAAGCAGGCGGTAGCGCGATTTACAGAAGACACGCTGCAACAACATGGCATCGTGCCCTGGTGGATGGAAGTGATGACAGGGAGGCTTATAAAGGCGTTTCGGGAGAAGGACATACCGCGCATCCTTCAAAATGCCGCGGAGATCGGACATTATTTATCGGATGCACATGTGCCTTTGCATACATGCCGCAATCACAACGGACAATTCAGCGGTCAGCGTGGGATACATGGGTTGTGGGAAAGCCGCATTCCTGAATTGCTGGCGGTTGGAAAATGGAATTTCTGGATCGGCCAGGCAGCCTTCATTGAAGACATGCCTGCCTATTGGTGGTTGCGATTACTGGAGAGTTCGTTGGCAGCCGATTCGGTGCTTCGGATCGAAAAAGAGTTGGATGCCCGAACCGACCCATCTGAAAAATATGCATATGAGGAGCGGAAAGGGAAATTGGTCCGCCAATATTCCACTCGCTACACAAAACAATATGATTCACTGATGAATGGAATGGTAGAGAGGCGGATGCGCTTGTCTGTTCAAAGTGTTGCCTCTATTTGGTTCACTTGTTGGGTGTTGGCCGGACAGCCAGATCTGCCATCATCACCCCAGCAGCACGAGGACCCGGAGCAACGAGAAATGATCCGTCAGCTCGACCGGCAATGGCGGTTGAAGCGGGTGAATGGATCGGAACACCTGTAAGGATGAAGGGTGAAGGATGAAGGGTGAAACCTAAAACCCAGAACTATACTCATCCTTCACCTTTCATCATTCATCTTTCACCGTTCAACTATCTTCGCGTATGGACAATTTCAATGCCGGCCCCTCTATCCTTCCTCCTGCTGTTTTAGAGCAAGCGGCGGCGGCAATCCGAGACTTCCAGGGCACGGGATTGTCTATTTTGGAGATCGGTCACCGCACGGCACTGTTTCAACCCGTCATGGAAGAGGCCCGTCAGCTGGTCAGGGATTTAATGCAGCTGCATCCCGATCAGGAAGTTCTTTTTTTACATGGAGGTGCTTCAACTCAATTCATGCAGGTACCGATGAACCTGCTTCCCTCGAATAAAAAAGCCGCTTATACAGATACCGGCATCTGGTCGGCCAAAGCGATCAAAGAAGCCAACTTGTACGGCACCGTAGAAATCGCAGGCTCCTCGAAAGAAGGCGGATACCGAGCCATCCCGCGCACATTGGAAATCGATCCGGAAGCGCAGTATTTGCACCTCACCACAAACGAAACTGTACACGGCGTACAATGGCAGCAAATCCCGATGGAATTGGATCTGCCGTTGGTAGCCGATATGAGCAGCGATATTTTAAGTCGTTCACTGCCCTTCGATCGATTCGGATTGATCTATGCCGGTGCGCAGAAAAACATGGGACCGGCTGGTGTGAATCTCGTCATCGTAAATAAAAATTTACTGGGTAAGGCCGACCGTCGGATCCCGACGATGATGGATTACCGCGAACACATCCGCGAGGAAAGTATGCTCAACACCCCGCCGGTTTTTGCCGTGTATGTTGTTCTGCTCACCCTTCGCTGGGTGAAAGAACAAGGCGGGATCATTGAAATGGAAAAAAGGAGCATCGAAAAAGCAAAACTATTCTACGATACCCTGGATGCGTTGCCGATGTTCAACGGACCTGTAGCGACAGCCGACCGCAGCCACATGAATGCTGTCTTTACTATGAACGATCCAACACTCGAATCTGCCTTTTTAAAAGCCTGCGAAGCCGCTGGAATGATCGGCATCAAAGGCCATCGTAGTGTAGGCGGATTTCGGGTATCGATGTACAATGCGCTCCCCCTCGAAAGCGTTAAAGCGCTTACAAGTCTGATGACCGATTTCGCTCAGCAGAACGGATAATAAATAAATCTCCTACTACAATTCCACACATGATCAACATTCAACCCTTTGCTGCCCTCCGACCACAAACAGGACTAGCCGCTGCCGTAGCTGCCCGACCCTATGACGTACTCAACAGTCAGGAAGCGGCCGAGGAGGCACAAGGGAACCCCAACTCCTTCTTACACGTAACAAAAGCAGAGATCGATCTACCCGCCGGAACCGATATCCACAGCCAGGCCGTTTATGATCAGGCAAAAGACAATCTGGATGCGATGACCCGCAAAGGAGTGCTTTTTCAAGAAGATAAACCCTGCTATTATATCTACGAACTGGTGATGAATGGGCGTGCACAAACCGGATTGGTAGCACTCTCCTCGGTCGACGATTATAATAACGATCGAATCAAGAAACATGAATTCACACGCCCGGAGAAAGAAAAAGACCGCATCGATCACATGCGCACCATTCGGGCGCAAACAGGAAATGTATTTCTGGCTTACCGAGATGTATCTGAAATAGATGCATTGATCGCAGACTGGAAGAAGTCCCATTCACCTATATATGATTTCACTGCGAACGACGCCATCGAGCATCGCATTTGGGTAGTGGATATGCGTGAGACGGTCGACCAGATCACAAAGATCTTTGCCGAGCAAGTACCTGCTACTTACATAGCAGATGGTCACCACCGCGCTGCTTCTGCCGCCAAGGTTAGTGCCGCGCTTCCCGATTCGGAGGCTGCAAAATATTTTTTGACAACCCTGTTCCCGGCAGGGCAATTAGCGATCCTCGACTATAACCGTGTTGTAAAAGACCTGAATGGTCACAGCGAAGGAGAACTGCTGAATGCATTGGAGGAGGATTTTACCATCACGCGCGAGGCAGAGGCCGTGCGACCCGGATCACTCCACGAGTTCGGCATGTACCTCAATAAGAATTGGTACCGATTGCAAGCAAAGCCCGGCACATGGACGGAAGATCCCATCGGCGTACTCGACGTGAGTATTCTCTCTGATAAAATATTGAATAAATTGCTGGGTGTACGCGATCAGCGAACCGATAAGCGGATCGATTTTGTAGGCGGCATTCGCGGATTGGGTGAACTCGAGAAACGCGTTAACAGCGGAGAGATGGCTATTGCCTTCAGCTTGTATCCCGTCAGCATACACCAACTGTTTGATATCGCTGACAGTGGTTCGGTCATGCCGCCCAAAAGCACTTGGTTTGAACCGAAATTGAGGGACGGACTGCTCACCCATCGGATCTGATCACGGCAACAAAGGAAAAACTTACCATGAAACAACTCGCCAAGTTTTCGCTACGATTTTCTGTATTGATCCTTGCCTGTCTGCTTGCAATGAGTTCTTCGGCACAACCGAACGAATCGCTTAGCACCCTGCAGGCACGGGCGAAGGGATTTCTGCAGTCGGGCGAATATGACAATGCCATACTGGTGCTAAGACAAGCATTGATCATTGCGCCGGAGGATCTGGATTTGAGTAAAGACCTGGTGATCGCCTATTCGCTGAAACGAGATTACACCCGCGCGCGCGAAAATGTAATCGTCCTCTGCGATCGACCGAATGCCGATCCGATATGTTTTCAGTTGGCCGGAAATGTATTCAAGGCATTGGAAGAGGTGAAAGAGTGCGAAAAATATTACAAACGCGGACTCAAGAAATTTCCCAATTATGGCCCACTACTCAGTGAATATGGCGAGTTGCTTTGGTCATCCAAAGATCCTCGAGCGATCGAGCTATGGGAAAAAGGGATCGAAGTGGATCCCGGTTATGGCGGCAACTATTACAATGCCGCGCTGTATTATTTCTATACGACCGACAAAGTCTGGAGTCTGATCTATGGAGAGATCTTTATGAATCTGGACGGACTAAGTGAACGCGGGCAGTCGATGCGTGAGTTATTACTGAAAGGTTACAAGGAAAAATTATTCGCGGATACCGACCTGAAACAGGTTGCCGAAAAAACATCGAACCCCTTCGCCAAGGCCTATTTACTTGAAATGGCAAATCATGTATCGTTGACGGCCAGAGGGCTCGATCCGGAAACCCTGACCATGATCCGAGCTCGCTTTTTACTGGGCTGGTTCGATGGACCGGCCAAACAATTCCCCTTCAAATTGTTCGATGTGCAACGCCAATGGATCCAGGCCGATCTTTTTCAGGCCTACAATCAATGGCTGTTCCTGACCCCTGAAACACTGGCCAAACACGAACAGTGGAAAAAAGATAATGCCGACACCTGGAACAAGTTTCAGCAATGGCAAGCAAACCGGGTTTTTCGGGTACCCAGCGGACAATATTACCAGACGGCTTCTAAGTAAAAGACCACTCATCTAAACCGACTAAACGCACTAAACCTGTGTTTAGAAGGTTGAGGGAGTTGAGGAAGTTTAGCTGGTTTAGTTAGTCTAGAGGGTTTAGGAGTTGAGATTTTCGTTATTTTAGGAATTCTGGTATTACCAAAACGATTGCTATGCAAACCCCTCGACGTTTATTCGACTGCCTGGAATGGCAACTTGACAATAATCCTTTACCCGACATGCTGGCTGCCAAGGAAGGCGGACAATGGAAGAAATACAGCACGGCCATGGTCAAGGACCTGGTAGATCAACTCAGTGCGGGTTTGATCGCCATGGGGATCGGTCCGGGTGATCGCACGCCTGAGGGCCGCGACAAGATTGCTGTGATCTCCAAGAACCGTCCCGAGTGGGTGATTCTCGATTTGGCCGTTCAGCAGATCGGAGCCGTTCTGACACCGATCTACCCAACCATCAGCATCAACGAACTGGAATTTGTTCTCTCGGATGCGGCCGTGAAAATGGTGTTCGTCAACGATGAGGAATTGTTTCTGAAAGTGAACAGTCTACGCGGAAAACTTCCCTCGTTGCAGTCGATTTTCACATTTGAACATGTAGTCAATGCCCGTCACTGGAAAGAGGTGTTACAAGAGGCGAATGATGCTTCCAAAGCAAGTCTGCCCGCCTTGCGTGATGCTGTCGATGCTGAAGACATCGTCACGATCATATATACCTCCGGCACCACCGGCGTTCCAAAAGGTGTAATGCTTTCGCATAGGAATATTTTATCGAATACCTTGGCGGCCAAGCCGCATTTTCCGCCAGGCGATAACATGCGGGCCCTGAGTTTTCTTCCGCTGAATCACATTTTTGAAAGAGTAGTCACCTACCTATATGCGTTCAAAGGCACGGCGATCTACTATTCAGAAAGTCTGGAAACGATCGGCGATAACTTGAAAGAAGTAAAGCCGCATCTGTTCACCACGGTGCCCCGATTGCTCGAGAAGGTATATGACAAGATCATGGCTAAGGGCAATGAGCTGACCGGCCTCAAACGAAAACTTTTCTTCTGGGCACATAGCCTTGCCGAAAAGTTCGAGATCAATCAATCCTTGCCCCTTGGATATCGTATACAACTAGCGCTTGCCAACAAGATCATCTTCAAAAAATGGCGGGAGGCACTTGGGGGTAATGTGAAATGCATCGCTACCGGCGGTGCCGCTTGCCAGGTACGATTGATCCGGATCTTCACGGCGGCCAAGTTAGTGGTGATGGAGGGATACGGCCTCACTGAAACATCTCCCGTCATCTCTGTAAATCGTTACCAGGAATCCGGTCGCGCGTTCGGTACCGTCGGACCACTGATCGAAGACGTGGAAGTGAAGATCGAAGAGGATGGCGAGATCCTTTGTAAAGGTCCCAATATCATGATGGGCTATTACAAGCGCCCCGACCTCACCGCTGAGGTAATGAAGGGTGAGTGGTTCTGCACCGGCGACATCGGCACTTTTTCCAAAGATGGGTTTCTAAAAATCACAGACCGTAAGAAAGAGTTATTCAAGACCAGCGGCGGAAAATATGTTGCCCCTCTTCCGATCGAAAGTAAACTGAAAGAATCTCCTTTCATTGAGCAATTGATGGTGGTTGGCGCTGAACGCAAATTTGTGGGTGCGCTGATCGTTCCCGCTTTCCCTGCACTATTGGAATGGGCGCATAAAAAAGGCATTCAGGAAACCGATCCGGAAAAACTGATTCGCCTGGATGCGGTAAAGGACCTGTACCGAGAACTGGTGGAAAGCTTCAATAAGTTTTTCAATCAAGTTGAACAGGTTAAACGCTTTGAACTACTGGCTAAAGAATGGAGCGTGGATACCGGTGAAATGACACCGAAGCTGTCTGTCAAACGAAAACTGATCTTGGAAAAATATAAAGATGCTGTTGAAAGAATCTATCAAGAGTAGTGTAAGGTAGAAGGTTTAACGCTCATTCACCCTTCATCTTTCACCATTCATCCTTCACCCTTCATCCTTCTACTTTCTACTCCTTCTCAGCATCACCACCTGTATCAATGAATCCCAAACAGGTTGTTGTTTCGGATCCAGAATGGATCGGACATTTCGTACATGCCGGTAGGTGAGCGCATCAGCTTTTCGGTTCCAGCTGTTGATGGAGTCGGTCCATACAGTTGCCAAACTATCTGACAGGTCGAGTTGAGCGGATTGGGAGACAAAGCGTGCTTTGAGAAGCTTCAGGGTATCGTTGATGGATTTTAATTCAGAAAAATAAGTACCCCGCATTTTCAAATGAAGTCGCTCTTGTTCTTCCGTTAGCCCCAAGTTTTTATCGAGCCAGCTATGCATAGAATCTCCACGGTCACGGCCTCCGGAGCGATTGGTAAAAAAATGCAAGTAAACAAGCACGCCATTCAATACGGCCAACAACAATACAAGCAAGATGAGTACACGGCTTCTTTGCATGGATCATTTATTTGGAGGCAGATCGTAAATGGTTGTACCGGGGTTTTCGGTGTAATCAACTACCCAGTCCGGGGTAGCGGAATTCCAGTCGCTGATCGCCTGATCGATAGAACGCAGAGGGGAAAAAAATAGTATGAGGTTCAAGGCTATTAAAATGAAAAGTGCGGATACTGCCAAGGCAAACCGAGGCCAGTAAAATGAGGGGGTCATTTGGTTTTTCTCCTGCATACGCTGAATCACCCGTGCAGCAAAAAACGGCCGGGGCTCGGCACGACGAACACCCTCCAGGCTGTTCAGAATGTTCTCAATGTTTGGGGTCGACGACATGTATGTTTTGTTTAGACGTAGGAGGATTATAAATCCTTCATAGCATAAATGCTACAATTCCATTTTCAAAATTTTCTTTAGGTTAAGTCTTGCCCGATGCAGTAGTGATTCCACTGCGGGTATAGTGATTTTCATGATGTTGCTGGTTTCGGCATGAGATAACTGTTCCAGTCTGGTAAGAATAAAGGCAGTCTTCTGATTATCCGGAAGTTTAGCAATCGCGCGGAACAGCAGTGCCGCAGTCTCCTTTTGCTCAGCCGCTACCCCCGGATGGTGGAATTCAGGTATATCCACCTCTCGACCTTCGCCCGGCAAACCCAAACGATGGAGAAATGCGAATCGTTTTTTACTTTTCTTACTCCGCAGAAAATCAAGGGATTTGGTTGTTGCGATCCGATAAACCCAAGTAGAGAGCTTAGACTCACCCTTGAACTGATCGATGGACCGAAAAACCTGAATGAAAACTTCCTGTGCGATGTCCTCGGCGTCGGAATCAGATTGCACAATCCCTAAAACAGTATTATAAACAGGGGCTTGATAGTTCTCCACCAGCCAGCGAAAACTTTCTTCCTCGTATGCACGAAGTCCCCGGATAAGTTCTTGTTCAGTCAACCGTTTTGGTGTTCAAACAACGAACATAAGAAAATTGCCCAAAAGCAAGGGTGATTTGATCGGACTCATACATTTTGACACCCTGTTGACATTTATCTGTAAAGCCTAAAGGCATAAAAAAGGAGCTGGCAATTGCCAACTCCTAAAATCATTAGAACCGAACTTCGACAGTTTTCTGATTAAAACCGATCAAGGTTCATCACTTTATCCCATGCTTTCACGAAGTCGGCAACAAACTTTGCCTTGCCATCTTCGCAAGCATAGACCTCAGCCAATGCACGGAGTTCGCTATTCGATCCGAAGATCAGATCCACGCGGGTACCGGTCCATTTAACACCACCGGTCTTGCGATCGCGACCCTCGAACACATCATTGGCATCTGAAACAGCCGTCCAGGTTGTGCCAAAATCAAGCAGATTCGTGAAGAAATCATTGGTGAGGATGCCTGGCGTTAACGTGAATACGCCGTTAGACGATCCATCCCAATTAGCCCCTAGCACACGCATACCACCTACCAGTGCGGTCATCTCAGGTGCAGTAAGCGTTAGCAACTGCGCTTTATCGACCAACAGATCTTCTGCATGTGCGTGGAACTTCTTCTTCACATAATTACGGAATCCGTCAGCATTGGGCTCGAGCACGGCAAAGGATTCTACATCAGTTTGTTCAGCAGAAGCATCAGCGCGACCAGCCTTGAAGGGCACATCGATGTTCTGTCCGGCTTTTTTCGCTGCCTCTTCGATCGCTGTACATCCACCGAGTACGATCAGATCCGCCAATGAAATTTGCTTACCCCCGTTGGCAGATTTATTGAATGCCTGCTGAATAGATTCCAGCGTATCCAACACTTTTGACAAATGAGCCGGATTGTTTGCTTCCCAGAATTTCTGAGGGGCCAAGCGGATGCGTGCGCCATTGGCACCGCCACGCTTATCCGATCCGCGGAACGTAGAGGCGGAAGCCCAAGCGGTAGTGACCAATTGAGAAATGGTCAGTCCGGATGCAAGGATCTTTCCTTTGAGCTCTTTGATATCGTTTGCATCAACCAACGGATGAGCAACCGCAGGGATGGGATCTTGCCAGATCAGTTCTTCGGCAGGAACTTCGGAGCCGAGGTAGCGACTACGCGGACCCATATCTCTGTGCGTGAGTTTGAACCAGGCACGCGCGAATGCATCAGCGAATTGATCGGGATTTTCATAGAAGCGACGAGAGACTTTCTCATAGGCAGGATCCATGCGAAGGGCAATGTCGGTAGTGAGCATCATCGGTGCATGCTTCTTTGAAGCATCGTGAGCATCAGGTACCGTTCCGGCGCCGGCATCCCCTTTGGGCTTCCATTGTTGTGCGCCAGCGGGGCTCTTCGTTAGTTCCCACTCATATCCGAAAAGATTCTCGAAATAATTATTGCTCCATTGTGTAGGTGTGGTAGTCCAGGCACCTTCCAGTCCGCTCGTGATCGTATCTTCTGAGTGGCCTTTTCCGAAGGTGTTTTTCCATCCCATGCTTTGTTCTTCGATGGTTGCACCGGCGGGCTCAGGGCCTACGTATTTGCTTGGGTCTGCGGCACCGTGTGTTTTTCCGAAGGTGTGTCCGCCGGCGATGAGCGCCACGGTTTCTTCATCGTTCATGGCCATGCGTCCAAATGTTTCGCGGATATCGCGGGCTGAAGCGAGCGGATCGGGATTACCGTTGGGTCCTTCCGGATTCACATAGATCAATCCCATTTGTACGGCGGCAAGTGGATTTTCCAGATCGCGGTCGCCGGTGTAGCGCTTATCGCCCAGCCACTCGTTTTCTGAACCCCAGTATACGTCCTCTTCGGGTTCCCAGATGTCTTCGCGGCCACCGCCGAATCCGAAGGTTTTGAATCCCATTGATTCCAGGGCACAGTTACCGGCGAGGATCATGATGTCAGCCCAGGAGAGTTTACGTCCGTATTTCTGTTTGATGGGCCAAAGCAGTAAGCGGGCTTTATCGAGGTTGGCGTTATCGGGCCAGCTGTTGAGGGGTGCGAAGCGCTGGGTGCCGGTGCCACCGCCGCCGCGACCGTCTGCAATACGGTAAGTACCGGCGCTATGCCAGGCCATGCGGATGAAGAATGGGCCGTAGTGTCCGTAGTCGGCCGGCCACCAGTCTTGCGAGGTGGTCATCAGGTCGACGATGTCTTTTTTAACAGCGGCGAGGTCGAGCGATTTAAACTCGGAGGCGTAGTCGAAATTATCACCCATCGGATTGGAGAGTTCCGATTGTTGGCGAAGGATATTCAGTTTGAGTTGATTGGGCCACCAGTCGCGGTTACGGGTACCGCTTCCGGCTGCTTTTTTGAGCATACCGCCAGTGAAGGGGCATTTGCTTTCACTGTTCACATTGTACGTGTTTTTCGGGTTGTTTTCCATATTGATCTGGTTTTGGGAGGGCAAAAGTAGGGCAATTCGGGGCGGCTTTGGGTGACAAAAGTCCGCTTACCCGATAACCTAGTCCATAACATTTCCCGACCAAAAAAGTTGAGGCTCAAGGGTTGACAGCAGTGGCATGCCGGGCAGCTGACGAAAGTCTTAATTTTACCGCCCTTTGATCGGTCCCGTAGTTTAATGGATAAAACGAGCGTTTCCTAAACGCTTGATCCCAGTTCGATTCTGGGCGGGACTACCATTTTATTTTAGACCGACAGGCGTTCTTCCCATATTGAATAGCACAAAGCTCCAGATGTCAGCAGCCTCTTCGATTTGCTTGGCAGTTGGTTTCCCGGCTCCGTGACCCGCCTTCGTTTCGATCCGTATCAGCGCAGGTGTATTCCCTCGATGTGATTCCTGCAAGCGAGCCGCAAACTTAAATGAATGTGCAGGCACTACTCGATCGTCATGATCTGCGGTCGTTACCATCGTAGCCGGATAGCTAACTCCATCTTTCAAGTTGTGCAACGGAGAATAATTCAGCAAATACTTGAATTGATCAGGATTATCACTTCTTCCATACTCCACCGCCCAAGCCCAGCCAATAGTGAACAAGTGATACCGCAACATATCCATCACCCCCACGGCAGGCAGTGCAACTTGAAACAGATCCGGACGTTGCGTCATACAGGCTCCTACCAGCAGTCCGCCATTTGAACCGCCACGAATCGCCAATAACTCTTTGCGCGTGTATTTATTCTTGATCAGAAATTCAGCCGCGCCGATGAAATCATCAAATACGTTTTGCTTTTTATCCAGCATACCTGCCTTGTGCCAAGATTCACCGTATTCACTTCCACCTCGCAGGTTAACGACTACATAAAGTCCTCCCTGCTCCATCCAATAAGCATTTGAAATGCTGAACCCGGGTGTTTGCGAGATATTGAAACCGCCGTATCCGTAAAGCAGCACGGGATTATTTCCATCTAATTTGAATCCTTTTTTACCGGTGATGAACATAGGAACTCGCGTACCGTCTTTACTCGTAAAAAATACCTGTTGCGTTTCATAGGCTTCACTCTGAAAAGCCGTTTCGGTCTTTCTGAATAAGACAGACTCGCCAGTTTCGATGTTATAGGTGAAAATTGTCGGCGGATACGTATAAGAGGTGAACGTGTAAAAAAGCGCTTTATCCTCTTTCTTTCCATCAAAACCAGAAACCGTTCCGATGCCGCGCAGCTTGATCTCGCGTACCAGCTTTCCGTCAAACGTGTATTGATAAACACGTGTAGAAGCATCTTTCAAGTAAGAACAGAACAAATATCCCCCACCCGTACCCACACTTTGCAATACATCCGTTTTTTCGGCAATGATCGTCTTCCAATTTTCTTTGGCGGGATTGGCAGGATCCACCAGTACGATTTTGAAATTAGGGGCATCCTGATTGGTTTTGAGCAACAGCAGATCGCCTACATTATCGATCACATCCGGATCTGTTGAAAATCCATCGATCAGTTTTGAAAACTCCGCCTGCTTGGATGCCAGATTTTTCACCCAGAGTTCGTTCCCACTGGTTCCCTCCGTTTGAGAAATGATCAAAAAGCGTCCATCGTCGGTTACACTACCACCCACATTACGTAAGGGGTGCGTATTGTCTTCGTAGATCAACTGATCCTCCGTCTGCTTGGTTCCAATGCGATGGAAATAAACTTTATGAAACTGATTTTGCTTGGATAATTTGGTAGAGGCATCGGGTACCGGATAGCGACTATAATAAAACCCCTCATCGCCCAACCAAGAGATTCCGCTGAACTTGATCCATTTGATCGTATCGTCAATATTTTGTCCGGTGCTCAGATCACGGATAATGGCTTCTTGCCAATCGCTTCCGCTACGTGCGATCAGGTAAGTCATGTAGCGAGCGTTTTTAGAAAAAGACTGTCCGCCCAAGGCGATGGTTCCGTCAGACGAGAAACCGTTCGGATCGATGAATATTTCCGGAACACCGTTCAAGCCTTTTTGCTTGTACAGAATGCTTTGATTTTGTAAGCCATCGTTTTTGAAGAAATAATAAAAATCTCCCTCTTTTCGCGGGGAACCGATTTTGGGATAATTCCACAGCACCGCCAACCGCTCCTTAACCGCATTTCTAAAGGGAATAGCTGATAAATAGCTATTCGTAACCTGATTCTGCGCGAGCACCCAGTTGTGGGTTTCCTCGCTGTTGTCATCTTCCAGCCAACGATACGGGTCGGCGATCGATGTACCGTGATAGTCATCTTTCACATCTGCCTTTCGGGTAGAGGGATAATTCAGTTGTGCGTGCAAGAATTGAGTGGACAAGATTGCAAGTATTAAAATCGAGCTGCGCATGGTGATAAAATTGAATCTGGAGGAATAAGTTTTATGTTTGGTATGAAAAATACCAGCTCAAATATAGAAATACTTTGTCCCACTTTTTATTAAGTGCATTCAGTTCGATTTGCCACAACTGACCCCCTTAATGGCCAATACCAAACAAAGGGAGGAATTTATAGATGCCTTCAAAAACTGGTAGACATGGGTAGATTTACGCCCAGCGAAGAAGCATTAGTATTATCAACGCTTATAGCTTAAGAATCATCTAGCCTTCAACCAAAATGAAATTCCCTCTTCTGCGGCTGAACTGCCTCCGATGAATACACGGAACTGTCCGGGCTCTGCCATAAAACGCAGATCTTCCTGATAAAAAGCCAACTCCTTCTCTGTGATAACAAACTCGATCTCTCTTGATTCACCTGGCGCCAATCGGATCTTCTGAAATCCTTTCAACTCGCGTACCGGCCTTACTAATGAAGCAGCCACATCTTGTATATACAATTGCACAACTTCCTCCCCAGCATAAGTACCTGAGTTAGTAATGGTCACCTTTGCACGAATAGATCCGCCCACTGACATCGAATCTGCACTCAGCACGATCTTTCCGTATTCAAACTTGGAATAACTCAGTCCGTAGCCGAATGGGTAACGCGGACTGTTCCGCAGATCGGTATAAGCCGTCACATAAATATTATCCGTATCGTTTTTAAATGGCCGACCGGTATTGAAATGATTGTAATAGATCGGGATCTGTCCCTCACTACGCGGAAAGGTCATCGGTAATTTTCCAGATGGATTATAGTCGCCGAATAACACATCCGCGATCGCATTACCGGCTTCCGTACCCAACCACCAGGTGTACACGATGGACGGAACGTTTTCCGAGATCCAATTGAATACCAACGGACGACCTGCACTGATCAATACCACCACCGGCTTGCCCGTTGCCACCATCTCTTTCACCAATTGCTCTTGCATGCCAGGTAATTTCAGATCACTTCTGCTCTTCGCTTCACCACTCATGTTGCCGGTCTCTCCTACACTAATCACCACTATATCGGATCTACGAGCAGCCAAACGTGCCGCTGCAAATCCGCTGGTATCACTTCCAGTCAGCTCACATCCTTTTGCATAACTCAAATTCTTTGTGGAACCCAGCTTATTCTCCATCCCATTCCAAAGGGATACGATACGAGTAGAATCATCTGGCCAACTATAACTCCAGAATCCGTTGTTGTCGCCGATGGCTTTTACAAGCGGACCGATCAAAGCGATCTTTTTACCCGAAACATTTGACAATGGCAAGATCGGCTTACTTATTTTTTTAATTGAATCGTTTCGCAGCAATACAATACTCTTGCGAGCCATCTCCCTCGCTGCCTGTCTGTGTTCCGGAGCGTTCCAAGCAGCTTTTTCTCTTGCCTCATCCGAAAAACGATAGGGATCATCGAATAAACCCAACTCGAATTTTTTACGAAGCACCCGGCGAACGGCATCATCTATCACTGATTCGTTCACTTCTTTACGTTTGATGAGATCAGCCAGCTGTCCCGCATAAGCCCTGCTCTCCATATCGATATCCGAGCCGGCTGTGATCGCTTTCTTCGCCGCGTCCGTCATGTCTGCTGCATAACCATGATTGATCATCTCCCCGATACTGCCCCAATCACTCACCACCAGTCCGTTGAATTTCCAATCACCCTTCAGCAACGTGCGTTGCAGATAACTACTTCCCGTTGCCGGTATACCATTGATGTCGTTGAATGAGTTCATGAAACTGGCCACACCTGCATCCGCTGCGGCCTTGAAGGGTGGCAGATACACTTCATGTAATCGGCGCAAACTCATATCGGTCGTATTATAATCACGACCCCCCTCCGCGGCTCCATAGGCAGCGAAGTGTTTGGCACAGGCCATCACCGCATCTAAACTGCCCAATCCTTTTCCCTGAAATCCTTTCACGCGAGCAGTGGCGATCAGACTTCCCAGATAGGTATCCTCTCCGGCACCTTCCATCACACGTCCCCATCTGGGATCACGTGCGATATCGACCATCGGTGCGAACGTCCAATGTATCCCACAAGCAGCCGCTTCAATAGCAGCGATCCGAGCAGATCGTTCGATAATGGAAAGATCCCAACTGGCCGCTTCCGCGAGCGGAATGGGAAAGATGGTGCGATACCCATGTATCACATCCTGTGCAAACAAGAGTGGGATTTTCAATCGCGACTGCATGGCGATGGCCTGCAAGGAGCGGGTACGTGCTGCACCGGTCATATTCAGGTAGGATCCGACTTTACCCTGACGAACACGATCTTGTTTGTCTCCATCCGGGGTGATCGGTCCGGTAGCAACGAAATCACTGCTGAGTTGATTGAGTTGTCCGATTTTTTCATCGAGGGTCATCAACGCCAATACAGAATCAACTTTCCGATCGATGTTGGCAGATTGCCCCCAAGCAATGGATTGAAAAAAAATCGCCGGCAAGGCGATCAGAAATGAAATACGCATGTGTTCGTTATTGATACACTCTCACATAATCCACTCGCATTTGCGTAGGGAATATAGAGTCATCTATTCCTTTTCTTCCACCGAAGTCACCTCCAATCGCCATGTTCAGGAGCAGGTGAAAGGGCTGATCGAATGGCCATTTACGTGAATCGGCCGACTCTCTCGGAAAAGTGTATGTTTTTTTACCGTCCAGATAGTACTCGATTTTTTCAGCAGACCACTCGATGGCATATTCATGAAACTGTTTGCCGTGGCCGGATAAGGACATCACATTGGTTCGCTGGGTACGATGCATTCCATTATATAGATCCGTGTGGATCGTCTGATGCAAGGTGTCTTTTTGATACCCTACTGTTTCAGCTATATCGATCTCCCCACTCTTAGGCCAACCGCCATATCGATTTTCCGTGGGCAGCATCCAAATGGCGGGCCAGGTACCCAATCCTTTCGGCAATAAAGCGCGAACAACGATCCTGCCGTAGGTCCAGTCACCTTTTTGCTTGGTACTCAACCTGGCAGAAGTATAATTCGCACCCTCATAGCTCTCTTTGTGTGCTTCAATGATCAACTCGCCATTGACCACACGGGCATTCTCTTTTCGATCCCAGGTGTAAAACTGCGGCTCATTATTACCCCATCCGCACAACAGCGGGCATCCTCTTCCCTTATCGTAACTCCATTTGGATGTGTCGGGTAAGCCGGTTCGACTGAACTCATCAGACCAAACCAATTTATTGTATCGATACTGCCCGTATGAAATGAACGACAACATCAACAATAAGCTTATCAGCAACATTCTCCTCATATATACAACAACACGTAACATGGTCATCTATAAAGTTTTCGATCAGGCTATCATTGATAAACCCGCACGTAATCGATCTCAAAGGTGGCAGAAGAAAAATTCGGGGCGATGGCTCCGCCGAACGTGCCACCCATGGCCTGATTCAGAATGATAAAAAAAGGTTGATTGAAAGGAAGGCTCGTGGTATTGGCGATGGTGTGGTACAGATTACCGTCCACATAGAACTTGATCGACTGAGGCGACCACTCACAAGAATAGAGATGGAAGGCTGTTGTTGCATTCTGGATCAGGGTGGTGGCCGTCACCGGATTACCGCCTGAACGACCCGGATAATGCAAGGAGGAGTGGATGCGATTCAAGTCAGATCCTTTGTGCTCCATGATATCGATCTCTCCGCAAGCGGGCCAACCGGCCGTGGTGAAATTATCGCCAAGCATCCAGATCGCCGGCCAGGTACCAACACCAGTCGGGAGTTTGGCAGACACTTCGATCTTTCCGTACTTGAAAGAAAATTTATTGCGCGATAATAGGCGGGCAGAGGTATAACTGCTGCCGCTGAATGATTCAGCCTTGGCAATGATCTTCAGTGTTCCATTGGATACAACGGCATTGTCGAGTCGGTTGGTGTAATACTGCGACTCGCTGTTGCCCCATCCGCCGGCGCCGATATCATATCCCCAATTAGCTGAATTGGGTGCACCGGGTAGATCGAATTCCTCCGACCAAACCATTGATTGAACAACTGTCACAGAAACCGAAATGGCTTTGCTCAGTGTGAGCCCTAAGGGCCCTTTTGCCACCACATTCACCGAATAATTACCGGAGGCCGGATAACGATAGGACAAGGTTCCACTGACTGAATTTTGGAACACTCCATTCCCCAAGTCAAAATCGTAACTCACTGCATTGTTAGCGGTCGCGTTGAACTGCACATTGCCACTATTATCAGTGGCCACTGATGCCGTTACACTCAGGTTGGTGGGCGCCACCGGATTGGGAGGGGTGTTTTTATCACCACACCCAAAACAGATGGCGGCCAACCCGAAAACCAACAAAACATTTTTCATCAAGGTTTCACTTTCAATTTCTGGTACCAGGAGTTTCCATCGATTCCAATATTGCGAAGATGCATTGTCGTTGGCGTAATCTCCAAAATCTCATATACCGTTCCGCCGGTACCAAAGTTGATGATACCGTTACCGGGTACTGTGAACTGGATACGGGTAGACTGTGCCGGAGTGGAGCTGGAGGTTGCGTCTTGGAAGATCAGCTGCTTGTTACCACCGGGACTGATCGAAAAGCAATTATCGCCACCACCGAATCCGTAGAATGTACTGGAAGCGCCGATGGAGAAGGATGCTCCGAAATTATTCACGTTCATGAATACCTGATCATTGGCATTCTTTGAAAAAGTGATCTCGTCGTCATAGGCACAAGCTTCGCGCGTATCAGGTCCGGCAGAGTACCAGATCGGTGAAAACACATCATTTGGGCCAACCCCGAAATGTCCGGGTGCAGTGCGGTCGGTGATCCATACCTTGGAAGAAGTACCGGTCAGTGCACTCAGAATAGGAGCCGGAATCACAAAGGCAACAAATACACGGATACGCTTGCTGATCGTAGAAAGACTACCACCGGTTCCAACTGCATTCACCGTGATGGTGTAATCGTTTGTACCCGGATTCGCATACTTATAGGTAAGCGTACCGCTTGGCACTACACGCTTGATCCCGTCACCGAAATCAATGTCATAGGTGAGGGCTCCGGTGGAACTAACCGTGATGGCTACATTGCCGCTTCCGTTTCCGTTCGGGTTCGTTGCATCCACGCCCACAACGGTTGCCGTCATGGACAGGTTAGTGGGCGCTGCCAATTCACCGAATGAGTAAGAGGGCTTTTTACAGGCGCTGAGCAGGAGAAGTACGCCAGCCAGCATCCAGGTTATATTTTTCATATTACGCATTTCGCAGTGTTTTAATGATTATTGAAGACGGATGTCGTCGACCAGGAAAGTATAATTGGCTGAACCATCACCCGGTGTACCCAGATCGAAGATCAAGACGATCCGGTCATAGGTGTTCGCTGTGTTTATACCGGTATAGTCGATAGTCAGATCCACCCAAGCGTTGGCGGTTCCGATCGTTACTTCCCTCTCAAAATTGATTCCCGAGTTAGCTGAATTCTCCACCTTCAGCAGCACTTTCGCGTTGGCACGAGGTGAAAATACCTTCATGCGGAAGGTGCGTGACAAAGAGAATGGCATAGGCTGACTCAGCGTGAGGAAACTACCACCCCAAGGCTGACCAGGATTCTTGACCATCCGAGCCACTTTGGCGCTGGTATTGATGCCACCCGATTGTGGGTTGTTGATCACCGTCATGTTACCACCATCGAAATCGAACCATCCGTATGTAACAGGATATTCAAAATTCAAGGGGATGGCTACAGGGAAACTGTTGGTCAGACGGATATCATCGAAAAGGAACGTGAAATTCGCTGAACCATCACCCGGAGTTCCCAGATCGAAGATCAATACGACCCGATTATACGTATTTGCTGTATTGATGCCGCTGTAATCGAACACCAGATCTTCCCAGTTATTCGCCATAGTGGTCACTACTTCTTTCTCAAAGTTCTGACCGGCATTGGCTGAATTCTCCACTTTCAACAACACTTTGGCGCCAGCACGAGGTGAAAACACTTTCATGCGGAAAACCTTGTTGGTAGAGAAGTCCATCGCGGAGCTCAGTGTCAGGAAACTTCCTCCCCAAGGCTGACCGGGGTTCTTGACCATGCGGCAAACACGGGAACTCGTGTTGATACCGCTTGATTGCGGGTTATTGATCACCGTTACTTGTCCGCCATCGAAATCGAACCAACCAAACGTAGTGGTAGTAGATTCGAATGTCAGAGGCAAGCTTAACGGCGCGGGAGGCAGACTAGCTACCAACTCGAAATCATCCATGTGGAACGTAAAATTCGCCGAACCATCACCGGGCGTACCCAGCTCCCAGATCACGATGATCTTATGATAGGATTGAGCGGTATTGATGGTGGAGTAATCGAAGTAGAGATACTCCCATTGATTCGCTATGGTTGTGGTAGCCTCTCTTTCAAAGTTGATACCCGCATTGGTTGCATTCTCCACTTTCAACAACATCTTAGCACCTACTCGGGGAGAGAAAACCTTCACCCGGAAGATCTTATTCGTGCTGAAATCGATGGCACTACTTAAGGCGATCAAGCTTCCGCCCCAGGGTTGCCCTGGGCTCTTTACCATCTTCGCCACCTTGGTACTGGTATTGATACCACCCGGATTCGGGTTGTTCACGGTGGTCATATTGCCACCGTCGAAATTGGACCAGTTATAGTTCAGCGTGGTGGATTGAAACGTGAGCGGTAATAACAGTGGATCAACGATCGTGAATGGAACCGTCTGCTCGGTAGTAGCGGCGCCGCCACTCAGTGCCACTACACGAACGTTGTAGGTGCCGGTAGCAGAATACAGATGTGATACGGTCTGCCCTTCCAGAAAACTCACCGGTACTTCATTGGGTACATGGCCGAAGTATACCCGGAAATTCGTTTCATAAAGCGCCGAGGCGGAAACATTTACACGATAGTTATTAGCCGGATCGGCTGTTACGTTCACCTGCAAATTCGCCGGTGCACGGAACGAAACTGTCAACTGACGGGTCAGTTCTTTTGTTTTTCCATTCACAGCATAAGCAACGATGCGAACGTTGAATACGCCCTCTGGATAAATATGAGTGGTATTCTTACCGGCGTCGATGGTTGTGGCGGTAGCCGGACCATGTCCGTAGTAAACATCATACTTGACAGCCCCAACGCCGTTTGGCGTAATCGTCACCAAGCCGGAATTATCCTGTGTGATCTCAAACAGAACAGACAGTGAATCCGGTCCGTTGGCAGCTTCTACGAAGGATGTGTCTTCGTATTTTTCTTTCTTACACCCGATCGCGATCACCGCCATCAGGAAGAAAAGGGTTATGTATTTCATATAGCGCATAACGAAAGTTTTTAAAGATTAATAACCGCTGTTTTGAGTCAGCACAGAAATATCGATCTCCAACTGTGGGATCGGGAACACCTCATGCTTACCTGTTTGGAAACCGGTGATCTTGGAGGCAGCCTGACCGGTACGGACCAGATCGAAGAATCGCTCTCCTTCCATGGCTAGCTCCAAGCGGCGCTCATCCCAGATCGCCGTACGAAGCGTAGTGCCGGTAGCGCTGATGTTATTATTTGTGTTTCCAAAAGCGCGTACACGCACCAGATTCAAGTATTGCTGAGCTTTTGTATCGTTCGGTGTTGCAGAACGATTGAAGGCCTCGGCTGCCATCAGTAATACATCGGCATAACGGATTGCCCGTATGTTATTCTTATAGTTCAACTCGATCTGACCAGAAGTCTCTCCTTTACGAGGATGGTACTTCTGGTTGTACATACCCGTATTCTTGTAAGGCGCCACCTGATAGGTGATATTGAGTCCGGGATTGGCGTTCTTGTATGCCTCTATGTCGAGAATGGTCGCCGATTTCCGAAGATCCCCGGCAGCAAAGGCATTAGACAGCGAAGCCGTTGGCAGGTTGAAGCTCCAGCCGGAGGCATAGGGCATCAAAGCGCTACCATTCAATCCGCGCACGCCAACCATCTGAACCATGAAGTTTCCTTGTCCACGGTTCGGTCCGCCCCAGTTGTAATAGGGAGAGTTGTTCGAGTGCTGAATCTCAAATACGGACTCCGTTCCGTTCTCACCGCTCGCCATAAACTGTGAACCAAAATTGGTCACCAGCAAAAAGGCATTAGACGTGATCACGCTCTCCAACGTTTGCGCGGCATTGTCGAACTTATTCTGGTAGAGATAGACTTTACCAAGTAAGGCCTGTGCGGCATATTTTGTGATGCGCCCTTTTTGGACCTGAACAGCAGGAAGCACCCCGATCGCGGCAGTAAGATCCCGCTCGATCTGTGCATATACATCGGCCTTAGGTGCGCGCTGCAAACTGCGAGATTCGCTCAGGCTTAAACGCTTGTCGACGAACAATGGAACATCGCCAAAGAAACGTACCAGGTGGAAATAATAATAGGCGCGCAGGAAGTATACTTCACCATACAAGGCATCCTTACCGGCGAAATCGATTGTTTTACCGGCCGGATTAGCTTGTTTGTACTGATGCATATAATTGGCGCGGTTGATACCCTCATAGGCTTCCTGCCACAATTCCGTAAGAATATTATTTACGGGTGTATGCGTAAAATCATCGATTTGCTGAAGGGCCAACACATCAGAAGCATTTTCACCGCCACTCGCTGCATCGTTGGTAGCAATATCACCGATAAGCGGAGCGCGACATAGCCACTGCATGGGCGTATACACGCTAACCGTCATTGTGCGGTAGTCCGACTCGGAGCTTAGATAATTCTTTTCCGTGATCTGAAAATCCTCTTTGGGATCGTACTCGATCCATTTCTTACAGGAGGACAGCGATGCCACTACAAGCGCACCGGCAAGAAGAGGAAGAAATTTATTTTTCATATGAAGTTCGTTTGTCAGTTTAAAGTTTGATGTCCAGTCCTACAGAGAATGTACGTGCCTGCGGATACGCTCCACGATCCACGCCTGTATCCAGGATACCACCGGCGATCTCCGGATCGAATCCACTGTACTTGGTCAGCGTGATCAGGTTACGAGCCTGTGCATACACACGCACACTGCTGAAAGCCTTGCCGAGCATCTTCGTCGGAAGGGTATAGCCCAATTGGATATTCTTCAATCTGATGAAAGATCCATCTTCTACATAGCGGCTGGATACACGGATATTACTGTTCGCATCCGTGAAACTGTAGCGAGGATTGCGCGGATCATTCGTAGACCCTTCGCCTGTCCAGCGTGCCAATACACCACGATACTTGTTTGTGTAGTTGCCATTACGCTCCCAAGCGCTGTAGACATCATTTCCTACAGAAGCGTAGGTGAATGCAGTCAGATCGATTCCTTTGTAAGACAAATTAAGATTCCATCCGATCGTAAAGTCAGGGAACGGATCGCCGATCTTGGTCTTGTCGCGCGCATCGATCACACCATTACCATCGATATCTGCAAAGCGAATATCACCTGGTACCGCGCCCGCTTGAGCAGGTGCAGAAGCGATCTCAGCAGCATTTTGGAAAATGCCGATCGCCTGATGACCGAAGAAATATCCGGGTGTTTGTCCTTTTTCGAAGACGGTCACGCTCTGGTTCTGTCCGTTAAAATAATATCCACCGAAAATCTTAGCTGTTCCGTCTGTGTTGGTCGCCGTCACTTCATTTACAGCAGTTGTGAACGTTGCAGTGGTGTTGATCATCAGATCCTTTCCGATCTTATCGTTGTAGCCCAATGTGATCTCGTAACCCGATGTTTTGGTAGCACCGATGTTAGCTGTTGGGATGGGAACAGTACCCAAGTAAAGAGAAGCAGAAGGTGTGAACAGCAAGCCATCCACTTCGCGGGTGAACCAATCCGCTGTCAATGAGATCTTGCGCTTGAAGAGCAAGGCATCAAAACCGACGTTCGCCTGGATCTGCTTTTCCCAACGCAATGCATTGTTCGCTGCAGAACCTACGGTAGCGCCGGGATAAAATACATCACCGAAGTTATAACCGTTGCTGTTGGCAGTCGGGCCATAACTTGGTCCGCCTGTAACAATACCCACATACTGCGGATTAACGTTCTCGTTACCCACGGTACCATAGCTTCCGCGGAGTTTCAGTTGATCGACCCAGTCAGCCTTGAAAAACTTCTCTTTACTGATCAACCAACCAGCAGAGCCGGAAACAAAGTTTGCATTCTTGTTGTCTGCACCGAATGCATAAGATCCGTCGCGGCGTACTGTAATTGACGCCAGGTATTTTTCCTGATAATCGTAGTTCGCACGAAGGAACTTGGAAAGGTTACGGCGGAAATACTGGTAATAGTATCCGGCGAGTGCATTGGAATTTGCGGCATTGTTGATACCGGTAGCAGCGGTGAAATCAGCGAATTCCCAACTGTTGAATGGAACATCCTGACGAGTGGCACCTGCAGCATTACCGGAAACCTTTGCCAATGAGAAACCGAGAACGGTCTCAAAATGATGATCTTCCTTCCAGGTGAAATCGTAGTTCGCGTAAGACTCCCAGGTGTAATTGAAGTTGCTGGTCTTCTCGTGCGCTACGGTATTGAATCGTCCGGCCACAGTCGAACCATCCGGGTTCATGGAGTTATCAACGTTATTTATACCCCAGAAAACAAGCGGCGTAAAGTTGCGCGCGTTACCATCATACTTGGTATAACCGAAACGGGAAGTCAGCATGAGTCCGGGGCGGACTTTATACTGCAACTCCGCTTTTCCATACAGTTTGAACCCTGTATTCTTATTATAGGTATTCTCCAGCTTCGTCAGCGGATTGAAAATCTCCGACAGGATCCGGGTACTGAATCCGTACTGTCCGACCGTATTGGCTACACTATTATTTACAGGAACAGTAGGATCATAGTTCAGGGCCGATCCCAAAATGGAGTTGAATGAATTTTCCTGCACCCCGCGTCCGTTCAGCATTACGGCAGACGTATTCAAAATGAAACGAAGACGCTTATTCAGATCAACATTGAAGTTTGCTGTCAGGTTGCCACGTTTGAAAAGTGATTTATCATCACCACCCACGATACCTCCTTGCTGCAGCAACCCGCCGGAAAGGAAATACGTAACCTGATCGGATCCGCCACGGGCAGATATATTATGTGTCTGAAGGGAAGCGCGCTGGAAAACCTGATCTTGCCAGTTGGTACCTACGCCGATGCCGCTGAGGTTAGGGAAAATAACCGGACCGCCGGCTACTGTACTACCCTCATTCACCATGGCTGCATATTCAGTCGCATTCAACAACCCTACCGTATTGGCTACTTCCTGCACACCATAGTTACTGTTGACGTTGATTTCAGCTTTTTGCCCCTTACGGCCGGAACGGGTCGTTACCACGATAACCCCGTTACCACCCTTCACACCATATATGGCTGAGGTAGCGGCGTCTTTCAGCACGTTGATCGACTCGATCTCCGCTGCGTTGATGGAATTCAGATCGGTCAGGGTTTGAGGAACCCCATCGATCACGACCACCGGATCTGTACCAGAATAAGAAGGAATACCCCGGATCAATACAGTAGGCTTGGAACCGGGCGAACCGCTTTGGATCACATTCACACCGGCCGCACGACCCTGAAGCGCCTCCTCGGTCCGAACCGGGCGAAGCTTGTCGATGTCAGTTCCCTTCACAGTAGATATGGCACCGGACACCTTCGTGACCTTCTGCGTACCATAACCTACCACCACCACATCAGATAAGGTGGAAGAACCGGCCAGACTTAGCTCGATACTCATAGGAGTAGAAGAAGCTCTTACCTCCACAGTCTCCATACCAGTATAGCTTACAATAAGTGTCGATCCGGTAGCAACACCGGTCAACGTAAATCGGCCCTGGGCATCGGTCTGAGCAGACTGACTACCACCCTTGACCTTAACCGTTGCCCCTACCAGAGGCTCGGCATTAGAAGCATTCAGCACCTTACCGGTGACTGAGATCGTCTGCGCCATGACCTGCAAAAGGGCAGCCATGAACAGACCTAAAAAAAAGATCTTTCTTTTCATACAGCAGTTGTTTAGCAATTCGGTTTTGAAATGGAAAAAACCTGAACAAGAATAGTAAACCTTAATCAGGTGAAAAAAATACTGACTCCAACAATACTACATCGATTATACTAACTTATTGATTTTCAATTATTATATACTACATCAAGACTACTTCAAAAAGCATTATTTCACTCAACAATAAGTTTTCCTACCTTTTCGCCATGAAAATTACTTTGTTGAGGTGGTTGCTGCTGCTGGTTGGACTTCCCGTATTCGGACAGAATACGATCGGCTTGCCAGATGTGGTGAATTACCCTAAGAAAACCTATGGAGGCGGACTTCAGAACTGGGACATCAGCCAGGATTCAAGTGGTATTATATATGTAGCCAACAATGAGGGTCTGTTAAGCTTTGACGGGCGTTTCTGGAACCTGCACCCGTTGCCTAACCGGACCATCGCCCGGTCGGTAATGGCGGGCAGGGAGCATAAGATCTTCGTTGGCGGTCAAGATGAGCTTGGGTTTTACTACCCGGACGGCTCCGGGCGGCTCAAATACGAGTCGCTACTGAATAAGATAGCCGAGGCGGATAGGTCATTTGGTGATGTATGGGATATCGCACAGGTGAACCAAGACGTCTGGTTCCGCTCAGCCCGGCGGATTTTTAAATATAGTGGGACGGCCATGGCTTCTTACCCTGCCACCTCCGAATGGAGCTTCATGGGATCGGCAGGAGGGAAATTGTTTGCGCAGGACTTTGAGAAGGGCTTGATGACTTTTGAAAACGGCGCATGGAGATCCGTTTTTTCTGAAGACCCGATACCGGTAGGAGATGTGATCACAGGTGTACATGCGTTAGAGGGCGGACAGTGGATGGTGGCTTGTCTGAAGTCGGGATTGTTCATTACAAATGGGGAAGGCCTGAAACCAATGATGCATGAAGACCTTCAAGCCATTCGCCTGTCCAGGATCTATGCAACAAGCAGTCTGCCAGACGGACGATTCGCATTGGCCACGAATACAGATGGCTTATACATCATCGACCGAACCGGAAAACGCATCCAACATTTCGGCCGAAAGGAAGGCTTGCAGAACAACAATGTACTAAGTATTCAGGCCGACAGGAACAATAACTTGTGGCTGGGCCTGGATAACGGAATCGACTTTATCGCCTACAACAGCGCCATCAAACGCATCGACCCCACCGAGGGCAATGCCACTGCCTACACGACACTGATTCAAAACGGAACTCTATACATCGGCACCTCTAACGGTACGTGGATGACGAATTTGGAATCGGTAACGGATCTGAGTTTTAGCCAGCAGCCCTTTCAACGAATTGAAAATACGAATGGTCAAGCATGGTCCCTTTCTGAAATCAACAACCAGGTATTATTAGGACACCACGAGGGCATGTTCAAAATTACCGCCCGTACAGCATCCCCTATCCAAACCGGATTGGGGTTTTGGAATTTCAAACCACTGAATACAACTTATCCGACCGATAAGATCCTTGCCGGAAATTATAAAGGGCTTCAATTCTTCAATTTCGATGGGAACCGATTCATCCCCGGAGAAACACTCCTTCCTTTTGAAGAATCCTCTCGTTATGTGGTGATCGATGGAGAAAAAAACATATGGGTGTCTCATCCCTATCACGGCGTTTTCAGACTATTGAAGCAAGGAACATCCAACAATCAGTCCTGGAAAACATACACAGACAAAAACGGACTTCCATCCCGACTAAATAATCACATCTTCAAGATCCGCGAACAACTATTGGTCGGAACTGAAAAAGGTGTGTATCGATACGATCCCAAAACAGATCGATTTGAACCTGACCCCTCTTATGCAGAGTGGTTGGGTGATCAAAGCATCCGTTATCTGCAAGAAGATGCGCAGGGAAATGTATGGTTCATCCATGAGAAAACGGTGGGATGGGTCGACCGTTCAAAACCGAAACCCGTAGTCATGTACCTCCCAGAACTCAAGAAAAAACTACTGAGCGGATTTGAACTGATCTATCCGTACAATGAACAGAATGTGTTTTTAGCAGGGGAAGCGGGACTCTATCATGTGAACCTGTTGAAATACCGACAACAACAGGAAAAAATTGAAGTAAGCATCCGGAGCGTTCGAACCGGACTACAAGGGGATAGTTTGATCTTTGGCGGATTTGGCTCATTGGAAAAAAGCAACCCCTATGCCATAAACCCCAATGAAAATAACATTCGATTCGAATTCAGCTCCCCACCCACCACAGACCCGGAGTCATTGGAATACAGCTATCGATTGGAAGGATTCGAAAACCGATGGTCGGAATGGACAAAACGTACCGAGAAAGAGTTCACGAATCTTGCACCCGGCCAATATCGTTTCGAGGTAAAGGTCCGTAACAACTTGGGGGCCGAATCGGAAATAGCTAGTTTCGTTTTCGAATTATTACCCCCCTGGTACCGAACACCATTAGCATGGATCATATACCTGCTGTTGGCCGGCGGGCTGATCGTCTGGCGGTATCGGTATCAACAGAATAAATTCAAAAAACAACAGCAACTCTTTGAAGAGGAACAAAAGAAGATGCAATACATCCTCGAACTGGAGAAAAGTAAAGCAGAGGGCGCACTCATAACAGCCCGAAGTCAGAACCTCGAAACAGAGATACAGTTCAAAAACGCTGAGCTGGCCGCATCTGCCATGCACCTCGTAAAAAAAGGTGAACTCATCACTCGTCTGAAAGCTGAATTGAATCAACTGATGCGTCGTGTGGATGTTCCGGCCGCACAAACAGAAGTGAAGAAAATGATCAAACAACTGGAAGACGATGAGCAGATCGATCAGGAGTGGGATCAATTCGCCAAACACTTTGACAAAGTTCACAGCGATTTTGTGGTTCACCTCAAAACGAAACACCCCGACATCAGCGCCAGCGAAGTAAAACTATGCTCCTTCCTGCGAATGAACCTGAGCTCGAAAGAAATCGCACAATTACTCAATATTTCAGTAAGAGGCGTCGAGATCAGTCGGTACCGACTGCGAAAGAAATTGAATTTATCCAGCGGAGACAATCTCTTTGATTACCTGATCGGACTGCAATCCTCATAAACAAACTCTTCTCATGCATCAAACGATACTATTTGCATTATTGCTACTATCCGCAGTCACAAAGGCACAGGTGATCAGAGGAAAGGTAGTGAATGCTGCGAACGAACCACTAGCCGGAGCAACCATCAGCTGGCTGGGCAGCGCGAATGGAACAAGAGCCGGAGAGACGGGTGAATTTGAGATCGACTTGATCAATCAGCCAATAAAAAAACTCATCGCCAGTCATGTCGGTTATCTGCCCGACACCGTCGAAATAACTGACAAGACCTTTGTACAGTTTCAGCTGAAGCAACCCAAAACTATGAGCGAAGTGATCGTCCGCTCCCAACCGGCAGGTGTTATCATTTCTGATAAGCTCACCATCAAGACCGAACAGATCACCCAAACCGAACTTCGAAAAGCTGCCTGCTGCGATCTGGCCGGTTGCTTTGAGACGCAAACGACAGTACAGCCACAGACAACCAACGTCATCACCAACGCCAAAGAACTGCGCATACTGGGTCTCTCCGGGGTTTACAACCAGATCCTGATCGACGGGTTTCCCCTCATTCAGGGGTTGACCTATACCTATGGCATCAGCAGCATCCCAGGCACCGTGGTCGATAATATTTACGTCGCCAAAGGTGCCAACAGTGTGCTGCAGGGTTTTGAAAGCATGAGCGGACAGATCAATGTGGAGACAAAAGATCCGGATCAGACCGACAAACTATTGCTGAATACCTACATGAATAATTTTCAGGAAAAACACGTCAACGCCAATTACGCCTTTCAAAAAGGTAAATGGAGCAACCTGACCGCTTTTCATACCGTACAGCCTGCAAAAAAGATCGACCGCGATAAGGACAACTTTCTTGATGTGCCTCAACTCACCCGATACCTGCTCTCCAATAAATGGAAATATGGCAATGAAGAAGATTGGGGATGGAGCAGTCGAATCGGACTGCGGATATTGAACGAAAAACGCGTAGGTGGTCAAACCGATTTCAATCCGAAACAAGATAAAGGCAGTACCGATGTTTACGGCCAAAATGTACAGATCGATCAGGGTGAGTGGTGGAATAAATCGGGCTATCGCTTCAACGATAAGCACAACATCACCGTCTTCCTATCCATGTTCCGCCAGCAACAGAACTCCTACTTCGGATCGGTGAAATATGATGCCCGTCAAACCAACCTCTACGCCAACCTCCAGTACGAGTTCACCTACGGATCGCATGATCTGAAAACCGGGATCAGCTACCGATCACTCAGACTGAACGAAAACATTGATTTCACGGATGCGTTCTTGGGAAGAACCTATGATGGGAGTTATAAGCGGCGTGAAAGCATTCCGGGCGTCTTTGCCGAAAACACGCTACGTCTACTGAATGACAAGATCACCTGGATCACCGGCATCAGAGGTGATCAGCACAATCAATTCGGTTTTCAATTCACCCCCCGAACGACATTCAAATATGATATCAAGCCTAAAACAATTCTTCGCGCCAATATTGGTACCGGCTGGCGTACGGTGAACTTATTTTCTGAGAACATAGGTTTATTGGCCAGCTCCCGAAACATTCAGTTCGCAGAGCCACTCGATCCGGAAAGAGCATTGAATATGGGGATCAACTTCACACAAAAGTTTGAAACGAAAGATAAAAATCTGACAGGCTTTATCAGCATCGACTACTACAGAACAGCTTTTCAAAATCAGATCTTTCCGGATTACGACACCGATCCGACCCTGGCCATCATCAAGAACTTCCGCGGCACCAGCCGTAGTAATGGATTTCAGGCAGATCTCAATCTGAAAATTTATCAGCGGGTGGAATGGAAAGCGGGGTACAATTTTCTGGATGTGTATCGGATGATCGATGGGGAAAAAGAATTACTGCCCTTCAATGCGCGTCATAAATTCCTGACCAGCGTGAATTATAAGCCGCTGACCAATCGATTTCAGTTCGACATGAACCTGCATTGGTATGGAAAGCAGCGCTTGCCCGATACCCGTTCAAATCCGACGGGGCTACAACGACCTGATTTCTCCAGGTCTTACTCTACCTTGAACACTCAATTCACCTACAATTTTAAGAAGTTCGAGGTGTATACGGGCTGTGAAAACATTTTTGATTTTAGACAACTGCAACCGATCATCAGTTGGGAGAATCCATTCAGTCCCTATTTCGACACCTCTTCTGTTTGGGGACCGACGCGCGGAAGAGAAGTTTATATGGGCGCTCGATTTAAATTGACCAATCCTTGATGTCTGTACTCATGATGTCTAGTACGAAATGAATCAATAAAAATCCCGCTAGTCGTGGTATTTCTGAGGCCCCAGTGAATAGTCAATTTTATGTTAAGGGTAGCGGATACGTGTTGGAACAGCAGCATTGCCCATCAGACGCTCGACCCCGTTGCGCAGGGCCAGCACATCGAGTTGCTGTGGTGCCATATTCAATGTTACCCAGCGACCGAATTGATCCACTTCTTCCGTATCATGATAATCTTCATCGTTATCACCGAATGAATCATCGTTGGCGTGTGCTTGGTCCAAATCCTCTTTTACTTCTACCTCTTGGATATCAAAGTAAACATGCTGAAAATCAGCAGGTGCATCTGTGAAATAGAGATTCACGTTTCGGACCGGTGTTGTTGGGTTCGGCTGGATATCATGCGCCACAGAGCGTGAACATCCTGTAACGACAGCAGCCAGCATGAGTAGGGTAGAGAACGCTCCCATCAGTCGGGAGAGGGACAGTGAAGAGTGTTTCATAGAGATTGGTTTAGGTTTAGGTTTTTGTTTAGTCAGCCCGCATGAAATGCGTTATTGACAGCACAAAACTATTTTGATAAAAGATTATCGACATAAGCCTTGTCCATTATGTTCAACTTCTAAATATTAATTTGTGTTTACAGCGGAATCATGTCAATCGCGCTTGAGAGTAAGTCCTTATTTCGCGTAGTTCTCCGAAGAAGTTTTCCGCACAAAAAATTGATAGTCGATTATCTTTATCAAAAGAAGTATATGTCATTCGACCTGCAAGCCTTCCGTCAATTGAACATCAGCCGCGCCCGCAATGGATTCAAATGTTACGACAACCAGCCGCTCACCTACTGGACCACCGCCTTGGCTGGAGAGGTAGGGGAACTCTGCAATATGATTAAAAAAATGGAGCGAGTCAGCCGAGGTGGTATCGATGGCGGCAGTAGCTATACTGCCAAAGACATCAATAAAGAGATGCTGAAAGAAGAGATCGGCGGTATTGCCATCTATTTGGATTTACTTGCATCGTTACTGGACATCGACCTGCAGGAAGCTATGGTAGATACATTCAATGAGAAGTCGGAGAAGTACGGGTTTCAAGAACGTGTAGAAAGTATAAGGTAGAATATTTAATTTCTTCATTCTACTTTAAACCTTCTACTTCCTACAAATATTCGACTTGAAAAAGCTCCTTTTCATACTCACTTCATTACTGTTCATTCAAACCGTGAGTGCGCAAACCCTCACATCTTCCAACCTCCCGATACTGGTTGTATATACGAACGGACAAGGTATTCCGAATGAGCCGCGGATCAGGGCCCAGTTGGGCATTGTATATAATGGCGAGGGTGTGCGAAACGGGATCAACGATCCGCGTAATTATTTCACCGGGCTAGTGGGCATTGAGGTACGGGGACAATCGTCGCAGGGATTCCCGATGAAGTCATATGACCTGGAACTCTGGAACGCCGATTCATCTGAAAACGAGGTGTCTTTATTCGATTTTCCGAAAGAGAGTGATTACGTCCTGTATGCACCGTATACCGATAAAACGCTAATGCGGAATTTTCTGGCCTATACATTTACACGGGAGTTAGGAAGGTGGGCAGCTCGTTGCCGGTATGTGGAGTTGGTAGTTGATAATGATTACAAAGGCATCTATGTTTTCATGGAAAAGATCAAGCGCGACAGCAGTCGCGTGAACATCGCCAAACTCGGACCGAACGAAAACAGTGGCGATGCGCTGACGGGGGGATATATTTTTTCAATCGACAAAGGTGCTAATGGTTGGTATTCCGGCGTGGCTCCCATGCAAAGTGTAAATAACCAGCGCATTCAATTCAACCACGTTTACCCAAAACTGGATTCGATCACGTTGCCACAGCGCAATTACCTAAAATCCTATGTGGACTCTTTCGAACAGGCGCTCAGTAGTGTGAATTTTCAGCATCCACAATCGGGTTGGCGTCGACATGCGAATGAGGCCTCCTTCATCGATTACCTGATCGTGAATGAATTGGCGAAAAACGTGGATGGATATCGGTTGAGCACCTACTTATACAAGGACAAGCAAAGCCGGGGTGGAAAATTAGTAGCGGGACCGGTCTGGGATTATGACCTAGCCTTTTACAATGCGAATTATTGTCGAGGTAGCGATACTTTGGGATGGGCTTGGCAATTCAATGGATTTTGTCCGGGCGATTTCTATCAGGTTCCCTTCTGGTGGAATCAATTTCAGTTCGATACCAGTTTTCAGGCCAATTTTCGCTGTCGCTGGAAGCAACTTCGCTCCACGAGCTTGTCCGATGCCCGTATTAATAGTCTCATCGACTCGGTCGTGTACTTGACGCAAGAGGCGCGCACCCGGCATTTTCAGCGTTGGCCGGTACTAGGACAATACATCTGGCCCAACGTGCAACCGGTGCCATCGAACTATGCGGGCGAGATCCAGCAATTGCGGAACTGGTTCACTGGACGGATCAAGTGGATCGACCAAAATCTGCCGAACCGAGGTATCTGCTATGCATTCCCAAACACCATCACCAAAGATTTGATCATAACCGCTTATCCCAATCCCTTTAGAGACCAACTCAAGCTTAGTTTGAAATCGAGGAAGATCCAATCGGTTGAAATAGTGATCACTGATGCCACCGGTCGGTTGATGCTCCAGAAAAAACTGTATCTGAATTACGGCGAGAATCTGCCGAGCATTGATGCAAGTCGCTGGAGTATAGGAATGTATTTATTTCGCATCCTGAGGGAGGACGGAAGTAGCGAAGTATTACGAGTTATGAAATTGTAGAAGGTAGAACGTAGAATGTTTAATTTCTACTTTAATCCTTCTACTTTCTACGCGGGCTCTACCTGCTAGCCCGGTATCCTTGAAATATACTTCTCGATCTGTTTCACCTGATCGATGATTTGAGGCGTGGTGGGTTTCAGTGCTTTGGCTTTACGGAAGAAATCTTTAGCCGCACGGAACTCGCGCTTGTTCATCATCAGGCTGCACATCTGTAGATAAGCAGCGGCTTGATTTTCTTTATCGGGTAACCCTTTGCGTAGGGCAGAGCGGATATAACTTTCAGCTTGCTTGAGATCATTTTTTTGCATGGCCAGCATGCCCATCTGTAACAAACTCGCGCCCTCGGCTTCTTTCATGGGCATACCCAGATCGAGGCCTTTTTTCATCATCTTTTCGGCACCGTCATAGTCCTGCTTCATCATCGCCAGGTTGCCCTTGAGGGTATAATAAACAGAGCGGATGGGTTTATAGAGTAGGTTGGGGTATTTGATGGAGGCGAGGATCTTTTCGGCGCCTTCCATATCGCCGCTTTCCATGTATTCCTGGATCAGGCGGAGGGGACCGAAAAAGAAATGTCCGGCGATCAGGATCACGCCGATCAGGTACAACAGAAAGGAGGGCCAGAAGGAAGCGGAGTAATTCACGTATCCACCCAACAGCAGCAGCACGATACCCAGCGGCAGGCGGTATTTAATGAGGAGATTATAGAGTTTCATGTTGATAGGTCTGGTCTGCGAAAATACGAAGCCAAGATGGAAGATGGGAGATCGAAGTTTTTTTAGATTCTGCCAGTATCCGCTCGTCTTTAGCAGCGGATTTTACAATCAAAAAGCTAAAACTTCAAGCTTCCATCTACATAATAAATAAGCTCCCTTTCGGGAGCTTATTTCGTGTTGGACACACGTACTCTTGGCATGAAACACTCTTAATAAATCCGTGCCCTATTACTGAAGGATGGTGATCTTATGTATAGAGGAGGAGGATGTACCGTTGATGCGCAGCGTGTATTTCCGCTTTGCAGGATTGGAAGACTAAGTGATGGGTTGATCGCACCGCCAGCGTGGTTAACTGACTGCTGGAATTCGCGAGATCCCATGGCATTCAATACTTCCACGTTGTAGGTACCCTTGGCCAGGTCGCTGGTCTGGAATGACACGCGGTTGCCGAGTACTGGGTTTGGATATACGCCGATGGTTTTAATGTTTTTGTTGAGGTTGATCTTCACAATGTTGCTAAGACCGGACTTACCATCGATATCGTTGTTACGAATGCGATAGAAGCTGGTTCCGCTCACAGGAAGTGCATCGAAGAAGTTATAGTTGGCTGCTTCAGCAACGTTACGAGGAGCTACTTCACCTACAGAAGTGAAGTTGATACCATCAGCCGAACGCTCGATTTGGTAATTGTACGAGTTCACGGTTTGTTTCGGCATAAAACGATCCTAGCTGATACCGGGGCTGCCGGTGACAGGCATGGGATCCGCCCAAATGCCAGGGGCGGTTTTTCAGACTACTAAACCTTGAGGGATTGTAGTTTTCAGAAATTGGGTACGGCCTTCAGAGAAATTGGAAAGGGTCGAAATCGAGTGTAAGATTAGGTGTTAATCCTAATGATGTGGAATTTTGAAAAAATATTGTCGAATACTAGTATTTTAATAAGTACTTGCACTTAAATATAAATCTGTTGAGCTTATATCTTAGTGAAAAAACCTTAAAAAAGTTGAGCGAGTTGAGGGAGTTTAGATAGTTGAAGATTTACTCAACTATCTAAACTCCCTCAACTATCTAGACCTTGCTCCCAGCTTCCTCCCTTAACCCACGCAAATTCCGGATGAACCCACTCGCCACCCTCGTATATTCTTGATCCACAGCAGCTTCTGAATACCCTTTTCCCTGATCTTCCAGAAAGGCAACATCATTCTTTAGGGCCGTCACCCCCACCACCCCTAGAGCAAACTTGAGCTTATGCGCTGCCTCTCCGATACTTTTTCGGTCGCCCTTAGCCAGCATTTGCTCCATCTCGATGGTGATCTCATCTACCGATTCAATAAAGGATTTCAGCATGGTCTTCATAAATGCCGGATTCCCATTGCCCACCCGGTTCAGATAGGTCAGATCGATAGTCAACTCGGATGCCAGAACCTTTCCTTTATCATGCTGCGTTTGCAGTCCCTCGGTCTGCGCTCCTAAGTTTCGTACCAATACCCCTATCAGCTGCGCCGCATCAAACGGCTTCGATAAGGCCGGAATGTTGTTGAGAATTTGCTCATAGAACAGCCGCTGCTTTTCGATCTCGGTTTGCCGCACCTGTCTTTCTCGTATCTGCGTGATCTTGATGCCCACCACCGCTGCCAGTGTGGTCAATATAGACAGATGCTTGTTGGTGAAAAAGCTCTTTTGAGGATGTTGACTGTCAATGACACCAATCACTTTCCCTTTGCTGAGTATAGGCACGGTGATCTCCGACAAACCCGAAAACTTGCCTGACACATACCGGAGATCTGTTGTCACATCTTCGATCACTTCGGCCTTACCATTTTGTGCAGCACTGCCTACGATGCCAACCCCCAAAGGCAGTTCCATGTAATCTTCGATCTGTTTCCCTGACGGCGCTTTTGGTCCCCATGCCGCCCGCTGCTGCAAAACCCCCTTTTTTTTGTCGAGCATGTAAATAACACAGTCATGAAAATCCAGGTATGCGATACAATTTCTGGCGACCTCCCAAAGAATCTCCTCTTCGGTCTCCTGCTCGTACAGTGTGGAGATGAATCGATTCAATACGAGTTGAATATCGAGCTCCTCATTGGCCAAACGGGAAATGATCTCCTGATATACCCACACATGCGCAACGATCTGACCATCTTGTTTGATCGGAGTATGATCACGTGACAATAACCGGCCGTCCTTCATGCGTATGATCTCTCCGAAAACCGGCTCCCCTTTTTTATAGATGTCCAAGATCCGGTCCATGAAAACCGTCGGCTCCATGAATACCTCCTTGAAGTGGGCAACCAGATCGGCCCCGCTTTGCCCCATCAACTGATCAGGCGTTAACCCGGGATGGACCAGTCTGCAAAAAACCTCGTTCGCGAACAAAACCCGCCGATCCGGAGAAACGACAACTACCCCCTGGTGAAGGGAAGCAAGAACCGAAGGAAGTAAATGTGGGATCATGTAGGAACTACCCGAAATATACCGATTTATTCAACTCCAGCCATTGAAGACCAATCCGTTAGCGTTAGTAAAATATCCATCTGTAAGTATTATAACTTATTAATTGAAAAAATATATACGCATAAAATCGCTTGAGATTACGTATAAACTACTAATATTGATTCTATATCTGCCTGACTTGAAAAAAATCCGCCTTTTTTTGGTTGATGATCATCGAATGATGATCGATATGTGGAGCGCCCTACTGGGAAGCGACCCGCGTTTTGAGGTGGTTGGCTATGCATTGGATGGCAATTCTGTCATAGAAAAGATCCGCCAGCAGCAACCGCAGGTGGTATTAATGGATATTACCCTGCCCGGCCAATCCGGCATTGAGATCACGAAAGTTGTAAAGGAAGAAATTCCTGCGGTGCAGGTACTGGCTGTTTCCATGCACAATAACACTATGCTGATCAAGCAGATGCTGAACACCGGTGCATCAGGCTATGTGTCCAAAACTTCCAGGTTTGAGGAAATGAGCCAGGCTATATTAAGCGTGGCTAATGGTCAGCGTTACATCAGCGATGACATCAAAGAATTAATCACGGCACAATTGGTCAACCCGGAAACACAATCCACGGCCGCAAAACTCAATCAACTGACCAAACGGGAAATGCAGATCGTGGAGATGCTGCGCGACGGACTTTCCTCCAAAGAGATCGCGGAAAAACTATTGATCTCCAACCGAACCGTAGAAGTACATCGATATAATATCTTCCGCAAGCTAAAAGTAACCAATGTGGTCTCACTGATCAAGCTGGTGAATGAGAACCGGTATTGAGATGAAGGGTGAAGGATGAAAGATGAAGGGTGAAAATATTCATCGTTCACCTTTCAACTGAAGAGTTCGGCGACTTTCCGGTAACGATAATCGAAGATCTGCTCCAGCTTTTGCCGTACAAATAACCGATCGGCGATCCAGCCGAGTAGTCCGAGTGGAATCTTATAGTGTACGATATCCGTCATTTCCACACCGCCTTCCACTGCGCGAAAATGATGCTGGTGATGCCAAAGCGCATACGGACCGAACCGCTGCTCATCGATGAAATACTTGCCGTCCACCACATGCGTAATCTCCGTCATCCAATACATGGGAATGCCCAGTACCGGCGATACCCGGTACTCGATCAATTGCCCCGCATACATGCGTGCGGGCCGCTCCTTCGATAAAATGTGAAAGCCCATTCCTTCCGGGGTGATCGTGGCCAGATTCCCAGGATCCGAGAAAAAATCCCAGGCCCTTTCCAAGGTAATCGGCAAAACCTGTACTCGTCTCAAACTGCGCGCCTGCATACGTAGTATTCTTTTAATTTCGTTCAATAACCATTCGTCACGCTAAAAGTTCAACGCATGTCGACCCGCACACTACTCGCTCAAAAATTTGAAGAAGCCTACGAAAAACTGAATGATGAGCAAAAAGTGGCGGTGAACACCATCGAAGGACCCGTGATGGTGATTGCCGGTCCGGGTACCGGTAAAACCCAGATCCTGGCCAGCCGCATCGGAAAGATCCTGCTGGAAACCGACGCCCAACCACAGAATATCCTCTGCCTCACCTTCACCGACGCCGGTGTGGTGGCCATGCGCGAACGACTCATTCAATTCATCGGTAGCGACGCGTATAAAGTGAACCTGCACACCTTCCACTCTTTTTGTCACCACGTCATACAAGAGAACCTTCGTCATTTCAACAAACGAGAACTGCAGCCCCTCACCGATCTCGAACGCATACAGGTGATGAAAGAACTGATCGATCGGTTCCCCAAAGGACATCCCCTCAAGCGATACAAAGGGGATGTTTACTATGATCTCGATAACCTCACCCACCTCTTCTCCGCCATCAAAAGAGAAGGCTGGGAAGTGAACTGGCTACAGGAACAGATTGACCGGTACGTGAAAGATGTCATTCCGGTAACAGAAGGACTATACAACAAACGGGAACAGAAAAAAGGAAACTTCCAACTTACCGTAAAGGGCAAAGCAGAAATCGAGCGGATGGAAAAATTAAAAGCCGCCATCGCCGGATTCCCCGACTATCAATCACTGCTCGATAAAAAACACCGCTACGATTTCGACGACATGATCCACTGGGTCATACGGCTCTTCGAAACCGAAACAGAGATCCTCCTCGGCTATCAGGAACAATATCAATACTTGCTGGTCGATGAATATCAAGATACCAGCGGTTCGCAGAACCGCATCGTGGAACTACTGGCCAGTTACTGGGAAGAACAACCTAATCTGTTTGTGGTGGGCGACGATGATCAAAGTATATACCGATTCCAAGGGGCCAACCTGATGAACCTGATGAGCTTGGCAAATCGTTACGAAAAAGATCTGCGAAGAGTGGTACTCACCAAAAACTACCGTAGTGTTCAACCCATTTTGAATGCAGCGAAAGGACTCATCGAAAACAATCAACAACGACTGATCCACCAGTTCGAAGGACTCAGTAAGGAGCTGATCGCCAATGGTAAAGACACAAAAGACCTTCAGATCCCTCCCGAACTCCGCACCTATGAAAGCGAGCTGGCCGAACAAGCACATATCGCCGCCTCGATCAAAAAGCTGATCGAACAAGGCAACAAACCCGGAGAGATCGCGGTGATCTACAGAGAACATAAGCTGGGAGATGAATTGATGAAATTCCTCCAACAGGAATCCATCCCCTACTATGTCAAACGTTCGGTCGATCTGCTACAAGATCCTTTTATCAACCAAGTACTGAACATCCTTCGTTATTTGGCCGCAGAGCAAGACAATCCCTATAGCGGCGAGTACCTGCTCTTCGAGATATTACATTATCCGTATTTCGGCATTCGTCCCTTCACCATCGCCAATCTCTGCTACGAACTGGCTGAGATGCGCAACAAGAAAAAGATCGATAAAACGTTACGCGGACATCTAAATGGTTTGATCGAACAACATAGCGGCACACTGTTCGGTAGCGACGATCAAACCAACAAGCTACTCTCACTCGCTCGCTTTCTGGAATCAGCCCAAACTAAATTGCATGAAGAGAACCTGCATCGTTGGTTCGAATTCATTCTGAATGAAAGTGGTTTATTGCCCTGGGCGATGAGTCAGCCCGACCGTGTTTGGCAACTCCGAAAACTCAGCAGCCTATTCGATTATCTGAAGGAAAGCACCCAACGAAACCCCGAGATCAAACTGGGCGAATGGATGGAGCAAATCCGGTTGATGAAGGAAAACGAGATCCGCTTGTCACTCGTGCAAACGACCGGTAAGGATACGGGGGTGAACCTCATGACTTGTCACGGTAGCAAGGGTCTGGAATTCGAGTACGTTTTTCTGATGGGTGCCCGAAACGATGTATGGGAAGGAAAGCGTGACAGCAATAAAGGATTCCGTTTGCCCCCTACCGTATTCGAAGAAGAAAGCGATGCGGAGGCCGTTGAGGAACTTCGTCGACTGTTTTTTGTGTCCGTCACTCGTGCAAAAAAACATTTATACATCTCCTATCCGAAGGTGAAACACAACGGAAATCTGCTTGAGCCCTCTCAGTTTTTTGAGGAAGTGAAAAGAACCCTCTCCTTAAAGCCTGTAGATATTCGGTTAGACGCGGAAGAGGAAACCCGGTTTGCCTCACTTCGCTTCGGCATCATACGAAAGCCGGTGATCGATCCGGCCGAGCAGGATTGGGTCGATAAGCAACTCGGGCAGTTCGTCATGAATGTAACAGCGCTGAACAACTATCTCGATTGTCCGCTCAAATTCTATTACAACAACCTGATCCGTGTTCCATCTGCCAAATCAGAAGCCGCTGAATTCGGGACAGCCATACATGAAGCACTGAAAGACTTCATCAACCACATGATGGGGAATGGCAAGCGTTATCCGGACGCAGACTATCTGGTACAACAATTCCGATATCACTTGTATTCAGGCAGGGATATATTCACCAAGGAAAGTCTGAAACGTTTTCTGGAACATGGCGAAACTGTGCTGCGCGCGTATTATGACAAGTACTATCAGCCGGCGCCTGTCGATGATTTCATCCTCACCGAAACGCCGCTACGAGGCGTGGTGGTAAATGGCATTCCGTTGAAAGGGTTTACTGACAAGATCCAATTCTGGGGCAACGATATCATCATCAGTGATTTTAAGACCGGTAAGCATGGTAAATCGCGCGGAAGAGGTGATTTCGATCGACCTGGAGGTAAGCATCAGCCCCTAGGCGGAAACTATTGGCGTCAAGCGGTGTTCTACAAGATCTTGGTCGACCACCTGCCCGGAAAAAACTGGAATGTACTGGAAGCGTGCTTCGATTTTGTGGAGCCCAATGATAGTGGTGAATTCGATCGCGAACGGATCGAGATCCGAAAAGAAGATATCGACTATGTGACCCAGCAACTCTCAGAGGTTTGGCAACAGATCCAAAATCGCGCGTTCACGACGGGCTGCGGAAAGAAAGATTGTCATTGGTGCAATTTTACCAAGGAGCATAAGTTGTATGCCTCTGTTATAGAAACGGATGAGGGGATGAGAGTTGAGGGATGAGAGTTGAGGGATGAGAGTTGAGGGATGAGGGTTGAGTGTTTAGGGTTGAATGACTTTAAGTAAATTTTTCAGCTCTCATCACTCATCGTTCATCGCTCAACCAACTACCTTTGTCCGAATGCGCATACGCCCGTTTCTTTTTTTTCTCCTTACCGCCTTGGTTACAACGATTACGTTACTGACCCCCACGGGTTGTGCCAATATCATTCCCCCCGAAGGAGGCCCTCGCGATACGATTCCGCCGGTGTTATTGAAGGTTGTGCCTTCCGACCGTTCCACGCAGGTGAATACAAATCGCGTCGTGTTCACCTTCGACGAATTCATTGAGCTTCAGAATGCGCAACAGGCCGTGATCATCTCGCCACTGCCGGCAACGCCTCCCACCATAGAAGGTAAATTGCGAGAAGTATCGGTCCGCCTACGCGACACGCTACAACCGAATACGACCTACACCATCGATTTTGGCGGTGCGATCAAAGATTTCAATGAGGGCAATGTGCTGAAAAATCTTCGGTACAGCTTTTCTACGGGCGATCGACTGGATTCGGGACGGATCAGCGGAAAGGTAGTCCTGGCTGAAAACGGAAAGATCGATTCTACCCTCATCGTGATTCTTCATCGAAGCGATGATGATTCAGCCATTGTGAACGATCGCCCCGCATACATCACCCGACTGAATGGAAAAGGAGAATTTGAATTCGGGCAGTTACCTGAACGATCGTTTTATCTGTATGCGATCAAGGATGACGGCGGTATGCGTCGTGTGATAGGCGATGACCAGCGCGTGGCATTTATCGACAGTTCGGTAGCTTCTTCGAATGATCCGAAAAAGATTACCCTTTTCGCTTTCGACCTGAAACCCAAAACAAGTACAGCACCTTCCAGCACCACACCTATCGTAACACCAGGCGTAAAGGGGAAACCCGGCGGAACAGCGAATGACAGACGCATTCGTTACACTAATAACCTGAGTGAAGGCAAACAAGATCTGCTTCGTCCGTTTGAGCTAACACTAGAACAGCCACTCACCCGTTTTGATACATCCGGCATTCGATTGTATACCGACAGCACCTTTGTGCCCGTCAGCAACTATGTTGTTGAGTTGGATAGTACCCGGCGCAAGATCAGCTTAACAGCTCCCTGGGCCGAAAATGTTTTATATAGAGTTGTAGTGGATAAAGATGCGCTGAAGGATACGCTGGATCGACAACTGCTTCGCGGCGATACGATCTCTTTCAACAGCAGAAAAAAAGCGGACTATGGAAAACTGTCAATCCGTTTACGCAATTTACAAGGCACAGCAGAAGAGGGAGTCAATACCAAACCGGTGATCCAATTGGTTTCCAATGATGTGATCATAGCGGATGCCAAACTGGGAAGCGACGGTCTGTTTCGAAGAGACCTTTTTCTACCCGGTACATATGAGCTACGCATCCTATTCGACCGGAACGGAAATGGGAAATGGGATAGCGGACAATTATTCCCTACCCGCATACAGCCTGAACGCGTTCGTCTGCTCGAGAAAAAAATAACGGTGAAGGCGAACTGGGAGAATGAATACGAATTGTAGTTGAGGGGATGAGGAGTTGAGAAGTTGAGCCACATGTCCAAACCTCAACTCCTCATCTTCTCACCTTCTCACCTACTGACGTATTTCTCCACCGGCAAGCGGTTCTGCAAACTCCGTGCGAGGGTCATTTCATCTGCATATTCGAGTTCTCCACCGAAGGAGATCCCGCGGGCGATGGTGGTGATTCGGATGGGCTTATCCGGATCTGAATTGATTTTTTTCTGAATATAGTAGATGGTCGTGTCGCCCTGAATGGTCGGATTTAAGGCAAAAATGATCTCTTCCACTTCTTCTTTTTGAATGCGCTCGAGGAGTGATTCGATCTGTAGTTGGTCGGGGCCGATGCCATCGAGTGGCGAAATGAGTCCGCCCAACACATGATACGTACCATTAAATTGGGAGGTGGATTCGATGGCGATCACATCTCGAATGCTCTCTACCACACAGATACAGGCTTGTTTGCGCATGGAATTGCTGCAAATGGAACATACATCACCATCGGAAATATTGTGACAACGGCGACAGAACTTGATCTCGTTGCGCATCTTCTGTAATGAATCGGCCAAAAATTCCACTTGTTTGGCGTCTTGCTTCAGCAAATGCAACACCAACCGCAAGGCCGTTTTTTTTCCTATGCCCGGTAATTGCGAAAAAGCCTGCACCGCTTGCTCCAATAAGGCAGAAGGAAGATTCATGGCACGAAGTTAACCCCGCCGACTCACTCCCATCCCCTCAACTTCTCAACTCTCAACCTCTCATCCCTCAACCCTCAACCCTCAACTCTCATCCCTCATCCCTAAACCCTAAACGAAAAACGCCCTAAACGGCGTTTTTCCCTACTTTCGCACTCCAGGCGGATTTGTTTATTGTTCAGCCTGTAAAAACCGAACTAATAAACGTGCAAAACCTCTCGGTTTCCCCCCGCGTTTATAGTTCACAACGAATCGACGATGAAAACGATCCAGGATTGTTTACGCGCCCGTATACTCGTGATCGACGGGGCTATGGGCACCATGATCCAGCGGCATAAGCTCACGGAAGCAGATTACCGGGGCACCCGGTTCGCCGACTGGCCCACCGACCTGAAAGGCAACAACGACTTGCTTTGCCTCACCAAACCCGAATTGATCACAGCCATCCATCGGGAATACCTCGATGCCGGTGCTGACATCATTGAAACAAATACGTTCAGTTCTACTTCCATTGCCATGGCCGATTATCAAATGGAGTCACTGGCCTATGAGCTGAACGTGGAAGCGGCCCGCTGCGCAAAAAAAGCGGTCGATGGTTGGTACCGGGACAATAATACCAACAGCAACGAGCACCCGAAATTTGTGGCCGGCTCCATTGGTCCGCTCAATAAAACTCTCTCTCTTTCTCCGGATGTCAACAATCCCGGTTACCGGGCGATCCATTTCGATGAAGTGGTGGAAGCCTATACCGAACAGGTACGCGGACTTCTCGATGGCGGCGTCGATCTATTGCTCATCGAAACCATCTTCGACACCCTGAATGCAAAAGCCGCGATCTATGCCATCCAAAAACTGGCAGACGAAACCGGAATCGCACCCTTGCCGATCATGATCAGCGGTACGATCACCGACGCCTCGGGACGAACCCTGAGCGGACAAACACTCGAAGCGTTCTACACTTCTGTGATGCATGCCAATCCCCTGAGCGTAGGACTGAATTGCGCGCTCGGTGCCAAAGAAATGCGTCCGCATATCGAAGAACTTTCCCAACTGGCGAGTTGTTTCGTATCGGCCTATCCCAATGCCGGCTTGCCTAACGCGATGGGTGAATATGATGAACACCCGGAAGACACGGGTCATTATCTGGAAGATTGGGCCCAGAACGGATGGGTCAATATAGTGGGCGGATGCTGTGGTACCACACCCGATCACATCCGTCACATCGCCGAAGAAGTGAGGACAATCAAACCCCGCCCCCTCCCCATATTACTCGACACACTGACCGAAACTGAAGAAGCATAATTACCATGGCCGAACGGAATCAGATCAAACCTTACCTGCGCTTATCAGGACTCGAACCGCTGGTTGTTCGACCCGAAACCAACTTCGTGAACGTAGGCGAACGCACCAACGTCACCGGCTCGAAGAAATTCGCGCGTCTCATCCGTGAGAATCAATATGAAGAAGCCCTCAGCGTCGCGCGTCAACAAGTGGAAAGCGGCGCACAGGTACTCGATGTAAACATGGATGATGCCCTACTCGATGGCAAACAGGCAATGGTCACTTTTTTGAACCTGTTACAGAGCGAACCTGATATCGCCCGCATCCCGATTATGATCGACAGCTCCAAATTCGAGATCATTGAAGCCGGACTCAAATGCGTACAAGGGAAATGCATCGTGAATTCGATCTCCCTGAAAGAAGGGGAAGAGAAATTTCTGGAGCAAGCCCGCATCTGCAAACGCTTCGGCGCTTCGGTGATCGTGATGGCCTTCGATGAAAAAGGCCAAGCCGATACCAAAGACAGAAAAGTGGAGATCTGTCAGCGCGCCTATGATCTGCTGACAACAAAACTGAATTACCCGCCACAGGATATCATCTTCGATCCGAACATCTTTGCGGTAGCAACGGGACTCGAAGAACACAACAATTACGGTGTCGACTTCATCGAAGCTACCCGGGCCATCAAAAAAAGAATGCCACTCACGCATGTAAGCGGTGGGGTTAGCAATCTATCTTTCTCCTTCCGTGGGAATGAACATGTCCGTGAAGCCATGCATGCCGTATTCTTATTTCATGCCATACGCGCTGGGATGGATATGGGTATCGTGAACGCCGGACAACTAGCGCTCTACGACGAAATCGAACCGCAACTGCGTGAACTCTGTGAGGATGTGATCCTCAACCGCAACAACGATAACAACGAGGCGACCGAAAAGCTAATCGCCTTTGCGGAAACCGTCAAGGCCAAAGGAAAAACAGAAGTCAAAGATGAAGCCTGGCGAAATGCCTCTGTGGAAGATAGACTCAAACATGCCCTGATCCATGGCATCACGGATTATATCGATATCGACACAGAAGAAGCTCGCTTGAAATATCCGAAACCACTGGAAGTGATCGAAGGTCCGCTGATGAACGGCATGAACGTCGTTGGCGATCTCTTCGGTGCCGGTAAAATGTTTTTACCACAAGTAGTGAAAAGTGCGCGTGTGATGAAGAAGTCTGTGGCCTGGCTCACCCCGTTCATCGAAGAAGAAAAAAGAAACAATCCCCTGGCCACACAAGGTTCGGCCCCAAAAGTTTTGCTGGCCACTGTTAAAGGCGACGTACATGATATTGGAAAGAATATCGTGGGTGTTGTACTTGGCTGTAATGGGTACGACATCGTGGATATGGGTGTGATGGTGCCGGCAGACAAGATCCTGGATACCGCAGAAAAAGAAAAGGCTGATGTGATCGGACTCAGCGGACTGATCACCCCCTCACTCGATGAAATGGTGCATGTCGCGGCCGAAATGAAACGCAGAGGCATGACACAGCCTTTATTGATCGGCGGCGCCACGACTTCCCGCATGCATACTGCGGTTAAGATCGATCCGCAATACGAACATGGAGTCATACATGTATTGGATGCCTCCCGCAGTGTAACGGTTGTGAGCAGTCTACTGAATAAAGAAAATAAAAAAGAATTCCTATCCAACACCCGTACCGAGTACGAAACCCTTCGGAAACAATTTGCCAATAAAGACAAGAAGAACCGGATCCCCTACGAAGAGGCGGTTGTGACCAAAGAATACTTTGATTGGAAGAACTACCTACCTACAACACCCAAACAAAAAGGCACACAGGTTTGGAAGAACATCGATCTGGCCACGATTGCAAAGTATATCGACTGGGGACCTTTCTTCATTGCATGGGAAATGCCTGGGCGTTATCCGCAAGTGTTGGAAGATCCCATCTATGGCGCCGAAGCACAAAAGTTGTTTGCTGATGCGAACCGACTATTGGAGCAGGTGATCAAGGAGAACTGGTTCCGGGCGGAAGCTGTATATGGATTTTGGCCGGCGCAGAGTAATAATGCCGACACAATTGAAGTGGAGACTGAGCAAGGTGCTGTTAAGCTGGAAATGCTTCGTCAACAATTGAAGAAAGCAATCGGACAACCGACTTTCTCCCTGGCCGACTTTGTTCGTCCCAAGCAAGCAGGCGGCAATGATTTCATGGGAGGCTTTGCCGTTACCATACACGATGCCCAAAAGCACATACAGGCTTTTGCAGCCGTACAGGATGAATACAATAAGATCATTGTTCAGATACTGGCCGACCGCATGGTTGAAGCACTGGCTGAATACTTACACGCCTGTGTTCGAAAAGATTTCTGGGGATATGCACCGAATGAATCTCTATCCAATGAGGCTCTCATCCGCGAGGAGTATGCCGGTATCCGTCCTGCCCCCGGTTATCCAGCCTGCCCAGATCATACGGAAAAACTGAAACTCTTCTCGATGCTGAACGTGACCGAGAGCATCGGCATCACCTTAACGGAAAGTCTGGCGATGAACCCACCAGCCTCGGTTTGCGGTTGGTATTTCGCACATCCGGAAAGTCATTATTTCGGGTTGGGCAAGATCAAGGAAGATCAACTCGCCGACTATGCCGATCGAAAAGGTATGAGCCTCGAGGAGGCAACGAAATGGCTGCGAACCGTGGTTGAAGGGTGAAGGATGAGGGATGAGAGTTGAGATATGTATTATTTTTCATCGTTCATCATTCAACTCCTATAAAATGCCTCGCCCCACCAACTCTCCCCGTAACTGTACGGCATCCTGAAAATGAATCGAAGGAATGTTAAGCGCCTCGGCTGCTTGAATATTGCGAAGATTGTCGTCAATGAAGAGTGATCGTTCAGGAACGATCTGATAACGATCGAATAGGATCTGATAGAATTCCGGGAAGGGTTTACGCGTTTTTTCTTCGCCGCTTACGATCCTGCCATCGAACCAGTGTAAAAAATCAAATCGCTTCAATGCGATCGGAAAGGTTTCTGCACTCCAGTTGGTTAATGCGTAAAATTTATATCGCCCTGAGGTGTGCAGGTCACGGAATATGTCGACGGTTTCAGGAATAGACCCGCGAAGCATATCCTCCCATCGTCCATAGAAATCCCGAATAGCAGATTCCCATTCAGGAAACTCGGCGATCTTTTCAGCGGTCGCCTGTGCGATCGGATAGCCGGCGTCCTGATTTTCATTCCAGTCATTGGTACAGACGGTATCGAAAAACTGAGTACGCTTTTCGATTGAGTCAAAATAGTGCTCGTCGTACACGTACGTGGTCTTCCAGTCGATCAAAACGCCACCCAAATCCCAGATGATCGTATCAACCATTTGGCTACTTATGATTGTATTTCAGCTTCAGTGAGATCATGAGTCCGGTCATGCATAACATAACGGCATTGGTGATGATGATGACCGGATCTTCTCTCAGTACACCGAATGCCAGCCAGAGGATCTGATTAGTGAAGGCGATCACAAACATGGCGAGTGCCACATCCTTAGCGGATTTAGTTTTCCAGGTCTTGATTACCTGTGGCAAAAATGTAAAGGCAGTTAGTAGTCCGGCTACATAACCTAAGATATCAACACCTGACATGTTCATGCTTTTAATTGAGGTGTAAACTTAATGCAAATAATCGTCATCGCTTTTCAAACAACCACCAGAGTCGTTTACGAGGCTTGACGGTGTAGTGTTTCTGAATATAAGAAGCGATGAAGTCCATGGCTTCATCGATATCATCCGTGAATTTAACCAGAGACAGGTCGTCAGGAGAAATGGTGCCTTGTTTTTCCATATCCGCAATGGCATCCATCAACGGTTGGTAATACTGCTTTCCGAACAACACGATGGGGAATTTCGTGATGGTCTTTGTCTGAACCAAGGTGAGTGTCTCAAAGAGTTCATCCATGGTGCCAAAACCGCCTGGCATGATGATGAAGGCATAAGAATATTTCACCAGCAATACTTTCCGCACAAAGAAGTGTTCGAAGGTGATGGATTTGTGCAGGTAGGGATTCTCGTGCTGTTCGAAGGGAAGGAGAATGTTACAACCGACCGATAGGCCGCCCGCTTCGAATGCACCTCTGTTGGCAGCTTCCATGATGCCGGGTCCGCCGCCGGTCATGGTAGCCAGTCCGAGTTTAGCGATCCGCTCCCCGAAGGCACAGGCTTGCTGATAATAGGGATGATCCTCTTTAAACCGAGCCGATCCGAATACGGTGATGGAAGGACCCATGAAATGCAGGGTACGAAAACCTCGGATGAATTGACGAAAGACTCGCCAAGCAAATAAGAGTTCATAACCTCGACTCTTGGGACCTTCAAGAAAAATGTGTTCTTTGGGCGGAATGATTGGAGTCTTGATCTCCTTGCCGTGTTTCTTATGCGTCATATCCAGTAAATTGCCTCAGCAATAAAATTACCTGTTTTATCCGATGCGCATCATTTCCTATAATGTAAACGGTATCCGGGCTGCCATCCGTAAGGGATTCCTGGAATGGCTGGCCACCGACCCCGCCGATATCATCTGTTTGCAAGAAACAAAAGCAGAACAGAAGGATATCGATACAAATGAATTGCACAAACTAGGATATCACGACTATTGGTTTTCGGCACAGAAAAAAGGATACAGTGGTGTGGCAGTATTTACTAAGATCCTGCCCGATCATGTCGAATACGGGAACGGACACGGCACCAGCGATGAAGAGGGTCGTGTGATCCAGCTTGATTTCGGAAAGATCCGGCTGATCAACGCCTATTTCCCGAGTGGAACCAGTGGCGAACATCGTCAGTCCTTTAAATATGAATGGCTGGATGAATGCAATGCCTGGCTGAAAAAACTCCGCAAGACACATCCGCAACTGATCCTTTGCGGCGATTACAATATTGCACACCAGGAGATCGATATCCATGATCCAAAGGGAAATAAAAACACGACCGGATTTCTTCCACAGGAGCGAGACTGGATGACTCAATTTTTTGAGAGCGGATGGATCGATACGTTCCGTCATATTCACCCTGAACCACATCGCTACAGCTGGTGGAGTCAGCGGTTTCCTTCGGTGCGACTCAACAACAAAGGCTGGCGGATCGATTATATCAGCATAACGGATACGTTGCGAACCAAACTCAAGGATGCTGAGATTTTCCCGGATGTGAAGCATTCCGATCATTGCCCAGTTTACCTCGAATTGAAAAAATGAAACCACTGATCTACAATGTGACCATCAAGGTCAGCCATCCCATTCATTCCAATTGGCTGCGCTGGATGCAGGAGGAACACATACAGGAAGTTGTGTCTACCGGCTGTTTTACGAACGGACGATTACTGCATCTGCTGGAGTCGGACGATGAAGAAGGCATAACCTATGCTGCGCAGTATGAGGCGCCCGACCGAGCGCATTACGATCGGTATATCCGGGAGTTCGCCGAAGGAATGAGAAAGAAAGGATATGATAAATGGGGAGATGGCTTTATTGCATTCCGAACGATCATGCAGGTTATTTGATCCGACTTACCTTTACGGGCATATGCATACCTCCATTGCCGACATACGAAAGACCTACGCGCAGGCCCAATTACTGGAATCAGAAACCGCTTCCGATCCGATGCAGCAATTCGGAAAATGGTGGGAGGAAGCCATAAGAGCGCAGATCGATGAAGTAAATGCCATGACCTTGGCAACCGTCGATACAGAGGGCTTACCCGATGCTCGTATTGTGTTGCTAAAAGGAGTGGATGAAAACAGTTTTCATTTTTTCACCAACTATCAAAGCAATAAGGGACAGCAGTTGACGTCAAACTCAAATGCTGCCGTAGTTCTTTTCTGGAAGGAGTTGGAGCGACAGGTGCGAGTACGGGGAAACATCGAACGATTGTCTGATGCGGAGAACGATGCCTATTTCAGCAGTCGCCCCCGAGAAAGTCAGCTAGGAGCCGTTTCGTCGCCGCAGAGTACGATCATTGAAAATAGAAATTGGCTCGAAGAGCGATACAACAGTATCAAAGCAACTTTTGAAGGAAAAGAGATCGTTCGCCCTGCCCATTGGGGTGGGTATCGGTTGGCTGCTCATTCAGTTGAGTTTTGGCAGGGGCGTCCAGGACGGATGCATGACCGTATCAAATACAAAAAGGACCCGAGCGGGTCCTGGTTACGTCAACGTCTGGCGCCGTAGGCGCAGCGATCACTTGGCGGCTTTCTTAGCAGCGTTCTTCTTGGCTACTTTGGGGGCATTGGCCGGACGGCTTTTCCCGAAAGAACCCTTGAAGCGCTTACCCTTTGCGGTTTTTTTATCTCCTCTTCCCATAATGATTGATATGAATGATTGATGTTTACAGTTTGTCTGACAATTCTTTTCCGGCCTTGAAACGAGCGACTCGACGCGCTTTGATCTTGATCACATCGCCATTACCCGGGTTTCTTCCTACCCTGGCTTTACGTTTGTAGGTATCGAAGGTCCCGAAACCGACCAGCTTCACCTTCCCATCTGCCTTCAACGTTCGAGTCACCGCCTCGATGAAAGAATCCAGTGCGGCATTTGCCTGCACTTTCGAGATCCCGGCATCTTCAGACAGGCGTACGATCAGGTCTGCTTTGTTCATAAGCTGGTTTTCGAGAGGAGCGAAGGTACTAAAAAAGGGCCTTTTTAGTTGAAAGATGAAGGGGGAAGGGTGAATTTTTTATCCGTACTCAAATCTCATCCTTCATCCTTCACCCTTCACCCCCTCGGCGGTTCTTCCGCCTGACTGTCCAGGTGAGCCAATCGCTGACGGGCAGCAACGAGTTCATTCATTTGTGTCTTGAAGTGATTGTATTGTTCCTGGTTCTCTTCTGTCAGACGGTGGTGGGAGTTGTTCAATGATTCACGGTGTCGTTCACTCTGCTCGAGCTGCTCCTCCAGTTCGCGAATACGGGTATTTGCCTGCTCAAGCGCCTCTGCTATGGAACGGGCATGAATGAGCTGCGACTCCAATTGAGAGATCTTCTCCAGCAGTTCATCGTTCACATCGCCTGAACCGCCTTCCGTTGCCTGCAATCGCTGGATCTCATCTTCCATGTCCATCAGTTTCAACTCCAGTTCTTCGATACGTACTTCAGCCCGGTGCAGATCAGCATGCAGGGTTCGACCTTGCTCTTTGTCCAGGTGAAGGGGATCTTCAGCAGGCAGAATAGGTGCAGAAAGCGTAACTATTTGTTCGAGTTTTTTCTCCAGTGGTTCGCCCGATCGCAACGAGCTTGTCAACAATTCACGATAAATACGGTGCTCGTGCTTGAGATGATTCAGTAATTCTTCTTTGGAGGAAAGAGCGGATTCAAGGGAGCTGCATCGGTCCGCAGCGGTTTCAGCCTCGAGGCGAAGTCGATCCAACTCTCTGGATAATGTGCCTGTTTCCTGAAGAAACCGATTCTTCCAGCAAGCTGTCTCCTCTCGAAGTAATTTTTCTTTTTGTAAAGGGTCCTGTTTGACAAACTGGCGTTGTGTCCACCAGAAATGCAAGGCAAATCCAATGGTGAACAGCAGTGCTGCCCATACACCGATCTCCGCACCGGTGAGGATGACTAATAATACTTTCATGTTCGCACGTTTCGTACGCAGCAGTGATCAGCAGGGGCGGAGGCGGAAATTCAGTGGAATTGGACACGGCAATGTAGTCCCTCGCGAACGAAAAAGACGCGTAAAAACCCTACGTAAATCTACGATGTGGATTATTTAACCAGTGTACCGACCTTTTCTCCGCTGATAACGCGGCGAAGATTGTCGGGCTGATTCATATCAAACACGATGATGGGAAGCTTATTCTCCATGCACAGGGTAAAGGCGGTCATATCCATCACCTTCAGCTGCTGGGAAATGCATTCCTGAAAACTGATGGTCTCATATTTTTTAGCCGAAGGATCCTTTTCCGGGTCAGCCGTGTAGATCCCGTCTACCCGTGTTCCTTTCAGGATCACATCTGCATTGATCTCGATGGCACGAAGCGAACCGGCTGTATCGGTCGTGAAATACGGATTTCCGGTGCCGGCGCCGAAGATGACAATGCGGCCTTTTTCAAGGTGACGGATCGCACGTCGACGAATGTATGGCTCAGCGATCTGTTCCATTTTGATGGCGGAAAGAAGACGCGTGTACAAACCAACTTTTTCTAAACTCGCCTGCAGTGCCATGCCATTGATGACTGTGGCCAGCATACCCATGTAATCACCATGTGCCCGCTCGATACCGGTCTCTGCTTCATTCATCCCCCGGTAAATATTTCCGCCGCCGATCACAATGGCTACTTGCACGCCCAGGTCTGCGATCGCCTTCACGTCTTTTGCATATTGAGCGATAACATCGGTATCAAAACCGAAACTCTTATCACCCATCAAGGATTCGCCGGAGAGTTTGAGCAGTACGCGCTTGAATTTGGGAAGCATATGCAGATGATTTCGAAGTAAAGATATAGAACTCAAAAAAAAGGGACCCGATATTGGATCCCTTTGTATTTGATGTTTTTTAGATTAACCGAGCGCTACACGTTTGAACGATGTAACGGTCACGTTACCGGCTTCTTTCAGGTAATCGGCAACGGACTTGCTGCCGTCCTTCACGAAGGCCTGTGCCGTGAGGGTTTGTTCTTTGAAGAATGCACCCATCTTACCTTCTGCGATCTTAGCGATCATCTCAGCAGGCTTACCGGCCATCTTAGGATCTTGATTCATCAGTTCCACGATGATGTCTTTTTCGCGGGCGATCACATCGGCTGGAACAGAATCGGCATCTACGGCTACAGGATTCAGGGCAGCGATCTGCATCGCTACGTCTCTACCGGCATCAGCTGCTTCTTTGTCCATGCCTACCAATACCCCGATGCGGTACGCACCGTGGATGTAAGAGGAAACGAACGGAGCGTCGATGCGCTCGAATTTCGTTACACCGATCTTCTCTCCGATGGTAGCAAGTTTTTCGTCGACCAACGCCGCTACGGTCAAGTCGCCGATCTTCACGTTCATCAGCTCGTCGAGGCTCTTAACATTGTTTGCCACGGCTGCATCAGCGATGCTTTTTCCAAAGGCAACGAAATCGGTATTCTTAGAAACGAAGTCGGTTTCACAGCTCACGCAAACTACGATACCGGTCTTGTTATCTGCAGTTGTTTGCGCGATCACTACGCCTTCTTTTGCTTCGCGGTCACTACGTTTAGCGGCGACTTTTTGTCCTTGCTTGCGCAGCCAGTCGATGGCTGCTTCAAAATCGCCGTTTGTTTCGGTCAGGGCTTTGCGGCAATCCATCATACCGGCGCCGGTAGCCTGACGAAGTTTATTTATATCCTGTGCACTGATTGTTACGGTTGACATGATTCGATTGATTAATGATTCAACATGGTTCCGCCGAAACGGAACGTTCACATTCACAAGCCGATCCGATTAGCGACGGGTTGGCGTACGGCGACGTGCGCCACCACCACCACCCGGACCACCACGGCGTCCGCCACCTTTTCCTCCCTCTGCTTCTGCTTCGGCAAGGAGTTTAGCGGCTTTACGCTCTTTCTCATCATCGGTCATCTCTTCTACATCATCTTCCTTGGCAGCCTGACGCTCCGCCAGACCTTCTGCAATAGCAGCGGTGATGTAGTTCACGAGGATCGTGATGGACTTAGTGGCATCATCGTTCGCAGGGATCGGGAAATCCACCTTGTTCGGATCACAGTTGGTGTCAACCAATCCGAAGGTCTGGATACCCAAACGCTTGGCTTCCGCCAAAGCGATGTGCTCATGTCCGATGTCGACGAGGAACAACGCAGCAGGTACACGACCCAGCTGTGCGATACCACCCAATACTTTCTCCATCTTATCCTTATCGCGGCTGAGGGTCAGACGCTCTTTCTTCGTGATGCTGTCGAAGGATCCATCTCCCAGCATTTTTTCAATGCTCTGCATCTTCTTCACGCTCTTGCGGATAGTGAGGAAGTTCGTGAGCATACCACCCAACCAACGCTCGGTGACAAACGGCATGCCTACGCGCTGTGCACATTCCTGCACGATGTCTTTGGCTTGCTTCTTAGTACCGACGAAGAGAATCTTACGTCCACTGCGGGCGATCTGCTTCAGGGCAGCAGCTGTTTCCTGCAAACAATCGACGGTCTTATTGAGGTCGATGATGTGGATGCCTTTTTTCTCGGCGAAGATGTAGGGTAACATCTTGGGGTTCCACTTCTTTTTCAGGTGACCGAAATGCACGCCGGCATCCAGTAACTGCTGCTGTAACGAGGTGTTATTTTCCATATGAGTTGAATGATCTTTTTTAATGGATGATTTCGATTAACGCTTAGAGAACTGGTAGCTACGACGAGCTTTCTTATGACCGAATTTCTTACGCTCCACAGAACGAGGATCACGCTTGAGCAATCCGGCCGCCTTGAGTGCGGGACGCAGTTCAGGATTCATGTCAACCAGTATACGGGCGATACCCAGCATGGCTGCTTCAGCCTGTCCTTTCACACCACCACCCGTGGCGTTGATCTTCACATCCAGTTTGTCGAGCATGTCCACTGTTTTCAACGGACGCTCTACCTGGTTCTGCAAATAGACCAGTGGGAAATACACTTTGTAATCCTTGTCGTTGACCAGGATCTGTCCGCCACCTTTCGTGACGAATACACGGGTGACCGCTTCTTTACGACGGCCGACGCTATTTTTTTGCTTTTCCATTTATCGTTTTTTAAAGGGGGCTTAGAATTTCAATTCCTTGGGTTGTTGTGCACCATGCGGATGAGCAGCACCTACGTACACGAAGAGTTTCTTGTACATCTTGCGTCCGAGGCGATTCTTGGGAAGCATACCTTTTACGGCGCGCTCGATCAATACCTCAGGACGACGCTTGATCAGGTTGGCAGCTGTCTCCTCTTTACGACCACCCGGATAACCGGTGTAATGATCATAGATCTTCTGATCCATTTTGTTGCCGGTCAATACCACCTTCTCCGCATTGATCACGATGATATAATCACCGGTGTCAACGTGAGGGGTGTAACAGGCTTTGTTCTTGCCGCGCAGAATGGCTGCGATACGGGCACACATGCGTCCAACGGTTTGATTAGTACCGTCCACAACATACCAGTTGCGCTTCACGGTAGCCTCGTTCGCATGCTTCGTAGTGAAATGCAGTTTACTCATGATGTTTAATTTGTGCGGCCGCTATCCCGGCCACGATGAAATAGGGAGCGCAAAGCTAGCAGAAATCAGCTGTCAAAAAGGGTTTTTGAGCGAGTATTTTTTATCGCACCCTTGTAACGTGTTGATTTTCAGTAAATATTTTGACTTACAGTTTAGATAGTTGAGAGGGTTGAGGAGGTTGAGACAAAGTCAGGCCTCGAAATCTCAACTGCTTAAACTTGCTCAACTCCCTCATCCTCTCAACCCTCTAAACTCTCTCAACTCCCTAAACTACCTCCCAAGGAGGTACAGCATTACTTCCGGCAATCGTCCTGCCCAGGCTTTTTCCGAATGTCCGGTGCCATTGATGACCCGAGCGCGGCCATTTTTATCCGTATACTTTTTTTCGCGCAGCACCTGCTCGACTTGTTTCAGGAGTGTCGGATACAAGGCATCGAGTTCCTGATCGCCACAATCGAGGTAGATCCGATGGGTGACCGGATCGGGTAATCTTTTTTTGAGATAGGATTGATAGGCTGTGATAAAGGGATTCCCTTCCACTGAAAAAGTTCCCGGCCAATGGGTGCTTAATCCGGCTGCCCGACCGAATACCTGTGAATACTCACAGATTGCATAGAGCGAGATGAGTCCGCCCATACTACTACCCGCAATGGAGGTATGGTCAGCATCCTTAT